>CAZIJH010000023.1:0-2532 GCA_964539655.1 uncultured archaeon | reverse complement strand
AGTATGCCGCAGGCGCCGCAAGGAGGACTATGTTCTGGTAGCCGAGTGGAATCGCGAGATCTAGCACGCGGAATTGCTCGGATGCGCCGAAGACCATGTGCACAAATCCTTGCGATGTGAGGAATGGAGCTATCAGTATCGCATAAGTTACTGAAGACAGCACTGCAAACCTTACCGCATCATTGAATGACCTGTTCTTCCAGATGTAGACTGCCATGAAAGGCAGAGTGAGGAGGATGTTGGTCTTGGTTGCAATTCCCATACCTAAAGTAAGCGACGACAGCGCCAGTTTGTTCCTGAAAAGGAAAACCAAGGACATGAAAAGGATGGCTATTGGTATGACATCTAGCTGGCCGTGGATGTAGCTGATATAGAAAAGGATTGGAGATGCCCAGTAGTATTTCAGAACTTTATCCTCACGTGTTCTTAGCCATCTTATCAGGACGTAGAAGATGAACAGGTCCGTAGCCAGTATGGGCAGCCTAAGGACGAAAAGATTCAGGAAAGCGTCACTAGTCCATAAAGTGGAAATCTTTGCAAGGAATGCGTACGGCAATGTCACCATCAGGAGCATTATTGTCGGATAGGGAAACGCTTTAGTCTCTCCTATGTCGGCAAAGTGCTGGTAAGGGTCCTGAAAGCCCGATTCTACAAAATATTTCACAAAGGGAATAAAGCCATTCACGATAAAGTCGGAGCCGAAAATAAATGCGGCTACTACTTTCAAAATAAGTATACCGACAAATAGCTTTGATCTGAATACAGACGGAACCTTGCTCATCCTGCTCACTAAGAACTCACTTATTTAGCTTTTTAAAGTGTTGTTTGGCGAGCTATTTAACCCTGTTCGGCAGCCGGCTTCTTATAAGGATGGTCCGGATTCTTGCTGAAATAATCTTCCCAGTATTCGTATGTCTGAAAACAAAAGGTTAAATAGTTAAACAGTTAAACTGTTATACATTGATATAAGTGAAAGAAGATCTAGTTAAAATGTCTCCCAAAGGACAATTAGTTGTCCCAAGAGATATAAGGATAATGGAGAAATTGAAACCTTCAGATAGGTTTGTTGCATTTGGCGTTAAGGACGGTGTACTATTCAAAAGAGTCAACATACCAGATGTTAGAGTAAAATTCAAATCTTTATCCAGAGAGATAGCCAAGCAGTTTAAAGAAATGGAAATTGAGAATAAGGACGTAGAAGAAGCTATCAGATGGGCAAGACGAAAGCGACGCTAGATACTAACATACTAATGTCCAAGTCACTTAATCGCTTTGATAGGCATAGGTTAGAATGATGAAGGGTTGAGTATTTATATATATCATGTATATATGATATATATGCCAAAAGCTATGATACAGATATCCGAAAAAGCGAATAGAATGTTGAATATAATTAAAGCAAAATATGGTCTTAAAGACAAGTCCCAGGCCATTAATAAAATGACTGAAGATTTTAGTGAAATATTATTGGAACCTCAACTTAGGCCTGAATATATTAAAAGAATAAAAAAAATCGAAAGGGAAGGTACTATATCACAAGAAGAATTTGAGAAAAAATTCAAAGTGAAAATCTAATGTTTTCAATAGAATTTTCTAAAGAGTTCACAAGGATACTTGAAAAGCTTCAGAAGAAAAACAAAACAATGTTCGATGTAATAATGGATAAATAAGAGAAATTAAAGAGAATCCCGATCACTACAAACTATTAAGATATGATTTGAAAGGATTGAGAAGAGTTCATATAATGAAATCATTCGTTTTAGTTTTTAGAATAAATCATCTTGAAAATAAAATTATCGTTGAAGATTTTGGTCATCATGATGACATATATCGTAGATAATCTGACAGTTAATACGTTTTTTTGTAAGGATGGCCAGGGTTCTTGTTGAAGTAGTCTTCCCAATACTCGTAAGTCTGCAAATCCACAGGCGTACCCCAGCCGATGTACTTGTCGACGACAAAAGTCTTGACCTTCATGCCGTGCTCTAGCATAACATTAGGAATCGAATCTACATAGAACTCATTATTGACCCTAATGTTCCTTTTGATTAATTCTTCGGCCATGTCTATGAACAGCTGTCCTGTCCTGAACCAGAATGCGCCGATAATTGCCTGGTCGTTGTAAGGATTGTCGCTTATGGGGACTTTGACAGAAATCCTTTTCACAACATTACTTTCATCAACATCTACCCATCCCCATGCTTTAGGATTGGCTACAAGATTGAATTGCCTTGTGAACGTCCAGATGATTCCATCGACGCTCTTGTCTGCAATTAATACATTCCATTTTTCCAGATCCCATACTTTCGTGGCATCGCACGTGCCTATGTACAACGGCTCGTTCTTGCCTATCAGGTCTTTTGCGAGCAGGCATGTGGATACCTGTCCTTCTGTAGTTTTATCAACTGTGATTATCTGCGCGTTTGGAACTTCTTTCCTAAGGATTTCGTCGACTTTATAATTTTCCACGTGTTCCTTCCTGACGATGAAAACCCATTTGTCTGACGGTGGCATACCTTTTATCGCTTGTAC
>CAZIJH010000022.1:0-2566 GCA_964539655.1 uncultured archaeon | reverse complement strand
GCCTCTGGAGGGTTGACATTGAGACCTCGCGGGGGCAGATGCTGGGAAGGGTGCGTTTTCGCGTAACGCAATCAGGCGGCCCCCCTCCCCCCCTCCGCGTTGAGTGGAAATAGGTCAAATACCAAAACCGCGATCCCGAAAACCCCTCCACAACACCCCTACAAACTTAAGAATGTTGGGGTGTTGTGTGACGCAAGAATTAGGAAAACCTTGAGCAAACCTGGTACTTGAGTAAACCAACCAGGAACAAAAACCGCGACGCCAACAAAAAAATGTATTGCGATCATCGGTCATGCTTTAAGACTTGTTATGAAGTTTTCTATGGAGGAATACATCTCGTTAAAAATCAGGTACAAACTTTCAGTTTCTTGTTGTTCTCCCACAAGAATACACTTTTTGCCCATGCCATAGGCAATACCCGCCTCAAGGTGAGACGACTTGCCCGCGGGGAGCAAAAGAATGAGCGTTTCGGATTCTTTGAGGGCTTGCATGTCCACATCAAATATTTCTCGTACCCGAGGATCGTGTCTCCATTCCGGAATACTTTCAAACATTTGCATAAATTCTTCCGGATCATGATTCTCTTCCGATTTTTTAAGCTCGTATTCTGCACCATCTCCTTCTAGAAAACAGTATACATTTCTTCCTTTTCCCCGTATTTTATTCGCAAGATCAATAACTGCCTCTTTGTTGCGCCAGCGAGAAGAAATAAAGTATTGGTATTTCATATTATGTTTGCACTTCTCCCATAGGTTGTTCAGTAAGGTTTTTTGGTAACCCTCTCTTCTTGAATCAGGTTGACAATTATCTGGTCTGCTGTAATGAGCAGAGCGGGATGGGACTTTCAAAACGAATCGCCTTCTCGTCAATATCAGCTGTTATAGCAGTAAATTCATAGCTCATGCTTTCAAACACCTGCCTTCTTTGAGGAGAGGCCGTCCCAAGAATTATGTTCATTTTCCGTTACGGTCAATCCACCACCTGTCTTCTTTGTTAACGCACCACCACTCATCCGAATTGGTTTCCATAATAACCTTGGCAAGCTTTTGCGCGGATGTTGTTTTTAGCCGTTTTATCGCAGCAACTATCCAGCTTGTCGCCCTTATATTCCCCGTATCTATCTCCTCTTTTAGTGAGAGTATCCATTCCAGTTGATCAGCGTCCTTTGCAAGAATCGCCTCTTTTGTCTTTCGCTCCCGCATCTCGGCAACGATTGCAAGAATATCAGCGCCAAAAGGAACGGCATCGGCCAAGTCATTCAGGGCTGCTTTTTCGTCCGACTCAGCATATTTCTGGTGAACATAATTTAAGTCGCTTGTACGAGCTTCGGCAAGGTCGTGGAAAAGGCACATCTTCATTACTTTTTCCATGTCTACCTCTTTTTCCATAGTAGCAAGCGCGTATCCCACAAATACTGTACGGTGCACGTGTTCTGCCACCGACTGATGACCACTTCCAAGAAAATGGAAGCCACTTCGTGGTGTTCTAGAAAGTATACCCGCCTCAAAAAGAAAGTTCGCGATTGACTTCATTGTTTTTGTTTTATCTGTGTTCATATATTTGAATGTACCAAAAATCCGTCCAATTGACGAGCATTTCCGGAGTCTGCCTCAGCCTTGTTTTAGTTTTAGTAGTTCTTTGGTGGTTACATTGTATCCCCAAAGATTCTCGGAATACTGTAGATCTTCCTTCAGGGCATCAGACACAATAATAATTCGCGCGCCACTTGGTACTTCTTTTTTCCGATTAATAACTTGTCCTATAAAGTCGGCAATCTCTTGTGGCTTCATTGGTATATCCCAGTCAAAATCCTTATTATCTTTTTGAAGCCTCTTGAGAAGAGGCGTATTAACATAGCTGGGCAGAATATTTATAAAACTTGTATTTTTTTCTTCCAAAGCAATTACGTCAAAATAAATATTGAGTGCAGCTTTGGAGCTGCAATAAAGCGCATAATTTTCTCCCACAAGCCTGTCTGAAACGGAAGAAATGTTAATAACTTGGCCATATTTAATTTTTTCTTTTAACTCTTTCACCAACAAGATCGGTGCTTTAAAATTAATGCCAAATAGTTGATTAAAATCTTCTTCTCTAAAATTCAACGCATTTTGCTCAAACGCAATTCCGGCATTATTAATAAGCACATTAATAGAACCTTCGGCAATCAAATGAGAAATATGGTTAAACGCGTCGGGATCGGTTAAATCAGCTTGAATCCAAACAAAATTGGGATTATTGTTCTGAGAATCAGTTCTCGAAATTCCATAGACTTTAAAATCCATATCCAACAATAAATTGCATATGGCTTTCCCTATTCCGCTACTTGATCCCGTAACTACTGCTATTTTCATAATAATAAGCAAACCTGGTTTACTCAGACAAGAACTCTTTTTTCCCGGAAAATGCAATTTCTTGTACCCTATCCTTCCATTCCACAAAAAAATCTCTGAGCGTCTTTCGTCCCGTTTCGTCTTTGAATCCTGAAAGTATATTCTCGATCTTGTCTTCCGTCTACCATCCCTTGGGCGGGGCAATTTCGCATGGGAGCATCTCAAGATTCAATTCG
>CAZIJH010000021.1:0-2653 GCA_964539655.1 uncultured archaeon | reverse complement strand
AACCTGGATTTAGTGCAAGGCTTATCATTCCTATGATATCCTCCTTTGAATTTGGTGCGCCCTCATTTGAAATTGTTTCTATATCTAGGGCCATGTATCGTAATGGTTTATTGGTTAAATCGTCCGCTTCCTTGATTGATATGGCGTCCATTTTCAAATTTGTCTTGACTGTGCCAGTTCTCGATGCGCTTCCATCTACCTCTACCCACTTCAATCCCGATATACCAACATCTGCCATGAATCTGTACTTGAATAGTATATCCGCCTCATATACATCGCTTGCTAGCTTCTCTCTTAGGAGAGTATCTCTTACTTCTGGAACGCGGGACGGGTCTGAAAGGACTATTTTGAACATATTTTGTTTTTCATTTTCATATCCGATTGGTCTATATTTTTGGGTCGTCTCGATCCTTACGATAAGGTTTTTGAATTTAGTTTTCAATATTGCCTCGAAGTTACCATCGAAGGTATCGCTTGTTTTAGCATAAAAATAGGGCTCATAACCTTTGTAGAATGCGCATATAGATTTCCCTTCGTCTGTAATTCCGAATAGACGTATCACCGGATAATCAAGCATTATATAATCGCAGTCGAGAAGCTGAAATCTTGTTTTCATACACTTTAGTTATAAAAAGTTAATTTTAAATGTTTCTCGGGTTTTCAAATCCAATTTCCATAATGATGGATTGTAATCAAGATTACCGTTGAAGAGAATAGTCATTCCCTTGTAATTCATCGATTCTGTATTCTTCGAATTCGTGAATACTAGTATATCGGGTATGCACTCGAGTAAAAATTCGTTGCTGTATGACGTAGAATCCAATATTGGGTTCAAATTCCTTTTTTTAAGAAGTGATAGCGCCGTGTCCATCTGATTATATCCAAATATAGCTGAATATTTTTCGATTAGTTCTCCGCTGATCACCATTATCTTCAATCCGTCGATTTCCACAAGTGGTGATGTTGGAACAATCACATTATGCCCGGATTTTGACATATCGCCTTCCAGTCCGATCGAATCTTTATTGAGTATCATATCTATTTTTTTTCCGCTATTCAACAGATTAAAAAATCTTGTGGTATCTTTTGGTATGCCTGATATAATCATCAACTCTCTTTCATTTTGTGATTTTTTTGTATCTAACCTAAAGGGTATATCTGGTTGTATTATTCTTTTCACCCGATCGTTCTCAAAGATGATACCGATTACTTCATCTTGGATGAGATTCTTCGCTTGAATAGAATCTATTTTTAACGAAAGTCTCCCTGTATTATCTTCAATCTCTAAAATGTTATCTTTCACATCGACGGTCATCCCGATTATGGAAAACGATTCTAACTTTGGACCAACTTTGTTTATTGAAATCAAATCTACGAGTTCCTGTTTATCCATAAGAAGAGATTTGATGAAGGAAAATCTATGTTCCGCCACCTTCTGGAGAACATCCACTCCTATTTTCATATCATGTTCTATAAAATCCTTGGAGATAACTGCCGGGAGTTTCGACGAATCTGTTTGAAGTATGCTTTCAATCCTTTCCGGCCTATCTACTAAGGCGTCCAGCGCGCGTGAATCGACTTGGATGCCTTTTTTTAAGAATTCCTTTATGATAAGAGATTTTTCCATACTATGGTAGGAATTTCTATTTTTTTAAAGTGTACATGACTAGTCCCGATCTGTTCTCTATTTTTGAATGGGGGAGTTGTATAGCGTCTAGCTTCCCACTCTCTACTAACTCTTGGACATACTTTTGTATGGTATTCCAGCTCAATTTTCTATTCTTAAGGACTGAAAGACCCCGTAAGAGGGATGATATAGTCGCTGGTGATCCAGATCCTGTTAAAAACTCTATTATCTCTTGTTGGACGGTGTGTCTTAAATTAGGTCTTCCCCTTTTCATACGATTGTATATGATAAACATTTTTTATAAACCTTCCTAAATTTTTTAGGTTTGTTCTTTCTCTGGTTGTAGTAGTCGTGCGTTAAGAAAAACATAAACAATATAATAATTCAATAAAATAAGATATAATAATATAACTACGTTATGTTTCTATTATATTTTTTGTTTTATTTATTTCTTTCTAAAAGAGAACGAAAACACGCTACTGGATCAATATGACAGGGAAAAATATGTTAAATTATTTGGAAAGTTCCTAGAAATTCTTTCGAAACATCCCATTTATTAGTTGGAATCTTCATAAAAATTTCGTTAAACCATTCAACACAAAGAACTTGGTGATAACGGCCCGTACAAACTGGTTCCTGTACTCTACTGGCGTGTAGTTCACCGGATTGGAATTTTTTATCTTATCTAAAACCCCTATTTTAACCATATTATCCAACCGCTTTCTTAACGCCTCCCTCCCGATCTTTATTTTATGATTGACCTTCATCTCGTTAAATAAAATTGGAAAGCAGTATGGTTGAAGGTCAAAGGGATGTTCCTTACCAGTCATATAGAATTTTCTCAATAGCTGTATATCCAAAAAATCAAGTCGCTCAGCAAGTGACACCGCGTTCTCAAAATCGAGATTATTATCTCCAGCTCGAATATTTTGCATTTCCAATAAAAGTTCTTCCGTCATACATCCCCCAAAGGTCAGGATATATGATTAACAAACGGTATTTAAAGCCGATTTATATCCTACATGT
>CAZIJH010000020.1:1487-2816 GCA_964539655.1 uncultured archaeon | reverse complement strand
CTGATGTCTTTCCCTTCACATGCGATAACATTCCTTTCAACTCGTCTACAGGATTTTTTCTATGCATGAAAGGTAATCCTTTCCATGACTTAAATACGCCATACTTATGCACTCAAGTCCTCAATTGGCGTTTGGGGGTTTGTCGAATAAGTAATAAAAAGTGCCGGGTTTTCAACAAAAATATAGATGCAAGTTCAAAAATTAAGGTAGAAGATAGCGCTATGATGTCAAGTCAGTCTATTTCCTCATCACAATCGTTTGGAACATCTGACCAGGTTGAAGTTAGGGCTGGAAGCGTTTATCTTAAACTACCGAAAACGGATTCTAACGTAGAATTGGTTAAAGCCACTTTGGACAGTTTAAAGGAAAAAGCCGAAAAATCCGAGAAATAGAAAAGCTTTTATTACTAACTTACTAACTAGGTTTTAGAGTCCGAGTTCCTATACTATGACCCCTATGGGCGTTGGTATAAGAATGTTAAAAGAACTCGCTCCTTGCCAGAAAGGCAAGGGGAATTTCCTTTTTAACACAATTTTCTTATGTATAATCTATCTTGTCTGAATTTACATTTCCTAATAGAAACATAGCCTAGAATGATATCAATTATTTGGATAGCACGAGAATCTTTTATGTTTGAAATTTTGCCTTGTAAATAAAGAGAACCACCGCTATTATGTCCAAATTTCTTTTTAATTGTGCTTTTATGGACACCATTCTCATGTCTAATAGCTACTATATCATCTGTCAAAAGATTGGCTATTTTTTTGAATATTTTATCAATGAAGTGGTGTGTATCGAACCCCTTAATGTTAAAGTCATTGTCGACCTCGAATATTATAAATCCTGAATACCTGTGCAACCATTCTCTTAATTGTTCAGATATACCTGCTGGTAATATTTCCGAGATTATATCAGATTGCCTAACTGATAAAGGTTTTTTATGGTGAAGTATGTTAAATTTCAGATTATAATTTGATAAATTGACTAATTTCTCTATTTCTTTAGCGGTAGAATTTCTCACATTATTAGTGAGTTTACCCCAATGAAAGGGGGGATATACCTTTTTCTTTTCAAAAATTTTCTTCAATTCATCATGAAAATAAATCATATCTATTTCACTGCCTGAGACCATTCCTGTACAGGATAGGTTTTTTGAGCTATCCATACCAACAAACATAAAACCAATTCATCTTCGATTAATTAATATTTCTATAAAGAACTTTTTTCAACAAATTTCTAACTGTTTCAACAGAAGCTACTTAATAAAGCTGGCTTTTTCAACGTTTTTAAGCTGGGAAGTACTAATTAGTAGCAGAGTAAATAGGCTAA
>CAZIJH010000020.1:0-1477 GCA_964539655.1 uncultured archaeon | reverse complement strand
CTTTATTCAGAATAATCTTGTTACCCGTGAATTCTATTTCCATATCCTAACTAACGAGGTTATCACTTAAAAACACGTCAAAAAAAAAAGAAAAATCCAAACAACGCGTTTTTAAGCTGGGAAGTACTAATTAGTAGCAGAGTAAATAGGCTAAGAGTAAGAGTTAGTACTAATGGCAAGGATATTTCCAGTAATCTTGGACGACGAGCTAAACAAGAAAATAGAAGAGTACATGCTGAAGCATGGGGTTGAGAAGAAGAAGGACTGCATACTGTCGCTGATTAAAAGAGGGATGGAACGTGGATAATCTTTACAGGAGATTCAAAATTAATTTGGCAGTAAGTTTGTTTGCAGCCCTCTTACGCGCCTTTGTAAATTCTCTTTACAGTCTCTTTATCCTAATGCGCCCTTCTCGGACAACTATGAACTTGCCGTTAGCTTTATCCAGAATGTCTTTTACCATCTCGAATCTCTTTTCCGGATTTGTTGTTAATGTTCTTAGAAAAATCACGCCACTTGTAGGCCTGTTAAATCTCAAAATTAACTCACCAAAATCCCTGTCGTCTGTAATTAAAACTCTATTCTCCTTTTCAGCACTGTCAAGAACCTCTTCATCACTAGCTGTTGGCATAACATCCCCAACAAAAATTGTATCATACCCTGCCCACCTGATCAAATTGGCCAGTAATCTATCTGAACTTTCATCGACGAGAAACCGCATGTTTATCCTTAACTATCACAGGAATTATGCTTTCTCCCCGCACAATACTTTCAGCGTATTCAAGAGCGGCTTTGATATCGCCTTTTGTAAGGTTAGGGTAGCCTTCAAGAATCTTTTCAAAGGTCCAGCCGTCAGCAATTCTTCTGAGAATAGCATCTACAGGAATCCTCGTCCCTCTAATCACAGGCTTTCCAACCATCACACGCGGATTGACAACAATTCTCTTCATGAAATCTTCCATAGCATCACTTCATTTAATTTCTCTTTCGGCATATTTAAGATTTTACTGCCTGCGATAATTACAATCAGTTTATTATCTGTATCATCTCTTGCGCAGGTCCAGTCCCACCCCCTGTCTCAGTTATATCCTATGGACGCCAACCTGAACATTACCGGCGTGAATATTACCAATGCCGGCTATATTTTCTTCGGGACTGTCGGGATACTGGCTATTCTTAGACAACTACATGCGTTTGTAAATCCCGCCTCTGTGGTCAAGCATTTGAATCGTTATAATCTTGTTTCCAAAATCCACAGCAACAAGCGCCCTGTAATCGCCCATCCTAAGCTTGTAAAGGCCCTTTCCCTCAAAATGCTCCAGAAAATGGAAAGGATTATCCTTAACTTTATCTATGCGCTTTATAGTTCTCACACGGATGTGCCTAGGAAGAGCTTCAAACTCTTCAAAAGCCTTGGGATGCCATTCAATCTTCCAACTCATTTCATCAAGGCTTTTCTGACTCCCTCATGGGGAAT
>CAZIJH010000019.1:0-2858 GCA_964539655.1 uncultured archaeon | reverse complement strand
AGGTTGAGCTGGCTGCTCTTTCATCGAGAGGAATCACATTCATTTCCGACAAATACATTCCTGACAAAATCAAGAACAAGGAATGGCTGGATTAAAAATTATTTCTTTTCTTTTGGAGACAATGAGTTAACGACAATTTTATGAAGCATTTTTCTGGAAATTTTTTCGTCGTATAATGATACAAAATGTACTTTGGTAACACCAGCTATGCCGAGAAGAAACTTTTCTACTTCGTTTATAGTTGCATTCATAGCTGCTATTTGTATGTCTTTGTTACTTGAACGACTGTCTTGTGAAGAATATCCAATGGCAACTGCGACATAGTTATTGTGTTTTTCCATAGGAGTAACTTGCAGATAGCGGATTAGCGTATCTCCACTGTAACCTGGTTTTGGGATTCGGCTTCCTTCAAATTTTATCTCAGCATTTTTTTCGACTTCAATGATGGCTGACATAAAATAATGTTGACACGTTAAGGATTTAAGCTGGACGTTCAGCTTTGAGAACGAAATATTTTTAATTATCCAATCAAAAAGCTTTAAAAACTGATTTTCGAATTAAATTCCATGGAATCTTCCTACGAACAACAAAGCAGACAAAAAATAAAATGGTCTACATACCTTACTGCTATTCTTTTGCTATCAACGTTCGGATCTCATATGATTACAGCAGACGCAGATTCTCAGCTTCGAAACACAAACCAAACTCGCGAACTGAAATATGTTCCACAAAAGTGCGGCTACAATGCAAATACCGCAACTAGAAGATTTTGGCCTGGAAAATAAATTTTGTTCAAACTGGACAAGCCCCTTCCGTATAATATTTCACTTTATCATCGGAGCATGCAAAGCATGAATTAGAAAATGTCTGCGCGCACGGATATTTCACGCATTGTATTTTCTCCGCATCGAACCACCCGCAGACAGGATCGTAAACGGTCGCGCAAAATATGTCAGTGTCGTTAGAAGTGCAGTTTATTCGCGGTTGTTCATTCGAACCGCTTAGGAAATTGTAGACTAACGCAGCCGCAGCAATAAAAACAATTGCTAAAATTATTTTCTTGTCAGAAATTTTTTTCATAAAATACTTAATCGCTCGGAATGGATTTAAGTTTTTAATCCGTTAAACAACAGATAATGTTAAGCAGGCCACAGTAGCTCAGTTGGTAGAGCACCCGCCTTGTAGCAAAAATGCAGGCAAGCGGAAGGTCGCGAGTTCAACTCTCGCCTGTGGCTCATCGGATTCTCAATTGATTTAAATAATTAACTGGTTAGTTGACATTATGAAAGTACGTTCAGCTTTGCAGCTTTGGGAACAGGCGTCTTCAGATGTGCTTATGCGGGTCGGAGCCGGCCTTACGCTTGAACAAATTGCGAATCAACTCAAGGAAAGGAAGTACACTTTCGGACATATTCCATCGAAAAAATACGTGATAGACCGCGTGATAATTACTAGTTTTGATGAGGCGGAAGAGCTGGCGTCAGGCGAAGAGTATTCTCAAATGCCAGAAACAGAAGCGAGAAAAATATTGAACGAAAGATTGGAGCTTGTATCTTTGAATCCGACTAAAGGTATTATCGAATTGGTACAAGAAGGGGAAGAACTTTCTAAAAATTATGACGAACTTTCAGAAAGAACTAGACGAATAAAAGAAGATTTGGGAGTCGAAAAGGTTCATTTGATTTATTTAGGATCAATCGGTCATATGAATTTTCTTGGCAATCCACGATTCCCGTTCACGCCGAAAAGAATCGATAAAATTTTGGAGTATTCGGAAGTGAATCAAATGAAGACCAGAGTCCATCTTATTGAGAAGGAGAAGACAGGCAGGATATACCTTTCATATAATGGTAGAATGGAAGCTCTTTTGTTACAATCTGGTTACATGGCGGGGACTGCGAAATCGTTCCGGGATATAAGAAAATTTCTGTATTAAAAAATTTTTAACGTTGCGTTTCAAATTGCTTAGAAACCTCTTCGGCTTTGTCTGCAATACTTTTTAGTCTTGACACGGCAGCTACCGAATAATTCCCTTTATCAAACTCTCTAATAACCCTAATAATATCGTTGTGGATTTGTGTCCCCTGTTTCGTGGCATTCGAATTTGGATTTGCTTGCTTGTAAATTTCAAACGCAGCATCCCATTCAACGAGTCTTGAAAGAAGAACTTTTTTCTCCTGCTCGACAGCTCTCGCGTCCATCATTGCAGACGTAGCCTTCGAAAGTTGAGACTCTTCGTTTTCCATCGTCTTGACCACGCCCAAAGTTTTGCCGAAGACTTTAGATGTCACCCAAGTGCCTATTGCAATCACACCCAAAAATAGCCCAAATGCGTACCAGCCGAGACTTAGAAAAATTGGAGTTATCACATTGATGCCAGGCCAGCCGACTAAAGGCCCCATCAGCATCTCTAATGCGACGCC
Source organism: uncultured archaeon (assembly GCA_964539655.1). Lineage (GTDB taxonomy): Archaea > Aenigmatarchaeota > Aenigmatarchaeia > CG10238-14 > SCSR01 > CAZIJH01. The sequence goes on along the minus strand of CAZIJH010000019.1, from coordinate 435 downwards.
GAGGGCAATAATGAATATCATTCCTTTGTTCGCCCCAAGATCTTCGTTGGCCTTGGTTATTATGAGATCTATCATCATGGTGACGATGGCCAATATGCTAGCGAATGGCACTACCAAAGTCGCGAATATTTGAGGAAAACTAATCATGTCGCTGGGCATGCCAGTGATCTGTTTTATAAAGTTCAAGTAAGTCTGGGATCCTGGAACTCCGGCCTGAAGTGCCAAAGATGGTATGACGAAAATAGTTGTAATTACAATCACAGTCAGAAAGATGAAACTTCCCTGACCCATCCCTTTCATTGCCATGTCCTTCAAGATTAAATTTGAATCTCCAAAGATTTAAAAGTATATTTTTAACATTAATCAACCTAAGATTAATTTATTAATGCTTCGGATGGGGTTTAGTTTAACCAGGCAGAACGTCCGGCTCCAGAC
>CAZIJH010000018.1:0-2954 GCA_964539655.1 uncultured archaeon | reverse complement strand
AAACGTATGTATTAGATATTTCATCACATATGTTTGTGAGTATAATAAGCTGAAAATCATATTATCAACTAGTTGATAAAAAAAGGTCTAGATGTGCCAAAAACCATCTAACATGCTCTATTTTGCCTATTTTTTACTATATAAAAACATATACAGAATTATATATATGCGTGTGAATAAGAAATTTAAAAAGTGAGATAAATTATGATATATGTTAAAAAATATAATTCTTTAAATATGTGATAGTGTGAATGTTTAGTGAAGTGAGAATTATATAAGAGATAACAAAGTATAATCTGTATAATATAGATAAGAAATAACTAATTATAAAATATATATAAGTGAGGATAAGTTTTTGAAAGATTCAAAAATTATCTCTGTAAGAAGAAAGTGAGAGTTGAATGGTAGATGGTCGAAAAAATGTATAGTGAGAAATAGGTGCTATAAACCGTAGTGAATATTGACCAAAATCTTTATTTGTGTGAAAAACAATTAATGTTATGATCTTTGACTGGTTCAAGCGCTTGAAAAAAAAGCAAACGCTTGAACAAGCGCAACAAACGCTTGAAGAAACGAACGAACGAACGAACGAACAGACGCATGATAATATTGAAAACAGCTCTGTTGAGTTGCACAAAGAATCCCTGCAAATCGGGCTTGCCGCTGGATATACAGGCCGGTCAATTCATGACATAAATGAATCTTTGAACCGTATCGAGACTCTCCTGCCAACTCGCGACTGGTTATTAGTTCAATTTGAGAAACACTTTAGCGACCATGAATCAAACGAACAGAGGCGTCTAGAGGCTATTCTCAATGCATTGGAGTCTATTAGCAAGTTATCTCTCGACGTACCCGAACCTATCCGATCTGAGATACAAAGCGAAGTAAATAACATAAAAAACAAACTAGCCACTTCTGATCGGATGAACGAATTGATAGAGCTAGTTAGACAGAATGGGGAAATATCCTATGCAGACGCAGCTGCCAGACTAACTCTAACCCCATCCGGCTTTAGAAGCCTTGTTTCGGATACGAAAAAAAGGACAGATGAAATAACGACTGTAGACCATGGAGATAAAAAGAAGAAATTCTTGCATTATGTAGGCAAAACAAGCGTTTCAAGCGCTTGAAATGCGTGTCCAAACGTTTAAACAGACGCGTTAATATTTCAAAACTGGACAAACGAACAATCAAACACGCAAACAGGCGCTTGATATACCCAGATACATCATCCAAAAAGAAAGTAAAGAAGCGGAACTAGTTGCTCCACTTCGTTCTGCAATGAGGGCAAACCTCTAGCTTTTCAAAAACCCCTGCCTGGACAAATTCGTGGCAGTTTCTACAAGGCACATTTACCTTGCCTATGAATGTACTGAATTTTGACATTATTTCACCCCTTGGAATAAGGACCGATCAAACGGCAAGATATAATATGTATTTCCTAGTATATAAGCGTGCAGCCTTTTAGGAGATAATTATTCCCTTTTTTTCCAGCGATTGCGGGATGGTATCTATAACTCACTCGTTAATCTTCTGTAATCTAGTCTTTTCCGTGTAATCATCTCACATTTGTGACATTTTCTATCTTCTGTTTTATCAAAATGAATCTCAATATGCGATTCATGTCTGTAGAATCTTTTATTTTAACCATCTTAATCCTCATGAAGGGTTCAACGCCTTCCTGTATAGTTACGGATTCCTTCAGATATTTGTCAATAAGCCTGGAAACGGTTTTATGACTCAAATCACACCTCCTAGCAATCTCCCTATACCATAACCAGCTGTTTTTGGCCTGTTCAAGGCATTTAACGATTTTAATTACGTTTTCTATCTCATCTTTACGTAGTTTTCCATTTTTCATGAAAATCTTCAACCATCAATTTATGCCCAATTTAATCCTCACGAACACTCACGTCCCAGTTGGCGCATTTTTTAATTATTTTCCTCACTTATAAAGACATGCAAGAAATAGATCAAATAAGAACCAGTGACAACAGTGAAACTCTTACCAGCCGTCACGGTCGTTCATATACACGACTTCATCCCTTCTTGGACCCGTTGAAATCATGTTGATGCCGACTTCTAGTTCCTTCCCGATGAAACCGACGAAATTGGTATACTGCCTTGGAAGATCCCTACAATTTGTTACGCCTCGTGTCGATTTTCTCCAACCCTCTACCGTCTCGTATATAGGATGAGCTCTAGAAAGGACTTCTACACTTGATGGGAACTCCTTTTTCACAGAACCATCGATTTCATAACCTGTGCAGATTCTGATTTCTCCAAGACCATCTGCGATGTCATTCTTCGTCAAAACTATCTCGACGCTTCCCAAAGATTCAGGTCTCCCCGCCGTATACAATGCGAACCTCGCTGCGACCAAGTCCTGCTCCCCCGGTCTTCTCGCCCTCCCTGTCGTCGTGCCATACTCCATTCCTTTAACGCGCAAATATTTCGCCAAGCACAATCTGTCACCATTCATCGCATTGATGACATCGTCCTCTGATAATGTTTCAAGTTCCAAACCTCTGGCCTTTCTCTCCTTCAGTTCCTCCTCTAGTTGCGCATTTTCTTCTTCGGTTATCAGTCCAGTCGGGAATGTTCCCCCACCCACGCGTGTTATATACGGCCCTTTCATCACGCCTACAATCCTGTCGATTCTTGGTATGCCCGCGCATCCTGCATACGCCCCGGCAGGAGATGAGTTTGAAGAAGTGACAAACGGATATGTGCCGACATCCACATCCAATAATGTGCCTTGTGCGCCTTCGAGCAATATGTTTGCACCGGATCTTCTCGCAAAGAGGTATACAGTGTCTTCAACTCTAAGATATTTTCTTAATGACTCTAGCAATTTCCTTTGTTCCGCAAGCACCCCTTCAACATCTATGTCCAAACCAAATTCGTCCGCATGCATCCTAACATTTTTTCTAAAAGAATTTCCGCTGTCC
>CAZIJH010000017.1:509-3076 GCA_964539655.1 uncultured archaeon | reverse complement strand
CGGAAAAGACGTTCTGCGTTCACGGCGAGCACACGGAAGACTTTGCAAGAGAGTTAAAGGAAAAGGGACATGATGCTGTTTCACCTATAGCCAATAACCGAGTTTTTACAGTATAGAGTTACTGACTTTTTGGAATTGAATTTTGTGGCGGTTTTCTATTAAAAGGACTATCATACCAAAAACCATTCACACTAGCAAAGTATTTTAAAGTTTCATCCACCCTTGAGTTCACCGAGTTTATTATTGTGAGTTCTTCTCTTAATGCCTCCAATTCTCGTGTTGTGCAATTGCTGTTTATTGTAACACCAGCCGGCTCTACGGCCAATACAACCGCCCTTTTTTCCTCGTTTACTCTCACATCATAGCGTATTACATTTCCTCGATAAAAGTCGAGTCTTCCGTCAGGGGTTTTAGATGTAGGATGAACAATAGTAAGTTCTTTATAAGGATCTCCATTGACACTAGCATCAGGTAGTTGCCGGGCTAAATCTTGCTTTAAGTGTTTTAAGCTATAAGGCATACGCATCTCCAGTAATGCTTCTAATCTTTTAACATTGCCTTCATCTAAGAGGGAAATTCTTTCGCTCATATCCATAAACTCCATCATGTCTTCTTAAATATTCTTGCACACTCCTTTATTACTCTATAATAGTAAAGCTTATATATAAGTACTACTATTAAGTAACATATGTCAATTGAGAATCAGATCAAGACTTGTACAGAAGGATTTGAGAGATGGAAGGAAAGAGCCTTTTTTTGTAATGATTTATATGAAGCTAGGCAGGCTTTGGACAGGGCGTTCTTTTGGATGGAACTAAGATCGGCATTCATGTTTTTGCATACAGTTGAGCAGATGGGTGGAAATACTAAAGATACCAGAGAAAAGATAATGAAGGCTAAAATCAACTTGTCAAGAAAGCTTTCTGAACATGTGAAAGACCTTATAAACGGTATCTAAAATGGGACGACCGCGAGCGTTTCACAATCCATGCAATTAAAACTCTTTAACGATAGCGCATACCTTGCAATCGCAGCTTGAATCCATTATAATCTCCCGGACAGGCTTGTGCGCAACTGTTATGTTGGTATCGTCTTTCGGCATGGGTAATTTCTGTTCTATCATCTGCTTCTTTACCTTTTTCATATATCCTTCGTTTATTTCGCATAATACGAATCGCTTCATGAAGACAATTCTTATAGAGAATTAATAAAGGTTCAATCCAAATCATAATTATGCCTCCGATAATCGTGCAGGAGAGATGCATAGGATGCGGTGCATGCGTCGCGGTATGCCCGTACAAAGCGCTTGAGATGGACGAGGACAACATAGCAGAGCTCATTGTGGACAAGTGCAAGGATGATTGGAGTTGCGTTCCTGTATGCCCTACAGAGGCGGTATTGAAACCTCCTGCAGACGTAAAGATTACAAAGAGAGTTTATACCGAGAAGGAGATAGAAGAGATGGGACTGGTAATAAGAGGCACTAATGCTGTGCATAAAGGGAAGAAGTAATCGATAAAAACTTATCTCAGCCGAACTAAATCTAATTAATGAGAGTCGATGATTTCAATCTTAGGGAGATATTGTCGCCTAGATTGAAGAAAACATTTGAGGTGTGTATAAAGACAAAAAGAGGCACTGTCAGTTCACCTATACCTCTGAACAGGAATGGGATATACAAGATAAAGTCTTTATCCGTCGAAGACATCGCGAAAAAATTCTTGGAAATTAAACGGCACTTTGTAAATCAAACATTCGATAATGTCGCAGATGTGGATAATCTTCTAAGAAAACTTGACATATCTGTGGATTTCCGCGAATTGGGAGGCAACCTAGCATTTGCGATCTCGTCCGCATTTCTAAGATCATTCTCCCAATGGGGCAACATGCAAATGCACGAATATCTTTCAAAAGAGAAATCCCTTCCAATTCCATTGTCAATTGTGTCTCGAGGACGGAAACCTGTAGACATAAAAGAATTCATTCTGCATCCAACTCATCAAAAATCTTTCAGCGAAAGCGTATCAAAACTTGTATCGGTACAGAATGAACTGAATCATCATAATAATCTCGAAGACATTCTTATTGAACTTTCAAAATTTTCTAAAGAAGGAATTGAGACGGGAATGAATTTCAACGCAAGCCGTTTGTGGTTCGACAGGAAATACATCTACGCAGGTGAGACATTGTCCACCCAGGAGCAACTAATGTTCGTGCAGGACATCGCTACAAGATACCCGGTGAGTTATATCGAAGACCCATTCTATGATGATGATTTTGTCTTGTTCGCGACTCTTAATCACAGGATTCCGACCAGGCTCGTCGTAGGAAACGATCTTTATTCAAACAATATGGAAAGGTTTCGCAGGGGATTGGAAATCAAAGCAAGCAGTGGAATTTCTATAAAAGCATCCCAGATGGGGACGATAACGGATGTGGCCAATCTCGTTAATGAGGCAAAGAAAAATCGGATAAAGACGGTCATCTCCTCGGGCTTTGATTCAGAGATGGTCGCCCAATTGGCAGCGGGGTTAAATTTCGATTATGTGAAACTGGACTTGAGAAAT
>CAZIJH010000017.1:0-499 GCA_964539655.1 uncultured archaeon | reverse complement strand
GCGGATAGAAAATCATGTCTGACGCGTTGCTCTTGTAGATAGTCGCTTAAGCAGGATGCATCATGCACAAGAAGAGATACATCGGAAATAAATAAAGTTTAAATTCTTTACATTTCACTAGCTTATTATGGCTACGTCAGTGCGGGCATATCTCCCGGTAAAGGTAGGCGATTTGAAATACTCAATTGTCCCGGAGATGCATGCAGTGGATATGGATTTTTGGTCAAGCGAGATATACGCACAAGGAAAGAATCTCGATCACTTGCCGCCAAGTGTTTTGAACGGAATAGCAGGTCAAACTAAAGCTGAAAAGGTAGGTAGCGGGTTCTTAAGGCACGCAAGAGACAATTCGGATCTCAGCGACAAAGATGTAGAAGATGCTTATCGGCAATTAAGGGATCCTGTGTGGGTAGATCCAAAATGGATACGGTCAAAAGGGGTTGTTGTATGGGCGTATGCAGGTGCATCCCATCCAAGAATCATATCTGACAGAGAATCG
>CAZIJH010000016.1:2772-3213 GCA_964539655.1 uncultured archaeon | reverse complement strand
AGGGGGACGTGTCGCAGTAATGCGGCATGCAAAGTTAGCTATATGCTGGAACACCTGATAACCACGTTACGTTGTCAGACAATCAGCAGGGAAGATTTGTGAGTTTCAGTCAGGAAAGTTCTTTCGGTTTTAGTCGGAAGTAGCTTAAAAATTAGACGTACACCCCTTGTTCCGCTTGTAATGGGCTAGGTGTGTAAATCTGATTAACAGACCACAGTGTGTGGTTTGCGAAAAAGCGATCCCTTGCCAAGGGATAGATAGTGGGTTCAAGTCCCATCTTCCGCTTCAACATCAGGCAAGAACACTCCGTGTTCTTGCCTCCTGACTGGAACTCACAAAAACCCTCAGAGACTACACGCTAACCTTCCGCACGTGCGGAAGATGATATAGTCCGACCTCGCGGGCGACCGCGAGAGACGAGCAGAAATATCTCGTCCTTCC
>CAZIJH010000016.1:0-2762 GCA_964539655.1 uncultured archaeon | reverse complement strand
TGGCCTGGCGGTATGGTTTATGGACGATGGTTCGCGCAAATCGGCGAAACATAAGACATATATCATTCACTCGCTTGGCTATACAAAATCAGACCTTTTGAGAATACAAAGTGTTCTGCAAAAGAAGCTTGGATTGCAAGTGGCTTTGCATCAGCAAAAAGGACGATATTGGCGACTGTATATTCCAAGTGAATCTGCCCGAGTGTTCGAGCAGCTAACGAAAGAATATATTCAGCCGATTGTTTCGATGGGTCATAAGTTGGTAACAAATGCCTAAAAAGTAACGGAGGAGTCTATTATGGTTCCCTAGGCGCGAATGGAAACCGTGCCGATAGTGTAATGGCAAAAGGGAGCTTGACTGCGAGGGGTACATCCCGAGCAGGCGCGAAAGCGGAGCATAGTGAACCGATGGCTCGCATTAGATGCGACCAAAGATTAACGGATAAAAGTTACTCTGGGGATAACAGGCTAGTACCGCCTAAGAGTCCAAATCGCCGGCGGTGTTCGGCACCTCGATCCAACGCCGAATGTCGAGGAAGAGAGAATACGAACAATTCTCTCGTGCGCATAAACTGCGCATTAAACTGACTTATAACGAGGAAACCCATAGTATAATTCACATATCTATGGGCAACATCGTGGGAAGTTACGAAACAAAATATTGGTGGGGAACATGGATTCCCGTAAAGAATTCAGTTGTCATTACTCCAGAACAACGCGCATTTCTCGTGGGGTCCCTTCTAGGGGACGGCACAATGCGAGTCGGAAGGAATGCAAAGAATGCCAACTATAAGGTTGAGCAGGGGCTAGAACAAAAAGAGTATGTATTTTGGAAGTACAAGCTCTTAAAATCACTCGTCTTTACGGAACCAAAGATCAGTTACCGACACGACCCTATAAAAGGAAAATACCCGAAATCCTGGTGGTTTCGGACAATCCGACACCCGCTCTTAACGGAGATTTATGATCTCTTTTACGAACGAGATGGCTACCTAACCGGTAGAAAGATTGTTCCCGAAACTATCGCGCACGAGCTAACTCCCTTCGGACTCGCCGTGTGGATTATGGATGACGGATCCTATTCGCAAGGTAAGATTGATATCAGTACATATTCATTTACGTTATCTGAAATCAATTTGCTGTGCGCGGTCCTTAAAAAGAATTTTGGAGTTACTTTCAAATTCTATAGAGACCGCGATAAGGGATGTCGTATGTACTGCAATACAACGGAAACTCGAAATCTCATCAAAATTATCTATCCGTACTTTATCGACTCGATGAAGTACAAGGTAGGTCTCGTAACCCCGTAACGACTGAATTTTCGCGAAAGCGGAAAGAAGATGGCGGAAGCGCCGACTGAAGTCGGAGATACATCGCCATAAAACGTCAGTATCGTGGAAACACGATAAAGATATAGTCTGCGCCCACAGCAATGTGGGGAGCACAAGGAAACCCCGAACCGTGCGGAGCACTAACGGGGCAAGTATGTGCAAAATGTGGTCGGCTCATCTTAGCGCGGGGGTGGAGAAGCTCCCAAGCGTTTGGCTGTTCGCCAATTAAAAAGATACGTGAGCTGGGTTAGACGGTAGTTGGGCCCAGCAACTCTCTACATCGAGAGAAACGAGGGAAAAAGCCTCCCTCAAAAATAAGAGAGAAATAAACTGACTCATAACGGCGGAGTCCCAATGCCTGATATAATTCAAGCATGGACAATACCGTGGGAAGATTGCAATCTGAACTATCACTGCTTCAAATTGAAGTAATTATTGGTTCAGTGTTGGGAGATGCCCGATTGGAATGTCGCTCCGCGGGCGTTAGATATCCCACAAGCGCACGCGTGCGGATACATCAGAGCGATGCGCAGATGGAATATGTGTTCTGGAAATATGAGGCATTGGAAAACTTGTGTTCAAGGGAACCGAGACGAGTAATGGTTTGGCATGACCCGAAAAGGAACAAAGACCACTACTCATGGTACTTCCATACAAAAACATTTCCGATGCTAAGCGAGCTTTATCAATGCTTCTATCGCGATAAAGTGAAAGTATTTCCTGAAGGCATTGAGCACGTTCTCACTCCGAGAATGCTCGCAGTGTGGTTTATGGATGATGGTTCATATACAGGAAAAGGCGCAACAATCAACACACATTGCTTTTCAATGGAAGAGCAGGATCGAGTTGCCAAAATGTTGCACGACCAGTTTGATGTCCCTGTAACCATCGTAAAAGCATAGAACGAAACACAAAATAGCAATTAATAAACGAAGCTTTGAAAAGCTCGCGGATATTATTGCCCCGTTCATCATCCCGACAATGAATTATAAGATTGCATATCCCCGTAACGACTTAGCGCCAAAATTAAATTTTGTTGCTGGAGTTACTCTGAACAAAACGTTGGAGTAGCTAACACGTCAGTTCCGATTAAGTGAAATTCGGAAAAGGTATAGTCTGAACCTCTAGTAATAGAGGAGACATCAAATTGTCAAACCGTCCAGGGCGTGAATTTGCCGCAAGGCGAATCGTGTCCTGAACACGTTTGAACCCGTAGGTTCAAACGACATCAAATTCACGGCGGCTCATTTCAGCAATGAGATGATGCGTGCTGGCTATATCGGTGAATGTTCGGCAACGAACGAACACCGAGGGAAGTCTGGAAACAGATCCCGTAGAGACCATACGCCAGCTCTCCAGCAATGGAGAATGATATGGTCCATTCTTGCAACCTGAGAAGCGTGAGACAGGTTGGTCTTAATCTGCTGCAGG
>CAZIJH010000015.1:0-4048 GCA_964539655.1 uncultured archaeon | reverse complement strand
GGTATTGCAGAAATCCGTATAGAGGATGGACACCAAAACACAGCATAATGGAAGGATTATTAAAAGTCTATGAATCAATTAAAAAAGCGGATACTAGAAATTAGTTATAAATATAAATTATCACATTTAGGCAGCTGTATTACAGCTTATCCTATAATCGATGAGATATTTAAGATTAAAAAGCAAGATGAGCCATTTATATTAAGTAGTGGTCATGCAGGGTTGGCACTATATGCAGTAATAGAAAAATACAACTTTACTGGCATCAATCCTCAATATAAAGCAGAAAATATTTTTAACCATCATGGTGTGCATCCCGATAGGTGCAGGAATTGTGGTATTGATTGCTCTACTGGTTCTTTGGGTCAAGGGTTGCCAATAGCGGTGGGTATGGCATTGGCTGATAGAACTAAAAATGTCTATTGTCTAATAAGCGATGGAGAATGTGCGGAGGGAAGTATTTGGGAAGCAATAAGAATTGCCAATGATAACAAATTAAAAAATTTGAAGATATATTTAAATTATAACGGATGGGGCGCATACCAAAAAATAACTCCTATTCTAATAGATCGTTTAGCATATTTTACTTTTAATATACCAATTAAAATAAGGCAGACTAATTTTGATCAATTTCCATTTCTTAAAAATCAAGATGCTCATTATCATGTAATGACAAAGGAAGAATATGAACAACTGGAAAAAGTTTTTTGAAAACCATACTAAAGAACGTGCGAAAGAACGTTATAATATTGATTTAACTCAAGGACAAGATAAGAAATTAAATGAATATATTTATAGCCATTATAAGGAATTTGTAAAAAAAAGACTATCAAGGCGAAGATCATATTTGGTAGTACCCTGGAATGAAAAGATATTACATATAATTTATAGCAGGGGGATGCAAAGAATATTAACTTGCCTTCCTGAAGAGAATGAATATGAGGCGCTTATTCGCTGATGAGATATATAAACAAATGCAAATAAACAAAGATATATGGATAATAGTGGGAGATCTTGGTTACAAAATGTGGGATAAGGTAAGAGATGATTTTCGTGATAGATTTATAAATACAGGCGCAGCCGAACAAGCAATGATGGGAATAGCAGTAGGTTTAGCACTCAAAGGAAAGATACCGATAGTTTACAGTATAACCACATTCTTATTATATCGGCCATTCGAAACTATCAGAAACTATATCAACCATGAAAAGATACCAGTAAAGCTAGTAGGATCAGGTAGAGATAAAGACTACGCACATGATGGATTCAGTCACTGGAGTGAGGATGCATGGAAACTATTTGAAATGCCTCTTTCTTATTATGAGGACTTAAGAGATGGAGAGGAGGAAATGATACCAATTTTTAATAATATTCACGCATTCTGGCCCCAAACAAAAGAGGAAATACCTAAAATGGTTGATTCAATGATAAAGAATAATAAACCGAGTTTTATAAGTCTTCGGCGATAATTGACAAAAAAGAAAAAAAAGAATAAGCTATAGAAAGCCAATAAAATAGTGGCCAAGCGGATAGTAGAAGCACGCAGAAATGCGTGTTTTTTTATGGAAATATGATAGAAAATAATCAATCTAATCATGAAGGAAAATCACCAGGGGTCACGCCTAATCAGGCTGGGCTTTATCAGAAAATAGCAAGTAAAAGTGACAAAATTATCACAAAACTATTTGAGCTTTTAGAAAGCAGAAATGAAAGTGTGGCACTAGGGGCGGCTAATACTCTTATTGATAAAATACTCCCTTCCCTAAAAGCTACTGAACATAAAGGAGAAGGAGGAGGACCAATACTTATCAAGATCATCTCAGAAGAAAATGGAAATAGAACTACTGATCAAGAACTTCCCAAAGCAACAGTCAATCTTTGACAGTCAATCACGGTATACGATTGTTGCTAAAGGAAGACGGTTTGGACTTACTAAAGGAGCGGCCAATAACTTTATTAAATGTGCTCTTGAGGGAACGTTCAAGCGGGGACTATGGGTAGATGTCGTCAATACGAATATAGACAAGTATATCGAGAGATATTTTATACCGCACCTTAACAAGCTGCCAAAAGAAGTATGGGAATGGCGCAAGCAAGCCAAGATGATCGTCATTAACGGCGCATACATTGACTTTAGAAGCGCCGATACGCCAGAGACAATGGAGGGCTTTGGATATGACAAGGCATTTCTTAATGAAGCAGGAATCATCTTAAAGAATGAGTATCTATGGGATAACGCCATCAGGCCGATGTTCTGGGATTATCCTAATTTGCGAGCAGTTATTGGAGGAACTCCAAAAGGTAAAGGTAAGTTATTTGAATTAGCAGAGCGGGGTAAAGACAGTTCGCAATCGCTTTATTCTTTCTTTACCTTCACAAGTTTTGATAATCCTTTCATTGATTTGGATGCTATTCGTGAAGACATGGCATCGATGCCAGAAAGGGTCATCCAGCAGGAAATATATGCGCAATTCTTGGAGGATACAGGAGTAGTCTTTCGTAATTTTCTAGAGATCATGGATGCGATACCGCAGAAACCCATGACAGGACATAGATACGTTATAGGAGTTGATCTGGCAAAGGTAGAAGATTTTACGGTACTTGCGGTATATGACGCAGGAAATAATAAACAGGTCTATCAGGCAAGATTCAACAAGATTGACTGGGGTATGCAGAAGTCAAGGATAGCCGAGACGGCAAGGCATTTCAGCGATGGTACATCACCTGCCAGTGTCGTGATTGATGCAACCGGACTGGGTGACCCGATTGTAGATGATTTGGCGCGCATGGGAATACCGGTAGATCCGATTAAGTTTACCAACGACCAGAAAAGACAACTGATTGAAAAACTGGTCAACTGGATTGAGCTTAAACGTGTCCATATATTAAATATTCCTGAGACAAGGAGCGAGTTTACTAATTTTACCTATGACATATCAGAGGCGACGGACCGGGTAAGGTATGAAGCGCCAGTTGGTTTTCACGATGACATAGTTATTGCCCATGCTTTGGCAGTTTGGAGATTAAATCCGATAGTAAAGGAGGCAATGGAGAAGCCTAAGACGCTAATCCGATTAAGTTATGAAAAACAACTTAGACAGCAAGCAGCTGAAATTGAAGCAGAAATCCTCCCCGACCAATGGCAGGAATGGGGAGCGATCTAAATTCACTTTGGAAGAGTTAAACAAAGCTCTTTTAGAAAGTTTTGATCTGATGCAAAGAGTACTCTTGGACACCACCTATGTGATAACGGGAGAAGCAGCTAAATGTCTTAAAGAAAAAAGAGGTTTAGATTGCGACGGCATAGACTGTATTATTGAAAAACGTCATGTGATTCCATTTGTGGTATCAACTCTTAAAGAGTGGACTAAGGCAGATGTGACCGATGAAGGATTTGAATATAAAGTAGGAAACGTACCGGTAAGATTTAAGTTTATTAAACGCAAATACGACTTTTTTAAGTATGCCGATACGGCATTTTACGATCCTGAGATTTACAAAATACCTAATCAGTTTGCAAATTATTGGAAAGCCAGAGGTTTAATTCAATGATAGACATTACTTTAGGTCTAGTCATTATTGCCTTATTTGCTTTGTTAGCGTGGGAAAAACACGAGAATAAAAAAGAACGGGCAAAGTTTATCAATGCTTTGATTGCCAGAACTCCTGAGCAATATCGAGACTTGGAGCTTACCGAGAAAGTAAAGCCTATAGAACCGCCTATTCAAAAAGAGCCGGAGTTTATTCCAGAAAGTGAAATACCGGATGAGAAATTCGAAGAGCTAATAAATAAGGAGGTAGCTTAATGCCAGATGTAGCTTATCAGTATTCAACCGACAAACTGGATAAAAGACAGATTGGAGAAGCTGTTGATTACATGATGCAGTCGGCCAAGAACCTGCGCTGGTCATTTGAACGTAGATGGTATGATAATAACTTCTTTGATGACGGCTATCACTTTAGATATTTCTCAAGGACGCAAAATAAGATAGTTGATCTTTCTCAAGCCTCATCCATCTGGGCGCCGATGAGAGCCATCCCTAAAACA
>CAZIJH010000014.1:0-4317 GCA_964539655.1 uncultured archaeon | reverse complement strand
CCCATACAATCGAGATGCGCAGTTTTCAGATTCAGAGTACTGGAGGATGCAGATATCAAAAAATATGTCCAGAGGGTTGTCGACGAGGAAAAACTAAAGATTGATAATTCGGCCATCGATGCTGTGATTAAATTATCTGAAGGGGATTTGAGAAAAGTTTCCAATCTTTTGCAAGCATCTGCCGCAATGAAAGAGAAAATCACAGAGGACGTTGTTTATGAGATTGCGAGCAAGGCGAAGCCGGATGACGTCAAGGAAATGATGGAGTCTGCATTGAACGGGAAATTCATAGATGCGAGGAAGAAACTCCAGGAACTTTTATTGAGGCAAGGATTATCGGGGAGCGACATTATAACAGAGATACATCGCCAGATTTATTCATTGGATGACATTTCGGAGCAGCAGAAGGTGGACCTTATTGGAAAGTGCGGCGATTACGAGTTCAGAATATCAGAAGGTGGGAACGAATTGATACAATTGGAAGCACTGCTCGCGCAATTCTTGATGGTAAAGAAATGATTACATGTGGGTCAACAAGTACAAACCACAGAAATTGGAGGAATACGTCGGACAGAAAGAAGCTGTGGAGACATTTTTGAAATGGATTAAGAATTGGAAACAGGGAAAGGCATTGTTGTTCCATGGTCCTCCTGGAAGCGGTAAGACATCGTTGATAGAGGCATTCACTAATGAGAACAATTATGAATTCATCGAATTGAACGCATCGGACTTTAGGACAAAAAAGGAAATAGAACAAATCCTCGGACAATCGATGAAGCAGATGTCGCTCTTTGGAAGGAAAAAAATATTTCTGATAGATGAGATAGACGGTCTTGCTGGAAGGCAGGACATGGGGGGCGTAGGCGCAATCATAGAAATAATAAAAGAATCAAAGTTTCCTGTCATCCTGACGTGCAACAATCCATATAGCGAAAAACTGAGGGCATTGAAAGAACATTGTCAACTGATAGAGTTTAAGAAATTTTCCGTATTTGATCTGGAAAGAAGATTGAAACAGATACTTGAAAAGGAAAATGTCGCTGTCGACAAGGAAGTAATGCGTCATTTAACCAAAAGGAGCGAGGGCGACATGAGGGCGGCGATAATTGATTCGGAGATTTTGGCAAAGGGTAAAAATGGAATAAGTATGGATGATGTGAACGAGTTGAACATACGAGAAAGGGGACAGTCAATATTCAACGCATTGATGATGATATTCAAGACAAAATCTGCATTGGCGGCAAAGCTCGCCACGAATAATGTGGACAAGGACCCTGAGGAAATTTTCTGGTGGATCGAGAACAATATCGCTAACGAGTATGAGAAACCGGAAGAGATTGCAAAGGCGTATGATGCATTAAGCAGGGCAGACCTGTTCAGACAGAGAATAAAATCAAGACAGAACTGGAAATTCCTCGCATATATGATCGACTTGATGACAGGAGGGGTGGCAACTGCTAAGAAAGAAATGTACAGGAAATTTTCAAGATATCAGTATCCTTCAAACATTGCAATACTTGGAGGAACCAAGTTTGAACGGGCAGATGAAAAGGAGAGATTGATCGAATTATCGAAAGAATTGCATTGTTCGGCCAGGAAAATCAGGAGGGAGTTTTTACCTTTCTTTAAGTTATTTGATTATTCAAGTTAACTATTCTGATTTGAGAGCAATTTCAAGCGATCTTTTCATAAATTCAGCTTGCTCATGCTTACCAAATTCCTCTAAACTTTCGATTTTCAAAGGTCCCACATGCGCATAAGTGAAGGGACTAACAAAAGAAGGATAGCGTGCAACCATACCGATAGGTGGCTCAAGTCCGAACGAAATCATATCCCCAGATGCCGCATCAAGTACCCCAGCTTCACCGCTTTTGTGACCCGGTGAACTTACAACTATGTCATTGCTATTGGCTATGGTTTCTATATTACTTCCACCTTTTGAGTAATCCGCTTGTGATATTGTTGATATGACACCTGAATCTTCCTTTATATCCACAAGTACAGGCGGTTGTTCCCTATGCCGCCTTTCAAAATCCAATGTGCAAGGAGCTAACTTTGATGCCCTAAATTTGACGGTGTCTAAACCCTGTAGCGGACTGTTTATCGTGGTTACGCTGTGAATAATGCCTTGAAGTTCTGGATAGCGATTGAGAGCATATAAAGCAACCACACCTCCCAAACTATGTGCAATGACATCAAACTCGGTATCAGGCCATTCTTCGTGCCTTGATTTTAGGAAATCCCGGAAATTTTCTGCGCTTCCTCCCTCATCGTCTATAGATTTCAAAGTATCGTCCTCATCATACGTCCCCCCAGAGGCACCACCTTTTTTATAATTAAAATAATCAAGCTCAGAATGCGCGTATCCCATTTCTCGAACAAGCCATTCATTGATTTCGTTAAAGGGGTCTTTCGGATTGTTGCTGCACATTCCAGCCACAAACACTACATGTCTTTGTGTCCCAGAAGAAATTTCTTTTGGCACCTCGATTCTCACATACTTTTCACCATTCCATTTATAGGCCTCAAATCCTTGATGTCCTTGGGTACGAGATTTTCCTATAATGAGCCTGCCTTGGTGATCAGCCAAAGATATGCCATCATTTTCATACCAAAAAACAGGTCTCATGCGTTTGGGGTCTATTATCATAACCGAATCCTTACCATCATATTGCATAACAAGTGCTACTTCTTCTTCCATGTCGTCAACTCCATAATCTTGTGCGACTAGTGAGATTTGGTCAAATTTTTGAGGAAAATTTTCGTCAAACAAAATCTGTGGATTTCCATAACTGTCTATATGAATGACTTTTGGAGTTTCTAAATCATTTCCTTCATTTTCAGTAACAACAATAAATTCACCAGTGTTGTAACTAAGAGCACCTCTCCATGTTAGTGACCTGCCTTCAAGTTCCCGTAAATATGGAAGTCCTGCATTATATGTAAACCATGTATTTTCATCTACTCGCTTGTACCCGGCTGCAGGAAAATAAGGCATTCTCCTTTCTTGCGAAATGTTTTGAGAAGTATTATGTAATTCAGATTTAGGTATAACACCACCAGACGGGCTACACGTCAAAGTGAAGAGAGCTAATAAAGACAAAGAAAATTTCGATAGAGCTTGCCTAAATCCCATTAATGACATTGAAAGTAGCTTAAATAAATATATAATAATATTTAATGTTATGCGCTTTCTCGAGAATCCTTTAAAGAAAGCTTTGTACTCGAGCCGTCCGTTTGTTGTTGGGGCTACTGCTTTAGCTCTTGCAGCGTGTTCACAAACTAGTTCCGATATACCCACCATTCAATTGCAGCGGCCATCAGCTTCGACGCCTCAACCGTCAGCCAAAAATGAAGAGTTGCAACAACAAGTAGATCAGCTTCAGAGGGAAAAGGCTGAGCTAAAAAAGAAATTGGCTGAAGTTGACAAAGCTGCAGAACCACAGATGACTCCTAAACCTGTCTCTACATCCACACCTGTTCCGACATCCACACCGACTCCGACTCCAAAACCCATGCATACTACCACACCGACTCCTACAGCTGCACCAACACCCTCGCCAGTTACAACACTTTCATCAACACAGACTCCAATCCCAACGCGTACTACCACACCAACTATTAAACCTGTCTCTACATCCACACCGACTCCTAAACCTGTCCCTATAACTACACCAGTGGCACAACTCAGTGGGAGTGGATTGCATATAAGAGGGCAGATTTTATATTACTCGATGGAAAATAACAGTCTGAATGTTTACCGCATTGGTCCCCCCGATATGTCAAAAGAATTGATTTTCCCTAGTTTTTTTGTACTAAGTTCTAAAAATGCTGATTACCAGGCCGGGAGTTTTATTCCAGGAGCTAGAATTCAAGCAACCTCCGACGGCTCGTCTCTGATATTCGCTAACATAGAGAATGACAGCTGGGATATTTATGTGGCCGATACCAATGGAAAATCCAGACGAAATCTTACTAACACGCCAAATACTCACGAGATCTTGCCCGCGTTATCCCCCAACGACAGATGGATTGCCTTCAACGATGAAAGGTATTCGTTATATGTGATGAGGGCGGACGGCTCAGGGAAAAGGAAAATTGCTGACGAAGCGATCTCACCTGTATGGTCCCCCGATTCTTCAAAGATTGCCTTCACTAGAATCATTTTAGAGTCTGGCGCTAATTACAACGACTTGTTTGTGGTCGATATCGATGGTACAAATGAGAGACGTGTAACCAACAAACCAAATTTTACAGATAAAGGTAATTATTACGGCATTGCTGAAGTTGAGTGGTCCCCAGACGGGCAACGTATTC
>CAZIJH010000013.1:0-4632 GCA_964539655.1 uncultured archaeon | reverse complement strand
GATTTTTTTATTGATATGAATAAGAGAACTTTTGTCAGCCACGGATTCAAAGATATGGACAGACCTTCAAACCTAAAATTTGAGGAGCTTTATAATGTTCTTAAGAATTTGAAATCCGGCAGGCGTGCAAGAATGCCTCAATATTCTAAAAAGTTTGGCAGATGTGTCGGCCACACCATTGTTTCTCCTAAGCCGGTGATAATAGTTGAGGGCTACCTCCTATTTTATAGGAGATATATCGCTGATTTGTGCGACTTCAAGATTTTTATGAATATTTCTGAAAAGGTTCAGTTTGCGCGCAGGGAGACTCCTTATCACAGCCCTCCAAAATATGTTAAGAAGGTTGTAATACCTGTTTTTAGAAAGTACGGTATTCCTGAGAGAAAGATGTCTGATGTTGTTATTGATGCATCAAAACCTTTGCACCAAGTAGAACACGAAGTTTTGAGCGTTCTTCAAAAAAGGTTTCCCGAAAAGATTAATCCTAAAGAGAGAAAGTGGTGAGTAACATTTTAAGCACTTGAGCGAAACTGCCCTCCAAGCCGAAGCAGCAATACATGCATTAGCGTTCACAATCAATAAATCCGTCAAGTTTGTGCTGTTTTTTGTCGAAGCGCTCGTGGTATTTTGGGGGGTTTATCTTTTTGTATTCGAACCCCCAGTCTTTAAGCATTTGTTCCGCGTTAGCCGTTATTTGCGGCGATGCTATTATTCCTCTTATTTTTCCTGTGAATCCTTTACTTTCTTTTATTTTTTCGGCGTATCTTCTTAGTTGTGTTACTGCCGACAGTTCTGCTCTTGTGCGCTTGCACTCTATTATTACCAGGTTTCCGTTCTTGTCTGCCCCGAAAACATCTAAGAATCCATATTTTGTTTGCTCCTCTCTTGATACTGGTGAGAACCCTTCTTCTATCATTTGCGGGTTATTGTATAGCATATCGCTCATGTCTTCTTCAGTTCCTCTGATTTCTATGTTAGAGCCGTCTTCTAATTTGTACGAGTTGAAGAATTGTATCCTGCTTATTTCTACATCCATGAAATCTTTGTTATCTAAATTTTTGCATTTCAGCCACAAATTTCCTCCTTGAACTTCCAAATATATTTCTGTTCCCGCCTTCATATAATTTACAGGATTATTCCCTACGGGCTGATGTACTAGGCACACCTTGTCAGACTTTATTATTATCAGCCTGTCACCTTTGTCCAAGAAGCTTTCTGCTCTTCCCGAATACCATACTGAGCACGTGCACGATATTGCTATTGTTTCATTTCTTCTTATCGCATCGTTTATTAGCGTTCTGTACTCTTCTTTCGTTATCATTATGTGCAGGAGTGTTCGATTGCTTTAATTTGTTTGCTGTTTTGTAAAGAATAAAGCAACATCTTGCCAGAAAGTTTACCACTCTAAAGAGACATCAAAAACGAAAGGTTTTTAAAGAGCAAGCATTATATACCTGAAAAACAAATATATGTCAAGAACCGCCGGGCTAAAGCCCGGGGTGTGAGGTTCTTGATCATGATCAGAAACCGTCGTATTACTCCGGAAGCAAGGAGATTACGGATGACGGTTTCTGACATGTCAGAGGTAAACAAAATGAAATGTTCATTATGCGGTGAAGAGCACGATCTAGTAAATTGTCCAATGATTAATAAGGTTGAAGAGAACCATTATTTAGATAATTCAATTCTTGAAAAGAAAAAGTCTTTAAATCTTCAAGATAGAATTTCTCTAGGACCTCTTTTTAAACCCGCGAATGTCTGCACTGCTTGTGGTATGCAAGGCCACGTGGCTTTGGACTGCAAAAAAGAATACATACAACAGGGATTCTGTGCTGGAGAAACTCCTCAAGCGTTGCAAGCACAAACGCCTCAAGTTAGAACTCCTTACACACCATTTTTAGCCCTTAGAAATGCAGTTCAGAATGATTATGATTCTAGAGGCGTTCAGATGCCTGAAAATATTCGTGATGCGTTTCACAGTTTAGAGGTTGAATTAGCGGACACGATTGTACAGAATATGCGCAGTCTTATTGTTGAAGCCGCGGATCCTTCAGAGATTAGTAAGTATATTAAGCACAAGAAAATTAGTATGAAAAATTCCTAATTTGACCCCTAAAAAATCATCACCAAAAGAAACTGTTTAGTAATCATTTGTTAAATTGATTGGTCTGTTGAAGCAACCTTTTCGCTACTTTTAAAAACAATCGCTACATCTTCTCGCTCTTGTCGAGGTTTTTCATGAGTCGTAGCTCTTTCAGACTTGGCGTAATAATTCTAATAGCATTATTCATTCTCCTGTTGATAGAAAAGTTTTCTCCAGCCGACAACAGCACCCGTTTTATCGACGAGACTATTAGGACTGAGAGGGTTTTGAACAAGTCGAAGCTGTACCCTCCGGGAATTGAACTTCAGGAAGTTAAGAGTTTCGTGAACAGCAATTCTTTGACTCTTTCTTCGCTTGTAGGCAGGAAGGTTGTTCTACTTCATTTTTGGTCTTCATCGTGCGTTCCCTGCCGCAATGATTTTCTCGTCTTAAATTCATGGTCTCAGAGATATTCTTCCGACGGGTTAGCAGTTGTCGGTGTTCAATCTCCAGAATTTAGTTTTGAGAGTGTTTTTGACAATGTGAAAAATTTTGTTGAGTCTAAGGGAATAAAATATCCTGTGGCTCTTGATTCCGAGGGCAGAACTTTTGATGCTTATGGCGCGAAATCCCGCCCAGAATGGTTTCTTATAGACATCGACGGGTTCATAAGGTACAGGCATGATAGTTCTGATAATTATGAATTTTTGGAGACGGAAATTCGAGAGTTGCTGTCTGAGCGTTCTGAAATTCTTTTTCTTCCAGAAATAAATTCTTCTCGTGTTAAGGTCGACATTCCAGACTTTTTTTTGGATTCTCAAAAGAAAAAAGATTTGTATGTTGGTTCCGAGTATGGCAGGCATGATTTTGGCAACCCTCAGGGTTTGAGGCAGAGTTTTGCTATTAATTATTCCCTGCCTATTTATCCGTCGGTGAACAAGGTTTACGCTTCAGGGTTGTGGCTTGCTAATGCCAACAATATCGCTCTCGAGGACACTAATGGCGCTCTTTTCATAAAAACTGATTCTAAAAGGATTCATATGACTGCCGGTTCAGGGGCAAATTCTTCACTTGAAGTTTTTGTTGATGGCGTTTCGTTAAGAAAGTTTTCTGTTAAGGATACCGGTGTTTACGAAATTGCATCCTTTGACAATTATGCTCCCAGGGATGTTAAGATTGTTTTCACGGGCGAAGTTCTTGTTTACAAATTGACAATTGAGTAACAAATTTCGCACGCTCGGAGCCAACCTCGTCCACGACTCGGAGCTTGCGATGAGAACATCGCAAGTATCCACGGACTAAAGTTCGTGGCCTTACTCTCCTCGCACTAAAAGTGCGAAATTTGAACTCATAAATGCTACGCTCACGCGCTAAAGCGCGGATCTTCACATTTCTGAGTAAGATTTTAATACTCTAACCTCTACCTAGTATTTATGGGGGACTCTACTCAGAGCATTGACGATATTTCTGTAGTAGTTCTTGGCAGTTTAAATACTGACATCATTGCTCTAGGTATTGATAAGATTATCGGGCGTGATGAGGACACTACTGGTGGCGAGTGCCGTATAGGTCCTGGAGGCAAGGCTAGAAATATTGCTCAAATGGTTGCCACTCTACTTGGGAAGAATAGTGTTGCTATGGTTGGGCGCACATCAAGAGATCCTTACGAGTTGTGGAAGCCGCCGATTAACGCTCTTGCATGCGCCGGTGTTAATACTGATTATGTTAAAATTCTCGATTTTGATGAGTGCGGAAAATTGCCGGGAATTGCTCTGATTCCCGTCGATATTTTGGGCGCTAACCAGATATATTGTTGCCCTGGAGTTAATGATGATTTTTGCGAGGAAGATGTTAATAACGCTCGGCATTTGTTCGATTCTGCAAGGATGAATAGCGGGGTCATCGTTTTAACTCTTGAAATGCCTTTTAAAACAGCCGTTTATGCCGCGACTATGGCTAAATCTCTTGGTTGTAAAGTTTTTCTTGATCCCGGGGGCGCAAGGCCAAGAACTGATTATGATAAGATTCTCCCGTTTGTAGATTTTGTCAAGCCCAATGCACGCGAAGCAGAAATAATTACAGGGATTCCAGTTATAGATTATTGTTCCGCAACTTTGGCTTTGCGTAATATTTCTGAGCGCGGGTGCAGTAAAGGCCTTTTAACTCTTGGCGAGATGGGCGCATTGCTTTCGAACGGATCAGAATTTTTTACGATTACTCCTGAAAAAGTCTACGGTGATGTCTGTGATACTACTGGTTGTGGCGACCAAACGATGGCTGGTGTTTGTTATGGCTCTTGCAGAAATTTTTCGATGGTCGAGAGTTCTCAGATAGGTATTCTTGCGGGTTCGTTGCAGGCTTTCAAACAAGGAATTATTCCTGTAACAAAAGAAGAGATATACGGTCGTATTATGAGTTCTGAAGTTCTCAAGGAGGATATTGAAAATCTTTCGTACACCCCAAGAGTCGCAAGAATTTAACTGCGCCACCAACAGGCTCTGGTGAAAGTCTCGCAATGCTCGACCTTTGCCACCAACTCGCTCCGCACG
>CAZIJH010000012.1:0-7310 GCA_964539655.1 uncultured archaeon | reverse complement strand
AGCCGTACGGGGGGAGGCCGAGCACGAGATACCTGCAGGAATTCAAGGAAGGCCAGAATGTTGTTATTTTTCCCGAGCCGGCTAGCCACAGGGGCATGCCTTACCCGAGATTCAAGGGCAAGTCGGGAGTGATCATAGGCAAGAGGGGAAGGAGCTACGTCGTGAAGATCATGGACGGGAACATGGCGAAGACAATAATCTCGAGGCCCGAGCATCTCAAGGCAATATAATATAGCTGGGTTTACCTCTCGTATATTTTTGCATTCGCTGTGAAGCCATCAACTTCGGATGCAATTTTTCCAGGGAACGCCTCGAACTTTATTTTCCTGTTTCCAGTCATCTGGACAAGCACGACTCCGGACACCATCTCGTTACTTCTGGTCTTCAGCCCATTCACCACAGATGACATATCCCAAACTTTGCCGTCGGGAGTGACGTATTCGTAATCGACAAGTTCGTATTCGACCAAACCGCTTCCGACATCAACGTCAGCCGGGTCGGGGACATTTCCTCTTAATCCAAATTGTTTCGAATCTTGCCCCCCGTAACCAGCGATGGAAATCACGACCCTTTCAGGATCGATGTAATCGTAAACAAACGACAGATGTCCCGTCCAGTATTTGCTCGGGTCGGGATTATTTCCAGAATAGCCGTTAGTCCCTTCCAAGAACCAATTGCCGACCAACTTGCCGTCGATGTCGTAGTCGATTTTTCCACTTATCGGCTCTGCAGTGCGCGGATTCTTCGCAATCAACTGGCTCCTCACCGGCTCGTCAAAGTACGCGTACGTGTCCGGGACAAGGTGCGTCTTGTACCATTCCAAAGAATAATGATCGGGCGCAACAAATCCGGTCAAATTAACTTCTTTGTCAATCAGGGCAAAATCAAGATTGTCTTTGTAGTATCCTATGAGCTCACCTGCTTCGACGGGAATTCTCACACTGGCATACTCTTTGCCCCTAATGTAACTATAGATTTTTTCAGGAGGGTCGCTTACGTAAATCCAGTAGCTGCTGACCGTACAGCTAAATTCTATAATCATGTAGTAATCTTTCCCCTCTTCTGCGCCGGGCATGCGCGAAATGCTCGTTATGCGCCCTTTCCCCGGGGAATAAATTTCAACATCATATTTCGTGTTGCCCCAATTTTGGAAATAATGATGATTGACGGGCGTGACATGTCCTCCTGTCATCAGGCCGCGGGGCAGCATAATTTTTGTTTTCTCCAAATTGACAGGCGAGTAATCGAATTTTACCTTGGTCCCTTCGCATTGCTCTCCGGAAATTCCCTGATTTCCTTGAAACCGGTCCTGAGTCTGGTTTCCGAATTTGAAATCATTTTTTCCGGACATTAAGATCGGAGTTAGCAGATACACGCCAATGACGACAAGGACAAAAATTACAACCATCCCGAGCAGAAGATAATTCGATTTCATAACATGAATTTGCCTTTTATCGGCATAATAAGCATTTGCCACGCATCTGTCACGAAAGACCGACCATAATTTCCTAACACTTAAATAGTCGCGCAAGAAGTATTAAGTAAAGAGGGTTTAACATGGAAGTAATAAACGAGCAGCCTGTAACAGACAGGGAAGCCTTGGACATAATCGAAAACAGGGCGAAAGAGCTGATCGAGCCTAAGTATGACCAGAAGAATTCTTTGGAAGTTTTGAACAAGTTCGTCAAGGTCAATGCAGAAAAAATAAAGGCGCTCGTCGGCGAGCTGATGAAGATAAGCAAAATCAAAGACAGACACGCAGTGCTAATCGCAAACTTATTGCCGGAAGACAAGGACGATCTCCGCGCAGTCCTGCAGAAAGATTACAACAATTTCACGGAAGACGAAGTCAACCTTATCCTAGAGACTGTTAAGAAAATCTAAATCCGGAGGTAACAACCAATGGTAGCAAAAGACGATTATATCATAGTATTGGATTTCCTGCCGCACGGCAAGCCCAACGACAGGAAAGCGGAACCGATGGTGCAAGGAATCGGGGACAAATTCTTCAATCTCCTGGAGATCGCGATAAAGGACGGAGTTGTCGTGAAGCCGAAGGACAGAATTTACGTCGGGGAAGACAAGAGAGACCAAGTAAAATACATCAAGGGAAGAGTCGGCTACGGAGAATTGACAAATTACGCGAAGAACATGGTAGAGGAGACTGTATCAGAAATTATTTCGAAAGACGAGAAAAGATTCATGGACTTCTTCAACAAGTCAGGATCAGTTACAACGAGAATGCACACGCTCGAATTACTGCCCGGAATCGGGAAGAAGCACATGTGGGAAATATTGAAAGTCAGAAAATCAAAGCCGTTCGAAACTTTCAAGGAACTGCAGGAAAGAGTGCCGATGCTTCCGGATCCGAAAAAGATGGTGATCAAAAGAGTGATCGAGGAACTGGAGGAGAAAGACAGGTACAGACTTTTTGTCGCGACTTCGATGAGTTAAATTAATTTCTAAAAATACTATAAAAATTAAATGAAAATCAAAAAATTATCTTCAGTTGTAATTATCAAAGATCAAAAAATACTTCTGTTGAAAAGAAGCGATTTGGGAGTTTGGGAAATTCCTGGTGGAAATATAGAATACGGGGAAACTCCCTATAACGCAGCTATTCGCGAAGCCAAGGAAGAAACAAATCTAGACATTGAAATAAAAGATATTTTAACTGTCTTGTCGATAAGCAGGAAGGAACTAGATTATCAGATAATTGTAACAATTTACTTAGCAAATCTGAAAAATGATAAGATCCAAATAGACGATTCTCATTTAGATTACCAATGGCTGTCATTGGACGAGATTAAAAAGCTGAAAAATAACAAGTCTGAAAAATTTGCCTTTGGAATGGACGAGCTTATAGATGTTTTATCAAAAAAGCTGAAAAATTAAATTTCTTCAGATTTCTTAATTCCGCTCGCGGCGACCAACCACATGAGTCCACCAACAAGGAAAAACACGAGAGCAATAAGGAATCCTATGAAAAATCCCGCGGCAGTTACGCCGAGTCCGAGATCAAGCCTTCCGGCAATCATCGCACCGACCATCATGCAGAACGCGCCCAAAACCCACAGGGTGGAAATTTTGAAATGCTTCCTCATATTAGGATTTAGAAAAAGCAAACAGATAAACTATATTGTAGCGTTCATTTTATTTTTCTGTTAATTCTTCTGTAAATACCGTCCGATCCGCGATAAAGAACTGGACCTCCCGTATCATTTACGTTTAAAAATATTTCCTTAACGCCGTCTCCATTCACGTCTTGCAAGAACGCTTCGTATTTAGTTTTTCTAAAAAGATTCACAATTTTTTTCAAATAATATTCCAAATAATCCCTGGAACTTATATCTCCTGTACCTTGACCTGCTCCACCCATGAAAATCTCAATAATTATTTTGCAATGTAGAAATTTATTTACATGCTTCTGCTGACTTCTGTAACCTCGACTTCACCCACGCCATCAATCGACCTGATTAAGTTTTCAACCCTGTCCATCTCGCCTTCAATTTCTTCTATTAATTTTGTCGCAATGATTGCAACCAAACCGAACGCTATCGGCTCGCGAGAAATTCTTTCGGGATTCAATTTTTCCTTGACGGATTTTTCAAGGTCGTCGGCGTTGACGTCTCCGCTGGCAGGCATTATTTTAAAAGTCACGATGACAGGCATAACAAACAAATTCCTTAAGGACCGGTGAATTCGCATTTGGTGCAAATGTATTTGTTGCTGAGATTCTTGCAGTTCTTGCAGCGCACGATCTTTTCCTCTCCGCAGCTAGGGCAGTCGAACTCGACAAAATTAGCCCTGGCAGAAACGTCCGTTTTGCATGCTGTGCATCTCTTCATCGAATCACTTTGGATTATTAAACTTATTACCAATAACTTTTATAGGTTACTATTGTCGGCCTGGAAGGACTCGTCGTTCAACTTGGACAGGACGTCAGCTTGCGGAGCTGATAATCAGGGTTCAAATCCCTGCGAGTCCACTTTATTTATAATTTGAATGAATTTTCTTGAACTTCATTATTCCTTAAATATCTTACATTTCATCAATTTTTTGATTAATGTCTTACAAAAAAATTGTAATTGTTCACCCGTTTCAGGGATTTGTAGATTATATCAGAAGAAATTTGGTTTTCGTTGCGAAGAATATCAACTATCCAATTGAACAAATTGATACGGATATACAGTGCATGTTCGACAAATATCCAAGGTCAGAACGATACATAATTGTATCCTCTTCTGAGGATGGCATCGTAGATATTTCGCGTTTGGCATCGAACGTAATCCTTTCCAAAAGAGACACTTTAATACCTGATCTTGTTCCTCACAATTCCAGTCGAAGGCCTAACTGGAGACGTGTCTTTTCATACAACGAAGAGAAACTCAACTTACACAAAGACATCCCCATCGTAGTTGGTGGGTTTGCATTACATGATTGTGTTTCTGACTTTGCACAAGAAGGTGTGAGAAAAGGTTATTCTGTATTCGTTGATGAATGGATGACCGAACTTTTCAAGCCGTATTATAGCGCGAAAATGTGTGGCCGAAAAATCAAGGGTCCGACCTATTACGCTTTTGATAAAATGGATTCTATAATGTCGCGTAGAAGAAAACGATTCTTCACTTCAAAGTGACTTTCATGAAGTCGTACGCTATTTTCGTGTTCTTGAAAATCTTTTTCGCCTCGTCTTCCAAAGGCTTCGTGTCCTTGTATCTCCTGCTCAGATGGGTGAGGATCAGCTGACTGACTTTCGCGTCCTTCGCGAGCTTCGCTGCGTCCGACACAGTCGCATGATGCCTGCCTTTCGATTCATCGAGCTCGAGAAAAGTTCCGTCGTGAATGAGAACGTCCGCTTCGGCCGAAAGCTTCGACACAGTGTCACACGGCTTTGTGTCCCCGGAATAAACAACCTTCAATCCTTTCTTGACTTCCGCGACGTCCTCCAAAATTATTTTCTTTCCCTTGAATTCCGCCTCGCCTTTCTGCTTCAAATTTTTCAACCACGCTCCTTTTCCAAGACCCAATTTTTTCAATTTAGAAACATCAATATTCCACCTGTCGACTTCCTTGAAGCAATACGCAACCGAAGGTACTGTGTGCAATGTCGGAATCGAAAGTACTTCGAATTCTTCCGCCTCGAAAATTTTGACAATCTTCTCTCCCTCAAACGGAATGTTGACAGCCTCTACGGGAAAGCGCAAACCAAAATAACCGAGATCGACTATATCCGAGACAAACCTCTCGGCTTCGGGACCAAAAATTTTCAGTTCCTTCGTTCTTTTCTCGAGATTCATCGTCTGTATCAGCGGAATGAGCCCCGCGAAATGGTCCGCGTGCCAGTGAGAAATGAAAATGTTGTCGATATCCATGAAACTTATTCCCGCCTTCATCAATTGCCTCTGAGTCCCTTCACCGCAGTCGAAAAGCAGAGTGGATTTCTGCTCTCCGTAATGCTCTATAGCTATCGCGGAATGATTCCTGTCCAAGGTTGGAATTCCGGACACGGTGCCGAGAAAAGTTATTTCAATCATACAAAGAATTTAAAGTTTGATGAATATATTTTGATTAATTGAACCTTATGGAAATCGGCTATTTTCCGTCCACTACTCGAAACAGAGAGCTACCAAAGTTATCGAGCGAGATAGACAAGAAAATTTCGGATTTGTCTAAAAAATATTTTGATGATTACGTGAAAGAAAATCCTAACGCAAGTTACAAAAAGCTGTCAAAAGCTGTTGATGGAATGCGTTCAAGAATAATGAGGGAATGCTCCGGCGAAAACCCAATTCTTCCGAGCTATCAGGACGCTATGTACATTTCAGTTTGCGCTGCATTAGCTGTTCAGTTAATGTTCTACAAAAGACCAACTATGTTAGACTAACTTTTCCTTCTCGAAAAATTTTCTCAGGAAAATTCCGAACTCCGGATTCCTTTTCGTCTCTTCAAGAATCCTGTCCGTCTCCGAAAAAATTTCAAATCCGTGGGCTATCCTTTCTGCAATCAAATTTGGAACACCCTTGGCTTTCAGAACATCGACAGGCACGCTCAGGCTGTCAACAAGCTTGTCGCGCGCGCATGTGAACTGCCTCTTTATCTCGACGACCCAGGAGCTCCCCTCGATGTACGGGCCAGTGAGAGCCTGATCCTTGTATTTTGAAATAAAATTATCAGAATCTTTGAAATCGAAAATCGACGGCCCGACTCTTTTCTGCACAGCCGGCAATTTCGAAACTTCCATTTCCAAAACTGCTGCAGCAATAAATTTCTCGTCGGTGAAAACGCCGTTACCGTAAACTTTGAATTCGTATTTTGCTTCTTCTAAAATCGTCTGTAATCTTTCCCCGAATTTTTTCAATTGCGGCCACAAGACATCTGGAACGGTCTTCGGTGGAAGAAACTTCACGACGATCAACTCAGTTCTCCTCTTCATCTGGAGCTCGATCAGTTCCTTCTCCGTTATCGGATCGTACTTCTTTCCGAGAAAATTCTCGACCGTCGGCTTCGAGACAAAATCCCTTGATATTTTCTTGAACTTGAAAAAGTTCCTCGGGGCAAGTGCGGCGGCAACATTCCTGTTCTTGTCAGTAGGATCGATTAGTATGAGCGCCTGCCTGCCGAATTTTTTTCTCAAGTTCTGATAATCTTCCTTCTTGTACGCTTTCTTTAGATCAATAATTTCTCCGACATTCCATTTCTCGGCAGCCTTCAAAACGTTCGTAAAACTTTTGTACGCCACTACGAGCAGCTCGCACAAGTATCCTGGAAAACCTTCAGTCTTCGCGTCGCCGCCATAAATGTTGTGGGACTTCAAGAATTTCTTGAGCAGCCTGACTTCGTTCGACAGCGAAAACGGCAGGTTTTTTTCGATAAATTTCACATGGAAAGGCGTCCTGTCGACCGCGGACTTTATTTTTTCGGCCGACGCCACCGCATAGGCGGGAACTATGTCTATGTCAACACCATTCACCATACCGGAAACGTAAGGATGCTCAGCGTATGCGATCACCCACTCTCCCTTCAGCTTCTCGATGACGGATTTTCCGAGCTGCAGGCCGGCCTTCTCGAGATTCTTCTCGGTCAGCTTCTCCGGGAAAAGAACGAATATGTCAAATTCCATCTTGTCGGGCAGCCACGTGTCCCTGGTTAGGCTTCCGACTAGCATCGCCTTTGCCTTGTATTTTCTTGCAAGCTTCGAGGACAAAGAAAGGGCTTTTTTGGCCAAGGATTCGAGCTTTCTCCTCTGCTCCTTGGTGGGTCTTGCCTGCTTAAGGACTTCCTTAAGGACCTTTGAAGCAGAAGGCATA
>CAZIJH010000011.1:0-16707 GCA_964539655.1 uncultured archaeon | reverse complement strand
CACTGGACCGTTAGCTTAGCCTGGTTTCTTTCTGAAAGCCAGAAAGAGCAATCGACTTATATGTCGTCTAAGCGAGGAAATCGATAGGTCGGGAGTTCGAATCTCCCACGGTCCACAATTATTTTAATATTAACAGACAATAATTAATGTGAGTCTTCTTACACAAAACAAGGATCCAAAAATACTTCAGCAAGAATTTAATGATGCTAAAAGTTGGATATACCAAAAAATTAGAGATACCAAAATTACAGGAACGCTTGAAGATTTTGAAAGACGATTTATAAAGTACGACGAACTTACAATCGGTTCAGCCTTAGCCGAACTCGCATTCGAAGGCAAATTAAAATTGTTGGATAAAAAAGTTAGATATCGCGAAGATGGTGGAGCAATTATTTTGGGAATTTATGGTTTATTGGGCAATGAACAAGACGTTGTATTAATTTCACCTAATCATTTTTCAAAATCGAATCGTTTCGAGCAAATTTCAAATTTTGTTAAAAGAATTAAATTCTATTAATTTGTTATCAATTTGGTCCATTATTGACTACAGTTACATGCAACCTATTTAAAAATCATTTTTCAGTTCAATTAAAATGAGACAATACCAGAGAACAATTTTATCTTGGGCCAGCGTACTTGCTCCATATGTTGTAGCTCAGACAACCCAGCAGCCGTACATAAGCGATATCGCACACACTTTGATGGGCCCATCATTGAAAGAAACTACTGATCTTATTCCCGCTGGAAAATTCAGACCCGTTCTAGAAGCCGTTGCAGTTATCGGCGGTAACCTGGAATTTCAATGGGCGAAGTCACAAGGGTTCTACGATATGATTACCGGCATCACTCGAGATTTCTACTGGTACAAAGTTTTCGTCGGATGGGCCGGAGGAGCGATAGCAATGGTGTACGACAGGAAAAAGGTTGATACTAAGCGTATTTAACTTTTAACTTCTACTTTGTAGTTATGGGAACGAAACCGTTGAAAGGTATTGTAAAATTTTCTCACCCGTCATTCGAATCAGATGCATTATCTTTCTACCATGGACATCCAAAAGAATCTCGAGAAACATTTAACAGACTAGTTAAAACATTTAGAGAAAAGGGTTTGGAAATTTATTATGAAAATATAATGCATCTCACCGGCGACCCATTTAGAACTGCTCCTTCGTCATTTTATGTAATAGGGGATATAGAAATT
The DNA here is from genome assembly GCA_964539655.1 of uncultured archaeon. GTDB lineage: Archaea > Aenigmatarchaeota > Aenigmatarchaeia > CG10238-14 > SCSR01 > CAZIJH01. Next base: position 15,506 of record CAZIJH010000011.1, on the reverse strand, counting down.
TTGAAGACATTAAATGACGATAAATTAAAACCATTTCCTTATGGATCCTACGGTATGATTTTAGCTTTAGAATGTGCAGGAGAAGAAAATTCTGTTATGCCTTTATCGTATATAGCAGATAGACAAAATAAATAATTAAATTAAATCTTTCTTTGGAATCGCCCCTTCTCTCAAAATTTTAATCTCTCCTTCCGAAACGTCAATGACAGTCGAAGGCATCCCGTATTCGCATTTACCCGCGTCAAGAACAAGATCAACCTTGTCGCCGATCTGCTCGATCGCAATTCTCGAATCAATTGGATTCGGCCCTCCTGAAAGATTTGCAGACGTAGCAGTTATCGGAATTTTTATTTCGTTCAGAAGAGCCAGAGCGATTTTTGATAAAGGAATTCTTACTCCGATTTTTTCTATTCCTAAAAGCTGCGCAACTTCTTCTTTTGCTTTCAAAATCATCGTCAGCGGACCGGGCAAGAATTTTTTAGCAAGATTTTCCGCAACGTCATTAAACTCCGCGAATTTTTTCGCATGCGTGACATTTCTGAACGCGAGCGAGACGGGCTTCGAAGGATCCCTTCCTTTCACGTCGTAAAGTCTCTGCATCGCCTGCTGGTTGAACGGATCCGCACCGAGACCGTACAGAGTTTCAGTCGGATAAACGACAAGACCGCCGATTTTTATAACCTGGGCCGCCTTCTGAATAGGTTCCTTGTCAGGCTTGAGAGAATTAATTTTGATGACTTTCATGTAAAAGAAACCTTTAAGCAAATACTTCTGTTTTCAGCGGCTCTTCGGCAGATATGCTGAGTTCCAATCTTTTAAGCTGGTTGTCTTTCATCAACTGCTTTGTGAGAAAATCCAAAAGATCGGCGTCACCGCTACACATTATCATCATCCCGTCTTCTGTTTTCTCTTCAAAAGTTGCAGAGCGCATTGGAACTGGAAATTGACCCACTGTGACACCAATGATGTCGAAATATCTTTCCAAATGATGGTAGAGCGACATTGCAAGATCTTTATTATTGCTATCGTTTTTAATTGATGTCACATACTCAAAACCGTTATTGCGAACGACAATTTCGGTGGAAGGTTTTATCTTAAAGTCTTTTATCAAGTATTTTGGAGAAGGTTTTGGAATTTCTGAAGAAAGATGAAAAATAATAGAATCTTCCAGCTTGGTATTTTTTACCGGAGCGCCGTAAACTTCCCTGCTGTTTCTGACTTGCAAGCCGTATTGTAGCAATTTGGTTAAAGCAGCTGTGTGCGATTTTTCAGATAAAGGAGTGAACACTCTGTAAAGCATCCTTATCAATTAACTTTTGATAATAAGACATAAATACCTTTTTATTGCAATCAAAAATTATTTTTAAAATTTAAGAAAATCGCAATCAAATAAGTTGAATTGGATGTAATTCATTCCATTTAGAATCAAAATATCTGTAAACTTTTGAAAAATCATGTAATTCGGGAGTTCCTCTATAAGTTTTGAGCACTGATTTGATATTATCGATGTAATCTGGATAAGTTGAATTTTGTGGCTCTTCATATGTGACAAAACGTCCTCTTTTTAATTTTATTTCATCTAAAAATCTATCAGGATCCAAAAATGGATTTGCCAATATGTCATCTGTAAAAACTTTACCTATATGTTTTTCTTTTTCAAGTGTAATTGAGTCAAAATAACTGCTATATAGTGCTTGTAAATATTTGTGATTTAGATGCCTTTTAACATACTCTTCGTTATCCATGTCCAACATTTGAATGACGACTCTCTTAGTTATTGTAGATGTAACAAATCCGATCCAATCTTGGAGAAGTCCTTTAACATCTTCAATAATTTTAGGTTGGACACCGAGGTTACTCATTATAGATCTTATATGGTAAAACATATGAGATTCTTTAAGAGAATAATACACACTTCCCTGAACTGCGCAATCGACTAAATCAAAATCAGTCACATAAACTTTAGGGGTTTGAATTTCAAGTAACGGAAATAATATTCCGTACATCATAATTAAATTTTGTTTATCAGGCAAGTTTGCAAAAAGCTTAGAACTATGAAATAAAACGCTTCTTTCTTGCTCGTCTGGAAAAAGCGATTTAACTTGATCACGTTTATTCATTTGCGAAAGCAAAACATCTTTATTTTGTTCGTTGTTTTCAATTTTATTTATGGATTGAGACGAAAATTCTTCTAACAAACTGTAAATATGACTGTAGAATGTTTGAGGATTACATATGGTAAGTGATGGCGGTGAGGTTAAATTCAAATTATATTTATTTTGCAAAATTTGCCAACTAGCGTTGAGACTGTCGTATAACAATTTAGTTCTTTGCAAAATTTTTGTTTTAGCCAAACTTGACATTATATTAATACTTAACAAATACATTTTTATATGAATGTCAAAAACGGAAACCATTAAATTGCTTGATCCTAAATTTTCTACGAAAGTCAAAGTTGGCGACTTTTCTTATTATATAGCTGATGAAGATGCTCAAGATACGAGCGGTAATAGGATAACAGACCTAAATTTAGCTGATGCTTTAATTCTGTTAAAATCTAATGGGTATGACCTAGCTACATACAGTGCAATTTATAAAATTTTAACTGAACCTGTATACGAAGGTGCAAAAGTTAAACAAAGCCTTCTGAATGCAAATAATATTAATGCCCCTCTGATTCTTGTAAACAACATTTTATCTATCACATCCCCAATTTGGGATCGTCGTGTAATTTTGAAAACCGAAGAAAATCAATCAAATTTTATTGAAAATTTAAACATACCAAAAATTGCATATTTGGTTGAAGATCTTTATTTTGATCGAAACGTGAAAACTATACATAAACAATTTATGGATAATAATCTATTTGTTGCAAGATGTGCAAGAAATCTGAGACAAGTCCCATTGCCAAAATTAAATGACTCATACGTACTTGAGACCGATTCACAAGGTTGGCCGAGCAAATTTGATGAATATGATATTATTGACGACGCGTTTGATTATCAAGACAAGTACAAAAATACCAAAAATGCACATTTCAGCTCGTCAACTAGCTTGGGTAATTACAGTGTATCGTTAAGTTTCAGTGACAGACTGTGCATCTATTTGGGAGGCGTAAATACAAGTGGACGCCATGGTCTACGTCCAGCTCTTTTTATAGAGTAATAAAAAAATAAATTAAGTTTTAAATATTTAACAACCAAATTTTATCTAAGTGAAAAATATGTGTTTAAAGTTCTGCGAAACTGTTTCATTTTGTTCTAAGCTGCTTAAAAAGTCGAAGAAGTTCTAACTTCCCATTGGTTTTCTTAATCTCTTCGGTGAAAGATTATGTCTTGCAAAAAAATTTCCACATATGGCACAAAGGCGGAGTCCGAATACGGCTTGCAGATCGATTTCAAAGACTACTTAAATTTTTCGATACAAAACAGCGTAAGGAAGGTGTTCAAGCATAACTCAGAATAACGGCAATAGCGTAGACCCGTGGGAGCAGTTGAGAAGCATCTACAAAGACGAGATAAAACACAATGTTTTTTTCACCGAAAGCCTCAGGGAGACGGAACAGGACCCAAGATTGAAACGCCCGTTCAAGCTGGATGAAGTTTTGGAAATGCTAGATTATCTTGATAAAATCGGAGTTGGGTATTATGAGATCCCGGGGTATTGCGGTACTCATCCAATGCTGTACGAGAGAAACAAGAATGTTCTCAATCAAACCACCAGCGACATAAAATTCAGAGCGCACTGCAGGTCACTTGAAAAGGACATAGACGTGGCGTTGAACCTAGACGTAAAATATGTCGGAGTTTACATTGGGATATCAAAGCCTCAACTCAAGCAATTGAGAATGACATTGGACGAGGCTGTAGGAAAATTCGAGTCAACAATAGATTACGCGAGAGATCACGGCCTCCAAATACGTGCCACGCTCGAAGACGCTACGAGGGCGAAAATGAAAGACGTCCTGGAAACCTTGGAAAGAGTCGGCAAATACAAAGAAGTGATGCCATGCATAGCAGACACTGTTGGAATTGCGTCCCCATGGATGATGGAAAAATTCGTATCGGAACTCAAAACAGTACTTGGACAGGACAAACCGATAGAGGTCCATTGCCATAACGATCTTGGAAATTCGGTTGCGAACGCTATCACTGCGATCAGAAGCGGAGCGAATTGCGCCACGACAAGCGTTATTGGCGGCGAGCGAAACGGAATCACATCTTTAGTCCAGCTTATTGCAAATCTTTTTGACAAATTTTACGGATTTGAAAAATTTGAAAGCAAATTACAAACAGCTGTCAATCTAACAAAATATGCGCATCAACAAATGGAACTAATAATTCCAGAAAACGTGCCGGTGATGGGGGAAAATATATTTACTCACACTGGAGGAACGCACCAACATAAGGTCAGAAATAGCCCGGTATGCTATGACGTATTCAATCCAAGTTTGGTCGGTAAATTGGACAAAATGATTCTCGGCCCCCAAACTGGAAGAGCCGCAATAGAAAGTGTGCTAGCAAAATCCGAAATAAAATTAACAGAGGACCAGATAGAATTTGTGAGGACGAGAATACTAACTAGAAACATGACTCCTGAAGATTTGACAGAAAGCGTTTACAATATTTTGGTAAAAGAATATTCAACTGCAAAATCGGACACAATCTAAATCATTAGATCTTCAATTTTTTTCGCGAAAGGAAATCCTATGACATCCTTTATCGAAGAGCTGTTAGTCAGCACCATTGCAAGCCTGTCTATCCCAATTCCCAATCCACCTGTAGGTGGCATCCCATACGACAAAGCTCTCACAAAGTCTTCGTCATAAACGTGCGTTCCCTCTGCCCCAGAATGCTTTCTTCTCAACTGTTCCTGAAATTCTTTCAGCTGTATTCTAGGATCGTTCAGTTCCGTGTACGCATTTCCAATTTCCATAAAGTTGATGTAAGGTTCAAATCTTTCGATGAGTCTCGGATTATCCCTATGCACTTTACACAACGGAGTAGTGCCCACAGGATGATCGGTGATGAAGACTGGCCCTTTTAATAAAGTCGTTTCAGGCGTCGGTTGTTTTTCAAACATGACTTCAAACAATTGTTCAATTGCTGTTCCCCTATGGAAGACATTACTTCTCAACTCCAATTTGTTTTCCAATACCATCTGTTTAAGTCTGCTGTCTGACACAGACTCAATGTCTATTCCTTTCCATTCCTTAAACGCGTCAAACATAGAAATCCTTTTCCAAGGAGGGGACAAGTTAATGCCGTCTATTTCTGCAGTGCCGATAACTGCTTTCGACACGCTGTAAATCATTTCCTCCGTAAGTTTCATCATGTCGTTGTAATCCGCGAACGCGCAATACGCTTCCATCATCGTGAATTCTGGATTATGTGTAGTGTCTATGCTTTCGTTTCTGAAGTTCTTCGAAATCTCATAAACCTTTTCGAATCCGCCAACGATGTATCTTTTGAGATAAAGCTCAGGAGATATTCTCAGATACCAGTCCTGACCCAATTCGTTAACCAAAGTTTTGAACGGATCAGCGGACGCCCCCCCATAAATCGGCTGGAGAGCGGGCGTCTCGACTTCCAAAAATCCTTTGTCATTCAGGTATCTTCTGATCTCTCTGTTAATCAGTGCTTTCTGTTTTAGCTTATCGAAACTTTTCGGATTCGCGATCATGTCAACATATCGTTGCCTTATCCTTTTGTCGGGATCAGTAACACCGGACCAATCTGAAGGAATGTGCAACAAAGCCTTTGATAAAAGCTGCAAATCTTTCACACTCAACGTTAACTCTCCCCTTTTTGTCCTGTAAGTTTGTCCTTCAACTCCTAAGATGTCTCCAGAATCGATGTAATGTCCGAAAAATTCGTACGACTCTTCTCCAACGATTCCTTGGTCAAGAGATATCTGCAACTTTACGTTGTTTCCCCACAAGTCCGCAAAAGTAATCTTACCCATCGGCCTCGACAATTTCAATCTACCAGCAAGCCTGTAGTCCTGGCCCAACTTATGTTCTTTGACAACATCCTCGATATAAGAAGTTATTTTAAAATTATAGGGATACGGATTGATTTTCTTACTTTCCAAGTCTTCAATCTTAGCCGACCTAACCGGGTCGAAATTCATATTTTTAAAATGCTGGGTTAAAGTTAAATAATCAATACAACGGAAAACAATTTTAAAGATAACTTATGGGCTTATAAACTAAAATTTAACTCTATAAAAATCATTACTAATTTATGGCAATAGAAAGGGAATCAAAAAAATACGAATACTGGACAGACAAAGTCGCTAATTACATAGAAGAAAAAGTCGCAAATAATCCTATTCTGGAAAAAGTCGTCGAGAAAAATGGTTACATAGTTTATGATGAAAAAACTCCATCAGGCAAGATTCATATTGGTTCGGCAAGAGGATGGGTAATACATGATATAATTGCAAAAACAATGCGCGAGCACAAAATGAAAGCAAGATTCATTTTAAGCAGTGACGATATGGATCCCTTCGATGCGATACCTGCAGATCTCGACAAGGCAAAATATTCTAAATTTATGGGAGTACCTATGCGAAATGTTCCTTCACCTGTCATAGGTTACAAAAGTTTTGCGGATTACTATTTCACACAAGTCACGAACAAGTTCAAGGAATTTGGAATAGAAGCTGAATTGGAAAGCACAGGTGAAAGATATATCAAAGGAGATTTCAATTCAACAATAAAAATTGCACTTGATAATTCTGACAAGATACAGAAAATTTATCAAAGAATTTATGGAAAGAGCATCGGCACTGACAAACTTCCATTCAACCCAATCTGTGAAAAATGCGGAAGCATTGGAACCACTGTAGCGTACGAATGGGACAAGGAAAAAGAAATCGTGAAATACGAATGCAAAGAGAATTTTGTCAAATGGGCAAAAGGATGCGGACATAAAGGAGAAGTTTCTCCGTACAATGGAAATGGTAAGTTACCTTGGAAGGTTGAATGGGCAGCAAAATGGCCAACCGTCGGAGTCGTTTGCGAAACTGGAGGAAAAGATCATTTCAGCGAAGGAGGAAGCAGAACGGTTGCAGTCGCGATTGCCACAGAAATTTTCAATTATCCTCCACCATGGCCGTCAACTCCGGAAAACATAGGACAAGGATACGAATTTTTCCTGGTCGAAGGGAAAAAGATGTCGACATCGAAAGGAATAGGAACGAGCTTCGTCGAAATCGCGGAGCTTGTCCCGCCAAAAATTTTGAGATTCCTGATGGTGAGGACAAGGCCGGAAACAACTATCGATTTCAAAGAGGAAAACATCCCGATGATCTACGAAGATTTCGAAAGGCACGAAAGGATCTATTTTGGCCTGGAAAAGGTCGAGAAGAGAGAAGAAGTAAATGCAAGGAGAGTCTACGAATTGAGCTGCATCGGCGGAATACCGAAAATAGAATCAAAGGAAGACCTGAGAAAATCATACGTGCCATTCGAGACTCTCAAGAATCTGATCAAGATAACTCCAGACAACAATGGCGGAGAATTTCTGATCAAAAAACTGAAAGAAATGAATTATTCGACAAGCAGCTTCGCATTGAAAAGAATAAACGAGAAGATCGCTTTTGTCAAATACTGGATGGAAAATTTTGAAAAGACTGAAACCAGACAGCTTGAAATAGATCCAAGAATTAAAACAACGATTACTGATCTCATAGAAGCGATAAAATCTTCTGAAAATGAGACAGATTTGAACAACAAAATATTCGAGGTCGCTAAGAAGGACAACGTGAAACCTGGAGAGCTTTTCAAATCAGTCTACATGATAATTCTGAATTCCGAAAGGGGGCCGAGATTGGCGTCGTACATATTCGAAGTCGGCAAGGAACAGATAATCAAGAAACTGAAAGAATCTGCAGAATAATTATTCGTATTGAGGATGAAAATAATTCCAAATTAAGATTATCAAAACAATTATGATAGAAATTAAACCCAGCCAAAATACAATATCTTGTAAGCTCATTTCCAGCAAATAAAGTTGCAACAAATTTATTGAACCTTCATTTGCCTTTTTCATATTTTCTTTGCTTTCGGGATTTGAAAAGGATTCAACTATGCTCTGACCGACAACAATAACCACTATTATTAAAATTATTATGTAAACTTGTTTCGGAACTTTTTTTAATTCGTCAAGCATATTTCTAAACGAAGCTTGGCTAGATATTTAAATCTATCGGGACCTACCAACACAAAACGTTAAATACAAAATCGAGAAATAACTAAATGCTCGTATAGGGGAGTGGTGCTAAGTTGCTGCCTCGCAAGAGGCGTGTCAACATGGCCAGCATGCCCGCCTGTTTCGCGGGTCGATGGAAGTTCGAATCTTCCCTCCCCAGCTCATTATCAAATTTTCAATGACTCGTATTTTTTCCTTCTATAAAATTTTCCAATTCTAAAAATCGCGTAAATGGACAAAACTGCGATTACAGCAACGATTGTCCACGGGCTCGCGACTATCGCAACAGCCATTCCGGAAATTCCCTGAGTCGACACGGTGTCACTCGTCTCTGTTTCAGCGGTGACATCTTCCGTTATTTGCGGAATACTCTCTTCCACAACAGGCTGCGTGATTTCTGGCTGTGCTGTACTGACTGTGGGTTGAGTCTCGTTTGTGCCATTCATTTCCGTGACAGAAGAAATTTCTGCCGAAGGGCCGGGCGATCCGCCATAGTACGATCCACCACCGCCTCCCCCGCCGGATGACGGCGCGGAAGCTTGGGACGGAGTTTCTTCAATTGTATAAGTCGAAAATCCAGACACTTTGTAAATCAGATTCTCGCTTGTCCTGTTGTACACTTCCAGCACGCACGAATCTCCGCACGGCTCCCCGTCTTTCAATATGCGCGGATTGCTCAGCGAGACTTTTTCGAACACGATCCTTGCACTCCTGTTCAGGAACGGAAGTTTCGACGTGTCGACCGAAATCCTCAGCGGAGAAATTTTTACATACGAATCAAGGTCGACTCTTATCGAGTCAACAGAAAATGTATAACCTATTGATGGTATGCCCGTTGTATATTTCGGAGCAGAATTCTTGAAGCTGTACCCGTATTTTCCCGACACCGTCAGGTTCGCGACACCGGACCAGCCGTCATTCTTGATAAACGTTATCGTGTTTTCTCCCTGCTTGACAAAATTCGTTATGTCGACCGAGAACTTCGACCATATATCATTGAGCGCCAGAGGATTCTCGATGAACGGACCGCTGTTCGGCAACGACGTGACATTCTTTCCGTTGACATTCACGGTGACTTCGTTGAAAATGTCGTAATCCAATCCCTCGAATTCCAAATTATAATTTTCCACTCCTGTGGCCATCGTCATGTTTACCGGCTCCAAATATCTTATCTTCCCGGACTTGGGCACGTGGAAAATAAGCGACGGAATGCTTGCGAGGCTGCGCTCGTCCAAAGAATTCAATTTGGTCGTCTCTCCGCCCATGCTCGACAAAAAATAAAACTTGCTCGCGCTGATTGCAGATTTCGGCGGAGCGGTCTCCATCAGATTCTTGATCCATGTCCCCGTCTCCCCGCTGCTCCAGTAGAACCATCCGATCACGCCGCTGTCCTTGAAGAGCCGCACGCTGTTGTTGATCCACGTTTCGTTGCCGTCGCCGGCCTTGTTGCCGAATATGTCCCCGAACTCAGTAACCATGAATAATTGGTCTGGATATTTTTCCTGCGCCTGCTTTATCCCCATCGCCGAATTTGTGCACGCCTCCAGTCCGGGAGCATCCGTGTCCGACCAAAGACCCGACAGCGTGGAATAATCTGACCAGCACGCCCTGTAAGATCCAGTTTCAGTATGGTCCTGCACGCCCCTGTACCAGTGGATCGAGCTGACAACTTTCGGATCTGTCCACGGCTTGAACCTCGAATAGAATTCGAAGAACGGAGCCTCCTCGACAAAAACAATCCTGTTGTCACCGTCCTTTCGCAATGCTTCGATAATTTCAGAAACGCGGTCGTGCCATCCGTCGTGCACCCGCGTGCCAACCTTGTATTCGTACTCGCAGTAGGTGGGCTCGTTCATCAGATCGAAACCAATCACGTTCGGATTATTGCGGGTCATCTGGGAAATTTTCAGCCAAAGGCTGAGCAGGTGAGATTGTCCCGTAGCCTTGTCCTTGAGGTACGATGTGTTGTAAAAATTCTCCGAAAATCTCGACGAATAATTTCCCGGCTGGTTGCAGTACTGATTGCCGAGAAACTGCTGAAGATTTTTCCCGTTCTTCTCCTTGTCATAATCAGCGTGCAACTTTATCACGACATTAATCCCGTTCTCAGTCAGGTTGCCGATTTGCTGCATCATGGTCAGCATCTCGGTTTCGTTGTAAGAAAAATCGGACGGATCCTTTCCGTTTTCCAAAGAACCCCATTCCTTCGTGAACATCACCGACGTGAACCCTGCTTCCCTTATCCTTTTCGCGTCCGCGGAAAAATCTGCTGATTTGAAATTTCTCGGGTGATCGCCGTAATTCATTCCGACCAAAGTCACTCCGCTTCCGGACTGGTCGACAAGCTTGCCGCCGACAAGATCGACAGCGTAGCGAGCGTCAGCAGCGGAAACGCTTGCCGCAAAAACAACCAGAACCGAGACTGACAAAACAAGAGAGATTACAGTACCCAACTTTCCCAGTCTGTCCGTCACTCGCTAAAGATGCAAACCGGTTAAGAAATGTGTTGTCTGTCACTAGAGTTAAGATAAATTCGGACTCAAAAAATCGTTTTATTTTCCCTTAAACTTTATCCGAGGAATACGGATTGGAATTCCATTTTGCACTGTTGCTCGGCTTGAGATAAATGATGCCCGGCAAATCTTTCATGCCGTACGTGGGTATGTCGGAATCGTCGGGAAATTCACAAGGTTCGAATCCGAGTTCTCTTATAACTGCTTTCGTGTGCTCGCTCAGAAGAAATGGAACCATCCATGCATCTGACGCTGGTTCTCCGAGTAATCGGCCATATCCCATAAAATAATTTTGTTCTATAAAATATTTAAATCGGCCTTGTAAGGATCCTGTTCGCCTTCTCCAGAACGTCCCTCGAGTTTTGGCTCAACCTTTTTACGCCTTCCTCGAAACTCACCCATTCGTAGCCCGCGTGCTCCTCTGAAATTTTCACGTCAAGCGTTATGGCCTCCGCCAGGAAGAATATCACTTCCTTATAGATGGTCTGGCCTTCCCTCCTGTAAAAATAATTGATCCGTTCCTTGAAATTCGGGACGAGCGTCACCTTCCCGATGCCAGTTTCTTCAGATATCTCCCTTCTTGCAGTAACCTCTTCAGCCTCCCCTTTCTCAATGTTTCCCTTGGGGAAGTCCCAATATTCGTTCTTGTATTTTGAATTCAGCAACAGGTATCTGATTCCACTCGGGCCCTTCGTGAACACCACCGCGCCCGCAGAAAACTCACGAGGCATGATAAGTAATTCGTCTTCCAACTAAAAGTAGATGCCGTATTTGCGGGCGAAAAAACTTTTATTTACTTAATAAGCGAAATAATTAGCAGATTGGTTGTTTATGGACGAGCCGGAAAAGAAAAAGGACGAGGAATACGAGCTTATTGCGATATCCCCGCTCAGAAGGCTTGAGAAAAGGATAGACCAATTGGAGCATACTTCTTCAGAATCCGACTCGAGGGAATTCTACAAGCAGCTTGTCGAAATAATTCGAATGAACCAGCAGATAGTTGACGAGCTTGCGAAATCGAACGACGCGCTGAGGATCGAACTTTCCAAACTTCCGGCAAGGCTCGAGAATGTGGCTAGCCAACTTGGAGAACTTATTTCTTATATTAAAAATTCTGCGAACGAGGACGTCTCGTCAGTCCACCAGACGAGCGACATGGCTCCGCTTCTGGACAAGATGCAGCAGATAGTCGACTCGAACAAGAAAATAGTCGAGAGCAACCAGACCGTGGTGTCGAGCCTGGAAGACATGGAAAAGAAAATGAGGAAGCCGTTTCCGCTTCCGCCGCCTCCCGCAATGAAAAGACCTTTATTTCCTCCAAAACCAATTTGATAAGTATGCCCAGCAAAAAAGGCCAGGCTGACATAATTTCTGTTGTTCTCATCGTAGTGCTTTCGATGGCTCTCGTAAGTACCGCATACATCTACGGAGTTCCGCTCATACAAAAGAGACAGGACACTACCATAATCGAGCGCGTCGAAAATTATTTCTCGCAGACAAATTCGAATTCACTTCCTTCGAAAATCGAGAGCATCGCGAACAGCGGAGGAGAAATTCTTTTCAGCTCCAGCGAGAAGGGAATATGGAATCTCGCACCGTGCGCCGACAAGGACACTGATGGCAATTATCTTCAGGGGTGCGCAAATTCGGGAACGAACAACAATTCGCTCGAGTTCAGCATAGTCGGAAAGGTCTCGAATGTTGCCAACGACGTCGGATGGGTGTCATTGACCGGCGGAACATGTCCGCCAAAGAACGGAGTGCTTGGAAAGGACAAATCGTACGTCGTGTGCGCGAAAGCAGAAAGCGCGAGCGGCGGCGATTACAAAACAACGTACAGGGTCTGGTTCAGGCAGATCGACGACTCTACTGGAAAAACATCCTACAAGATCTCGCTTTTGCAGCATCCGTCCAGCTCGCTGAATTCCGCAGGGAACGACGTGAAGATAATTTTCGCAAACAGAAGGCAGGAAGTGTCCGGCTCGAAAACGTTAATTATCAACGAAATAAAAATTCTTTTAGTTTGAATGTCAGTTCACCTCAAGGCGCAGTCGCAGATCGTACAGTTCGCTCTTTTTTTCATGATAGGATTTGGAGTCTTCCTATCGATCAGCGGATATTTCCGAAACCAGCTTGACATTTTCGGCAATTCCGTGGCGGACTCCAGCAAGAAACTCATATCGAGCTACATGTCGGCGATTGCCGTCAATTCGATCTATTCGTGCAAGGAGTGCGACAACTTCAACACCACCGTGCAGATAAGCAACAGGACTGCGAGCTTCTTTGTCGAAGTCGCGGGAAGGCAGACCGGGCTTGACGTGATAACCCAACCGGGCAACCAGAACTATTTCTCGTTCATGCACAACATCGGCGCATCGCTGGCCGGGATCGAAGGACTGGCTCCTTCGACAAAACCAATAATCATCTCGTACAACAAGGCTCTCAACAAGCTAAATTTCTTCTCGCCATGAATCGTTCTCTGTTTTCAAAGACTCACCCATAGTTTTATCATTCAACAAAAACCAAAATAGATTAAGGTTGTTCGATGAATCTCGGCAGAAAGGTCCTCCACAGGCTCGTTATCGGATACAAGATGAAAAAGATGAACGAATCTTTCGGGCAGTCGGCCGCGCAGGGCGTGTCGATGATGTTCCAGCCGAGAGAGGTCATCGACGAAGGGCAGAACGCGCAGACGACAGTCGTCGCTGTTCCTCAACAACAATCCGTTCAACATGTTCAACAAACTGTCCCACAACAAATCCAACCAGCGCAGGCAGCGTATCTCGTGCAGCCGGGATACCCCGCGACGCAAGTCATAGAACGCGCAACGATCGAAGTCTCAAACTTGGACCACGAGAAGGAGCTCGAACTTTTGAAAGAGGGATTCGATATTCCGGAATTCGACGCGCGCCACATCAAGGTCATGAAACCGAAAGGCGAAGTAAACAGGACGAAAAAAATTTCTTATCCCCTCATTCCAAGCAAGCCCGCGAAAGACGAGCAGGTGATGGCATATGCAAACATATTTTTCGACAGCAAGCTCAACAGGTATGTTTATGATATTGTCGAACCGAAAATCACGGACCAGATAAAAGACCTGATGGTGAAAATAAAAGAACTGCTCGAGGAGAAGCTCGACGTTGATTTCTCAAAGCTGAAAATAGTCGAGGCCGGAGATTATTTGATCAAGCAGATAGACCAGATCATAAATTATTACGACTTCAGGATCAGCGAAGTGGAAAAGAAAATTCTCGATTACTACATCAAGAGGGATTTCATCGGGCTCGGAAAGATAGAGGCGATGATGCATGACGAAAAAATTGAAGACATAAGCTGCGACGGAATAGGGATTCCTATTTTCATTTTCCACAGGGACCAGGATCTCGGATCCGTGCAGACGAACATCGCGTTCGAATCCGAGGAGGAGCTCGACTCGTTCATCACAAGGCTCGCGCAGCTTACGGGAAAATCAGTTTCGATAACGGATCCCCTCGTCGACGGAACCCTTCCGGACGGAAGCAGGCTGCAGGCGACGCTCGCGACAGACATCGCGAGAAAGGGGAGCAACTTCACGATAAGAAAATTCTCGGAGGAACCGATCACACCGGTCCATCTTTTGAACTACGGATCGGTCGACGCAAAATCTCTCGCATACCTTTGGATGGCCGTCGACTACGGAAGAAGCATACTTGTTTCGGGAGGGACCGCGTCAGGAAAGACGAGCTTCCTCAACGCGCTTTCGCTTTTCATCAGGCCGGACAAGAAAATAGTTTCGATCGAAGACACCGCGGAGCTAAGGCTTCCGCACCCGCACTGGATCCCGACAGTATCGAGAACTTCCGTCTCGGTCGGACAAAAGGGCGAGATCGACATGTTCATGCTTTTGAAGGAAAGCCTCAGGCAGAGGCCGGACTACATCATTGTGGGAGAAGTGCGTGGACAGGAGGCATCGGTTCTGTTCCAGCAGATGGCGACAGGACATCCGTCGCTCGCAACCATCCATGCGGAAAACATGGACAAGCTCGTCGACAGGCTGACGACTCCGCCGATATCGCTGCCGCACAGCCTTGTCGGAAGTCTCGACCTCATAGTATTCATGCTGAGAATGAGGTACAAGGAAAAATTCGTGAGAAGAGTGAGCGAAGTGCTGGAAGTCGGCGCGTTCAATCCGAATGCAAACAAGCCGATGACAAACCAAGTTTTCAAATGGAACCCGACGAACGACAAGGTCGAAGTGACGAACAAGAGTGGCTTGCTGAAAAAAATTTCAGATGCGACCGGGCTCACGAAAGAAGAAATTCTCGACGAGATCGAAAGAAGGATGCTCGTGCTGACATGGATGCAGGAAAGGAACATAACAAACTACACGGACATCTACAAGATACTGAACATGTATTATTATTACCCAAACAGAGTTCTGGCCGCAATAACAAGTGAGGCGTGAATGATGGGTTCCTACGAAGCCCTCGCTTTCCGGCTCTTCAGTTCCGCAAGCGAAAACCTGATGAAATATTTTCCGGACGTGAAGAAGGATCTCAAAGTCGCGGACACCGGATACTCTCTGCAGGAATACATCAGCATGTCGATACTCACGTCGGTGATCGTATTCATAATTCAGCTGCCGTTACTTTCTTTCGCATTCGGAACATTCTTCCACTCGTTCCTGTTCAGCTTCATCTTCTCGATAACGATATCGTCGGCGACAACAGTGCTCACATTTTTCGTGATACTCAACTATCCGAAAACGATAATCAAGCAGAAGTCGAAACAGATCGAA
>CAZIJH010000010.1:0-18908 GCA_964539655.1 uncultured archaeon | reverse complement strand
ACGTCGACTTCCTCGAACTTGATGAGATGCTTTTTCAAATCAAATTTTATCACGTCGTCTGCAGTAAGACCGAGCATCCTTGCGCCAGGTATCGCGAGCTCCTGAGAAATATGAGCGAGAGAAATCGATCCATATTTGATGACGGAATAAATGTACGCCCCCCAGGGATCGCCGTCCACGAGAATGTACACCGGAAGCTTGTGCTCGATGTGCAACCTCTGCAGCAATCTTCTGATTCCCCTCGTCGCCTGGCCCTGCGAAGAAATAATTATACAATTTAATTTTTGCCAGACGCGGTCTTCGTGCAGCCTTTCCCACTCTGCAGCCTTCTCAAGATAAATTATAAATTTCGCATCGACTTTCTTGAAAACAATGTCTTCGACATTCGACGGTATTGCCCAGCCACCGGAACCGAGCTTGCTCCAATCAATAATATCTCCCTTGTCTTCGATCACGACATTTCCCGCGACGGATCCGAGCTTGTTAGCATTTATGTGCAGAAATTCTCTCGACGATCCCGTGATAAGTTCCAAATCTTCTATCGCCGCGTTCGATTCCTCCTGCTCATCCACGAGATTTATGTCGGAATTCGGCAAGGTCCTCTTCATTCTGTAGAACGCCTCTCTGAGGCTCAGGTGCTTGTCGACGTCTATCAATTCCTTCGCAACAGCGGCAGCTTCGACAGTCTGTACAAATTTTCTCACGTGACCGACATTGAAGAAATATCTTTTCGCGACAGACTCCCCCATCTTGATCATCTTCGACTCCGTGTCGAACTTCACATTCGACAAGGTTCGTATGGGTACGTCTATCGAAGGGTTTTCTATCTTCTCTATGTCGCCGAGTACCTTATTCCCCAGCTGCTTCAGATTTTTCTTTACTTCCTGCTTCTTCTCCAACTTTCACACCTTTCTTCGAAATTTTTTCCAAGTCCTCGATTATTTTTTGTTTCTTCACGTCTGTCAATTTTTCCAAAGACTCCGCGAGCTCCGGAATATATTTCTCGAACAGCTCTCTTCTTAGTTGAGCGTCACGTCTTTTATTTTTTTGCCTGACGTAAATTGCCAGCCTTCTTCCGGCTTCCTGCAGAGCGAGTTTTATCTCCTTGATTATTTCGGGATAGTCCGCGATTGCCTGCTTTCCTTCGGATGTGTAAGGAACATAGACCGACGCGAAATGAACCAAAATTACAAGAGGACCCTGCGGGAGCTGGCTGCCCGATTGCGAGAATCCGTATCTCTTCCAATCAGTGTCGACAACCGCTTCCGATGTCGCGCAGTCGGACTGGTGATAAAGAAGAGGGACCCTGTTTGCGAAACGGAACAACTGGGCGGTAGAATCAGGCGGAAGTTTTCCTCCGTACGCGAGGCCGACTTCTATCTGGAAAGGATTTCCCCTATAGACTGCAGGAGGCCTGGTAACTGCGACAAAAAATTCAGCCTCGACCTCTTTTTTCAAACCCTCCTCGATGATTTTTTCGCTCATTGGTGATAGGCAATCCGTGGGAGGGGAGACGAGCTTGACCATCTGTATCGCTTTGTGAAGTCTTTCCGTTTCGTCATGTGTCATGTCTCTAGGCTTCTTGTTTTCTATTTTCGCCAAACGCAGCATCTGATCCGCCGACGATCTTCCGACTCGTGAAAATTCTGACGTCAAAAATCCGACAAGGTTTCTCGAGTCCGTGCTTGCCATCATTCTTCTCAAAATTCCAAGCTCGACTCCGTACGGGTGCGGCTTGATTTCCTTCGGCTGAATCGGCAGCTCCTTTACTACGCGGTCGAAATTTATTTTTCCGTTGGGACCGTCATAAACAATTTTTGCATAAGGATTTGCGATCGCTGTCTGTTTTAAAAATTCGGGAACAGACTGCTTCCCCTCTATGTACCTTCCTTCGGCTTCCATTTCAATTTTGACTCCGTGCCATGCGTTCGGATTTTTTTCCTCCTTGTGCGAAATAATTGTCGGAACATTTTTCATCACATCAATGAGAATCTCCACGGTGTGGATTGCTTTGCCGATGCTTGACGTGATTTTCACAGGCTTTCCGGTCGTCAGCTGCGAATAAAGAATCGCACCAGAAATTCCTATACCTTGCGTGCCTCTGCTCTGTCTCAGCCTGTGGAACTTGCTGCCGTACAAAAGTTTTCCGAAAGCGAAAGGAATTTTTTCCTCGATTACACCCGGGCCGTTGTCTTCGGCAACAATCTTGAACCTGTCGACTCCTACTTCCTTCAGAGTTATTTTTATGTCGGGAATTATCCCAGATTCATTTGTCGCATCCAATGAATTGTCAACCGCCTCTTTCACGATAGTCAGCAACGACTTCGTCGTGTTTTCATATCCCAGGAGGTGCCTGTTTTTTTCGAAGAACTCGGCGACGCTTACCTCCCTCATCTTTCCCGCAAGATCTTCAGCAGTCAAAATTTTTTCAGCCATGGAATACCACAAAAATTACGCTATTTTTCTCTCCTCTAAAAATCTATAAACACTACTATGTTCGCTACCGCTTAAAAGCTTTTCAACGGATTCTTTCGCCAAATTGACCGGTTTCCACTTTCCGATTATCGAAATCGTCTTTCCGTAGACTGAAATTTTCACGTCGCAATCTTCCTCGATTTTTTTCTTGGTCCTTCCCTTCGTGCCGATTATTCTAGCTTTCAAGACATTCTGCCTGTTCCTGGATTTTCCGACGTAATCTGAGATTTCAATCACTTCGATCACGTAATCCTCGTCGAGCAACGTGAGCGCGGTCTCCGAATCAAACCCTCGTCCGAACGCCTTGAAAAATTCCTTTATCCTGTTTCTCAGTATCGCGTCTTCCGAATCGATTATTACATCGTCTTCCAATTTTATTTTTGCGCCGGTCAGCTTCTCGATCTTCAGTTTTATTCTAGGGTCGGCCCTGAGCAATTTCATTCTCTCGTCGGGTATCGAAATGAATTCTTCCATGGACAACAAACAATAATTGTTTTATTCTGTTGAAATTGCTTTTGCAAAGCCTTTTCTTTTCAGCCAGTTTGCCTGCGTAGAAGTGTAGACAAAAACTACGTTCCCCCTTTCATTCGACTGCACGACCCAGGGCTCAATAAGAACCAGATTGCCGACCCTTATCCAGACTCTTTTCCTCAGCTTTCCCGGAATCCTGCAAATCCTTGCGTTGCCGTCGTCGCACTTGACCCTCAGCCTGTCACCGCCAACCATCTCCTCTACAACACCAAGCACCTCGTTCTGGCGCGGAGTCCTTATCCTGGAGATCTCGATTTCTTCCTGCGTAGGCTGGTATTTGTCTTTTCCCATGTCAATCCCTCGAAATTAATATAGTGTCGCGGTAGATAGTCTTCCCGCCTTCTATTCCATATTGTTTTCTTGATATTTTAGTCTTCAACTTGTATTGTTTTTTCAAATGCTCAGCAACTTTGTTCGCCGCCGATTTCGATCCGATGTAAATGTTGTAACCTTCCTTCAATTTCTCCACTGTTGAGATGAATGCGAACTTGTCGTTCCTGTTTAGCCTGTAGATGTTGTCCTTGATGACGTTAAGCAGCTCCTCCTGCAGATCCTTGTCGACCCTCAATTGCAGCGTTGAGTTGAAGTATTTGGAATTTTTCAGCGAGCAATATCTGCAGATTATCAGCTTTTCCACCAACTGGATGTCTCCCGACTTCTCTTTCTCCAAATCTTCGCGGCCGATAACTAATGTGATGCTTACTTTTCCGTCCAAGATTCTGTAGTTCGCAGATTTTATCTTGTCGTCATTCAGACTGCTTGACAGGATTTTTCCTACGGCCGGCTCGAGCGAATCGAAGTCCTTTTCCCCAGCAAAATACTTCCCGCAACTCTTACATTTCCTGACAATCATCTTCGACGGAATCTCGACGTCCAGCCTTTTCAGGAAGCAGTCCGCGCAGACATTGTCGTAGAACTTCTCCGTCTTGTTCCCGCATTTGGGGCAGAATTTTTTAGACATCTAAACTCTAATATAGTTAAGGATAAAAATTAGTTTAATTCAATAAGGTTATTGCCCTCGTAGCTCAGTGGCAGAGCGCCCGGCTGTTAAGACCAAAATTGCAGTTACCGGTAGGTCGTGGGTTCAAATCCCTCCGAGGGCGCAAGTTCGTGATTACAATGGAAAAATCTGTACAGATAAGTTATTTTGTTCATAGTACTTCGGTATATAATGAAAAAGGAATAATGGCCGGATGGGAAGATGTTGATCTATCAGAATTGGGAGAACAGCAATCTATCAAATTAAGAAATTTGATCAAGGATAGAAAATTTGATGCTGTTTTTTCTGCCGATTTGAAAAGAACTCGCAAAACAGCGGAAGTTGCGTTTCCTGATTATAAAATAATTATTGATAAAAGATTGAGGGAGTGCAATTACGGCGATATGACTGCGACACCATCTTTGGAATCTACCGATAATCCAGAAGTGGCTATAAATTTTGTTGAAACACCATTTCCTAATGGCGAAAGTTATAAAGATGTTGAAAAACGTGTCAGAGATTTTCTAAAAGATTTAATAAGAAATTATTCAGGAAAAAATGTTGCTGTCGTAGATAGTCAAGCGTCACAATTAGTTTTGGAAGTTCTATTGAATGGAAAAACATGGGAGCAAGCAATTAGGGATGACTGGCGTTTGAAAGAGCCGAAGGAATGGAAACCTGGCTGGGGATATTTGTTGAAGGAATCTTTGTTATGAAACAAATCTTCTTCGAAATACAAAACATACTTGAATCAAAATCAGACGGGCAAGTAAGAAAATCTGTTTTGAAATTTGTGCCGACTTCTGAAAATTCTTACGGTGTCAAATTGCCATTGCTTGCAGATCTGGTAGAAAATTACAAGCATCACGGAGCGGAACTTGTGGAAGCATTGTGGAAATCTGGAAGATACGAGGAAAAAATCCTAGCTGCAAAGATACTTTCAAAAATTTCCGACGAAGATTCTGGAAAAACCTTGGAACTAATAGAAAAATTTTCTGACAAAATTCGTGACTGGTCCGTATGCGACACATTGGCTACGCAATCCATAAGAAAAATAGCACAAGCAAATCAAAAAGAAATTTTTGATCTGTCACGCAAGCTTGTGAAATCAAAAAAATTCTGGCAGAGAAGATTCGGCTTGGTCTTGCTGATCAACTACGTCAAAGACGAAAGGTTCAGAAAAGAAATCAGGGACATTTTGAAAACCGTGGAAGGCGACAAAGAAAAATACGTCAAGAGAGCAGTACTGTGGATCGAATCGAATTTCTAAAATTCCATTCAAATAAATAGCTCGGATTTACAATTCTGATATTATGCGAGTAGTTTTGGTTCCGGCGTACAACGAGGAGAAAAACATAAAGGAAGTCGTGACGAGACTGAGAAAAATTCCCAACTTGAAAATAATCGTTATTGATGACGGGTCATCCGACAATACGGTCGAAGTTGTCGAAAAGATGAACGTCGAGCTCGTGAGACACAACGAAAACAAGGGCAAGGCAGAGGCGATCAAGACAGGCATCGAGCACGTGCTGAGAAAATATCCGCTCGCGAAATACATCGGGCTCATCGATGCGGATATGCAGTACGTTCCGGAAGAGATAACGAGAATATTCTACCCGCTCGAGAAAAACGAGGCCGACATGGTCACGGGATACAGGAACTGGAGCAAGGTGCCCTTCAGGCACAGGCTAGGAAACTTCGTTTGGAGGACTGCGTTCAACGTTCTGTTCGGCACGCATTTCAAGGACACGAACATCGGATACATCGCAATGAACATCAAAGCAGCAAAAATAATGAGGAACAAAATTTACGGCGGATACATTTTGGAAAATTCGATGTTCATCGAAGCGATAAAACACAAATTGAAAATCAGGCAGATACCTGTCACGGTTTTGTACAGAAGGCAGAGCGAAGTGAAAAGAGGAATAAGAGTGGTCACTCAGGTTTTGTCTTTCATATTAACAGAGGGACTTAAATACAGATTTGGCATAAAATAATCTAGCAACGGGAACGTAGTTCAACCCGGGAGAACAATCGCCTGAAGAGCGATATGTTGGGAGTTCAAATCTCCCCGTTCCCACTCGATTTTATGGAACATCTCGCTATAATGCGGAAATCTTGGAACCTCACTCAAAAAATTCTGACAGGGAAAAAGAAAATCGAGTCAAGATGGTACAAGGGAAACTATCCTCCTTGGAACAAAATAAAATCTGGAGAAATTGTTTATTTCAAAGATTCCGGAGAGCCCGTCACGATAAAAGCCGAGGTTGAAAAAATTTTACAATTCTCTGATTTGGATGAAAGTAAAGTGAAAGAAATTCTCGAAGAATACGGAAGCGACGACGGAATAGAGAAAGAAGAAATTCCAAAATATTACGAGACGTTCAAGGGCAAGAAAAAATGCATGTTAATTTTCCTGAAAAATCCGCAGAAGATCGAGCCGTTCAAGATAAACAAGAAGGGATTCGGAATGATGGCAAGCTGGATTTGCGTTGAGAACGTGAATAAGTTAAGAGTTACCGATTAATCCTTTGTTCAATTTAGTCGCTATCAATGTATTTTCTAGAAGCATTGCGCGAGTAGCTGGACCAACGCCTCCAGGAACAGGAGTTATGTAAGATGTTTTCTTGTACACATTTTCAAAGTCCACATCTCCACAAAGTTTCGTATTTTCATCGTAATTGCTACCGACGTCTATCACAACCGATCCAGGTTTGACCATATCTTCTGTGACTTTGAAAGGATTATTTTTGTCGAATCTTTTGCCAACTGCAGAAATCAAAATATCCGCTTCTCCTGCATAATTTTTGATATTTTCATAGCCTGTTTGCGAATGGCATACTGTCACTGTCGATCCAGCGTCTTCTAACAATTTTGCCAATGGCGCTCCGACTCTCATGCTACGTCCTATAACGGTTGAACGAGTGCCTGGTATCTTTATTTTATAATTTAACAAGAGTCTGATAATTCCTTTTGGCGTGCATGTGATCAGGGTTCTTCCGAAAACATCTTCAATGTCGTATTTGCTCAGAAGATTCAAAACTCCGACATTATACGGATGGAAGCAATCAACATCTTTTTGCGGATCGATTTTGCTATAAACCTTTTTTTCCATACTCGCAGAAGGCAATGGAGACTGAATCAGAATGCCATCAATTTTCTGGTCGTTGTTTAAGATGTAAATTTTTTCAAATAGCTCTTCCTCCGCCGTATTTTCCGGAAGATCGATTCTTACAGAATTAAATCCTACGTCTTTGCAATCTCTGACTTTCAGTCCAACATAAGTTTTGGAACTAGGATTCTGTCCGACTATGACTGCAGCCAAAGATGGCTGTATTTGCAGCCTTTCGATTTCATTCCGTATTTCCAATTTGGTGTCTTCGAGGAATTTTTTGCCGTCTATTAAAATCGTCATTCTGTCCTTGAAAGTATTTTATACGAAAGAATTTAAGATTTATCAACGCATTACGCGTATTGATTAAACATGGCAGAAAAGATTTGGGAAGGTGAACTGGTAGAGAACAGAGTCATGATTTGGGATACAGATTCTGTCAGCCTTTACGACGAATCCGGATACGGAAAGCCCCTTCCTGAGGAAAAATCTAACAGGCTCGAACTCGAGCTGATCGAGGCAATTTATCTGATGGAAAAGGAGAAGCTGAAAGTCATATCAAAAGAGGAAGGAAAGAAAAAGAAAATCGAAATGAAGGACCTAATTGATATCGCAACTAAGAATGTGAACCAGTTCCATCCGCAGTTTATCGTTTATCGCGATTTGCGCGAGAGAGGGTATCTCATCAAGACGGGATTCAAGTTCGGCTCGCATTTCAGAGTGTACGAGCGCGGAGTAAAACTGAGGAGAGGGCCGAAGGCCGAGCACGAGCACACGAAATGGGTGGTGCACGCGGTCGCGGAAGAGTCCGCATTTTCTCTGCCGGAACTTTCTCGCGCGGTCAGATTGGCGCACAATATCAGAGCAACTTTCATCTGGGCAGTAGTAGATAAAGAATCAGATGTAACTTATTACAACGTGCAAAGGCTGACACCGTGATTTAAAATGGGACGAATAAAAACTTCATTTGTAAAGAGGCTGGGCAAGGACCTGTTCGAAAATCACGGAGACGTGTTCACGGACGACTTCTCGAAAAACAAGAAAGTTGTGGACGAGTTTGTGGAAATAAAATCGAGAAAATTGAGAAACGTTCTGACAGGCTACATGACAAGCCTGAAAAAGCAGAGCATCAAAGAACAATGAATTTAAGCAACTGACTACAACTTTAATTTGTCGGATATGGGAAAAACGAAATTTTTTGCCGCGTTGATTTTATTCTTGGTATTCGTTTCGTACGTGAATTTTTCTTCCGCTCAGGGATGCGTCAAGGCGCAGCCGACAATAGTCATATCACCCAAAGACCTTTCTGGCGTAGGAGGATCGACGGTTGCTTACGATATTTACATAAAGAACAACGACCAAGCCCTCTGCCAAAGCGCGACTTTTAATCTTGCTGCGAACGCCGGAAGCTATTCCTACTTCCTTGGCGAAACCTCCGTACAGCTTGCTCCGGGCGAGGACAAAAGAATAATGCTTGATGTCGTAATACCTTCGGCCGCGATAAGCGGAGTGCGCGACATAACAGCCACGATATCTTCGGGAAATTATCAGGCCACCGACAAAACGCAATTGACAATTATCGAGCTTCCGAAATCATGCAAGCTTTCAGTCGATTGGCTGGAAGTTTCCGAGCAGGACGACAACACTGCAAAACAATTGTTTTGCGAAAATCTTTCGCTGAAGTCTAAGACACAAATCTCTCTGACTGGCGACACGGGAACATCTGCTCTAGCGCAGCTTTACGTGGCGGGAAATCTCTTCGACACGAAGAACATAATACTCGCTCCAAATTCTTTTGCGGGATTCGGGTTCAACAGAATCATCGATACGAGGAGCCTCGGATTGAATTCGTTTGAAGTAAAAGTCGTTGTTAAGTCTTCCTGCGACATAGAGGGAGATTCAACTTACCAAACAATCGCGACAGAATCGTGCTCGGACAAGTGCGACTTCTCGCTGTCTGTTGCCAAACCTTCCGATGTTGCCGTTGGCGAAAAAGTCAAGACAAATATTTTGGTCAAGAATACCGGAGGAGCCGACGAGCAGGACATCAGCATGCTTCCGCTCTTATGCGATGCTTCCGCGACAAACGAATGCAAGACGATGACATGCGATTACAATGATCTGACTCTCGATCACGGCGAGACAAGGAACGTGGGATGTTCCGCCACGGCCGACAAGTCCGGGACGTACAAAATAAAACTGAGCTCGGATGTTTGCGACGAAAAGAGAATAGATTATTCCAACGATTTCATAATCAGCACTTCGCAACTTGGATCGTCGTCATGCGACCAGTCCCAGTCAGGAAAGACCAGATGCGTCGGAAACGTTGTGCAGAAATCTTCACTCAAGTCGGACTGTTCGGTTGAATGGAACGACGTCGAATATTGTCCGTTCGGATGCTCGTCCGGATCATGCCTTAGCCCAGTCGAAACAAAGACAAGAGAGAAATCGGCGGATGCAGTAGAACAGACAAGCACGGTCGCGACACCCAAAACTCCGCAAACCGAGCAACAGCCAGCAGCCTCGATCGCGGACTACCTGACGATCGCAGTGCTGATAGCAATCATTATTATAGTGTTCGCGTTGTCGAACAAGAAAATTTTCAGGGAGATAAGCAGGGCATAATTTTAAATATTTTTGAAATACAATTTTTATTTGAGTGAAATGGAACTTGGCAAGTTTAACTGGCCGGCTATAATTGGATATATTCTGTTCTTTGGAACAAGTGTGTTTATTTTAATTTATTTTCGTGAAATTATGAAATCTCCCGAACTTCTGGTTGCTGTTTTTGCAACAGCTTCAGTCGGATACTTGTTAATTCGTATATTTTCGATATACACAAAAAGAAAGCTTTTCGGGAATTGATACCACTTTGTGGCCTGCTGCAAAAGATATGTAACAGGCAGAAATAATATCTTAAGGGAACAACTAATATTATTTAGGTAGATTGTTTTGAAAGGGCAGCACAAGATTGACGAATTTTCACTCATCCTTCTTGCAGTCCTGATTTTCATGGGAATCCTCATGATATCGTGGACGACTCCGTCCGAATTTCCGCCGAAAGTCGAGCCCACTTCGGTATCGCTTCAGCTGAGGAGCGGAGGATCGGGAACGTTTGATCTCAACGTCACAGGAAAGATAACAGTAGTCAACATAACAACTTCAGGACAGGTCGCAGACTGGATCAAATTCAGCAAGAACAATTTCGACGTGATATCCGGCAGCGTCATAACTACAGGGACCGTGAGCGTTCCGTCGAGCACGGCTGCTGGAAAATACAGAGGAAAAATAACTGTAGAATCGACTGGTGGCAAAAAGGAGATTCCAGTCACGATTGAAATTACACAGATAAGCAGGACAGCTTCACGCCCGATGGATCTCGGAAGCTTCACGCTCGGCTTTGCAGGCGCCACCGCAATCGAGAGCAAGGAGAGCGCTTCGATAGTCAAAGGTTACATGTATGAAAAAGATTTCGACATGACGGCCGAAGTTGACAGCAAAAATCTGAACATGATAAATTCCGCGCAGATCAATCTCGACATATTAGAAACGAACGGCTACGGAAATCTGATAGTAGTTTTTAACGGCGAGGAAGTCTACAACGGGCAGGTCGCCGCCGGTGAGCTGTCAATTCCGGTTGACAAATCACTTGTCAGGGAATCAAATGTGATTAAAATCAAGGCTGCGAATCCGGGATTCTTCTTTTGGGCAAACACCGTGTACAACATAAAGCTCGCAAAGTTCTCCATAAACCTTCAGGGATCTTTCTCGAAAGAATTAGATTTCTTCCTCAATCCCGACGAGATTATAGGATTTGATCGTCTTCAAATGACGTACAAGGTTGTGGACTACACTGCTCCGGTTCCGGATCTTACGATTTCGATCAACAATCAAAAAATATTTTCGGGCAGGCCCGAGCTTACGCTGTTCAACAGGAATTTCGTAAACGATCTCTCGGGAAGAAAAATCGAACTTTCCGGATCAAACAAAATCACATTTTCTTTCGACCAGAAGGCGTTCTACGATGTCTCAAATCTGGTGCTGACAGTCTTCTACGGAATTTAAGTTTCGGAATCACGAAATCCATTATATGAAAGCCAGCTCGACATTGACTATCGTAGTTTTGGTCCTCATCGTCGTTGTAGCAGTAATGGTCCTCCCGAATCTCGGACTCACTTTTTCGGGAAGCGGAGGAAACGTGCCGATATCGAACATCGAGTACAGCAACGACGTGATAACAGTCGAGGACTTTTCAATTTCTGACAGGTCTCCGTTCTCGGGAACATCCATAGCGATGAGCTTCTCTGTGAAGAACAACGGCGACAACGATTTCGACGAGTCGAACGACCTCACGGTAACTTTCACGGATCTTCCCAACATCGACGGGATCAAACTGAAATGCCCCGACTATGTTACATTTGTAAGCGACGATTTTTCATGCAAGATAAAAAATCTCGAATCGGCCGATTCCAAAATGGTGCAGGCGGAATTCGCAGTGAAGTCGGGAATCACAGACGAGATAAAAACCAGCACGATAAAATATTCGGTGAGCTACAATCTCGACGGCGTCATTGAAGCCAAGATACCCGTAGTCGAATCTCCGACCTTCCTGCCAAATGATGCGAGGTTCGAAGCTAGCGCGCCTACGTACGGTCCGATACAAGTTTCAATCAGGCCGCCTGTAGGAAAGGAAAGAATAGAAAACGGGCGGACGATAACCGACAATTTCGCTTATACCAACCTTCCTTTCAGCCTGGAACTTAGCGTCAACGACATAGGATCGCTGAATCACGAGCAGGTAAAATTCGAAAAAGCAAATCTCGATAGCGGCCGCGAAAAATTCCAAATCAGCTTGGAGAATTTGGAAGTGATCTTGTGCGACAAAACGACAAAGAAAATTTCTGACGGAACGCAGACGCTGATAACCACGCCCGAACAGAAAATCCCGTTTGATATAAAATGCAACATGAAACCTACGGGAAGCGAGAACTATTACATTGGAGATGTTGTGATAAGATATGCGTACGATTACAGGCTTCTGGGTTCCGAAACGCTGACTATAAGGCCGTTCAAAACTGCGAACTGAGCAACCGACAGCAAATATATCTTTAAATTGGTTTTAATACAATTATTATAAGGTAAATCTAATGGCAGGCTCTCGTTCTCCATCGATGAAAGGTGTTTCAGGCGCCGTAATTGCGGTAATTCTGATTGTTGCCGTGATCGGAATCGTCTTTTTGTTCCCGGGAATCTTCAGGGGAGGATTCGGCGGGGGAGCTCCTGTCGGATCAGTCGGTCCAGGAACCAACGGTGTTGTGATAAAAAGTTTCACGGTAGATTCGCCGATAGTCGAGAAGAATACGCCGACAACTTTCACTTTAACAATGCAAAATCTTGGAGAAAGAGTAGCGAAAAACGTCAAGGCAGAATTGTACGGATTATCGAGTGAATGGAAAAATAATGAAGGAAAAGATGTTGATTTTACAAGAACCTATTTCGGCATCTATAACGGAGGAGTTGATGCCAAGATGTCTGGAGTCGACACGACGAGCAACATTCCTGGCGATACCGTGGCCGAAGACAAGACTTTGAAGAACACTGCATCAAAAGCAACCGATACTCCTTATACGGCGAGCACGAGAGTCTCTTACCAATATGATACTGTGGTTGAAGGACTTATCAGAGTAATAAACAGAGACTACTCTAAAACTCAGGGTGCAACAAACTCCCAAAGTGGAGTTATCAGCCTAAAGTCTACCGGCGGACCGTTGGCTATAAATGCTAGGACAAGATCTTCAATTGTTAATGCGGATGACACTACTCCAATCAAGCTAATTTTGACAATTGAGAATACAGGTGGAGGAAGGCCGGTTGAACTCGGAATGCCTATAGTTACAGAGAATGTCGACTATATCAAAATCAATGCAAGAGATTCTTCTTCTAACATAAAATGTGCAGACGTTACAAAATTCAAACTGATAAATGGCCAGAAGACTTTGAATTGTGACGTAACAATTGGAAAGGCTGTCAGTACTTACGAAGACATATCATTCAAAGTTGTTTTCGATTACAGTTATTTCGTGACAGCATCAACTTCGGTAACTTTGCTGAAAGATGTTTCTTAAAGTTGACAGTAATTTTTAATCTTATAATTTTAAATCATTGGAATCTATATCTCGATAGTAAGGGCTCATGGTCTAGTGGTTATGACGTCGCGTTCACATCGCGAAGGCCGGGAGTTCGAATCTCCCTGGGCCCACAATGATTAATCCTTAAATAATTTATGTTCTATTTAATTAGTGGGTCAAATGGGTAAAGATTTACGTGACGTTTACGAAGAAAAAAGAACTTATTTAGAAAAATACATTTCTAAAAATAAATTAACTTCGGATCAGAAAGAAGTTCTTTTGGTTGCGATAGAATTTGGTAGTGCTGCTTCAGATTGTAAAAGAGTTTCTATGGCTAGAGGAGAAGAATTTCAATCTATGCAATACGGAGACGGCTTAGAAAAAATGAAAAATTTACTGAAATAATTTTCAATAATGATAAGCGAAAATTTCAAAGAAGCGATAAAAACAATTTACGGAAAATTGGAAAGCAGCAATATTAAATGGGCTCTGGTCGGTAGCACGAACATGCAGCTCCAGGGAATGGAAACACATCCTCGTGATCTCGACATCATTATGCAGTATCGAAATTTGGGAGAAATTCCTGAACTATTTTCCGACTACTCCGCTTCTCCTGTAAAAGAATTGTATTCATTGACTGGCAGGAAAGTTTGGGAAGTAACTGCGACAATAAATAATGTTGGTGTCCAATTCATAGGATCGGATGACAAGGACGTGTACGTCAGAAAGCTGTTGGCTAGCAAACTTACACTGATAGATTTGGACAATGTTAAAATCCCCTGCTTTACATTGGAAGCCGAGATGCAAACGTACAGAGAAACAAACCGTGAAAACAAAGCCGAAATAATTAAAAAATTCTTATTCACGCGTAGCAGACAAAATTAAAATTCTCGGAATTCCTGAGACCCGTCATGCCCAAACACATCCATCGAAAAACTTTTGTACCAACCGAAAGAAGTGTAAACTACTTCCAAATTAGATTTCTCTTTGAGATTCAAAACTAAATTTTTAATCAATTCCAAAGCTTTGTTGGACGGTGCAAGAGAACTGGTCAAATGTGAAAATGGATTTATGATTATTTTTTCTGCTTTTACATTTTGTGCCAGATTTGTAATTTCTTTAACAGCAGCTTCAATTATCTCATTTTCATCAGATTTCTCTGCGGCCACAAATACAACCATTGCATTTTCAAATGAGTCTTCCCGTTTGTCATTTTTCTCCGCAACTTGAGTAGCGTGGTCAAACTTATACGAAAAATTTCTACAATGTAGCAGCAAACATTTCATAATATCCTAATAGAATTAGCGGTCTCTAATTGTATATTTATAATTAATTCTCGATTTTTGATGTATGGGTAGTGTAAAGGATTTGAAAATTCTCAAAGAACCTACCGACGACCGTATGGGAATAGGTCAATTTAATTTTTCTGACAGGTATTCTGTTTTCGACTGGGGGCAGATGCCGGACACCATACCTAACAAGGGCGCTGCGTTGTGTGTCATGGGCGCATTCTTTTTCGAGCAGGCAGAAAAAAACAATGGCAGCAACACTCATTATCGCGGCTTGATTACCGAAGACGGAAAACGCATCGCAACAAAAGAACTCTCGCAGCCGCTCACTACAATGGAAGTTAATCTCGTCAGAGTGCTCAGACCAACTTTTGCAGATGGCAAGTATGACTACAGCATCTTCCATCCAGCTCTCAAAAATTTCTTGGTTCCTTTGGAGACAATTTACAGAAACAGTTTGCCCGAAGGATCAAGCGTATTCGGCAGACTTGAAAAGGGCGAACTCAAACCAAATGATTTGGGGTTGGATCATTATCCGAAACCCGGAGAGATACTACCTAAGGTAATGTTGGATGTCAGTACCAAGCTCGAACAGAGGGACAGATATATTTCTTGGGAGGAAGCCAAGATTATTGCCGGGCTTGAAAACAACGATGTGCACGACATAAAGACGGACCTTTTGGATTCAGAAATGATGATAAGAAACGAAGTCGAAAAAATCGGACTCAAAAACGAGGACGGTAAATTGGAATTCGCATACAATGCTGCAGGATCGCTAATGATAGTCGATGTGATGGGAACCTTGGACGAATGCAGGTTCACTTACAATGGATTTCATGTTTGCAAGGAAGTTGCAAGAAATTTCTACAGACCCACTGAATGGTACCAGAAATTGAAAAATGCGAAGGAGATTGCTACGCAGAAAGGGATTAAAGAATGGAAGCAATTTTGCGATGTTCAGCCTCCCGCGTTGGATCCTCAGTTGAAAAATAATATTTCACAGATGTACATGTCCGTGGCAAACGGATTGCTGAGGACAAGACTTTTCGAATCTCCAAAAATAGACGAAGTGGTCAAAGAGTATCAAGAAATAGCAAACCGTCTAAAATTGTGAAAGAACTTTCTGGTCGACTTTAGTTTCCTTGAAATTGTTCCCATCAAAAATTGGTTTTCCGTATACGCCGTCGTATCCAGCTTCATATTTCACTTTGCCTTCGCGTATTTTGATGATAGCGTCAGCAATTTTATCGCCGACGATTTTCGAAATTTCGTCGTGGCTTGCCTCGAGAAGAACTTTCAGTTCGTTTCCGAACGCAGCTAGCAATTTGTCATGGATCTCGATAACTTTTTTCGAATACAACGCGTTGATCCCGTTCACGAATGAAATAATTTCGTAAAGCGGAAGAAGCGACTTGAACGGAATTGAATTTTTCGGAACAAATCCTTCTGGACGATCCGCGAGTTCCTCGACACGTTGGAGGACTCCGACAGTCATAGGCTTTTTGCAAACCGGACAAATGTCGTTTATTTTTTTCGCCTCGTTCGGATGCATGACAACTTTGCAGTTCGCATGGCCCGTGAAATGATATTTTCCGTAAGAAGGATTTACTTCGATCGTGTACAAGAATTTCTTCGGATCCTTTTCCTTTATCACCTTGTGCAGTTCGAAATAGTCGAAATTTTTCAGTTCGAACACGTTCGCTTCCCTTCCAATCCTCCACGGATAAGCCGAATGCGCGTCGGAATTGCTGAGCAACGCAATGTCGTCCAACTGCGACAATCTCCAATTCATTTCCGGATCGCTGCTCAATCCGGTCTCGATCGCGTGAATGTGTTTTGCCTGATCCTGATAGCAGTCTTTCAGCGAATCGAATCCCGACTTTGATCCGAACACGGACCACCACGGCGTCCACGCATGAGCCGGATAAACGAAAGCGTCCTTCGAAATTCCCATGACTATCTCGACTAGATGCGCGGGCTCGATCGACATTATCGGCCTTCCGTCAGAAGCGAGCCTCCCGATCTTTCCAAGCTCGTCGTTGATTTGTTCCACGACTTCGATCGACGGAGCATGCACGAGATGATGAACTCTTTTCGCGCCTTCGTTAGATTTTGAAACTCCCGCGATTTCCACACTGAGAATAAATTTCATGCCGTTGTACGAATAAATTCCATTCCCTTCTTCTACCAGTTTTTCTTTCAATTCCTTGAACCAGAGCGGATGGGTGAAATCGGCAGTGCCTAGCAGGTTCAATCCCTTTGTCCTCTGACCGCCGCTCATCGCGTCAAGATTCAGATTCTTGCTGGTCGCGCGTGAATATTTCGAATGAAGATGAAAGTCCCCGATTATTCGCATGAAATCATCAGCTTTTCCGTCAATATTATATCATTTTATTGTCGGCGAACGGATAAATTCAGAACAGGATGTGCGGGAACGAGAATCCGGCAGCGGCGACTATCATCACGAACCAGAGCCACGGCTTCCATCCGAAAACTTTCTGGCCGTCAAGAGGCTGGAACGGAAGAAGGTTGAAGAAGGCGAGCCATCCGTTGATGAAGCTCATGAACGAAAATATTTCTCCGCCGATCATGTAAAACAATCCCGCAAAAAACAGGTTCACAGCAGGGCCCGAAACTGCAATCTTTCCCATCTCGACCCAACTTATCTGCCTGACCTTGAATCCCCATCTTCCGAACCTGTACGGATTGATGACGACCGCTCCCGGAGCGATGAACTTGAAGCCGATCAGCATGAATGCGATTCCCATCAGTATTCCCATCGGCCACATTTTGTAGTATGCATTGCATCCGAATTTTCTAGCGACGAACTTGTGCGCGAGCTCGTGAAACAGGAACGCGACTATCACAACTCCGAACGAAAGCAGAAGGCGCTGCTCGAAATAAGGATAGGCGAAAATAAAAGAGATGAGTACGACTGAAATCAGGATGTCGCGGATTTCCTCTTTCGAAAACACGTCTCGCATAACAACAATTAGCTAGTTACAAAGAAAAATAGTTTAAAGCGTCCTGTATCGTGGAGACTTCCCTTATCTCAATCCCACTTTCATTCGAAACTTCTCCGGATTCCTGGTATTCAGTTCTGCACACAGTGAAAAATCCTACGACCTCGCACACTTTTACCGGAGTCAAAGTCTTTTGCAATCCCTGTCCGGCAGGCACGAGAAACAAAGTCGCGCCAGCGTCCTTCGAAGCCTTTGCTTTCTCAAAAATTCCGCCGACTGCTCCGATCCGGCCATCGGGCATTATCGTTCCCGTTATCCCGATCTCGGGATTGATCGATTTATTTTCCACCGCCGCTATCGTCGCTACTGTCAATGCAGCTCCCGCAGACGGCCCTTCGATGAGCGACGCTTCTGTTTCGATCGTGTAAATCAAATCAATTGTTGAGAAATCAATGTTCGTAATTTTTTCAGAAACTTCTTTTGCTATCTGTATCGACTGCTGCGTGTCGGCCCAGAATAAAATCTGATTTATGTTTGCGAGAATCCTTCCCTCTCCCGGGACGGCTTCAACTTTCAGCGTGGTGACAACACCTTTCCCGTTGTCGTCGACTGCAGGGATGTTGATAAAAGACATTCCGGGCGACGCGTTTCTTGCCGATAATCTCTCGGTGTTCTGCAGTTGCGTGTTGATGGGATTTGCAAATTGAGATGCGACGAGTGCGATCGATATGAGTATCACTATCGCCACAACTTTGCTCCTCTGTTCCATAACATTTCACTATCCTTTGCTTCTGTATAAAGTTTGTCGAATATGGTTCTTTTCAAAAGAAATTTGAAAAATATAATTGCGCAGGGGACGCGCCTTCGGTCGATTGCGGCAGCATGGATCGGTTGTCCCGAAATCCCTTCTCCGCCCTGTTTGATTGCAAGCACAGAAAAATCTAGTTTACGACTGCTCGGTTCCCCGCCTCGTCGGTTCGCTAAACATTCCGCCCTGCAAGACAAGACTTCTCAGTCGGAAAGTCGGACCAATACACGCAAGCCGAACCTCCCAAAAACTACAGCCGGCCATGAAGGCTGCTTGCCGCGAGAGACGGAGCCTAACCGTCCGCTGGAGGTCCCCTGCAAAAGAGTATACACACGCTCGAAATTTAAAGCTTACGTTAAAAAATTAAAAGAAAAATATTTTTCAGTTTGTTTTTCAGAAAAAATTTTCAAAAAGTTATTTTTCACAACAAGTCGCAAAAATTAATCAGATTTATATACTTTAATGGCGCTTTAAAGAAGAATAGGTGAAACAGTAATGGCAGGATGGGACAACGATTCTGTAGCAGAAGAGGAAGAGGAAGGGTTCGACGAAGAGTCGGATTCGGACGACTTCTAAAATTTCACAACAAGTTTTTTTAATTTTAAAAATTTTCTTTTTTGGAA
>CAZIJH010000009.1:11898-24088 GCA_964539655.1 uncultured archaeon | reverse complement strand
GGAAATGTTGCAGGATACATTGGCCGACGTAATGTCGACCATAAAAAATGCAGACAAGATCGGTAAGAGAGAATGCGTTACTCGTGCAAGTAACATCACCAGATCCGTCCTACAGGTTCTTCACGACCATAATTATATAGGCACTTTTGATTTCGTGGACGACGGAAAATCCGGAAAGTTCAAGATCGAGATGAAAGGAAAAATAATTGATGCCAAGGTTATCAAGCCCAGATTTTCGGTTAAAGCCGACGAGTTCGAGAAATGGGAAAAAAGATTTTTGCCGGCGAGGGAATTCGGTCTTCTTATTCTGTCAACAACGAAAGGCGTAATGGATCACAAGAAAGCCAAGGAAATGAATCTCGGAGGAAAGCTAGTAGCTTTCGTGTATTGAGGTCGATTGTCATGTACTCGATGGAATTTGAAATACCCAACGGCGTCAATGTCGAAATTTCCGGCAGCCTCCTGAAAGTAAAAGGGCCGAAAGGCGAGGTCGACAAGAAATTGGAATTGACGAAAGATCTGAAACTTGAAAAGTTGGACAACAAGATAAAAATTTCAACCGAAAACGACAGGAGAGTCGTGAAGTCTCTCATCGGAACTAACATTGCAAACATAAAGAACGCAGTCAAGGGCGCGACGGATGGTTTTGTATACAAATTAAAAGTAGTCTATTCTCATTTTCCGGTAACCGTGAAGGTCGAGGGAAGAAAAGTTCTCATTTCAAATTTTTTGGGAGAGCGAGTTCCGCGCATTGCGAGCATCGTCGGTAAGGCCGAAGTGAAAATCGAGGGAGCGGACATAACGGTCAGCGGAAATAATCTCGACGAAGTGAGCCAGACAGCTGGCAACATAGAACTTACGACGAGGATCACCGGGTACGACAAGAAAGTTTTCCAGGACGGATGCTACATTGTCAGCAAGGGAGAGGACAAATAAAATGTTTGCGAAATTTGGAGTTGCGGCAGACCCGATAATCATGAACGAAGATAAAATTTTGTTGATGAAAAGAAGTTACGAACCGTTCAAAGGTAAGTTCGAGCTTCCTGGCGGATTTATGGAAGAGGGAGAAACGATCGAAGAAACGTGCGTCAGAGAGGCGAAGGAAGAAACCGGGTTGGACGTCGAGCCTCTCGAAATTTTGGGAGTCTACAGCAACAAGGGACGCGATCCGCGCGGACAAACTATCGGAGTTGCATTCATTTGCAAGCCGAAAAATCTGGACGTCAAAATAAGCGGAGAGGCGACGGAAGCACGCTGGTTTGATTTGAATGAAATCGATATGTCAAATTTGGGATTCGGCCATGCGAAATTTTTAGAAGATTTCAAAAAATGGAAAAACCAAAAGGGTACATACTGGAGTAGCAAGTGATTGTTATGGAAAAAAAGAAACCGAAATTTTTGAGGCAGAACTGGCTCTCGTACAGAAGGCTGAGGAACGCGAAATGGAGGAAGCCGAGAGGAGCGCAGAGCAAGCTCAGGCTGCAGCAGAAGAGCCACGGATGGCACGTGTCGATCGGATGGAGGAGCCCGCTTTCTATAAGAGGATTGCATCCTTCGAACATGAAAGAGATTCTCGTTTTCAATTTGTCGCAGCTTCAGAAAATAAATCCCCAAGAGATGGCGATCAAGATCGGCCACACTGTCGGAAAGAGGAAGAGGCAGGAAATAATAAAGAAGGCCGAGGAATTGAAGATGAAAATATTGAACAAGTGATTTTATGGCGAGCTTGCAGAAAAAATTGGCGGCGAAGATTTTGAAGGTCGGTCAGAGCAAGGTCTGGCTTGATCCCGCGCAGATCAAAGACATCAAGGCCGCTATAACGAGAATCGACGTCAAGAAACTGATCAAGAAAAATTCCATCAAAGTTTTGCCCGACAAGGTTCCAATGCCGAAGGAAAAGGGAAGGAAGAAAAGGACCGAAGGTAAGAGGAAAGGTGCGAAATTCTCGACTCTTCCGGAAAAGAGGAGATGGATTGCGACCGTCAGGCCGCTGAGAAGGATGCTGAAAGAATTGAAAATTAGCAACGAGATCGACACGCAGACGTACAAGAAGATGCGCTCGCTCGTGAAAGGTGGGATGTTCAGAAGCAGGTCGCACTTGAAACTGTACCTTGAGCAGCACGGATTTTTGAAGAAGAAGTGATGTTATGAAATTATCGCAGACGTATCAGATGCAGTTCAAGAGAAGAAGACTTGGAAAGACGAATTACAAAAAAAGATTGCAGCTTCTCATGTCCGGAACTCCGAGGCTTGTGGTGAGGAAAAGCCTAAACTATATCCGAGCACAGATCATCAGCTTCGACAAGAAGGGCGACAAAACCCTTGCGAGCGCTAACAGCAGGGAGCTGAAAAAGATAGGATGGAAATTTTCGTGCGACAATGTTCCCGCTGCATATCTTACCGGTCTGGCAATCGGCAAGGTCGCAATAAAAAATAAAATAGACACGGCGATTTTGGATTCTGGTCTTTATACGATGACGAAAGGTTCGAGGATTTACGCGGTGGTGAAGGGCGCGGTCGATGCTGGTCTGAAAGTTGAAATAGATCCGGGAGTTCTTCCGAGCGAGGACAGGATTTCCGGAAAGCACATTTCTTCGAACGAAAAATTCAAGGATTTACCTGACACTTTCCAAAAAATTAAGGAGACGATACTGAATGCCTGAAGAGGAAAAGAAAATTAAAAACGAGAATGAAAAGGCGGAGATTCCTGTTGCAGAAATAAAGAAAATCGAAACTTCAAAGACTTTGCCAGAAGAAATTAGGGAAGTCAGGGAAGAGACAGCGCTCGACAGATGGCAGCCCAAGACTGAATTGGGCAAGGCTGTCTACAGCGGAACCTTGACGAATATAGACGACGTGCTGAAGACTGGAAAAAGGATTATCGAATACGAGATAGTCGACAAGCTTATTCCGGATCTCAAAAACGAGTTGATTCTTATCGGAGGAAGGGCGGGAAAGGGTGGAGGAGCGCAGAGGATTCCAGTCAGGATTACCGCCGCGATGCACAAGTCCGGAAGAAGATTCAATTATTCTTCGCTGGTTGTTGTAGGAAATGAAAATGGGATTGTGGGAATCGGAAGGGCGGGTGCGCCGGAAACCAGGGATGCGATCGAGAAGGCGATAAGAAAATCGAAGATAAATGTTATACATGTTAAAAGAGGCTGCGGAAGCTGGGAATGTGGTTGCGGCACGGAGCATTCTATTCCGTTCAAGGTCGACGGCAAATCCGGATCAGTAAAGATCGAGCTTATGCCTGCGCCGAAGGGAGTTGGTCTTGTCGCGGACAACGAGTCGAAGAAACTTTTGAGGTTGGCTGGTATAAAAGACATTTGGGTAAAGACATACGGAAACACTTCGATGAAAATAAATTTGATCACCGCAATCTTCAAGGCCTTGAAGAAAATTTACGTCTACGATAGGGGTGAATGAGATTTACGCAGTAGTAGTGATACGCAGCCCGATTGGAGTCAGGAGGGGAGTCGCTGACACTTTGAAGATGCTTAGATTGAAAGCTGTTCATAATTGCGTGCTCGTTCCGGAAAATCCCGAATCTAAAGGGATGATAGAAAAAATTAAAGACGTGATAACTTACGGCGAAGTTGAGGAAAGCACTCTGGTAGAAATTTTGAAAAAAAGAATGAAGCTGAAGGACGGTAATCGCGTTGACGAGAAAATTTTGAAACAAAATACCGATTTCGACAAGTTCGAGAATTTCGCGAAAGAAATCTTGGCGGGGAAAATAAAATTGAAGGATTTCGAAGACGTGCAGCCTATTTTCAGGTTGACTCCGCCGAGCAAGGGATTCAATTCAGTGAAAGAACCTTATCCGAAAGGGGATCTTGGTTATCGCGGAAAAGAAATCAATGAACTGCTGAGGAGAATGATATAGATGGTTGTCAGGAAACGAAGGAAGCATTCCAGATTCCGCGGACAGAGAGCTTATCACGGCTCCCACAAGAAATGGAGGGGCGGAGGTTCGCGCGGAGGAAGGGGAGCGGCGGGAATGCACAAGCACAAGTGGAGCTTAACTGTGAAATATGACAAGGAACATTTTGGAAAATTCGGATTCACGAGGCCTGTTGCTGTTGTGGAGAAAATTTCCGCGATAAATCTTGATGAGCTGGAAAAAATCTCGGTCAGAGAAAACAGGGTGGATATAGACGCAACGCAGTTCGGCTTCCAGAAAGTTTTGGGACGCGGAAAAATTTCAAAGCCGCTTGTCGTAAAGGCGAAACATTTTTCTAAATCCGCGATCAAGAAATTGGAAGGTGCCGGAGGCAAAGCAGTGGTCGTATGAATGAAGACACGCCATTGCAGCAAAGCCAGCCGAGTCTCATAGAGAATATTTCGAAATATCTTCCGTCCGTATCTAAGCCGCTTTACAAGCAGAACTTCAACACGAGACTGAAATGGACGGGAATAGCGCTCATACTTTACGTCGTGCTTGCCAACATAACCGTGGTCGGAATAGCCAAGGGCGCGGCGTTCGAGCAGTTCAAGTTCTTCGAAATAGTTCTCGGTTCGAGATTCGGAAGCATCATGACGCTGGGTATCGGGCCTATAGTCACGGCAGGAATTATCCTGCAGCTTCTCGTCGGGTCGAAGATAATCAACTGGGACATGTCGAAGCCAGGTTCGAAAAAGAAATTCCAGTCGTGGAACAAATTCCTCGCAATCACTTTTTCATTTGTAGAGGCGATAGCGTACGTGATGGCCGGAGCGTTGCCGACCGAGCCGAACTTCGTCAGCATGGTCGCTGTCATTTTGCAGCTCGCGATGGGTGGGCTCATAGTCATACTTCTCGACGAAATCGTCTCGAAATGGGGATTCGGGTCAGGTATAAGCCTGTTCATCGCAGCTGGTGTAGGAAGCCAGGTGCTTGTCAGGATATTTTCGCCGCTGACTGTCGGTTGCGAGGCATTCAAGTTCGCGCTGTGCATCCCGTCCGAAGGCAGCCCACCCGCGGGACTTTTGTGGAACGTGATGATCGGACTTTCCGCAGGAAAAGTTTTGGAATCCGTCTACAATATATTGCCGATAATATCGACCGTGTTCATTTTCCTGATCGTGGTGTATGTGCAGCACATAAGGGTGGACGTGCCTCTCGCATTTTCTGCGCTCAGGGGATTCGGGAAGAACTGGTCGCTGAAACTTCTTTACACCAGCAACGTTCCCGTCATTCTTACAGCGGCCCTTCTCGCGAACGTGCAACTGATAGCGAGGATGGGACTGCAGCCCGATCCGGCGACAGGGCTGATGTGCAGTTTCCTCGGATGTTTTGACGCCGACCAAAATCCAGTGTCCGGATTAATATATTATCTTTCCGTAAACAGCAGAGGATTCTTTTTCGACTTGCTTGCCGGAAACTTTGTGTTGAACGAGCTGCTGCGCGCCGTCACCTATGTTTCGTTCCTCGCAATTTTCTCGATGATATTCTCGATATTTTGGGTGTCGACATCGAGCATGGACGCAAAGTCTGTCGCCAACCAGATTGAGGGAGCCGGAATGCAGATTCCAGGATACAGAAGGGATCCGCGAATTGTCGAATCTGTGCTGAACCGTTACATACCTGCGTTGTCCGTGCTTGGAGGAATTACTGTCGGCCTTCTCGCTGGAACCGCTGACCTGCTCGGCGCGATCGGAACCGGAACAGGAATGCTTTTAACTGTAATGATTATTTATAATTACTACGAAGAACTAAGTAACCAGAACATGGATGAGGCTCATCCGATAATAAAGAAACTGTTTGGTGTGTAAAAAATGGTAATGGAACAGATAACCGGAATGTTGGACGTTGT
The DNA here is from genome assembly GCA_964539655.1 of uncultured archaeon. GTDB lineage: Archaea > Aenigmatarchaeota > Aenigmatarchaeia > CG10238-14 > SCSR01 > CAZIJH01. Next base: position 18,290 of record CAZIJH010000009.1, on the reverse strand, counting down.
ATTCCTGCCGATAACGGCTTTCCCCAGCTACATCGCTGTATTTCTTATCTCGATCGCGATAACTTTCATAATACTTTTCCTCAACAGGATTTTGATCAACAAGGAAGTTGTCGGACAGATAAAAAAGAAGATGGAGGAAGTAAGGGAGGAGCTGACAAAGGCCCAGAAGGAGGGAAGGAAGGACGACGTGAACAAGTTCCTGAACGATCTGATGAAGACGAACAACGACTACATGAAGCAGACTTTCAAGACGATGATAATTTCGCTGATAATAATTTCGTTATTCCTGCCGTGGCTGTCAAGCCATTACCAAGGCACAAAGGTTGCCGTGCTTCCGTTCGAGCTTCCGCTAATCGGCTCGAGCATGACGTGGGTCTACTGGTATGCGCTTGTCTCGTTCATGGCCGGATGGGTCGCGAGAAAGATGTTCGGTGCTAGCCTATGAAGAAAATAAGAAGAAGAACTACGTCGGGAAAGAATGTAATAGTTTTGAGAAGAGAGAAGGCTGCGAAGCCGGTTTGCGGAAAATGCGGTATGGTCATGCACGGATTGAAGAAGGCCGACGCTTCCCAGGTCGGAAAACTTTCTAAGACCGAGAAGTCAGTGAACAGGCCTTACGGAGGAAACCTGTGCCCGTGCTGCAGCAAGGAAATTTTCAAAACAAAAGCGAGGTTGGTATGAAATGGTATCTATAGACATCGGAAGAATCTGCGTGAAGCTGAACGGCAAGGAAGCCGGAAGGTATTGCGTAGTTGTGAAAAAGATCGACAAGAGTTTCGTGGAAGTCACGGGACCTAGGCTCCTCACCGGAGTGAAGAGAAGAAAATCTAATGTGGCTCATCTCGAGCCTACGCAGTATGTTGTCGACGTCCAGGAAAACCAGGACGACGAGCAAATAATTTCGGCGATGGAGAAGCAGAATCTGACGACGAAGCTGAACTTGAAGAAGCCTTCGGCGGCTGAATTGAAATCCGAGAAGACAAGATCGGAGACAAAGAAAGCCGAGAAGGAAAAGAAGGCGGAAGTCAAGAAAGAAGCTAAGAAAACAAAAGAGAAGAAATAATTCGGGAACTACTTCCCAAATACAGACGCCATCGCGTTTGCAAGCTGCCTGTACTCTTCTAAATCGTAGAGATGCTGGTCTTCTTTGACAAGATATTTTTTGCCCCTGCAAGAAATGAAAACGAAACTGTCATTGTCAAAAGTTGTTTCGAAAACTATAAAATCATTTTTGTCCGTCAAGACGGTTTTGTTCATGATTCCGCTTCGGTAGCGTTCCAAAGATTTGCATTCGGATTTGACATCAGAATCTATCGTTGCGCTGAGCATTGCCATGGAATCAAGCAGATCTTCATAACCTACCTGGCAGGTGACGGATGATTTCCTGACTTGTGCATAATCTTTTCCCAATTTTGATGCCACGTCTTTCAGGTAATTTTTCAAATCTTCTGCTGTCATATGTATTTTAACTTTCTAAAACTTTATACAGTTTATGTTTCTCGTCAAGTCGAACGACGAAACGGACCCGAATCGCGGAAAAAGTCCGGAGAAAAGAAGTTTGGAAGAGTCAATTAAAAATTCTGTAATTATCGTTGACAAAAATTCCGGACCGACTTCTCACCAGGTTTCTGCATGGGTCAAGGAAATTTTCGGCCTGAAAAAGACGGGGCATGCTGGCACGCTGGATCCGGGAGTCACCGGAGTGCTTCCTGTGGCCTTGGAAAATTCCGTGAAGGCGATGCCGGTGCTGATGGGATTGAAAAAAGAATACGTCGGGGTCATGCATCTTCACAAGCAGGTCGATGAAAAAATTTTGCGGGATGCCGTCAAGGAATTTGTTGGAAAGATAATGCAGTGCCCTCCGAAAAGATCCGCAGTCGCGAGGGTGGAGCGCGAAAGGGAAATTTATTTTTTCGACATAATCGAGATCGAAGGTAACGACGTGCTTTTCCACACGGGGACGGAAGCCGGAACCTACATCAGGAAACTCGTGCACGATATCGGACAGAAGCTCGGCGTCGGCGCGAACATGTCTGAGCTGAGAAGGGTGAAGGCTGGAAACTTTTCAGAGGAAAATTCTCATTCGCTGCTGGAGATAAAGGACGCCTACGAATTTTCAAAATACGGCGACGAATCGAAGCTGAAAAAAATCCTGATCCCGATCGAGCGCGCGATACCGGACACGAAAAAAATATTCGTCAAGGACTCTTCGATAAATGCGATCGCGAACGGCGCTCCTGTTTTTGTCGGAGGAATTTCGAAAATTGAAAGGGGGATCGTTCGCGGAGAGACTGTTGCAGTTTTCAGCCTGAAGGAAGAAATTATTTGCATTGGAATCGCGAAGATGACGAGCGACGAGATGATGAGCAGGAAAACAGGAGTGGCTGTCAGGACGGACAGGGTTTTCATCGAAAGGGGAGTTTACTAACCCGAGTTGTAAGAAAGGTTTAAATAGAATATTATTTAATCTACATACTATGAAAATTGCGGAAATCCAGAGAGGCACTAACAACGTTTCTGTTCAGGCTAAAGTAATAGACATTTCTGAAAAAAGGGAAGTCCAGACTCGTTTTGGAAAAAAGTTTGTTGCCGATGCTCTCATCGAGGACGACAGCGGGCAGATAACAGTGAGCCTTTGGGAAGAGAAGATTGACGCGATTTCTGTCGGAGACACAGTCAACATTGAAGGAGCGTACGTGACTGAATTCAAGCAGAAGCTCCAGCTCAACATTCCGCGCGCAGGAAAGATAGAAGTTACTAAAGAATAGTCTGCTTCAACGCTCTGAAAAGTCCTTTTTTCTGGCGAGTCAAACCGTATTTTTTCAACGTTGGTACTGCAAAAGTTTCATTTGTCACAAACGTGAAAGCCACACTATTATCGTAAATTGTTATCTGCTGTGGAAATCCTATAACGACAAATTGGGAGCTGCCGCCATAGATGTCTCTAATTGGCGGTTCGGGTTTAGACAAAACTATTTCTTTTCCGGTTCCTGGCAAGCGCGTAAATCCGAGGCCGGAAGATTCGGATACAGCTAGAAGATCAGTGGCTATTTTTTCCATGTCAGACGAGGATAAATTTTCGGCACCATTTCTGTAATATCTTGGCATATTCTTCCAAAATTAAAAATTATCTGTTAAGCATTTAAGGATGTGTCTAAGAGCAAAATCACAGATTAAGGTTTAGCCAAATTGAGGGTAATGGACGCTCTCAATTCATTCATCGGTCTAATGTATTGAGATATTGCTTTAATCAAGCTCTCTTGATCGTGTGCACTGATTCCAACAACCAATTCCCAAGGAGTCCCGTAAACTTCGTACACACCAACTATCTTTGCTGACTTTTTCATTTGTGAAAAATCTAAACTACGAATTTTTTCTGCAACATCTTGAGGAACGTGGCTGTAACTAACGCCGACCAAAACCAACGCTTCTGGCATGTGAATTTTATTGAACAGTTAAAGATTTAATACGGACAATTATTATTTAAGAAATGCTGCGGTCGCATAACCCGGTAGTGCACTGGTCTTGAAAACCAGCGGGCGCAAGTCCATGTGGGTTCAAATCCCATCCGCAGCGCATAATTTTATTTTTTCTGAACAAATAAAGCCTGGTAGATTTGTTTGGCAGAACTTTTGTTTTCGCCGTCTGGGGTTCTTTCCATAGGCTCTCCGGTTAATGTGAAATAGCCGTATTCATCAATTTTGAAATTGCCGCATGAAATGCGATAACAAACCATGATTTCTTTTGCACTGGAATCTGGTTTTGGATAAAACAAAGTTACATTTTCGACAACTGGACCGATATGAGGTATTATTCCTGCTTTAAGTTGATCGATCATCATTATGACTGACTTAACGTGCTCAGTTAATGGAAGCCACTCTGGAACTTCTTGCAAAAATTGCGGGCCTCTTTTGTATTGGCGTACGTCTTCGTAAAGAATTTTGAGATTTGTATAATCTGTCAAATTTTCAAACATGTCCATAACAAAGACTTTCTCAAAACCGTTGCTTAACAACGGCCTTTCCATCAAATCAAATATCGGCATGCTTTGTTGATGGAGCAGTAATGATTTAAATCTGTCCAGCTCGCACAATTTTCAAGCGCATAACCTTATTTAAGGGAATCTAACAGTCTGTTCAACAGGTTTCACACTATTGAGTTGATACATGATATGCAACATTTCTTTTCCGGCTCTGGTCATAGTCACGTAATATTCGCTGCCGCCTATGTGAATAAGTTCGGCTCCATGTAACCACGCAACAGCGCGGGATGATTCGTCGCGACTAACTTTGTACTTGTCACATATTGCATCGATTGCAAAACTTTTGCTGATTCCGGCAGAATTGGTACGTAGACTTCCCCAAAGAACTGTATTCTCGTCTATGAGATTTAGCGCGTCTCCATAAATTGGATACGTCTTAAACAGTTCGATTGTTCTCTCCCTGGTTGGTGCAATAATAAACGCCTTCATGGGTTATTACAATTATTTAAAAATAAATATCCGATGGGTACATGCTTCGCATTTACTTTCAGAATTTTATTTTTCCAATAATAGCGCTCTTCTTTCACCAAAAGCGTTAACTTTAAACATTCGGTCGGCAATTGAAATCAATGCAAAAGAGGCTTGGTCCAAAGCTGGTCGAAGATATTACAAATTATCTGGATCAGATGGCAGGTGCGACTCTGGAAAATCTGTCGGAACATTTCAAAATTTCCAATCAGGAATTAGTTTTGCCTCTGAATTATTTGAAATCAAACGGAATTGTGGAATCGAATAATAGAATTGTAAGAATTTACGAGAAAAACCATTCAAAAAAGCTTGTGCTGACTCTGTATGTTTATTCATTGACAGAAACGGGAAAAATCCAGATCAGTAATGGAAAACTGTTTTCTTAAAATTTAAAATTAAGTAAAAATTTTTCTATTTCCATGTATAGAAACTGCCACGCTTAAATACCGAGCGAATTCAATTTCATGTTAGGTGCAAAACAAATGGACATTAATCCAGGAGTATTGGCCGTGGCAACTGCTTTCATAGTGAACGGAGTTCTCGCTTTGGCAGGAAACCCGATCATGGGAGCTGCCGGAAGCCTGATAGTTTCGGGTGTGGTTGCTCTACTGGCCGCATGGGCGATAGGAAAGAAATAGGACAAGCCCCTGCTTAGAATTGACAGGCAAACATTTTGAAAGGTTTTTTGATTTCTTTCACAGTTTTGAATGACTATTTTTATTTCTGATTCTCTTAACAATACATTAGCGACGCGCTAGTAGTCTAGCCTGGTAGGATACGAGCTTCCCAAGCTTGTGGCCCGGGTTCAAATCCCGGCTGGCGCACAACAAAACGGCGTGCAATTCAAATTATTAATAGTTTAATTCAAAATCTAACATTGTTAGTAATGCCGCAGATTTACAAATCATGTACTCCTTCCATCGTCACGTCCGCAGAACAAATCCGAATAGTTATTGACGGCAAGGAGCGCGAACTTCCTGATGTGGGACAGCTGTACATGTTAGATGCAAATTTTTTCAACGGAAATAATCACGGGCGAGAAATCGGGATGGGTGACATCGAAGTCACGGTGGACAAAGACAGCAGGACATTCGCGCATTACATCGAACTTGTGAAGACGTACATGAAGAACGCCGAAGACGTCAAAAGCAGAATAGATTCAATGGCCAAGTCGGAAGACGAGAAAAGGCAGCTGACATCAATGAACGAAAAGAACATCGCGTCGTACAGGAGCGCATTGGATCTTCTCGGGAAGGCGGAAAAGATAGTTTTCATCGGTCACAAAAAGGGAACTCAGAGATACAATTAATTCACGAGCTGAATTTTGTAACGAAATCGAAGCTGCATTCGCACGGAGCCTTGTGGCAGACGTGGCAGTTATTGGAAAATAAAACTGAAAGTTCTTTTGCATAGTTGACGTTCAGCGAATTGAAGACTCCCATCATGCACGAAAAAAAATCCGCGCATTCCGCTGAGATGTTTTTGAAGTCCTCTTCTTTGTGCCTGCCGCTGTAAGTCATAAAGGACTCGGACATCTCGCCGAGCTCTTCTGCCAGATGCACTCCGGCGTGCTCGAGCGTCCTGCTTTCTGGCGGATAAATTTTGCAGAACATGTTCTGAAATTGCTCCAAGGTTTCGGGACGCTCGGAACCCTGCGCTGAAACGTTCAGCCTGCTTTCAATTTTGTTTTCCTTGCACGAGCAGGGGCACGTTCCACAATACGAGCACAGATAAGGGAAACGCTTCCATATTTCGTTTTCAAGATCGATATGGAGCCTGTTAATCAAAGACGTGAACCAGCTCATCGATATTATCATGTTGATTTTCGTCTTTTCCAAATTGTTTTTCCTGATCCCCTTCAGCCCTCTCATCACGAAACGCT
>CAZIJH010000009.1:9587-11844 GCA_964539655.1 uncultured archaeon | reverse complement strand
ACAAATTTCTGGTACTGCGCGATCGTGGTGCCCGGAGAAACAGATGCCATAAATTACAAAAGTCCTTTCAAACTTAAAAACATTTAAAAAGCTTGAAAAACTAGATATTGTAATCACGTGAGAACATGGCGAAAAGGACAGGACCCACAAACGCGTATCTTAGGCAGACTATAGAGGATTTGAAAAAGAGGTCTGTCGAGAACAAGGCACCCATATGGCAGGCCGTCGCGGAGAAGCTGAACAAGCCGACGCGACAAAAAGTCGAAGTGAATATTTCCGACATAGAAAGAAACGCCAAGTCCGGAGAAACAATAGTTGTACCTGGTTCTGTGCTGTCAAACGGAAACCTTACAAAGCAGGTGAAAATTGCCGCATGGAAATTCTCGCCGAAAGCTTCGGAAAAAATCAAGAGCGTTCATGGAGAAATTTTGACAATAGAAGAGCTTGTCAAGAAAAATCCTGAAGGAAGCGGAGTCAAGATACTGGTTTGATTTTTATGGCGAAAATTTACGATGCAGATAACCAGATTCTCGGAAGGCTTTCGTCCGTCGTTGCCAAGGAATTGCTTGGCGGGGAAAAAATAATCGTTGTGAACGCGGAAAAAACAGTTCTGTCCGCCTCGAAAGAATTCGCCATCCGGCATTACAAGAACAAGCACGAGAGGGGAGATCCGTTCCACGGCCCTTTCTTCCCAAAGCAGCCAGAAAGAATTTTGAGGAGAACGATCAGAGGAATGCTCCCGTGGGACAGGACGACAGGAAGGAAAGCGTACAGGAATTTGAGAGTCTTTATCGGAACTCCGGAAGAGTTCAAAGGAAAGCCCGCCGAAAAAGTGAAGAATGCCGACGCGGAAAAATTGAAGACGAAATATATAACTCTCGGAGAACTATCTGAAAGAATCGGAGCTGAGAAAAGATGGTAGCGAAAGAAAATAACGCCGAGAAAAAAGTGCAGAAGCCGAAGATAATTGTCACGACCGGAAAAAGAAGGAACGCAGTCGCGCGCGCGAAAGTCGAGGCTGGAACCGGAAAAATTTTCATCAACTCCGTTCCTCTTGAAATTTGGGGAAGCGAGCCCATGAGATTGTGGATCAAGGAGCCGATAGCGATCGCGGGGGACGTCTCGAAGACGATGGACATTGATGTCAATGCGAGGAGCGGGGGAGTCGTCGGCCAGGCTGAAGCGATGAGGATGGCTGTCGCTAGGGGGATTTTGAAATTTTCGAAGGACAAGACTATCAGGACGAGATACATGCAGTACGACAGGAATTTGCTAGTATACGACCCGAGAAGGAACGAGCCTCATCACGCGCACGGTGCCAGCAAGAGAGGAAGCCGCAGGCACAAGCAGAGATCGAAGAGGTAAATTCTGCCCCTGGAGAAAATATTTAAAGGACAACAATAACAATTAGGATAACGAGATGAAATTGAAATGATAGTACCGGTAAGATGTTTCTCATGCGGAAAGGTGGTTGGTCACCTTTGGGAGGAATGGAAGAAGAGGACAGCCGCAGGCGAGGACGGCGAGAAAGTCTTAAACGATCTCGGTCTTGAAAGATACTGCTGCAGGCAGGTAATGCTCGGCCACGTCGACTTGCTCAAGGAAGTCTCGCAGTTCAAAGCGTAAAAGCTTTATACTGATTTGTTGAAGATTATTATACTGTTTCGTTTGGTGGGATGGTAAAAAATATGATGATCTGGTCCAGGGAAAAACTTACAAGATTCGAAGTCGCGCGGCTTCTCGGCGCAAGGACTCTTCAGATTTCTCTCGGCGCTCCAATTCTCGTTAAGACTGACAAGACCGCGTACATCGACATAGCGAAGGAAGAATTCACGCAGAAGCTGATTCCGATGACTGTAAAGAGAAAAATGCCGAGCGGGGAATACGTTGTCATCGACGTCAAGAAGGGAATCGAAAACTGGATGATCGACCACAACGGCGAAATCTGAACTCGATTTAACAAATTATTTTTTGAAAATTTTGTCTCTGAATCTTTTCGGAAGAAGATCGAAAAATTTTGTCGGATAAAATTTTACCGACTCGGAATATTTTTGGAACACCAGCCCGCTCTTCGCAAGAGAATCCAAGCATTTGGCGACATTTTTGTCCGAAATTTTCATCTTCCTGCAGATTGATTTTATCGAGGAGCCCGGCTTGTTGCATAAGTTCTCGTAAATTTTTTCTTCCATTTTTTTCATGGGCAACAAGTCTCTTATGAAAAGAGTTACTTATAAACATTCGCTCGACAATATTGCTC
>CAZIJH010000009.1:0-9577 GCA_964539655.1 uncultured archaeon | reverse complement strand
CTCCGCCGATCACCGAATTGGAAAAAACGATATTGCTAAGTTTCCTCTTGGCAAGCAGGGGAAAGTACGAGAATTTTGTAAAAGCAGACGATATCGTGAAAAAATTCATACCGAGGCAGAGAAAAATTGTGATATCATTTATGCGGAAGCTTGCACGCAACAAATTGCTGGAAAAGAGTGGAGACAAATACAGACTGACCGAACAGGGAATCAAAGTCGCACAGCATCTTTTGGTCACGGGCGCGCGCTTCGCGAAATTTTCTTGATTTATTACAACCAATTTTCAAAATAATTTTATGAAATTGTTGTTGGACAAGGATAAAATTTCACTTTTAACAAGCAAAACTGCCGAGAAGGAAAAAAAGGATGACGGCTCTGAAGAAGTGTTTGATGTTCCTGCCGAAGTTGATAGTTTTAACGAATTGACAAATAACTGTACACAATTCGAGTTCACGATGTATGTGAAGCAGCCTGTGCCGGGCAGCAGAAGTCCGATCGATACTAACACTCACGATGTTGGCCATACATTCATTCAGATATCGGGCTGCGGGATATCGCTGACTGTGGGTTTTTATCCCAATGAAAGAGTAGGCAAAGTTGATTTCCTGTCTGGCGGTTACGCGAAGGATATTGATGGAATTATTTTAGATGACAGCAAAACGGGTCCGGGCGGAACAATGCATTCTTGGGACGTGAAAATGACCTGGAGCATCACAAAAACTCAGGTCGAGAAAGTCAAGAAATGCATCAAGAGCTGGCACCAGAACAACAAATACAATCTTGTCAGTTCGAATTGCACCGATTTCGCGATCGCAATGGCGAACTGCGCGGGCATAGTCGTTCCCTCCGGAAAGACGACTCCTTGGCCGGCCCCTTTTAGCCACATCACGAGCGCAAATCCGGGCGACATGGGCGAGGACCTTATTGTGGTTGGCGGGCAGAGAAATAGTCCGTAAAATTACTGATTACCAAAATTATATTTTAAATTTATTCTAAAAATTCCACGTCGTCGATTCTTCCGTCGGAGTCCCTGTCTATTCCGCGCACGACTCTCGCAACGCCGGAATCGAACTTGTTCCCGTCTTCCAATTTCTTAAGATATTTCGTGACCGCAAGGATTCCCGCGCGCGTTCCCTTGAATCTTTTTCCCGAAATGATCAATACGTGCTTGTCCTTCGCAAAAGGGTTCGGCATCTTGATCAGTATCCCGATCTCGTCAGCATCGTAGGTTGTTTTTGTGAATGTCGAGACCATGTTGAATTCGTTCTTCGTGTCGAAATAAATCGGGAGGCTGTTGTTGATCTTTTCTATCAGTATGTTCGCTTTCGGGCCGCCGATCAAAATCAGATTCTGCTTCATGTCCTCGTCGCGTATGTGCGTGTCGAGCTTGTAATTCGGCTCCGCGCTTTTCAGAAGCGTCCCGAGAAGAAGGGCGAAGTCTATTGCGGCATATCCGTCCGAAGCCTGCACTCCGTATTTTCCGTGTGGATCCGGAGAACCGACAACTATGGTCGCGTCGAGCTTTCCGTTCCTGATGAACGGATGGAAAAATTCTATCTCCTTCGCTTTCGTTTTAATTTCCTCTATGTGCTCGCCGTCGAAGAGTTTGACGGTCAGATACGGATGCGACACGGAGAATATTTTCGTGAGCGCGCCGACTCTCATCTCGGTCCTCTGTATGTTCACGATGCCGACGGACTGCATCCTCCTGAGATGGTAATAGATTTTCTGCTCGTGCTGCTTCAGTTTCCTCGCTATGTCCATCGCGCACTGCGGCTTCTTCGAAAGCTCGTCTAAAATCTTCAACGCGAGGTCGCTGTTGAACACGTTCATCTTCTTCGGGTCCATGAGATGCGTCTTGTACGCCCTCTGCCCCTTGTCTGTGTCCTGGACGAAATATGCCATTTAACTATTATTCAAACAGTAACGTTATAAATCTTTTTTTCATGGTCGGGTCTTTTTACGTCTTATTTCGCCGCAAATTCAGCGACAATAAACAAAACGTTTTAGATTTCTTTTATACTCCTCGCGGAGAAATTTTATTAAAATTTGAATGACGGAAATGTTCCCGACAAATCATCCGCAAATTATTGGTGAAAAAAAATGGACAACGCAAAAGATCCTTACACGCTGAACGTAACAAAAGATATCTCGGGCATCAAAGGAACTTTTTACGGAGAGCTTGTTCCTGCTGACGGAACTCAGAGTATTCTTCTTATTACACGGATTCCAGCTTACGCGAAGTATGAAAAAAAAGTCGAAACGAGGACGAACTAATGGCTGCGTGCATTTCTCCGCAGCAAACTCAGACAAAAACTCAGATTTACAAACAGCCTAAACAAAAGATCACGTTGAAGCTTTCTCCCGAGTCAGAACTTTCTGTTAAAAAAAATGGGCTGCTTTATTTGTACACGGGAGAATTCACGGACAACTGTGGGAACACTTATTATCTACGTAATGCCTCGATATTCGAAAACGGATGGGTGTCTTGGACGTATGGTTATCAGGTTACAGATGCGTCAGAAATTCCGATAGATAAAAATGGCAAAATCAAAGTCGAGACAATCGGAGAGAAGTACGGCCTGCTTTATACAAAACGTGGAAAAATACCTGCATTAGTTTTGCAGTTCGAAGTTATCTAGTGTAGTCACATTTTTTCTGGAACTTCTACTCCGATAAGACGCAAAAGATTTGACAAATAAATTTTTGTTGCCATGACTAATGACAGTCTGAAATTTTTTGTCTTGCCCTCGGCTTTCAGCACTGGATTTTTTTCATAGAAATTGTTGAACGCGGTCGCGAGGTCGAAGCAATAGCTACATACCAGATTCGGCTTGTAGTCTTTCGTTGCATTTTGTATGACTGACGACAGATTTGAAAATATTTTTACTAATTTCTTCTCCTCTTCTCCAAGGTTGTCTGGAGAAAAATTCGGCTTCCATTTTCCGGATTTTTTAAGAATGCTGTTCGCGCGAGTGTATGCATACTGAATGTAAGGTCCTGTATCTCCTTGCAGCGAAAGTATATCGTCCCATTTGAAAACGACCTGCTTATGCGGATCAATTTTCAAAATTGCATAGATGATCGCCGACAATGCGATTCTTGCAGCATTTTTTTCATCCGATTTGTAATTCGACTTGACTAGTTCGACTGCTTCCTTCAACACGTCCTGCATCAAAACTACATTCCCGATCCTCGAACTCATTTTTCCCTCAGGCAAAGTAACATAGCCGTAACTCACATGATGGGAGGATTTTGAAATTTTTCCATGTCCTAACATTTCCAAAATCTTGAATTCCTGATGGAAGTGAAGCTTCTGATCCTCAGCGACTACGAACAGGTTGATGTCTGGCTTGTATTTTTTGAATTTGTACATCGTCGTCGAAATATCGCGTGTCAAGTACAATCCCGTGCCGTCGGAACGCAAAATTATCGTGCTCGGCAGTTCGTCTTTGAAGTCCACCACAGTCGCGCCGTCGTCTGTCTCGAATGCATTTTTCTGTTTGAGAAGTTTTTCGATATTCTTTTTCGAAACCCCGATGAATTTGCTTTCCGTTATGAACTCGTCGAACTTTATGCCGAGTATTTCGTAAATTTTCTGGAATTCTTTTTCCCACCATCCCACGACAATCTTAATCTCGGCGAGAATCTTTTTGTCTCCGCCTTCTGCATTCCTTACTATTTGCTCGACTTCCTTCTCGGCGTCCTTGTTCTCAGAAATCATTTTGTTAGTATTGACATAGATGTCAAGCATGGAACTTGGCGTTGCATTCTTGGGAATTTTTCCGTTCGAAAATTTCCTAAGACCATACACCAGGACGGCAACCTGCCTCCCAAGATCATTAACATAATTCAACCTGTAGACTTTGGATCCGGCAGCTTCGAAAATTCTCGACAACGATTCTCCTATGAAAGTTGAACGTGCTGATCCTATGTGGATCGGATGGGCGGGATTTGGAGACGAAAAATCTATCGTGATTTTTTTTGACTTCATAATTTTTGGTATGAGATTTTTTCCTTTTGATTTCAAAATATTTTTCAGAAGAGAAGACGACAATTTGCTGTAATCGTAGAAAAAATTAACATAGGGCCCTGCGACATCAATTTTCTCAAAAGCCGACGATTTCTGAATTTTTATTTTAGTTCCGATCTCGAGAGCGATTTCATTTGGATTTCTTTTCATTTTCTTTGCAAGATTGAAGCACGGGAAGGACAAATCGCCAAAATCCTCGCGTGGAGGAGATTCCAACTCATTAATGTCCGCCGTAAAACCGGACTGCTTTATCAGAAGCGCCGCTTCTTTCTCGAACATACATCAAAATTCGTTTTGCAACTTAAAAACCATTAACGGGTTTAAATAGAGACATAACGAACTAAAATTTTGTAATGAGTGATCGTATGGAGCCTGTAAGGGATTTCGAGCTGACAAAAGATTCTGTGAAGGATCTGATTTCTCAGATGGCTAATAGCGGAGGTTTCACTTCCAAAAAGCTCGCTGTCGGAGCCGAGATTGTCAATGACATGATCAATGAGAAGGACTGTTTGAATTTTCTTTCGTTCCCTGCGGACATAGTCTCTACCGGGACGCGCGGAGTGCTGAGGGATTTCGTGAAAAACAAGATGTTCAACATTGTTATAACAACCTGCGGTACGCTCGATCACGACATCGCGAGAAGCTACAAGGATTACTATCACGGAAGTTTCGACATGAACGATGCCGAGTTGCACAAGAAAGGCGTGAACAGGTTGGGAAATGTTTTGGTTCCTAACGAGTCTTACGGAGAAATCATAGAAGAAAAAATGACTGGATGGCTGGAAGAAATTTTTTCGGAAGGCAAAAAAGAACTTGCAACGTACGAACTGTGCTGGGAGCTCGGGAAGAGGCTCGGCGAAGATTCTATATTATATTGGTGCTGGAAGAACAAGATTCCCGTCATTGTTCCGGGAATAACCGACGGCGCTGTCGGCTACCAGATCTGGCAGTTCTCGCAGGACCACGATTTCAAGATCAACGTTTTGAAGGACGAGCATCTGTTGAGCGACAAAGTTTGGAATGCGAAAAAATCTGGAGCGCTTATCGTCGGTGGCGGAATTTCAAAACATCATGTCATCTGGTGGAACCAATTTAAAAAAGGTCTCGATTATGCTGTCTACATTTCCACTGCTGTTGAATATGATGGAAGCCTGTCTGGAGCAAGACCGCGTGAGGCTGTAAGCTGGGGGAAAATAAACGAGAAGGCGAAGTTCATAGCGATCGAAGAGGACGCGACAATCGCGCTGCCGTTAATCTATGCAAATTTAATCTGAATTCTTGCTTTTCTTTTTCTTAACAGTTTTTGGCTGCAATTCTTCTCCTGGCTGCAACGGGATTAGCTCTTTTTCAATTTTCTCCGTGTCCATCTCAGGATGAGCTTCCTTTAGCTTTTTCAATCGCTTCTTGATTATTTCTTCGTCTGCCACGAGAAACAAATGTTTTCCTGAAAGTTATGTTTTATGAAACTCTGATTATTTTATTTTTTATCAGGTAGTCTTTGACAATTTCGAAAATTTTCTCGTGACCTGCGGAATTGGGATGGATTCCGTCTTCAAGCAGCTTCCTATAGTTTAAGGAAATTAATTGGCTGAAAACATCAACAAAATGAATTTTATTTTCGTCACAAAAAGATTTGATTACATCATTGTAATGTTCTACATCGGAATTTTTTACAGACAAATGAGTCGCCCAAGGTATAGGATCAAGTTTTGGATCATCAACTGGAGTAAGACCCACAAAAACAATTTCCGATGATTTCAATTTTTTCGCAATATTTGTCAATTTTTTCAGATTAGTTTTGAATTTTTGAGGAGTTACCATGAAAGCTTTTTTGCTGCGCACAAAGTTGGCGTCATTCACACCTATTGAAAAAATAAGTACAGTATCCCCATCGCCTTCAAGGCGTTCGTTCTTTGTTTCATTTTCGAGTCTTTTCAACAGCAACTCAGTCGTATCGGCGGACACTCCCATATTGTAAATCAGGTCGTCATATTCTCCGCTAGATATGCTGCGCTGATCTAGAAATTTTCTCAGCCTTTGGACCCATCCGCCTTCGATGTCCCAAGCGCCGTATGTGATGCTGTCTCCGAAGACCAGAATGTGAGTCATAATAAAATTAGTCGGGCTGGAATCTTAAACTCACATGTCGAACCATAATTTGATTTCACGCTGAGCTTCATCTGAGTTTCCTGAAGCATGAACTAAATTTTCTGTCGCGCGCTTCTGGCTGTTAGAGGCCGTGATGGAATCCTGCCCCAAATCTCCGCGTATGGTTCCTTTCTCAGCTTTTGACGGGTCTGTGAATCCTGTAATCTTTCTCGCAGTCTTTATCGCGTCTTCGCCTTCGAACACCATCGCGACAACCGGCCCAGACGTTATGAACTTCACGAGAAACTCTCTCAACATCGTTCCTATTTTTCTCGCGTCGTCAGTCCCGAAAATCGAAATCATCTCGTCCAGTTTGTTGCTCTCTTTAGAGGCGTTCAAAGTCTTGTTGCCCATACCGACAATCTGCTCTTCCGTGGCCGCGTAATGCTTCTCCGCGAATTCCTTGTCGATCGTCAAAGTTTTCTTTGCAATAATTTTGAGTCCGCCCTTTTCGTAATAAGAAATTATCTGGTCGACCAGTCCGCGCCTGACCCCGTCCGGCTTGACTACGATGAGCGTTCTTTCGATCACATTATTCACTTTAGAAAGAAAAGTTAATTTTTAATCAATTTAACTATTTCGTTTGCGGCTTTCTTCACGTGATCGAACTTTTTTTTCTGCCTGTATCTCAAATCAATAATTTCTACGGCGGCGTCCGCGTGGTCCGCTGCTGCGAAAGCGAACTCGCGGTTGTATTTCTGGTGCTCCTCGATCTCTTTTACAGTCTCGTTGTCTCTTTTCCTTGAGGAATCCTTTTTCCTTCTCTCGAGCACGTCCTGCGGGCGGTATTCCAAAAGCACGATTATGTCGGGCCTCATTGTGTGCATCGTCGTCTCGCTCAGTCCGGGAAAATATCCGTGCTGCGTTTTTATCGAAGCGTGCGTGTCCACAAGGATTATTTTGTTTTTCATCTTCGCGATCTTTTTGGCGACCGTCTCTTGATATTTTCTCTGCTGGTCGATGGTCAGCTTCCTTCTCATTTCGTCGCGGTTCTTCACTTTCAATTTCTCCTTCACAATCCTGAAAATCAGGTCGCCGACATTGACAATTTTCGCGCTGGGAATTTTCTTGGCGACCGCCTTCATGACGGTAGTCTTTCCGGAGCCCGGTACGGCGGCAATGACAATCTTCATAAGCTTCTTTAAATTATTTGTTGAAGAACAATAATTAATTAAACAAAAGCTGGAGTCGTCTAGCCTGGCCTAGGACACGGCGCTCATAATAGGAAATTCGTTATGAGCTTTGACAAACGGATGAAATAAGAAACGCCGTTATCGTGAGTTCAAATCTCACCTCCAGCATTAACTAACTCCTGAAATGGGGCAACAATAAATCCTTTAGTATCGTGCTAAAGATATGGAATCTAAAAATTGGGATGGAATAGCAATAGATTACGTCAAGCAAAGACCTGTTTCATATGCTACCATGATTGAAGAACCAATTATAAGAAAAATGCTCGGTAATGTCAAAGGCAAAAAGGTACTCGATGCTGGCTGCGCAGGTGGTTACTTCTCAGGCATTCTAGATTATATGGGAGCGGAAGTCACTGCCATCGACATATCGGAAAATATGCTATTGTACGCTGGAAAAAATAACGTAGGCAAAAATATAGAATTCAAAAAACTCGATATTGCAAAGCAACTTCCTTTTGAGGATCAAGAATTTGACACCGTCTTGGCTTCTCTCTTGTTTAACAATGTCGGAGACTATCCGGCAGCTGTTCGTAATATTCATAGGATTCTAAAACCTGGAGGTGATTTTATTTTTTCTATCGAGCATCCAATTTTGACGTCGGGTGAGTACAGTGACATATATCCAAAAATTATTGATTATTTTACCGAAAGGTACGTCATGCGACACTGGACCATCTTAGGGAAGGAAACCAATTGGGAAACGATTCATAGGCCGATTTCCGCTTATCTAAATCCGTTGTTCCAAGTCGGTTTCAAAGTAGAAGAAATTGTAGAGCCTGAGCCTCCTCTAAAACTTAGAGAAGTAAATCAAGAAATTTACAACAAAAGAAAAGTTGCACCAGTTTTTCTTATAGTACATTCTAAAAAATAATCTCAACCTAGAAATTTATTTAAGAACTTCACAGATAGGTTAATTTAATAGACATGTCCCGAGTAGCGTAGCCTGGTAGCGCACTAGCCTGTGGAGCTGGATGGCCGGGTTCAAATCCCGGCTCGGGACCTTATGGCAAGGAAACTTTTGCTAACATCGAGCGGAGTAACGGAAGACATCAGAAAGGATTTCCTTTCCATCCTTCCTAAACCGCCACGAGAAATCAAAGTGGAACATATCACAACCGCCGCTTATGGAGAAGCTGAAAATCCGTGGTGGCTGGAAGGGACAAAAAATCAACTGAAAGATTGCGGCATACAAGATGTCGAGGACATTGATATCAAAGGGAAAAATGAAGGCGAACTGGAAAACATACTGTCGTACAAGGACATGATTTTGGTGAATGGAGGGAATACATTTTATCTTTCGGATTGTTCAAAGAAAAGCGGATTCGACAAAGTGCCAAAACTTTTGGACGAAGGAAAAGTCTACGTCGGTGTGAGCGCAGGGAGCTATCTGACATGTCCCACAATTGAGGCGGCAGGGTGGAAGCACGCGGACAGAAATATTGTCGGTATTAAGGATCTGACTGCGTTGGGGCTGGTCGACTTTTTGATAACCGCTCACTTCGCAGAAAATTACAGGCAGGTTATAGAAAATGCGGCGAAGAATACGAATTATCCTATTGTCGCTCTCTACGATGGTCAGGCTGTTTTGGTAGACGGCAGTTCGTACAGAATTGTCGGCAAAGGCAAGCGAGAATTTTTCAACGGATTCAAAGAAAAAATTTAATTTTTAATCCTGGTATCTCTTTCACGCCAAAAGCAGCCAAAATCAGAATAATTATTACAGCTATAACAATCAGAAAAATTGCTAACAAATCATTGTCAGAATTTTGATCCATAATCATATTTACGCCAGAAAATATCAGAAAAATTACTAATAATGCAAGACCAGCAATCAAAAGATTTCTATTATCCATAGAGTTCATTGGCTTGAAACCTTTAAATATTGTGACGTTCAATATCACTATTGCCTCACGTAACTAAACTAACGACTTGACGCGTGCCTGCTAGGGATAGTAGGCAGGAATGAAAAGTCTAATTTTGTTCGTGAGTTAATTAGCAACGCCCGAAATGATGATTCGGGTAGGATGGAGGTTTGCGTGAAAATGCGAGAGCAAAAAATGCATTCCGTGATGAAACCTAGAGGCAGGAACCCGCCAATTCTGGTTGATCCCGCCAGAGACTATTGCTATCCGAGTTCTATTAAGCCATGCGAGCTGAGAGGTGAAAGACCTCGGCGAACTGCTCCGTAATACGCAGTCAACCT
>CAZIJH010000008.1:0-25513 GCA_964539655.1 uncultured archaeon | reverse complement strand
ATTCTGTCGCTGTGCTGCCCATCATTGGCTTTTTGCTGGTGCTCGAATCTGCTACGGGCACTACCCAGCTGCTAAGAAAAACGTTCCGTAAAAAGAAAATTCTGCTTGCCGCCCCCATTCACCACCATTTCGAAGCCAAGGGCTGGCCCCACTACAAAGTCACCATGCGTTTCTGGGTTATTGGAGTCGTCATGGCAATCGCGGGAGTCGCAATCCGTCTGTTCGGCTGAAAAATAACTCTTGGTAAAACTTATCGAAGAACTAGCAACGCTCCGCTCTAGGGGCCGTCCATACGCATAACAGCGAGCTCAGTGCACTTAGCTTGTAGGTGCACTTTTCTATTGGAAAAAGTGAAAAAAATTGATAATCTTACCATATGGAGAAAATAGAGAACTTACGGAAAAGATATTCTCGATTTTTTTACAGAGGATACGCTTTCGATTGGAAGGGAAAAGATTTGGTAATCACTTTTAATTTTGAGGTTCCGCCTGATATTTCTTTTCAACCGAAGATCGTGGTCAGAAACGCACCCAAACGAAAACACATAGAAAACCTTGTTTTTCACCTCGGCATGATGGAAATTCCCAGCTACTGGAAGACAACCTGCTCTCCCAATATTATCGTTGAGGCAGGGTATCTGAATAAACAGCAAATCAACTGGTGGCACGACCTCATCATGAAAGGAATGGGGGAATACTTTTACAAAAACAAGATCAACTTCACACAACCCAATTTCCTCAAAATAAAACTTCCTACTTCTCATGGCGATCGCAATATTAAGTTGATAGAAAGTTTTCGAGGAAAATTACAAGAACGAACACTGATTCCCCTAGGCGGAGGAAAAGATGCGATCGTAACGCTTGAGCTGCTCAAAAAAATTCCCCATCAAGCATTTGTGCTCAATCCAAAACAAGAGCACAAAGCAATTCTCAAAATAGCAGGCCTGCCTGGCCGGCAGGCAGGGGAACAAAATCCAATTATCGTTGAACGCACGATCGACCCCAAACTTTTGGAGCTTAACAGAAAAGGATTTCTCAACGGCCACACTCCCTTTTCTGCGTATCTTGCGTTTCTCACGGTGTTGGTTTCCGTTCTGTTCGATTACAAATACATTGCCCTTTCCAATGAACGAAGCTCAAATGAAGGCAACGTAAAGTATCTTGGCAGAATCATCAATCACCAGTATTCCAAATCATTCGAGTTTGAGAAAAAATTCAGGCAATACAGCAAAAAATATCTTGCAGAAGATGTTGAATACTTTAGCTTTCTGCGGCCTCTCTACGAACTTCAGATTGCAAAGATCTTTGCTCAATATCCAAAATACTTTGGCGCTTTTTTAAGCTGCAACAAGGCGCGCAAAACGTACTCTGGGAGAAAACCCGTCTCCGCCCCTCGTCGGGGCTACGGCGAGGCGAGGTGGTGCGGGAAGTGCGCAAAATGCCTGTTTGTGTTTCTTGCACTCCGCCCTTTTGCAGGAGAAAAACAGACGGTGAGGATATTCGGGAAAAATCTTATTGAAGATACAACCATGAAGCCCCTGCTCGATGAATTGACAGGCAAAAAAAAGTTCAAGCCCTTTGAGTGCGTAGGCACAATCAAAGAAAGCAGAGCCGCTTTCTCTCTGCGCCTCGACCCGATTCTCTCTTCGTGGAACAAAAACCATTTTCTGCCGCCGATGTTCTCACGAATAGTAAAGAAAGAATATGGTAGAATGAAGCAGAAATGAACCTGCAAGACCTCAAAGACAAAAAGGTTCTCATCTTGGGATTTGCCAGGGAAGGGCGGGACACGCTTTTGTTTTTGCGAAAGAAATTTCCAAACAAAATAGTAGGCATTGCAGACCAAAATTCGGCAATTGCTCACGATCGTAACAAAAAGACGAAACTCTATCTGGGCAGTAATTATCTCAAGTCCCTTGGGCGCTACAACATTATTATTAAATCCCCGGGGATTCCAAACTGGAAAATTGCTTCGTTCCTCAAAAAGGGGCAGATCGTAACCTCGCAGACAGAAATTTTCTTAAATGAATGCCCCGGAACGGTCATCGGAATAACCGGAACAAAAGGGAAAAGCACCACTGCTTCGCTTATCCACGCAGTCCTAAAAAGCGGGGGAGTACGTTCTCGACTCATCGGCAACATCGGGGAACCTGTGTTGTCGTATTTAAAAAAGGCCGGACCGAATGATGTGTTCGTATACGAACTCTCAAGTTTTCAGTTGGAAAACCTCACAAAAAGCCCACACATTGCAGTGCTCTTGAATGTGTATCCCGAACACCTCGACCACTACAGAAGTTTTGCAAAATACGCGTGGGCAAAGGCAAACATCGCAAAGCACCAGGCCAAAACAGATTTTTTTATTTACAACAAGCAAAACAAAATTGCGGTGAATATCGCGAAACTCTCCAAGGGGAAGAAACTCCCTTTCGTTCCTCGAAGCTTAGCTTCTCAAGAAGCTAAGCTTCAGCAAAATCCATGGATAGCTTCGGCTGAACCCGCAAGAATTGTAGGCAAACTTTTTGGCATCCCAAAGAAAAAAATTGAACTCGCCATCAAAAACTTCAGACCCTTGGAGCATCGGCTGGAAAGAACGGGGGAGTATAGGGGAATTACTTTCTACAATGACTCTCTTGCCACCATCCCAGAAGCGGCGATCGCAGCAATTGATACGCTAGGACCAAAGGTTCACACCCTTATTGCGGGCGGGTTCGATAGAGGACTGTCGTTTCAAAAACTGGGTAAAAAGATTGTGGCAAGCAACATACAAACGTTGATTCTTTTCCCGACCACTGGCAGAAAGATCCTCGCAACCATGCAAAAACCTCCTCGTTCTTTTTTTGTAAAAACCATGAAAGATGCGGTAAGCTTAGCTTACCTCCACACGCCCAAGGGGAAAATCTGTCTTTTGTCTCCTGCCTCGTCTTCATTCAACATGTTCAAGGACTACAAAGACAGGGGAGAACAGTTTAAAAAATGGGTAAAGTTTTATGGTAAATAGGCCTGCCCGCCGAGGAGGCGGGCCCAACCAGGGACTGCTTTTTATTGCGGGAGCAATGATCGTTCTCGGCATTTTGATATTGGCGAGCGTTTCCGCGTCGTTCTCTTTGGGAAAAACAGGCAGCACCTTTTATTTCCTCAATCATCAAATCCTTTATGGACTTATCCCCGGTTTGTTTTTGGGGGGAATCGCATACCTTGCTCCGTTGGAAAAATTAAGAAAATACGCGTTTTTCTTTCTGGCGGGGAATCTTGTGCTTTTGGGCCTTGTGTTCCTGCCTTTTTTTGGGGCAGAAGTAAAAGGGGCGTATCGCTGGTTTTATTTGGGCCCCATTTCTTTCCAACCATCTGAATTCCTTAAACTTAGTTTCATCCTGTATATCGCAGCGTGGCTGGCTGCAAAAAAACAGCGCGGTACCTTGCTGCCGTTTCTTATTGTGCTGGGAGTGATAAGTTTATTGCTCGTTTTGCAGCCAGACATCAGCACGCTTGGCATCATCGGCCTCACGGGAATTCTCATGTATTTTCTTGCAGGAACGCCAATCTGGCACACGTTGCTCATGCTAGGAGGGGGAGCGGGAATTCTCGCAATGCTTGTGAAAGCAGCGCCCTACCGATTCAGCCGCCTTGCGGTTTTTTTCGACCCTTCTCTCGACCCCCTTGGCCAAGGATACCAGCTCAAACAAGCGCTCATAGGAATTGGATCTGGCGGACTCACGGGCGTTGGTTTGGGTTTAAGTTTTCAAAAATTCGGAGTGCTGCCAGAACCAATTTCTGACTCTATCTTTGCCGTATTTGCTGAAGAAACCGGATTTCTGGGCGCAATCGTGTTGCTGACGACATTTCTTTTGTTTCTTTGGCAGGGGATACGAGTTGCAAAAAACGTTCAGGATTCTTTTGCAAAATTAACTGCCATGGGCATTGTTTCCTGGATTACGATTCAGGCATTGATGAACATCGGCTCAATGACAGGAATTCTTCCGGTAACAGGGGTACCCCTGCCCTTCATTAGTTATGGGGGTTCCGCGCTCGTGACAGAATTGATTGGTCTTGGAATATTGCTTAATATTTCTAAAAGGACGGCATGATGAAAATTCTTTTCACGGGCGGAGGAAGCGGGGGGCATGTGGTGCCTATAATTGCACTTGCAAGGGAATTGCGAAAAATTACTACGAGTAACCTTGGGATTTTCTACATCGGTCCCGAAGATGAATTCAATGAACTGCTTCTTTCGCAAGAGGGGATTCGGGTTTTTCACATACAGGCGGGAAAAGTGCGCAGATACTTCACCTTCAAAACGATTTTTCAAAATCTTTTCGATCTTTTGATCAAAACGCCTCTTGGAATCGTTCAGGCCTTTTGGAGAATTTTTGTGTTGGCTCCCGATGTGATTTTTAGCAAGGGAGGATACGGAGCAATCCCCGCCACCGTGGCGGGAAAACTTCTTGGCATCCCCATTTTTTTACACGAGTCAGATATTATTCCTGGCATGGCCAATAGAATAGGCGGCCGCTTTTCTTCAAGAGTATTTGTCTCTTTTCCGCACACTGCATATTTCCCTCCTCAAAAAACTATTTTGACCGGAAATCCGATCCGTAAAGAAATACTCACTGGTTCCAAGACGCAGGCGCAAGAACTCTTCCATATCACGGGAGAAAAACCAGTTCTTCTTATTTTGGGAGGGTCCCAGGGCGCCCAGCGCATTAATAACCTTATGCTTTTGATCCTGAACGATCTTCTTGCAAGTTTTGAGATCATCCATCAGACAGGCGAAAATAACTTCAGTCAAGTAAGGGCAGAGGCCCACGCGGTCACCCTTGAAGAAAAACAAAAATACTATCACCCAGTGCCCTTTCTTAAAGAAACAGATCTTCGCCATGCATACGCCGCCGCAGATTTCATTATTTCGAGAGCTGGGGCAGGATCTATTTTTGAGTTTGCTGCTTTGGGCAAACCCTCGATATTGATTCCTTTGCCAGAGTCGGCCCAGGGCCATCAGATTCAAAATGCCTATGCCTACGCAGCTACGGGAGCCGCGATTGTTTTGGAAGAAGCGAATCTAAAACCCCATTTCTTTTTGGAAAAACTGAAATATCTTTTTTCCAGTCCGCAGGAGTTGGAAAAGATGAAAAATGCCGCCCTCGCTTTTGCCAAACCCGACTCGGCAAAAGTGATCGCAGATACTCTCGTTGCGTATCTCAACAAGTAAGTATATAATATAAACCGGACGGCCGTCTGATTTATATTATGCGATTACCTTTCACCGACAAATTTCTTTGGGATCTCTATAAACTGCTTGAAGGGCTATACAAAGGAGTTGAATTTTTAAATGTAAGGACCATGAAAGAAGCGGTGTACCCAGAATGGCGGAACTTAAGAAATAAATATGCCAGAGAAAAACGAAAAAAATACTTCGGCCAATTCGTTCATTATTTGAAAAAACAAGAATACGTAAAAATTAAAAATCTTCAATCTTCCGAAGGAATAATGCTGACGAAGAAGGGTATTCAGCGAGCGCTTCAAACACAGTGTAGACTAACAAAACGCATAAAACGCAATGATGCTCAATGGCAAATGCTTATATTCGACATCCCGGAAAGAAAAAGATTGCTGCGAACTATTCTTCGCCAAAATCTTTTGCGTCTTGGGTATCAAATGCTTCAACAAAGCGTATGGGTTTGTCCTTATGATGTCTACCAAGAAACCGAGAAATTGCTCATGGTATACGAACTCGATCCATACGTACGCCTCTTTCTTATTAAAGAAATAGAAATGTAATATAAATTAGACGGCCGTCAGAAATACATTATATATTGTCAAATATCGTTACGTACCTCAAAAAAGAGTGGGGGAGACATGGAAAAAGAAATCATAACAATCATTGAATACTTATCGAAACAAGGGTTTACGATTGAAGAAGGCTCTGCTTCTCTTGAACAACTTCGCTACCTTGCGAAACTCGCTTGCCGCCAGAATGTCAAAATAATAGGAGAAGTGGGCTTTAACGCTGGTTTTTCAAGCTACGTATTCCTGAAGGCAAATCCAAAAGCCAAAGTAATCTCCTTTGACATTGCGGAACATAAGTATATCAAAACTGCTAAGCGATTCGTTGACCAGCAATTCCCAAAACGCCACGCGCTGATCAAGGGCGATTCAAAACAGACCATTCCACAATTTTCAAAAAAACATCCTGATGTTCGTTTTGATCTCGTTTTTATAGACGGTGGCCATGATTATAAAACTGCTGAATCAGACATTGTGAATATGAAACTTCTATCTACACCGCAGACACTTCTGGTCATGGACGACCTCACTCCATGGCTTCCATGGGGGAGAGGTCCTACTCATGCGTGGATCAAAGCAATTCAGAAAGGAATTATCATTCAAAAAGAGCTTATAAAAGATGGCAGGCGCATCAACACTATCAAACCGCCGGGCCAAAGAAGTTGGGCACTCGGCCAGTACATTATTTGATCACCTCAAAGAAGAGTGATAGATTGATTTCATATGACGGTAAGGACACGATTTGCACCATCGCCGACAGGGCCCCTGCACATGGGCAGCGCAAGAACTGCGCTGTTTAACTATCTCTTTGCCAAAAAAGAAGGGGGACTTTTTGTCTTGCGCATTGAAGACACCGACAAAGAACGATCGAAACCGGAATGGGAAAAAGACATCATTGAAAGCTTGGAATGGCTTGGATTTAAGTGGGATGAATTCTACAAGCAGAGTGAAAGAATCAACATCTACAAAAAGTATCTGGAACAGCTGCTCAACGAGGGAAAGGCATACTATTGTTTTTGTTCTGAAGAGGAGCTTGAAGCGCAGAGGCAAGATCAGATGAGCAGGGGAGAGGCGCCCCGATACTTGGGAACATGCAGGCAACTGATAAAAGACCAACAACAAAAAAATCTGCTCGCCTCGACGGGCGAGGCCGGCGGGAAAGAAAAAAAATCCGCAGTCATCCGTTTTGTGATGGAACCCAAAATGGTCCAATTCAACGACTTGGTGCGGGGGAAAGTGGAATTTAATGCTGCACTGATAGGGGACATCGTCATTGCAAAAGACCTTGACTCGCCCCTGTATAATTTCTCCGTGGTGATCGACGACTCTGAAATGAACATCACTCACGTCATCAGGGGAGAAGACCATATTTCAAACACCCCAAAACAAATACTTCTGCAGGAAGCACTTGGTTTCACGCGGCCCCACTACGCACATCTTCCGCTTATTTTGGCTCAAGATCGCACCAAACTCTCAAAACGCCACGGCGACAATTCGGTAGCTCGGTTTCGAAAAGAAGGATATTTGCCTGAAGCAATAGTGAACTTCCTGGTATTGCTTGGCTGGAATCCCGGAGACGAACGGGAAATCTTTTCTTTAGATTCTCTCGTCAAAGAATTTTCTCTCGAAAAAATCCAAAAAGGAGGGGCAGTGTTCAACCCCCGGCGCCTCGATTGGATCAACGGCGCCTACATCCGCCAAAAATCCCCAAAAGAACTCGCAAAACTCTGCAAGCCCTATCTTCCCAAGGCAAAACTTGAGAACATAGAAAAAATCGTAGTGCTCTACCAGGAACGCTTAAAAAAACTCTCTGAAGTCACGGAATTAACAGATTTCTTTTTCAAAGAAAAACTTGAATATCCCAAAGAACTCCTCAAATGGAAAGAAGCATCGGACAACGATATTAAAACGTCGCTTGAAAAACTGGAAACGATGCTTTCCGAAATTGAAAAAACCAAATGGATCAAAGAACACCTGCAAGAAATTCTGCTCAAAGAGGCAGAAAAAACAGGAGACAGGGGATACCTTTTGTGGCCCCTGCGGGCCGCGCTCACCGGCAAACAGGCCTCTGCGGGCCCGTTTGAGGTTGCAGAGGTTCTGGGCAAGGATAAAACCCTTGCAAGGATCCGTGATGCCAAGGTATACTTAAACAATAAACAATTAACAAATAACAAATAACAATGGCGCTAAAGCAATACATAATTATTTTTCTGATATTGTTTTTCCTCCCTGTGGTTTTGGGAAAGGTCTCTCTAGACCCTTTTAAAGATTTTCTTGATCATCCTTCTTTCAATGGTTTCGGGACCGCGTTTACCACTGTTTTGAAAGCCGACTGGAACTTTTACTTGGGCTGGCTCAATCCGTGGATACAAAAAATAAAAGATCTCGTCGCAGACAGCATCCCTCAAACGCCGTAAAGCGTTGCTCTTGGGCTTTGAGCAGCCCGGAAATGATGGCCTACCACGATAAGGAGTGGGGGAGGCCTTTGTTTGACGACAAAAAAATCTACCAAGCGTTTTTGCTGGATACGTTTCAGGCAGGATTAAGTTGGGCGATCATCCTGTCGAAAAGAAATAATTTTCGAAAAGCGTTTGCAAATTTCAATGTTACCGAAGTTGCGCAGTTCGGCAGGGGAAACGTGAAACGCCTTTTGAGCAACTCCGGGATCATTCGCAACAGACGCAAGATCGAGGCAATCATATCCAACTCAAAAAAGATTCTCGAACTCAAAAAAGAGTTTGGCTCTTTCGCTCAATACTTATGGAAGTTTACAAAGGCAGGAGAGATGGCTAAAGACATGAAAGCCCGCGGCTTCCGTTTTACAGGCCCCACAACCATATACGCCTTCATGCAGGGCATTGGCATGGTAAATGACCATCTGGTGTCTTGTTTTGCCTACCAGGAGGTCAAAAAGGCCTCTCTGAGGCGTTTTTAGGGTTTTATACGGGCATTGACACACCCCTAGGGTAGGGGGTACTATTGATATATATCAGTTCGCATAATTATACTTAAGCGAATAGCTTATACCAGTTTTACACAAAACCGCTTCATCTATGCAAAAATCGCAAAAACCTCTCCCCCAGCATGTTTCTGATTTTTTGGACTGGTTAGAAATTGAAAAAGGATTATCAACAAAATCCCAGGAAAATTATTCCAGATTCATACATAAATTTATTTCCTGGCTCAAGGATTCTAACCTTTCCTCTCTTACACCCGACACTCTTACTCCCGACCATATCCGCCAATACCGGCTTTTTCTGTCCCGCAACCCCAAAAAACCCCTCAAGAAGTCCACGCAGAACTATTACCTTATAGCCCTTAGGAGTCTTCTGAACTATTTTGCCGACAGAGATATCCTTTCCTTGCCTTCAGAAAAGATAGAGCTTGCCAAGGATAAAGAAGACCGGCAAGTGCGTTTTTTGACGTTGGAACAACTCCAGAAATTATTTGAAGCCCCGGATATCAAAACATTCCAAGGATTGCGTGATAGGACCATGCTCGAAACCTTCTTTTCTACCGGAATGAGAATCTCAGAACTCGTAGCTCTTGATACAGAACAAATCAATATAAAACCTGACACAGAAGAACTGGAACTTAGCATCACGGGAAAGGGCGGCAGGATACGAACCGTATACTTTTCAGCCAGGACGCTCGAATGGCTCCAAAGATACCTAAAAGAGCGAAAAGACGTTGAAAATGCCCTTTTTGTGACCTACAAAGGCAAAAAGAAGGAGCCACATCGCATCACACCCCGGGCTATCCAAAAAGCATTCAAAAAGTATACGGTCCTTGCCGGCATTCCCCTATTCACCACGCCACACGTGATGCGCCATACTTTCGCTACAGATCTTCTAGCCCAAGGAGTTGACTTACGCACCATTCAAGAATTCCTAGGGCACAAGAGTATTACCGCGACCCAAATCTACGCTCATGTAACAAGCCAAAAACTCCGCGAAATCCACGAAAAATTCCACAGCGGCAAGAATTTGAAATAGAAAAGACGGGCATTACCCCGTCTTTAGTTTCCTTTCTATAATTTCGCACACCTCACTGGTTGCGGTGGCAAGAGATACTTTGCGTCCGCAGATTCCTTGTATAAAGTACGGCCAGAGCATCCCCGCATGTTCTCTCCCAATCAGATACCTTACGAACCCTATCATGGTTGTATGCCCTAACTTATTCATGTGAGCTCGCAAAGCTCCGCGTTCGGCTGGAAGATCAAACGTATCTTGAAGATCGGTAAGTTCTCCTGCAAGAGTCCAATTTCCCGTACCGGGACAGTGGTGCAGTAAACCTATCTCCAGAAGCTCGCGGAAAGCAACTCCCACGGCCCCTGCAATGTTTTTGTTTGCTTCCATGATTGCGGGGTCTGATGGATCTCCGACTCGCAATGGGGACTGTGCGGCTCGCATAAGGTAACCGATTTTCTTGCCGTTTAGCAATGCATCGGCCGAACGAGCCAAGTTATTACCCAATGCATCTCTTGGTTTTGCAGGGTCGTACAATTCACGCATCGCGATCGCGATGCCTTCTTGGATGCCCTGCGGATGACGCCTAACCCAGCGCACAATACTGCGTGCATACGCAGCAGGGTCGTTTTTCGCCACGCCAGTTAACCAAGCGGGGATTCTCGGCATTGCCCAATAGAGACGCGCCTCAAGAACACGCGCAAATCCCTTCAGGCCATGTTTGATGTATTCCTCGCGAGGAATTTCAGCCACGGCTATTGGAAGAGGAACGGAAATGCCGGCTTCTCTTGCCCTGCACAGCCGCTCAAACTCGCAAAGCGCGTATTCCAAAAACATCCCATAATAGACATCTCCGCTTTCGTGGAGATTAAAAAACATTTCTCGACCCCGGCGACCGTAGCCCTTAAGTTCGAGAAAATGCGGGACGTTTGAGGCACTTCGGATTTGGATGGGAGCGGGATGAAAAATTGTTCTGGGCGGAATCATACTGTTGGGCACGATTGGATACCATTTCCCGCGCACCGCCAGGTCACTGCCTCGGTTTTGTGAAAATTGCCCTGGAGCCCACCGACTTACTCGCACAACTTTCCCACTCTTAGGAGTCACGTGGCCAGTCACCCCCCGTAGTACATCAAGATCATTGGTACGGGCCACGAGCTCTTCTATGAGAAGAGCGTGGCTTTTGTTGTCCTGTTCCATGCGCCCTCCCCTTTCTTAAGAACTCTCTCTACGAAAAGATTACTCGTACCAGTAAAACTCGTCAAGCGAGATGTATACTAATTTCACGATCGTAAAGATAGTATACTATCCTTTTCTCCACTCTTGCAGATCGGCAAAAAGCGGCAAAAACCTCAAGTAGAATTTATTTAAAAATTCTTTTTCAGTTAAGCTATAAATTCAGAATAAGCTTACCATCAGAAATACGAGGATTGATCATTTGATCAAAAGTTTTCTTCAACTTTGAACCAGTTAATAATGCTCGCAAAAGAAGTTTATACTGATTGATTCTGCTGGATAATAAATGATGAATAAAGTCGTTTCTCATAACATTGAAACCTCTTAATTGTTTTGTAATTGTACCTTTGTACGAAAAATCAATTGTATATTGATCAAATATATGTAGAATATCACCTAAACCACAGCCAGCAATATAGAATAAAATATGAGGACTAAAAAGATTCGCTTCATTAATTCCCATTTCCTTTTTTAAAATCTTTCTAGCTTCTTTTTCATCTAACCTCCGATACTTTTGACATGTTTTTAAAACATGAGTATATGACTTGTTTTTATTCAATTTTTTTTCTTGAAAAAATAGCTCCAATATTGATGCCAACCGATACTCAATTGCAATAGTTAAATTGAGTAGTTTATATTCATAAAACGATTGTATTTTAAAACCCGACTGATTATACTTTTTAAGATTTTCAAATAACTCCTCCCATGAGTTTGAATCAATAACAAAATCAGTACAAACATATCTTTTCATACCATAGAAAAAACCTAGATCATTATGTTTTCTAATTGGCTCTCTCATATCCTAAATTCACTTTGCGAGGTTAACATAAAGAATGGCAAGAAGTTCTTCTAGTCGTTTTATATCGCGTTCAAGCTCCCACAACTCTTCATTTTGCATATCTAAAATCTTATCTCCGATAACATCGATGGTATATCTTTTACCCTCTGGATAACGAAATGATTCATTTTCTAGGTCAATGATATTTTTGAGGCGCCCTTGCCAGAAACCTTGATCTCGGTATTTTTCTGATAGAGATACTAACTCTTTATATCGTTCTATCTTAGACTTAAAAGCAACCTCTGGTAAACTTTTCTGTAAATCACTCAATTTGTGTGTTTTTTGATAACGTCCAGAGCTAGCAATTGAGAGCGTCTTAAAAATTAACTCAATACTATGCCTGATACACCAAAGAATCCCAATGATAGATTGCCTATATTCGTAGATTAACTTATCCTCATATGGCATTTTTACATATCCGTCTTGCTGAAGACGCTGAATTCCAGCGTTCGCTACGGCAAGAAAGCCTTTTGTGTACCATATCCAATCATAATGAGAAACTTGTGTTTTAGAATCTGATTGGGGTGACATAAAAATATCACACAATATTAATCCCTTTTAGTATTAAAAACCCTGCCAAATTAATACAAGTGTCAGGATAACTATGAAAACGGTCAACACAATCATTACCCGACCAGAAAACTTTGTAGATTTATTTAAATCCTTGACTGAGTCTCTTAACTCTCTAATGGCTTCATTGTCTGGCCCTGGCGCTGTCCTACCCATATATTTTTATTCAGCCAATAATTACGCCTTTGTAGTTCATAAATTTATTGATTTAATTTTTGTTGTCCAATTAGTTTTCATAAAACGGAAAGGGGCGGCAAAAAATCGTGGCTCAAATAGGTCTGCTTAAAATTATCCTTTCCATCCTGAGTCAATAAGGAATCGAGATGATCTAAATAAAACCTCATACCCTCAAGAATAAATCTAAACTTTTTAATCTGTTCTTCTAAATTTTCAAGGGTAATATTTTTCTTCAAGCCAGAATATCTATTGCGTTCTCCGTCAAAAATTGTACTAATTGAGTGACCATGTAGCAACTTGTTTCGTATAGCAGCAAAGTCTCTCATTGTACCTATGATACTATGATATTTATTTGCATCGGCTATCTCATCTCCGAATTCAAACTTTGAGTTGTAAATAAATAAAATGGTTTTATCTATAAAATTTATGTTATCTATGTTTTCCATAATCTCAAATTTGTCAACATCTTTTTTCATAGACATTAGGGATAAATGTCTAAACAAAGTATTGAGGCTGACCTCTAAAACAATATGAAGGCTAATGAAAATATCAATTATATCCTTTTCGTCCAGATCTGATTGGCTTATCAATTTTGCGCACTTTTCCTTGTTGGAAATAATCAGATAACCAGATTCTTTTCTAATAGAAAGTGAATCCTTCAAGATAACAGCTTCTTTTAAGTTTTTATGCATATCCATAATTTTCTCCTAATTTTTTGTTTGCAACGGCATAAAGCCTATTTTTTAATAAGTGTCGGCGTTAAATATTTTTCTATCAGTATATCAAATTTATCCAAAAGTTCTTGAGTAATACCAAAGAACTTTAAATTTTCTATCGGTTCAGTAACGAGCCAGCCGGCATTATTCACAAACGGGTCTTTACTCACCCTGAAATATGGCTTTTCGGAACAGTTTACATAAAATACATAACTTTCCTTCCAAGAATCCTTGATACGTTTAAGTTTCTTCAGATCATTTTCGTGACCGGCGGGATTCCATCGAAATTTCACTTCAACGAGATGCGGATTGCCAGATTTATCGATAACAAAAAAGTCAGGAATGGAACGAATTTTCTCACCTACTTCGCTATTGCGTTTAAAAGATTCTTCAATGCGGGTAAGGCCGGGCAATATGGCTTCGTATCCGATTCGGTAAATTTCATTCCCTGATTCTTTCAGTAGATCATATACCAAAGACTCGGCCATTCTACCCTTTAAACTTGTTTCACGCCACTCTTGTTTTTTGTATTTATCGCCCATATTTTAAATGTAGTACGATGTTAATCCTCTCCCTAAATTAACTTTCTATAGAAAACTATTTTATATCCGTCTGGGTCTTTGATCGCAAATTCCCTATTGCCCCATTCAAAATCTTTCGGTTGGCCAGAAGGCGTTAAACCTTTATTCACTAAATCAGAATATTTCATATCCACGTCATCGATATTAATATATATAAATACGCCTGCGCCCTTGAATCTATCCACATCTTGTTGAAAGAAAACTTTTGACTGATCATAACAGCGGAGCTCGAAATCACCTAATTTTGCCGATACATAATTATCCATACGACGTTCTGTAACTTCAAATCCAAGCTCTCTATAAAAAGAGACTGTTTTGTTTAAATTTGATACGTAAAGCAAAATGTAATCAAATTTCATATTTTTATTTTATCGCACAATGTTAATCCTCTTTTACATGCCGAACTATCTCCAAGATAATAACCACTTCGGCTTGATTCTTAAAACGACGCGCGTTCCTCCGCCCGCTGTAAGTTCCTTATAGTACTCTTCAGCTTTGAGGGCAGGGGTAATATATTTGTACGTTACCCTCTTTGCGAGCGCATTTCCAATATCTTCTTCAACAGAAACATCACCATACCCAACAACTGCCGCGTATGGTAAATCTGGCTGGGCAATAGAAAATCCTACTTTAGGGTTCTTCAAGATATTCTTTGCCTTTTGCCGTTCTCTCAGAGTACTCACAAGAAAGAACTTTCCATCGTAATCGAACCAAACAGGAGTAACGTGGGGATAACCATCTGAGGTAACAGTGGCAAGGTCCATGAGATAGGGTTTTGACAGATACTCTTTCAGTTCCCGACCGCTCATTTGAGGAGACATCGGGTTGTACTTTTTCATACCATTATCCTATCAAAAAATCGTCGGTTTGGCGATGCCTAACCTAAAATGTCACATAATGTTAATCCCCTTCTCGTTGATCTACGAAACCACCCATATACATGGCAGTGTAAATTAAACCGCCATCTAAATATATCTCCTCTTTGCCTGAATAATTTGCAAGCGTTCCTTGCCAGTTATTTACGTACTTGAACTTCCCTTCGGTAAATTCTTTCGGTCCTCGAAAACCATCTCCCCTTTCTGCTCGCAGGGCTTTCCTTAAGAATAAATATACCTCGTTTACGTTCGATACGGCATCCAACCAGCCGTAATACACCATAATCCATACTGGCTTGTTTTTGCATGAAATAATCGTTCTTCCACCATAGGGTTCGCCTCCAAAGAAATTATCATGAAATCTCCAGTCACCAGACTCATACCAAATAGTAGTTGAGCCATCACTCTCTTTTACCTCGTTCTTTGGTTGCTCGCTTTCGTATCCAGCATCGCTTGCTTCTCTTCTGAACGCCTTGAGTTGATTGAGATCAATCATCATATTCTTTTCTGCAAGGTTTTATACACAACGGAGCGGTGTTGAATAACAAAGATTTTTACAAACGTATCTTCTATGCGAAACACAACTCGATAATCTCCAACGCGAAGCTTCCTGTACCCCTTGAACGAATGGCGAAGCGGCTTTCCGAAAATTTCGGGTTGACTTGTGAGCTTCTTTTCTATTGCCCCTCGAATGATTTCCCCCCACTCTCGCGAAAGCTTGGGGATGTCTTCTGTCGCAACTGCTTCGTGATATACAATCTGAAAGATCATGCCCAGGCTTTTTTATGGGAGACAAAGCGCGCGTTTGGCGTGTCGCGCTCTGACGCTACAAGATCCCATATTCGATCTTCCTCAAGTTCTAAAGCCATCTCTAAAAGACGGGATGCTTTTGTGGCTTGAGGAACCTGGTCGCGTTGTGACAAAAGCTTAAGGGCGCGTTCCACAGGATCTGAAAGACTTATGATGACTCGCTTTTTCGAGGTTGCCATAGTGTATCTAAAGTGTATCACCAGCCAACAAACTCTGTCAAGCTCTTTTATTGCCCAATGTTAATCCCGTTTCTCTTTGTCTAAAAATCGCTTTGCCAGGTACAGGGCCGCAATGATCCTGGCGTCGTGGATTTCTCCAAAGTCAATAAGCTTTTCAAAGTCTTTGAAGGGATACGGCATCACCTCAAGCTCCTCTCCCTCATCCCCTACCAGTTTACTCTCTTGCAAGTCTCGCGCCAAGAATATGTGGGTTTTTGCGGTAGTGTATGCGGGATGCAAAAACACCTCGCCAAGCTTATCCAAGCGGCCGGCTTTGTATCCTACCTCCTCTTGCAGCTCTCGCTGCGCCGTTTCCTCCGGAGTATGCCCAGGCTCAATGCCTCCTTTGCACAACCCCAGCTGATACTCCCCTGCTCCTGTTAAATATTCTCTCACCAGAAACACGGTTCCATCTTTATTTATAGGGACAATGGTAACGCCCTGCATGTTATTATCCACTATCTCATGCGTCATGCGCTTTCCCGAAGCAAACTCAAGGTCAACTTCCTTGATCTGAAAATGTTTCGATTCAAATATTATTCGTTCTCCAAGTCGCTTGACCATGCAACTATCCTATCAAAAAATCGCCTTTCTGGCGATTTTTTGATACATAATACTAATCCCCTAGAGCTTAAACTCCTCCCTATCGGTGGGGAGATCAAATTTGGCTTTTGTTTTGTTGATTTTAATTCGAGAAGGCCTCCCACCAATATGCTTCCATGCCAACAACACCATCTCCTCTGCCATAGTTTCAACTAGGGTTCCTTTGAGAGAACGCAAGGTACCACCGGCGCGAATACGCCACATTCCTTGAACTATCCGCTCGTAAAGTTTAATGAGTTTAGTGAACATAATATTTCACTCTACCAAAAAATCGCTTCAAAGAAAAGAAGTGAAAAAGCAGGCCTTAATGAGACCTGCTGACCCAGTCGGGCAACGCTCTACTGCCCTCTTTCACGCAAAGCGATGTCAAGGATTTCCTTTGGACCCATGCCAGGGCTCACAGAGAGGGGCTTGCCGTCCTGCGCAAGCACAATATGTTCATCTGGGGTATGTGGTACAAAAATGAGGGTGGACCGCTTCCCCGTGTTTCGTTCCCAAGTACAGAGAACATCGAGGAGCCGTATCATTGCCTTATTGCATTCCGGATCTATGTGGTGTGCCATTGCTTCCTCCTTCGCTAAAACTATGGTAACAAGGGAAAACAAAAAAGTCAAGAAATCTCACACAATATTAATCCCCTTTACTCATTTGAAGAACGCTTTCTACAACATCGGGCAATTCGGTACAGCTTTTTTCGTCGTCAACTGGACCTGAAAAATGCCCCATATTGTGCTTGACGATTACTTCTGCATCAAGCTTCTCTTTGAAAATATCCCCGTACTTCAAAGCGACAAAAGGATCATTGTCTGCATGAATCGCTATAAACTTGGGGCAGTGAGATTTGGCTTTTTCAAAATCAATTGGCGTCTCAAAAAAGTTTTTGAGTTCTTCAAACCCCAAATCGTCTGTAAATCCGGCAACAAAAACTGCGCCCCCGATCTTCTCCCCTACTTCCAAAGATTCCAGATATCTCAAAATAGTGACGCATCCCACGCTATGGCCTACAAGATACGTATCTTCGTTTGATTTTCCCATCGCTTCCTGTAGCGTCGGAAGCCACTTTTCGAGTTTGGGAAAATTAGTTTCTGGCATTTCAGGAATCTGAACCGAGTATCCTTTTTCTTCCAATTCCTTCTTTACCGATGGGTACCAGCAGTATTCCGGATATCCTTCCCAGCAATGAATTATAAACACTCGTTTCATAAACGTATGGTATCAAGAAAACGCCCCGAGAACCAATCGGTTCGGGGCGCATACTACCCACTCAACGTTGTGGATGTTTTACGATCTTTCCTCCTTCAATAGTGTGGGGCTGGGGATCGAATTCGATCAGCACGGTGGGTATTGGCGACAACGAAGTGCTGCCGTCGTCCTGACGCACTTCTTTCATATGCGCACTCACGAGCTTGATCCCTTTCTCGCCGTCCGGATAAACCACTGCCACCACCTCACCGTTGAGAATGATTTCGGCGATCTGCACGCCGGGACGCCTGCTATGCGGTACCACCCGGAACTGAATTGTCATAACTCCCCCCTTCTCTTATGTGCGTGGGTTTTTTCTACCTTCTTTTTGTTAAAAAGTCAACAAAAAATATCGCACAATGTTAATCCCGTTTCCACTCCTCAATCTCTGGCGAAAAATCGAGTTGATACCACGGAATGCCTAATGAAATTCCGTATTCCATCGCCTCTCTATACTTTGGATTCTGCAAATCTATTTTGAATACTTTGTTTCGAAAAATAACATAATGAAATTTATCGTTCTTGAAATCCGCGTACCAAGCATGCTGTGAATCCAGTGCTTGACTAACTTTTTCTGCGATCTCCTCTCCCCCGCCTTCGTCCCTCTTTCCGTCGGGACTACGGCGGGCAGGCCTATCTTCGGGTATTTCAACAGTGTGCAAAGTCCATTGCTTGAGATGCGGAGTTTGATGCTTTTCCGTTACCTCTTCAACCTTCGTGCTCAAAATCGCAACGTCTTTCAAAACATCCTTATTCTCCAAACTTTCATAAATTATAACTCCCTTATAATTCATGCTTCTCTCCTCCTTCGCCCGCCGTAGTCCCGACGGAAAGAGGGACGAAGGCGGGAATGATTACGCCTTTGTAGTTCATAAAAATTTATTTTCTCCTAATTTCCTTGCCCCGTTAGAAATCTTTGATTTCTTTTCGAGATTTGTTGGCCAGGTCATATTATTTTTTCTTTTTCGTCTTACTTTTAGCTGGATGAAATTGTTTTTCGTATTTATTGGCTGGTAGATAGTCAAGAAAACTCGACGGTTGTCGATCGTAGGGAACGGGTTTATACGTGGCCGCACCAACTCGCTTACGACTCTTAAAAAGGTGCACCTGCTCCTCGGCTCTCGTCATAGCAACAAAAAAGAGACGAGCTTCCTCGGCAAGAGCTTCATCACCCGTAACTTTTCTAGGTATTACTTCTTGTTCCAAGCCGATAATAAAAACTGCGTGCGCCTGGAGTCCTTTTGAGCTTTGCGCAGTCAACACACGCACATTTAACACATCTTGGTTAGTCGGTGGTGACCCCGTCTGACTATTTACATCTTCAAAAAATTTCTCCAGCGATGACCATGGTTTTGCATATTGAGCTACTTTCTGCAGAAAGTCGTGTATACTCCCCTTATCGTAAGGAGTTTTAATTTCTAGTAATTTTTCATAGATTTCTTTTAAGAGGACATCTCGATCTGCTTTCCCCTTCAAGGCATCAAAAATGCTTTTTTGTTCTTTGACGATATCATTCCAAAGAAAAGCGATTTTATTCAAGCCGTTTCTTCTGAACTCTAATTTTTCCGTCGACCTAGACCTAGAATTTGGTAATTGCTGAAGAGTTCCACCTTCGATTAACAACTCCACGGCTTGTCTGGTGGCGAAGTTAGATTTTGGTGAAGTTACCCACTCCTTCATTAATGTAAAGATGGAAAAACCATTCGTTCCGCCTCCAAACTTTGAGTCGAAAGAAATCCTGAATTTTCGAAGTGTTTCCTGAATCTTTGAAGCATAGTTTTTTGTTGGAACCAAAATAAAATAAGTTCGTTTTGGCAATTGTTTACAACTTTCACACGCAGCTAGATGCTCCTTTTCACTCCTCAAAATAGCCCCGATAATTTCTGCCTCGCGGTCATCGCTTGGGCAGTCATGAAGTGTCACTTTGCCTGGATCAGATTTTAAAAAGGTATAACTTCCCTTCGCAACCCTTTTGGAATCAAATTTTGTTACTATACAACTTGCACATTCTAAAATGTTAGATGGGCAGCGACGGGAAGTACGCATCTGAATTACAACGCTACTCTGCCCAAAATGATTTTTGAATTCCCTGATAAATTTAGGATCCCCTCCGCGAAAACCATAGATGCTCTGATCGTCATCTCCAACAACAAACAGCCCTTTTCGGTAATCTCTACTCAAAAGCTCAATTAGTTCAAATTGTGCTTGATTTATATCTTGGTACTCGTCAATCAAAAGATACTTGGCATTCTCGGCATATTTTTTTCTCAAATTATCGTTTTCCCTTAGTAATTTACATGCCAAACTAATTTGATCATCGTGATCTACGGCATTACAAGATCGCAAAATTTCCTCATATTTTTCGATAATTTTTCGAGATTTTTTCGAAAGTTCTATATTTGCAGTCGTCCTATCTTGCAATGCTTCTTTGGCATTTTCTTCTGTATATCCAAGTAAAACCCCAGCATCTCGCATGAGCGGCTTTCTAATTTTGTCATTCTCTATAACCACAAAGTCCTTCTTGAGCCCAGCCGCACTTAAATTATCCGTAAGAATTTGATGACCAAGACTGTGCATCGTAAAGATGCGATTTGGCCTCTTGTCTTTCTCAATAAATTCACCACCCCCTTTTTCTTCTAACTTCGCCCGCATCCCCTTTGCGGCTTCGGTAGTAAATGTGATTACTGTGATATCATCTGCCGACGCTCCTTTTTCGCTTGTTAGAAATTTTATCCGGTTAGCGAGTTGCCAAGTTTTCCCTGTACCGGGACCCGCTAAAAGCAGAATGGGACCACCATCATCATATTTATATGCTTCGTCGCTAATTGTTATTTCCTGATTATCCATAATTACCATATCAAAAATTTACCTAGCGAGTTAAGATTATTCAAAAAATGCACTTTCGCATCTTTACTTTGAATAGGATTTTGCTTTGCTTCGTGGACTTTATGAAATTCGTTATCAGGAGTGGCGATAATGAATCCAATCGGAGTCACGCCGAATACTCTCTTTTCGTAATCTTGAAACTCTGCATTTTGTCGGGCGTGGACTAAATAAACATAATCAGGGGCGCCACCATTGAAAAGCATTTCGTTATTTTTATTACAAACATAGGGAAGATTTAAATAATTCAATGCTTGATCAAGCCCTTCATAAAGTCCAGGTGGCTCGGGATTTCCTTTAAACTTTCGGAAACCCTTTAACTCGTATCCGATAACTGTGTTGTTGGTTGTGACCTCGACCACATCCATATCGGTGCCTGTATAGTAATTCCACTCCCTATCTAAATTAAGATTATGCGAGAATTTACGGAAAACCTTACTTGTCGCAGGAATGAATTTATCACAAAATAGGTTACCAAGCTGTTCTTCTGTCATCGTTCCTTTAATTTTTTAGCTAAATCTTCTTTTGTTTTTTGTAATTCGTTATCGATTTTATCAATCTCCTTCAAAATCTCTTTCGGTTCGTAATGATTTATCTCTTCCTCGCCGTTTCCCCTTCTACTATCTTAATCTCCTCCGGGGTGAGACCGTAGAGTTTTCCACAATTGACGGGATTGCTTGGTGCGATACAATAATAGTATACCGAACATTTACCGAACCCTACAAGAGTAAGTTTTCCACAGGACATTCCGTATGCTCACGCAACGACAAAAGCAAATCCTCGAATACATAAAGAAGTTCATCCGAGAAAAAGGATACTCTCCTACCCTTGAAGAAATTGGGAAGCATTTTCGGCTGTCCACAAAATCTGGAGTATACGAACATCTTGAAGCGTTGGAGGGAAAAGAGTGTATCAGCCGATCCAAGAATCAAGCGCGAAGCATCGAAATACTTAAAACGAAAAAATCAGATACTTTAGTCAGAATCCCTCTTCTTGGTACAATCGCCGCCGGCCAGCCAATCGAAGCAATGGAGCAAAAAGAGTTTATTGCTGTGCCGAAATCAAAACTCCCGCAAAACGGCGATACCTATGCCCTCCGCGTGATTGGCAATAGTATGATTGACGAAAATATAAAAGACGGAGATTTGGTTTTGGTGAAACAACAAAGCGTTGCGGAAAATGGACAAAAGGTTGTGGCGCTCATAGATAACTACGAGGCAACGCTAAAGAAATATTTTAAAGAACGGGGACATATTCGACTCCAACCTGCAAACAGTAAAATGGAGCCGATCATAGTAAAAAACGGAAGGGATATTTCAATTCAAGGAGTCGTTATTGATGTAATTCACAACGAAAATGAAATAGATCTATATCTTCCGCAAACAGACATAACAGAACGAGAGTTAAAATTGCCACTCAATAAAATTATCTGCGGCGATGCGATAGAAGTATTGAGAAGAATGCCTTCAAACTCCATTGATCTTGTTGTTACCTCTCCTCCCTACGACGACATACGCGCGTACAACGGCTTTGCTTTGAATCTTCCTGCTTTAGGAAAAGAACTCTACAGAGTACTTAAAGACGGTGGAGTCGCAGCGATGGTCATACAGGATGCAACTCATAACTTTGGCAAGACACTTACGTCGTTTAGAACGATTTTGGATTGGTGTGACAACGCAGGATTTAAACTTTTCGAGACGGCAATTTACAGAAAATACGGCGCTGAGGGAGCATGGTGGAATAAACGATTTCGAGTTGACCACGAATATATTCCCATTTTCCTAAAAGGAGAAAGGCCGCAATATTTCAACAAGGAACCATTAAAAATACCCTCAAAATGGGGCGGAAAGACGCTTACCGGCGGAGCGACTCGACTAACCAATGGCAAAACGCTTAAGGCAAGACCCATAAAAATTAATGCTCTAAAATGCAGAGGAACGGTCTGGGAATACCTCACTGCAGGAGATGGGAGCCGCCTAAAACACGAACACCCAGCTACCTTTCCAGATCAACTGCCAGTTGATTTTATCAAGTGTTTTTGTCCACCGGGCGGAATTGTATTAGATCCACTCGCTGGGAGTGGAACAACACTCACTGCAGCAAGAAATCTCAACCATCCCTATATCGGAATTGATATTTCTAAAGAATACTGCGAACTCGCAAAAAGACGTTTAAAACAGGAGCCACGTAGATTACCTCTCTAGAGTATACTCGATATTGTTGCGGCTGATTATCGCAAGCGAAAGAGGGTTTTTACTTATCAGATCGTTGTATCGAGCTAAGCCCGGTTTTGTCGTTCCTTTCCTAAAGCGTTTAATTTTATAGGTACCCCACATCCAATGCTTTGGTTTATAACTCCAGCCGGTTTTCTTTCCGAGCACCGAAAGCAACTCTTCGACTTTCGATAGATCGAAGTTCAGCGGTTTTCCTTTTGTATCTGAGATTTTGATTTTGTCTCCGCCGCGTTTGCCGTTGTTGATGCTTGAAAATTCTGTGAATAACTCTTTCAACGCTATCATGAATTGTGATATTGAATATTGATCGTTGAAAAAAACTGAATAAAGAGAGCTAGCTTTACTATCTCCCCCAAGAAAGCGCAGCCAACTCAGGCAATTTTCAGGATAGTTAAAAAGATTTTTGAATGTGCCATCAACATACAATAAGGGGCAGATAGCATCTTTTCTAACCTGAATAGATGCTTCTTGTCCAACGATAGCCATAAGAAGATGGACCGTTCCAAAAGGATACTTCTCTATAAAGTTATGAGAAAAATCAAAGTTGCGAAGATTATTGGCAGAAATTGCATTGTTGAATTTATCCCAATTGGACGGTAATTTATTACGGTTAAACATCACCATGTGTTGACCGATACTTTTTACTTCTTTTCTGAAAATCTCCATATCGAGGAACACACAATCTTTCATATTGAACCCTTTTTCTAACAAAAGCACTTTCCCATCGTAAAACCCTTTTATCTTCCAATCCAAATAATGCGACATAAAAAGACCGCAAAGGAGTCCATCGCTATCTGGACTCAAAATACAATCCTGTCTTTCTTTAATAATCCACGGGTATCGCTCGATTACTTTTGAGTAATCGAGTTTCCCATTTGGTGAAAGCATAGATTATCTACCTTATCAAAAAATCGCCCACTTTCGCAAATGCTACGGCGGGTAAACCTTTTTGGCGATCCTAAACTGAAACATCGCACAACGGGGCTAATCCCCTTTTATTCTTCAGTTTTGCCTTCGTAGTGCTCCTCGGTCGCCATAGCTTTTGCGTGCCATTACGGATTCAATTGCCAGAGGAAGAAGTTCAAGACGGCCGCAAACGAAACCCATAGAAAATACGGGACCAAAAGGTATGAAGCTAAAGGCCCAATACGCCAGAACTGCCACATGACCAAGAGAAGGGTAGCTAAGAGCAAGAGAATCTCCAAAAAAGCAAAGAAGGGGTTCTGCAGGCCAAAGAATAGTAAAGACCACAGGGCGTTAAGGCCAAGATGCACAAAGAATATAGTTAGGGCAGTTCTTTTTTCTTTTTGGGACTGCCATACTAAAAACAGAGAAATGCCAATGAGCGTGTATAAAATCAGCCAGACAGGTCCAAAGACCCAGTTTGGAGGAGCAAAAGCCGGCTTTACAAGCCCCGTATACCAGGTAGGAATTGCAGAAAAGGTAGCAAAAGATCCAATAATGCCTGCGCTTTGGACGATAAGAATGGCTGCAATAAGCTGAATCGCTTTTTTCATAGATTGAATTCCTTTAGTCTTCTACCTCTCCGCTCAGGTCTTGTTCGCTAAAGCCAAAGTGGTGCTTTATTTCGTGCTTCACCGTGTCTTGTATAAGCTCCACAAGCTCTTCTTGGGTGCGAGCCAGATGCTCTATGGGTTCTTGAAATATAGTGATTTTGTCTGGCAAGTTGCCTCCGGCACCCCTTCCCCATTCTGTTTGGGGAACCCCCTCGTACAAGCCCAGCAAAAGCTCTCCCCTCCTCATGCCAAGCTGGCTTTCCTGTTCTTTTGTGGGCTTTAGTTCAACGCAGACAGAAACATTTTCCATCTTCTCACCCACGTTAGAAGGAAGCTGGTCTAAGGATTTTGCCACAAGTTTCTCAAAGTTTTCCATAATATTTAATTATGGGGCTAATCCCCAATAAAATAGCGTAATAGAAAACTTAACGATCGTTATAAAAGTTATTACAT
Source organism: uncultured archaeon (assembly GCA_964539655.1). Lineage (GTDB taxonomy): Archaea > Aenigmatarchaeota > Aenigmatarchaeia > CG10238-14 > SCSR01 > CAZIJH01. Next base: position 812 of record CAZIJH010000008.1, on the reverse strand, counting down.
AGCTATTGAAACACAGAGGGGTTTATCTTAATAATCTTGTCATCGCCAGGGTTAGGGCTGCCTCTTCCATCGCGGTTACTGATGGAGATGTACAGCATGCCGTCGGGTCCCAAGCGCACTGCGCGGGTTCGTCCAAACTCTTTGGAAAAATGAGCTTTGAGATCGGGTTTTTCTCTCAAGATTACTTGATATACTGCTTGCCCCCTCAAACCTCCAAAGAAAATGCTTCCGTCTCTATATGCCGCGCCTGCAGGAGCCCATGTCGTGGTTGCGCCCGAATGTAATACAGGAGTTTCCATTCCTTCCTTTGTTTCATCTCCCTGGATAACCGGCCAGCCATAGTTTTTTCCTTCTTCAACAAGATTCAATTCGTCGAGCCCGGAGAGCGCACCCGACCTTCCGTGTTCCGTGCTCCACAGATTCCCTTTGTTGTCCCATGCTAAACCCTGCGGATTCCTGTGGCCATAGGAAAATACTGCGTTGCCAAATGGATTGTCGCTGGACACAACGCCATCATCTTGAAGCCGAAGGATCTTGCCTGCAAGTGAACTTGTATCTTGAGCAAGATTCGAATTTCCCGCATCTCCGGTGGTGATATACAAACGTTCATCGGGACCGAAGGCGATGCGGCCGCCATTGTGCACCGAAGCTCCCGGGATCCCTTCGATAATTATTTTTGCGTCGCTAAGCGTTTTTCCATCGAATTTGTAGCGCACCACCTGATTGGTAATTCTCTCCTGTTTTTCGGTAGTGAAATACAGGTAGATGAACTTACTGAACGCATAGTCGGGGTGCAGCGCCAAGCCCAAAAG
>CAZIJH010000007.1:303-30118 GCA_964539655.1 uncultured archaeon | reverse complement strand
GTAGATTATCCATAAAGAAATCAGCACGTACGGCATCAGTACAAATATTTTCCACAATTTCATTTGGCACACACTGGTAATTGCAACTTGCTTTTCAATACTTAAATTCCTAAATTAAGATTCATTTGTGATGGCAGAAAACACTAGAGCTAAAACCTACATCGGAGTGACGAACGCCCTGACTGATTGCAACCATCCCACTAATATGCTTACGCCGTTTTCAATCGCAGTCAGGCTTCATGACATGGGCGTGAACGACATGATTTTCGACGATCCTATACCGACGGAAAGGTACACTTCGGAGCAGCTGAAGAGAATCAGAATACCTGACGGAAAGATTGTCGGAGTCTATGTCGAGATGTCGGAATACGAGAAGATAAAGGGTCGAAAAGAATTGTTTTCCGAATTTCCAGCTTTGCCGAAACTTTAGATTAAATATCTGCTGCGCGGATTCTAAGAAGCTTCCTGATTCTGGCCTTGTAACCGTTGTTTTTTCTCGGCGGAATCATGCTCTCGTCTATGATGCACATGACCTTTTCGCCGTCCATATTTACAGAATCGCTGACCTGTATTTTTTTCAGAATGGAGTATCTCGGCTCGCCTTTGACAAAATAGCAGTCCATTGCTCCCCACTCGTCGTCTCCGCAGTAGAATCTTACTATGTCCGTCACGATTGCGCCGCCGATCCCGGTCCTTTTAGAAATTTCTTTTACCGACGATTTCGGATTTTTCTTTACATCATCGTATACGATTGGGCTCTCTCTTGGATAATTTTTTAGAACGGGGATTGTTGCAGTGCTCATACTCCTATCTTGTCTTGAAAAAGCTAAATGCTTTCAGGAACGGCCAAGAGAACAACTGACTCGTTGAAATTGGGCGTATCGGATGCGGAGGTACGTGACTCCCATGAGAGAAGGTTATGAAAATATTCGCGAGTTTCTGCACTGCTATCCGCTCATCATGTCACAGTCTTATCCAGCCGAGCCCTATTCTGGAAATTCGGATTCGAGATTCGTAGGAACTCAGCAGCAATTTGAAGCGAGAATAGGAAGGTACGCGGGAATGCCGAGAAAGGTGGATGCAAGAGGATGCGTGGTTCGGGCTTCAGTACAATGAAAAGGTGAAAAAAATATTGAGCGAACAGGAAAAAAGAAAAATTGCTCGATCTGGGACGCTATCATTGTCGGGACGATGAAAGAAAACGGAATCAGGAAAATATTCACCGAAGACGGATTTTTCTTCAAGTCGTCCGGGATCGTGGCGATAAACCCGTTCAAGAAATGAGCAGAATCAAACATTTAACCTTAGCTTTGAAACTATATCATTGCGATGTGACATAAATGGAAAATTATCTGACCAGGATCACCACAGAGAAAGGCATGACAACTTGCACGTACAGGATCCCGATAACAGAGTTCAACAGGCTCGGGGAATTGGTTTCTCAGACAGGAATCAGGGAAGGCAGAAGAGACAGGGCCGCCGTTATTTCTGAATATGTCACCAGGATGTATCTGGATAAAGAAGATCCATTCCAAGGGTCGAACCTTGAAATTATAAACACACAAGGAGGAAACCTAGTCGTGGCTGTCACGAACCTGAACCAAGCTGAGATAGGCAAATACATTTCTTCCAGGCAAATCCCGAACGAGCGAGAGCTGTATGACGACAGGCTGGTGAAAATCGTGGTGAAAGGAATCAAGGAATGCTGCTCGGACAAGGTCTTCGAGGCACATTCAGAAGCCTGAATTATTCTTCTAGTATCCTTTGTTCGGGCCGAATTTGGTCACTATTCTCATTCTCTCCACATCAAATATCCAATATTCCTTAACTGTATCTGCAAGATTCCGAAAATAAGAAAGAAAATTTATTTTGGTGTAATGAAGGTTGGACGGATAACAGACAATTATCTGCTTTTGATTCTGTCTTAAAAAAGCAACCTTCTCTTTCCTTAATTGCCTTAATCCTGTCTCAGCTTCTATCAGATGATTTCCTGCGCAAATATCGAAATCAAACTTGTCAATATTCTTCTCGAGCTCGATATCAAGCGGACTAAAGTCCTCGATTTGAATAAGAAACTTGACCACAGAAGCGACCAATTTGTCGTGCAGAGGCGAGCCGTTTCCGTAGATTAGCCCACGGTGTTTTATGTAAGACACTTGTTAAGATGACTTTGTATGTGATATAAAATTTTAGTACTGTGAAAAGTGGTAAAAATGATGCTATCATTTGATAGAAAACGTACCTGGAAAACGCAAAAACTCAATGAGTTCTCTACTATTAAATAATGAGAGAACAGGGAAGCATGGCCATGCTTTGCCGGAGACTTTTGCGAAAACGAAAACTAGCGATTAATAGATTAATGCCGTCTGTAATTTTTAATTCGTCTATAAAGATTATAACCAACATCTATGATAATTACTCCAGTCCCAATACCGATAGTTGAGCTAACAATGTAAAAAGGGATGTCTTCTAAACTAGTTGGTTGACCCGTTAAATTTTTAGCTGTTGAGTATATTCCACTACTCAGCACGGCTGAAATCCCAACCCATGCTATATTTTTTTTCTTGAGTCAAATGGGAAAGATTTTTTCTCTTGATTTTCCATATCATTTCCCTTCTTTCTCAACTTTAAATCCTTAAAGTGGCTCTTTTTAGTCATGCCGATAGAAACGATAGAAAATTTCAATAGTGCGGACTTACTATTTTTCCAGAATATCCGGAATAACCAATGCTAATTAGGAACACTCCTAACAACATGATTAGAAACACCAATGAGAATACATTGGTCGATAAGTTATTCAGTCCTAGAACTGCAATTATTCCAGCACCGCTGATCAATAAAACTAGACCCAAAATCATTATTAATTTACTAATTTTTTTCCCTTTTGTTCCAGAAGGTTTGATTAGCATTATAATTTCTTAGTTTTTACTTCTTTTCAACCTTGCTTTAGCGATTATATATTCTACAAAATATATGTTAGTGAGAATCATTCTTTCTTTCGATACTTAATTTCCAAATCGTACCCCAGTTCATTGGCCAAATCGGTCATTTCCTTCTCAATCCTTCTGTCGCGCAATTCTATGCGGCCGTTAGGAATGTAAGTATTGACCCTGTAGATCTCTGCCGGCCAGCCGAGAATAAAGTTTTTGATGCATCTCCATCCTCTTTCGTAAATAACAAATGCTGGATGATTCTTCGGATCTACTGCCCGAAAGCCCCCTCCTGCATCTATGACGTAGTTGCTGGGCAATTTTAGTTTCTCCATTGCGTCAAGTAATTGCTCTCTTTCTTTCTCGAACGGCATGGTATTTCAACTGTAGTGCAAAGGACTTAAAGGATAATCTATATTCTGTAAAATATATGTTGGTGAGAAATTGCAATTTGAAATAACTATTTTCCCTATATCTAAAAGTGAGACAATGACAATAGCTCCGGTATGCAACATGTGTGGCAACGAGCTGCAAGATTTCGGTGCGCTGCTTTTCTCGCCCCCGAAAGGCTCTGAAATGGTCGATAAATGGCACATTTGTAAGGATTGTTATTCGAAGTTGAAAAATTCCTTAGAAAAAAGGAAAGATAATCCTTAAATATATACTGGAAAATATATTTCCGTGAGAATTGTTTTTTCGAAACAAGCTTAAATGAATAATTATTATTACCAAAAGGAGGGTAACATATGCCAAAATGTGAAAAGTGTGGTGTGGAGTACGCAGAAGGAGAAACTCACGTATGTGCTGTTGAATCTTCTGCCCAAACTCAGGAAGCTCCAGCGGAGTCTCAACCTAAAGAGAATCCAGCAGAAGCTCAAACTCAGTAAATAAAGTGTATTTTGGGAGGGTTGGAGGGTTTTTTCATGTACACTTGTGACTTATATTCTACGAAATATATGTTTGTGTGATAGGTTCTAATTAGTAGCCTGGCCTAAAGAAAACGAAATAAATCAGCGCGTATGCGAGAATTCCGATTACTATGTACCACATCAGGTATTTTTTCCAATTTTTCTTCTCGTATTTTGCCATAAACCTACATCGTTTGGGTGAAATTTAACCAATTGTATGCTACATTATATATTTTGGTGTGTATTCTTTATACAACATTTTGTAAAAAAAGTGAAATAATATGCTGAAAAATAGAAATACTTATAACTAATTGTTAGATTCTTAACATGATAAGTGAGAGTTAAATTGAATTTTGGTAGCAAAATTACAAAATTTGGCTAGGCGGAAGGTGCAAACTGGCCGTCTGGGACATGGAAACCAGGTAGATCTGTGAGGGATGCGCAGTAAGTGAGGGTTAACGGGTATTATTTTGTTACGACTGACTAGTAAGAATTACTATACATGTTGCGAGTTTGAACAAGAGTGAGAGTTAGTATGAAAAATAGGCAAAAAACAGATAGTGAGTTTAAGGCCAAAAATATATAAGTGAGCGAGCATAATATATGTCCATGGGTCTTTTGGATCGTCTAAAAGGGCTTTTTCGAACTAACATCGAACTTAGTTCGAGTGACTCGATACAACACTCGAGTGACTCGGTAAACCAACAACCAGCTGTTGTTCAGAGACCAATAGAAGTTCCGGTAAGCACCTCTATGTCAACTTCCTATGAATCAATTAGTTCTCCTTCTATAAATAAGAACTCCTATGACTTGGGGTTGGCTGCCGGCTATACTGGCAGGTCAATAAAGGACATAGAGTCCTCGATGAACAGAATCGAGCTTCAAATGGCCTCAAAAGACTGGACAGAGCTCAAAATGAGGGAGCAGCTTGAAAAATATGACCAGATTTTACAGCAAAGATTACAAAGAATAGAGCAGGCGCTTGGCATAATGCAAACAGCCATCTCCGGAGGACAACAAATACCTCAACAATTCATTTCCAGGCTTCCGATAACGCCGAGAATGGAACAGATCATACTTGCAATGAAGGATCTGAAAGAGATTAGCTATGACGACTTGGCAATAAGACTTGATATGAACATCGACGAGCTGAGAAGTCTGCTTTCAATCATGACCAAGAGGACAAATCTGATCGAGCGCTACAGGATCAACGGCCGCGGATGGCTCAGGTACAGGGAAGAGCAGCCTGCCGAGTGAATCGATGCTTAACTCATTTCTCTTAGGAAACTAACAGAATGTAAGTATATCGTGCAGAATTTTGGCCTAGTATGCCCATTTATGAGTAATTTGGCCGAAGGAAAAGAAAGTAAAAAGTCTTACCCTATTTACCACTTACTGTTGCAAGTAGGGCAGACTAATATTTTCTCGTGGATGCCAGCCTTAACAAAAGCATGGCATTTCTTGCAAGGTACGTTGACCTTGGCTATGTATTGACTGAATTTACCCAACATTATCACCTGTCGCTCTTCCGAGTAACTAAATATATAGTTTTCCTTGAATATAAAGGTTAAGGTTTTTGCAAAGTCTAAACTATAAATTTTATAGCTTCACTTTTGGCTTGACAGCGCCGGCAATCTTTTCCTTGACCGCCAGGAACCTCATGACGCTGTTGATCTCTGTTCCGGGCTTCAATCTGAACATGCGGAGGTTGGTGGGTCCTACAGACTCCTCCTCCACGAAATTCGAAAGACTTGAATCGATAAGCCTAACTACGGTTGTTCTATGCATATCGCAGCGTTTTCCAATCTCCGTTGGCCAAAGCCAGCCTCCTTCAGACTCTTCTAGGCATTTAACAATCTTAAGCAGGTGTACTATGGTCGATTTCCTCATATGTGGCCGCCTCAAAACTATCTGCACGGGTACGTGCATTTCTCACTCTATGATTGTGATGTCGAACAGATAAGCCTGATCAGAAAGCAGCTATCTCGCTGTCTATGCTGTTGAAGTCTATCGAATTCGAGCTTTCCCAGAGGTTCTTCACGTAGGTGTCGAACACCCTGACGAGCGAAGGATCCTGCGACCATATCGAGCTGAACCTGAAGTCGTTCTTCCTGTCCGGCTGGTGGTCAAGCCTGAGCAACACCTCCTTGCCGTCTATGATTACAATCCTCGGATGAACCTTTGTCTCGAATGTCTTCAGTTCAACCCCCTTGTCCGAGAGCCATTTTGCCTTGAAATAGTTCGTCTCGTCCACGTCAGTCATTCCCATTACGCGCACCTTGACTCCCCTCTTTATCGCGGCATTGACGGCTTCCGACAGTCTAGCTGACCTGGAGAAGTCCCTAGTTACTCCATATACGTACTTTCTGCTCTTCCCTATCATGTCGGATGCCCTGTTGAAAAATTCGATGAACTTCCTCCCCTTTATTGTCCAGATTCCTCCAGAAACCTCGTCCGGCTTTTCCGGTTTCAAATATCCGCTCACTTCCTTCAACCTATTTTTCAAGTCGTCAAGTTTTTTCTCACGCTCGCCTACCAGGTTCCTCAGCGCTGCCTCCGGAGAAATCGCCTTGTAATCGCGCGGCCTGCCGTCCAAGACTTCCACCAGCTGTTTGTCTATCAGGCTTTCCAAAGTCTCGTAGATTTTCGATTGAGGGACAGTTGACTGCTTGCTGAGCTCGCCTGCGCGCGAAGGACCGAGAAGAACGAGCGTATAATACGTCTTCGATTCGTACTCGTTGAGCCCCAATGATTTCAAAACTTCGACAATCTCCTCGAGTTTCATTATTATTTCTTCAATTTTCCGGCAATATAAAAGGTGGTTACCACTGATAGAGGTTATTATTTAAGCTAAGCTATATCGAAAATAAAAATATGGATAAAATACTCGAAGAAAAAATGGAAGCTGCTAACATTGATAGAATTTTTTTAACCATTATGTTTTCATGTATTACTTTGGCAGCCGCAACAATTTTAAATAAATCTTATCCGATAGTTACTTTAATTTTTGTAAGTTTTCTGACGCCTGTAATATTAGTTATTTATATCAATTTATTGAGTGTCTTTCGAAGAGATTTTAAACTACGAGCTATTTCATGGGTATGTGGTTTATCGTTGGGTCTTGCACTTTTAGAAATTAGCGCTTTTTTAACTTTTGAAATAAATTTCTCAAATTATATTGCTCATATTAATTCATACGAACTACTAAGACTTTTTATTTTAATTTTACTTAGTACAACGGTCTGGCTTGATATTCAAGCAATTAAATGGATAAAAAATATTTTTCATGAAAGCTTGAAAATAATTTAAATTTCTGGCTGAGGTATCTCTTCTGGCAGCCCCTTTCTCTTCCTGATTCCCCTGATTACTTTCTCGAACAGGTCGTTCGGCAGTCTTTCGAACACAGTCTCGATCAGCGAATAGAATCCCCTTCCGCCTGTCGCGGACTTCAACGATGAATCGAATCCGAATGTTTCGGAGACCGGAACCTTTGCTGTTATAACAGAAACTCCCCTTTCCTCTTTCATGTCTATGATCTGTCCCCTTCTGTTCTCGACTTCTCTGATTACGTTTCCTACAAGTTCCTGCGGAATGTCGATCCTGATTATTTGTCTCGGCTCGAGTACTGTCGCTTTTGCTCTCAGCATCGCTTGCCTGATTCCGTATCTCACAGCAGGCAAAATCTGTCCCTGTCCACGATGAACTGGATCTTCGTGCAGATCGACATCAATAAGTTTGACTTTCACTTTCGTGATCGGCTCTCTTGCGAGCGGGCCGTCTTCAGTGACTTCTATGAACGCGTCCCTTACCATTTCGATTACTTCGTTCAAAAACTGCACACCTTTCGTGTTGTCCATGAAAATATTTTTGTTGTGGATCAATGTGATTCCCTTCGCTTCCTCGTAATCCATTCCATATTCTGCAAATTTCTTGAAAAGTTCTATGTCCCTTCCCTTGATTTGTTTCTGCGACGGAAGATCTCCATCGAGCATTGCCTTGTAAACTCCGTCCTCAATCGGCTCGACAGTCAGGAAAAATCTGTTGTGCTTGTTCGGCGACTTCGCTTCGACCACCGGGGATTTTTCGAAAATGGTTTCACGGTAGACGACGATCGGCGGGCTCATCACTACGTCGATTCCTAGCTCGCGCAATTTTCTCTCGACCTTCGATTCGAGATGGAGTTCGCCGAGTCCCGATATCAAATATTCTCCAGTCTCCTGGTTGATTTTTATAACGAGCGTAGTGTCTTCCCTGCTCAATTGTTTCAATGTTTCGATAAGTTTCGGAAGATCCATCGCGTTTTTCGGCTCGACCGATTTTGTAACAACAGGCTCGAACATGTGCTTGATTTCTTCGAAAGGTTCCATCACTGCTCCCGCATCGGTAACTGTTTCTCCGGTGAACGCATCCGAAATTCCGACTATCGCCGCGATGTTTCCTGCAGAAACTTCGTCGACCGGAATTCTTTGTATCCCCTTGTATACAGCGACCTGCTGGATTTTCTGCGTCTTGTGCTGGCCGATTAGATAGACGTCTTTTCCTTTTGAAATCTTTCCTGAAAACAATCTGCCCGTCGCAACGAACCCAACGTGCGGATCAGGAACCATTTTTGTTATGATCATCGTGAGCTGTCCGTCGGAATCGCACGCGAGCATTCCCTTTCCGAGTTTGCTTTCGATGTCTCCCTTCCAAACTCTCTGCAACCTGTATCCCTGCGCTTCGATTGGATTCGGAAGATGCTTGATTATCATGTCCAGTACGACTTGATGCATCGGAGCTTTCTTCGCGAGCTCGTCTTCTTTCCCTGCTGCAGTGAGATCAATAATTTCCTTGAAAGTTATCCCGGTCTTTTTCATGTACGGAATCGAGATGGCCCATCTCCTGTAAGCCGAACCGAATGCGACAGATCCGTCCTGAACGTTGACGAGCCATTTTTCTTTGTACTCGTCCTCCGCATATTTCTGGATAAGGATGTTGACGTCACGGATGACTTCCTCGAATCTTTTCATCATCATTTCCGGAGTCATCTTCAATTCTCGAATCAGTCTGTCGACCTTGTTCAAAAACAGGACAGGCTTAGCTCTTTCTCTCAAGGCCTGGCGGAAAACAGTTTCGGTCTGCGGCATTATTCCTTCGACCGGATCTACAAGAACAATTGTACCGTCGACCGCACGCATCGCACGAGTGACGTCTCCACCGAAGTCGACGTGTCCCGGAGTATCGACGAGATTTATCAAGAAGTCTTTTCCGTTATATTCGTGCACCATCGAAACGTTCGCGCCGTAAATTGTAAGCTGTCTTTCCCTTTCCTGCGGGTCGAACCACGTGACCATCGCCTTTCCGGCCATCTCTTCCGCGATCATTCCCGCTCCGGCCATGAGGTTGTCTGTCAATGTCGTCTTTCCGTGGTGTACGTGAGAAGACGTGGCAATGTTTCTGATCCTCAGAGGATCTTTCATCGCTTCAACTATTCTCTCGGTCATTTCTGCTTTTGCCATTTGTTTCAACTGCTGGTTGTTTTAGATTATAAATTTGTTTAACAAATTTTATAAACTTTCAGGAACAGCGGAAAATATTTTATCTCGAACCTTCGGCTTCTCTCTCGAGTCTGTCTCTTTCCTTTATTGCTTCGGATTTCGCGGCATCGTTGTTGTACGCCGCGATTATTTCGTTCGCGAGAGAATCCGCCATTGTTTCTTTCTTCCCGAAACTTTTTCGGTACGATGACTGCGCGATGACTCTCAGCCCGAGATCTATTCTTCTCTGCGGGGCTGTTATGACAGCGCGCCTCACTATTATCCCACCAACCTGATAAGCAGCAACTTCTTCCCTCAGTGCGGCGTTTTCAATCGCCCTCACGAAAACTTCTATAGGATTCTTCTTTGTCTGGTTCTCGATTTTTTCAAAAGCCGCCTTCACGATTTTGTAAGCCGTGAAATATCTTCCTACGACTCTTCCCGAAGTCAAAACATGTTTCTTGCTTCTGTGGCCTGGAACATAAATTTTGTTTATCAGCCTCTCGACAATGTTCATCTTCGATTTGTGGAACTGCTGTCTCGCGTGCCTTCCTCCGGATTTTTTTATAATTATCGGCTCGAGATTGATGTAGCTCTGCAGTCCCTTGTCTCTCACTTCTATGTTTGCAATGGACCATTTGTCAAAAAGTTTTAATTCTTCAGTCATTTAATTACCTCGCAGGCTTCTGCTTCTTTCCGGTCAGGATCTGTCTCAGGTCGACTCCGTTGACAGCGACGACTTTGTATTTGATTCCTACCATCGATCCTTTCGGTCCGCCCTGTGCGCCACCGATCGATTCGACTCGAACCTCGTCGTGCTCGTTTATGTGCTCGATAGCTTTTTCTCCAGGAACATGCGCAGTGAGCTGGATGTTATTTTTGATCAGCTGTACTCTGACCGCCTTCGTAAGGCCGGAAGCGGGCTTCTTCTGCTCGACTGCCCTCTTGTCAATGACAATTCCTTTTCCCTGCGGAGCGCCTTCAAGCGGATCTTTTTTCCAGAGTTCGAGGACTCTCCTTTTGAACTGTCCCTTCTTCCATCTGAACTTCTTCCTTCTCGTCTTCAATTTTCTTCCGCTGAATTCTCCTGGCATTTCATCACTCTATTTTATAATCAAATCGTCTATGTTATGATTCCTTTGTAACAATTCTTTAAATATCTTTATATTTTTTCCTTCCCTTCCGATGACCATCGCCTTGCTGTTTCTGTCTACTTTAATTTCTACAATCGTCTTGTTATCTTCTGTCTTGATCGTGACTTCATGTACTTGGGGTATCAGATTTTTGACGAAGGACGCAGCCTCTTTGGAAAATTCGAAAATTTTTATGTTCTTCTTTATCATTTCTTCAGCGTGCTTGACATTGCCGCCGTTCTTTCCTATCGCGATTCCAATTTTTCCTTCTTCGATTACAATATAGATTGTGTTCGAGTCCTCATCCAAAAGGCAATCCTTTACCGGCGCGCCTGTGAGCTCTTCGAAAATTGTCATGAGCCTTAGTGTATCGGTGTTGAAGGTCGCTTGCATTTTGAATTCACTTTATCGCTAATGTCGTAACAGAAAACGGCTTTCCGCAAACTATTCCCAAATCCTTGCTGCTGCCTTCGAATACCTCGAGATTGGCTCCGGAAATCTTCGCGTTGTGTTCGATGTCTTTTTTCATATTTTCTGGAACATTGTTTGAAATTATGATTGACTTGACTTCTCCCGACTTGAGAGACTTTATCGATTCCCTGTATCCGATCGTTATGTTCCCCGTTTTTATTGCTGTTTGTATGTCTTCGTTGATTCCCATGAAATCACTTGAGATATTAACACATAAAAATCTAAGTTTAAATTCTTATCAAGAACAGAAAATTTTTATTTCTTCTCCTCTTTCTTCTTCGGCTCCAATTTTGCGACGAGGTCGAACATTCCTGTTCCCGATGGAATGACTTGTCCGATCATCACGTTTTCGAAAATTCCCTGGAACGAATCAGTCTCGTTTCTTATCGAACCTTTCACCAGATGCTTGATTGTTTCCTCGAATGCCGCACGCGCGAGTATCGATGATTTTCCTCCGGCAACACCGTATCTTCCTATCGACCTCACGTCGCCTCTGAAAGTCATTATGTCACCGACAAGCATGATGTGCCTCACGTCGATGTCAAGTCCCTGCTCGTTGAGCGTCTTCAACGCTTCCCTGATAATGATGTTTCTCGCTGCTTCGATTCCCAAAATCGCCGCGGTCTCGTGGATGTCGTTCGTCACTGTTCTCTTCTCGTCGACTTCTTTCACTGTCAAAATTTTTTCCAAGTTTGATCCGGTAGTGTTAATCACCCAGTCGTCTCCGTCCTTTATGACAACGGCGTTCGAAATTCCCGCAACTCCGCCGACTTTTATTTCAAGTAGTTTCTCTTTCAGCTTCCCGAGTTCCTTTATGTCAATCTCTGTTTTCGAAGAAATTGAAATCCTGCTCCCCTTCATCTTGACGTTGACGTCTTTTGAAAATTCTTTTATCAGGTTCGCAACTGTCGACAATCTTTTTTCGTCTGTGAGTTCTATCTCGATCGAGTTCTCGTTCAGATTTATCAAAACTCTCTTCTTAATCGAGTCGATGCTTTTTTCGACAATGCTCTCCGCGACGTGCTTCGCCCCTTCTGCGGAGTTCGATTGCTTCTTGAGATAAATTGTCATCATCGGAGTTTCCGGTTCGTGCTTCGCGTCGAAAATTTCAATCAGTCTAGGAAGACCGTATGTAACTTTTATTCCCGCTGTTCCTGCAAAATGATAAGTTCTCATCGTCATCTGTGTCGCGGGTTCGGAAATGCTTTGTGCTGCGATTATTCCTACGACTTCTCCAGGCTCGTATCTGCTGTTCATGTAGACTCTTTTCACTTCCGCCTCAAGCTTCTCGGCCTGCTGCTTGGTGAGCTTCTCCTCTTTCACGACAGCTTCTATCTCTTCCCGCAATTTTTTCGGAAGTGTTATTGCTGACTCTTCATTTGAATAATTTTTTTGCGATTCCTCTGACATCCAATCCAACCCTCTCTATCTTCGACGGATCAAGCCCATCCTCTCCCGGAACGAACTGAACGATCCTGTTCGCAGAATCTCTTATCGTCCCGTCGTATTCCACTTTCAAATCTTGCAAAGCACCAACAAGCCTTCTTTCCATGTAACCGCTATGCCTGGTCTTGAGTGACTTGTCCATGAGCGATTCCCTGCTGTTGATTGCGTCGAAAAAGAATTCAAATGGCGAAAGTCCGTCCTTGAAACCCCTGCTTACGAATCCTCTCGACTCGAGGCTGATGTCTCCCGGCTTGAAATGCGGGAACGTCCTCCCGTAGTATCCTCTTTCCATTCTCTCTCCCATCACCATTTCCTGTCCGACCATGCATGCTGTCTGCACGATGTTGACCAGGTCTCCCCTTGCACCGCTCTTGGCCATGTACAATGTGTACGTGTCTTTCACGTGCTTGTCGATTATCTGGCTGACTTCGTCGAGCGCCTTGTTTACCCTTCTCTTGATCATGCTCTCGAGGCTTTCCTTCGGAGTCCTTCCTGCCAAAACTTTTATCTCGCCTTTGTTGTATTGCTCGATGTATTCGTCGACATCCTTCCTTACTCTGTCGATGACCGATTTCACTTCGCTCTTCACTTCTGGCGAAAGGTCCTGGTCGGAAATGCTTACGGAAATTCCTGTCATCATCAAAAATTCTATCGCGAGTCTGGTTATGTTGAACAGGAATTTTTTCGCGACGTGCGCTCCGTATTCCTTGTCGATCTTGTCGATGATCTTTCCGTTTTCCGCTCCGACAGCAGCCTTGTCGATCGTACCTTCGATCAGCTTCCCGTTTTTGATAACGACCATGCCCCCCGATTTCGATTTGTGTTCTATCGCGAAATCTTTCGGCAGGAACAGGCTGAAAATTTCCTTTCCAGTCATCGATTCCTTGTCCGGAATTTCGATGTTCTGATCAACGCTTCTTATCAGTTGGACAAATTCCTTTCTCGACATTTTTTTGTCAAAATGGGTAAGGACGTACAGTCCCGTGATGTGGTCCCTTACCGCTCCGACTATCGGACCGCTGAATCTCGGGCTGCGCATGTTTTTCGGAACCGACATGAGGACTTCCGCCTCGACTTGCGATTCTTCCGTCTGCGGAATGTGCAGGTTCATTTCGTCTCCGTCGAAATCCGCGTTGTAAGGAGTCGTCACGCAGAGATTCAGTCTCAAAGTTTTGAAAGGCATCACCTTCACCTTGTGACCCATGATGCTCATCCTGTGCAGGCTGGGCTGCCTGTTGAAAAGTGAAATGTCCCCGTCCTTTATGTGCCTCTCGACTATGTAGCCCGGAACAATTTCTTTCGATATCTCTTCCTTGTTCATGTCCGTGATCTTCTTTCTTCTTCCGTCCGGTCTGATTACATAATTTGCTCCCGGCCATTTGCTGTTTCCATTCATAATTGTTGTTCTCAATTCCTCCGCATTACCCTCGTTGACTCTTACAGGAACTGTCAATTCTTTCGCGATGAATTCCGGAACTCCCACTTCGTCAATATCGATCATAGGATCTGGACTTATGACTGTTCTTGCGGAAAAGTTTACACGCTTTCCTGCGAGGTTCCCTCTGAATCTTCCTTCCTTCGTCTTCAGTCTCTGCGACAATGTTTTCAGAATTCTTCCGGACCTGTGCCTTGCCGGCGGCACTCCGGAGATCTCGTTGTCGAAATAAGTGGATATGTGGTACTGCAAAAGTTCCCAGAGGTCTTCGATGATGAAATCTGGAGCGCCGAGATCTATGTTCTCTTTGAGTCTCTCGTTTATTCTTACAACGTCGACGAGCTTGTGCGTGAGATCGTCTTCGGATCTTTCACCAGTCTCGAGAGTGATCGATGGCCTCACCGTTACCGGAGGAATCGGGAGCAGTGTCAAAGTTAACCATTCTGGCCTCGTGTACAATCCGATTACTTCCAGATCTTCCTTCGTTGTCTTTTCGAATCTTTCCCTTATCTTCACCGGAGTCAGCATGTCACTTCCTTCCAAGAAGCTGTATGGCTTGATGAATTTCAGTTTCTTCTGCTCGGTGTTGCAGTACGGGCATTTCTTCTTCGCGACCTTCACGAGTTCCTTGAAGTTCAATTTCTTTTCTTTCACGTCTGCAAGATTTTTCTCGTCGACGAGAATCCTGCTGCATTTGAAGCAGAAAATTTTCAATAGGCTGAAAATTATTTTTGCATAATGAACATGGACTACCGGCCTCGTCAGTTCCAAAAATCCGAAGTGCCCCATGTCTTCCCCGACAGACCCACCGCATGTTCTGCATCTGACTCCCGGGTCGACTACTCCGAGTCTCGGGTCCATCAGTCCGCCTTCGATCGGATAACCTTCCTGGTCGTACAGTTCCGTCTTTGTGATCTTCGCGGCGCTCATCTTTCTGATGATTTCCGGGTCGATTATTCCAAATTGGATTTTGTCAACTAACATTTTTATTCCTCCTTAACATTCAATCTCGGGTAGATGAGCATGCTCTTCAATTCGTCGAGCATTAGTTTGAATGCGTAGCTCATTTCAACCTCGATTATCTTCGACTCTCCGTCGATCGGGCAATAATTTTTATTCTTGATTTTGTCGTGCATCACTATCATTCCGCATTCGCTGCAGATCGGGACGACTGTCTTGTCCGAATCGAATCTTTCCTTCAGCACGAGCGCGGCTCCGTGAGCGATCAGGCAGTCTTTCTCCATTTCACCGAGTCTCAGTCCACCTTCTTTGCTTCTTCCTTCTGTCGGCTGCTTTGTCAAAAGCGTTACAGGTCCCCTTGACCTTGCGTGTATCTTGTTTGAAACGAGGTGATCGAGTTTCTGATAGAAGCAATTTCCGATAAATATTTCGCTGTCGAATTTCTTTCCTGTCCTCCCGTCGTACATGGTCTCTTTTCCGTCGTCCTTGAATCCGTGGTTCTTCAAAGTTTCGCGCAGATCTTTTTCCGGAGTCGGACTGAACGCGGGCGCCATTACGTTTTTTCCTGTGATCGCCGCGACTTTTCCTGCAATGCATTCGAGCAGCTGGCCCATTGTCATTCTCGACGGGATTCCGTGGGGATTGAAAATTATGTCAGGTACGATTCCGTCTTCCGTGAACGGCATATCCTCCTGCGGAACTATCAGCGCGACCACTCCTTTCTGTCCGTGCCTGCTTGCGAGCTTGTCTCCTATCTCTGGAACCTTCGGATCGCGTATCACCACCTTCACCAATTTTGTTCCGTCGGTTGTTTCAGTCAAAAATATTCTGTCGACGATTCCCGAATCACCGTGCCTCAGTCTCACCGACGTCTCTCTGATATTTTCAACGCCGGTGATGAATTGGTCCATTGTTCCGAGGAATCTCAGCGGCGAAATTCTTCCGATGATGACGTCGTCCGAATCGACTCTCGTCTCCGTGTTGATAATTCCGTCTTCGGGAAGATGCTTGTATGCGTCCTCTCCCGCGTATCCTCTCACTCCTGCCTCGGGAATTCCTATCTGGTCTTCCTGGCCACCGAGGTATCTTTTCTGCTCGGCTTCGTATGACCTGTAAAGATAGGACCAGAGAAGCCCGCGCTGCAAAGAATTTCTGTTTATAATTATTCCGTCTTCTATGTTGTATCCTTCGTATCCGCCGATTGCGATGACTATGTTCATTCCGTTCGGATGCTTGTCGTAGCTGATTGCCTTGTGCGCATGCGTCTGCACGAGCGGCATCTGCGGATATATCATGACGTTTGATTTCGTGTCAGCCCTTCCCAAAAAGTTCGTGGCAAAAAGACCGATGGACTGTCCAACCATTTTTGCTCCGTAGTTTACTCTGTCTCCTCTGTTGAATTCCGGATAAGGAATGAACGACGCGGAAAGTCCGAGTATCGTTGCCGGATCGATTTCGACGTGAGTCGAGTTGCTGTTTATGTCGCTCTCCCTGAGTGCGATAAGACAATTTTCTTCCTCCTCGGAATCGAGGTATTCTATTACTCCTGTTTTCAGGAGATCGTCCCAAGTTATTTCTCCCTTCTTCAGTTTCTCTACGTGCTCGTCTGTCAGTTTCCCTTTTCCGTTCTCGACAACTATCAAAGGCCTTCTCACTCTTCCGCTGTCCGAAAGGATTTTCAGTTCCTCCAAATGGGAGTGATAAGCTACGTTGATCTGGTCAGAAAGTATTCCGCTTCTTCTTTTCTCTCTTACGTCTTTCACGATTTTCTCCGGCTCATTTGTCTGGCCTATGAACCTGCCGTCCAAAAATATGTCAACCACGTTTCTTCTCCTCCTTTGGCAAAACTGCGCTCAGCGATTTTGCTTCCTTCTCTCCGAGTCCTTTTGTAACTTCCGCCATTATCGCGAGATATTTTCTGAGTCCGATCGTCGCTCCTTCAGGAGTCTCGCTCGTGCAAAGCTTTCCCCAATGTGTCGGGTGGAGCTCTCTTGCCTCGAAATGTTCCTGCGTCGAAGTGAGCGGAGACAAGACGTTTCTCATGTGAGAAATTGTTTTGATGTAGCTTCCTCTCTCCAATCTTTGGCTGACACCTGTTCTTCCGCCGACCCACGAACCTATCGCGAGCGCGGAGACAAGCTGGTTTGTCAGGACGTTTGATTCAACAATTGCTTGCAGCGGAGGAAGCCTTCCTCTCTTCGTGAGCTTCTGATAGTTGTATGTGATTCTGGTTATCAGTCCCCACTTTCCCAAAAGAATCGATCTCAAAAGAATCTCCAAAAGGTCTCCGGACAGTCTCAGTCTTTTGTTTGAATAGTGGTCAAGATCGTCTTCCTCGACTTTGTTCAGATGCAGTTTCAAAAGTTTTCCGATAGCCTTCGACAAATAAAATGCCTTGTCCAGCCTGTTGCTCGGTTCCTGTCCCAAGTGCGGAAGCAGATACCTGTCGACAAGTTTGACGGCTCTGTCCATTCTGTATTCCTTCTGCGGAATCTTGATGTGCTTGCCGATCTCGTCGAGTCCGGCGTCCTTGTTCGGAACTTCTATTTCCAAAAGGTTGATGTAGAATTCTTCCTGAACTTCGGGGTCCGCTGAAATGGCCTCGACAATTACTTTGTCGTTTTCCAAGCCGAGAGCCTTCAAAAGTATTGCGACAGGAAGCTTGTTGATGTTTGCAAAGCTGATTGTGACTGTTCCGTCCTTCTTCCTCTCCAAAAGATGTCTCTGCACGTATCCGTCTTTCTCGGAATGTATCCTCGCTATGTCAGTAACATTTCCCGTCGACATTTTTGCTGTGATGATTCTGTTCGGAGCAATCTCCTCTACAAGAACCAAGATTCTTTCAGTCCCGTTTACAATGAAATATCCTCCCGAATCGTCCGGATCCTCTCCTGCTTTCAGCAATTCGTTTCTCGGCATGTTCGCGAGCGGACAAATCTGAGATTTGAGCATTACTGGAAGGTCGCCAAAATTGACAATGACCGGCTCGCTCTCGACGTTGTTCAATACAGGAGTCATCTCGATGTACATCGGCGCCGAATAAGTAAGATTTCTCAGTCTTGCTTCTGCCGGCAAAACATCTCTCACAGACCCGTCTGCTTCCTTTACCTGCGGGCCGCCGATTTTGAACTCGCCCAATTTTATTTTGAATTCTCCTAGATCCGGAACTTCGGGCTTTATCATTCCGATTTCGCTCAGGACTTTCGGAATCCTTCTCGTTATGAAGTCGTTATAAGAATCGATCTGGAATCTCACGAATCCCCTTTCGTTCGTGACTTTGTTCAGCAATGTAAGCAGCCTGTCGTTCATTTTATTACGCTCCCTTGATTACAACTCTGTAATATTCGCTCTCGCCGGCTGTCTTGCTCTGTCTCGTTATCTTTAACACGTCGCCGATTTTCGCGTTCAAAAATTTTACCATAGGATCGGTCTCCAATATTCTCGGAAACTGTTTCAGAGTTATCCCGAATTTTTTCATGACTTCCTCTTTCTGCTTGTCGTCGAGCAGCTCGTGCTTGGGCACCAAATCGTGCTTTTCAATTTCGAAATCTTTCATTATTCCACCAAAATTTTTGCCGAATTTCCGGAGTTAGAAATAAACCTATCAGAAGTAACGAGGTCGGTGTAGGAATATTTAAACTTCATTGAGCAATTGTCACCATTCCGAAAGCTTCAGCCTGTATCTATATGACAATCATTAATTTTTAAAGTTTACGGTTTTCAAAAATTTAAGAAAAAATAGGCGCCCACCACGCGAACAGCAGCTTGGCCACATCTCCCTGGCATACGTAGCGTTCCGGTAGGAACTTTTTATATATTGTACATTGGAAAATAAAAAGCTAGCTACTTTCTATCACGAGCCATAAACATACTCTAAACAGAAACAGATGAAAGCTTAGTTGTGCGAAAGCTACTTAGAGACTAAAAAAGTATAGATAGCCGCTATTATGATGCCTAAGATTATGTAAATAAGTCCGAGTTTCTGTTTAAGGGATTTTAATCCACTTCTTCCATCTAACCATTCTGTTTTATCTAACCCCCATGTAACCATGACTAAGACCAACCCAACATATGCAAGAGTCAATTCGGGTGTTACCATATTTATCAATATGTTTGACGAGCAGATAAATTTGAGCAAATCAATAAATTTTAGAAAAAACCCATTTTCATTTGCTTAAACTGAAATTTAACAACTCCCCTATCAGGTGTTATAGTCTAGCCATAATGCCCACCCAAAATTCGTTAAATTCCTCTCATTTGCTTAAGAAAAAAAGTAGCTGGGGAGATCCAGCTAAGTTTCTGCGCCCGGAGCGGGATTTGAACCCGAGTCACAGCCGTGACAGGGTTATACCTTATGCAGTCTATATCCTAGGCCGCTAGACGATCCGGGCAACATCTGATACTTTACTTTTCGAATTATTTAAAATTGCCATCCTGTCCTTCAGGTTGCTGAATGATGGATATCTACCAAGCTTCTTCCAAACTTGTATTTTTGATGTTTGGCATTCATTTTTAAAACCAATATTTTTCATCCATAAATTGAAGTTCCTCATAGCGTAGCAATTAATTTTGTATTGTCTAACTTTCGAAAATCCGCAAGGTTCTATTTCGTAGATTGACGCATTTATTGAAAATTCTTTTAACAGGGTTTTAACTTGATAAGCTAGTATCTTACTCGAAGTCGTACCTATGATTATAGGATAATTATTTCTGCTGTTTTTGAATGTTATAAAAAAATCTGCGTCTGCCAAGCCTCGTAAAAAACTGGCTTTTATTTTTTTATTACTTTTCAAAATGATTTTCGGTATTTCAACAGTCTGACTTTTCCTGCCAGACTTAAGTCCGCATAACAAAAGAAAATCAATTATTTCTCGAGAATACAAAGATATTGCAATAGCTCTTTTTTTATTATACATCCATACACTTGGTTTTTTTGCGAATAGTTTTGCTGCTAAATTAGAAACATATTTTGTCAAATAATTAAAATCATTTTCAGAATGGCCAGTTATCACAAATCTGTACGTTCTTTTGCTTTTGTTATAGTAAATATTGCCATCTCCAACCATAATTCCTAAAAATTCCGCCAAATCTGAAGTAAGTTTAATTTTCACAGAAAGATATTTTCGAATTCATTATATAAGAGTCTATAGAACTTAACTCGGGAGTTCAGATAATAGAGAAATAATTGTGATAGCGGACGTCCTGCAGTTCCCGTGCTTTCGCACAGTACAACGCAGATCGTTGGAGAGCTTAACTTCCGTGTTCGGAATGGGAACGGGTGTTGCCCCTCCGCTTTGGTCCGCTAACAAAATAGGTATGTATGAAAGACTTATTAAAGCTTTTTGGGACATTGTAATTTTATGAAATATAACGCGGTTGTTTTGTCTGGTCCGCCCGGTTCTGGAAAATCTTCTTTGTCCGAAGAATTATCAAAGCGTTTTGGCTGGGAAGTTTATTCTGTCGGAAAGTTGTGGAGACAGAGATGGCAGGAACTTTATCCTAATGCCGAGATACCATTCGAAGATTATTGGAGATTAACCACTATTGGAGATAACAAATCAATGGACATGAAACTGAAGGAAATAATTGAAAAAGGCAATGTTGTAGCTGATACAAGATACGGCGCAATATGCGGCGAATGTCCAAATGCTCTGCTTGTTTATACGATGTCTGATATCGAAACCAGAATCAGGAGGGCAATGCTAACCAAGAAGTATCCTGAAAATTTCAAAGCAGTAAAAATTATACTTAATGACAGGGAAGCTGATGAAGTCAAAATGGGGAAATTAAATTACGGCAAAGATTACAGGGATCCGAAATTTTATCATTTAATTTTGAATACGGGACTTCTCACAGTATCACAGGAAGCAGACATAATTTCGTCAATGATAAAATAGTCGTAAAAAATAAAAGTCCCCCCGGGGAGATTTGAACTCCCAACCCTTCGCTTACTGCAAACGAGCATTTCCTAACTGATCAATGCATTGCAAAGATCTACAGGCGAATGCTCTACCGTTGAGCTACAGGGGGTTATAGAAAATTACAGCAGCGAAACAATATAAAACTTGTTTTATTTCTTCGGATGGTGCGATCCACTGTGTATGCTTATTCCGGACGAGACTATTCTCTTCCTCGCTTTCTTTCTCGTCGTGTAGTTCGCCATAGCGCTCGGCAGTCTTATCGAGCCCACAACGTCCATCACTGGTTTTATCCTGTACGCCAAAATCCTCTCCTCTCCGGGTCTCAGCGAATCGAACCTCCAGAAAAGTTCCGTCCCGTTCGAACCCTCCTTTATCGTCGGTTTTATGCTGTCGAATCTCGGAACAATCTTCGCGATTCCGGGAACGAAGTCGCGTACGACAATATCCTTCACTTCAAACAGGGATTTGTTTTTAACGTCAAGTGAAATCAAAACTTCCCTGTCTTTCGTCAATGATCCGAAATGGCTGTGTCTTTTTATAATCATCGGGGTGAACACGTACCTGAACGCAAGGAAAGTTATTCCTCCAAGTGCAAGGAAAAGTACCCAAACTTGCCAGACAATGAACTGGTATTTCACGCTCGCCTCTTTTCCAGCAGCGACATTTTTCACGACCCATGTGTAAACCAGGCCGTTGCCAACATTCTCCACGCTGTCGGGAGCAGTTTCGGGAATGAAGAGGTCTCTTGCGAAATAGGGAACTGACGTTGTCATCTTCACATCGCTCGGCACGTTCCCTTCGTTCTTTGCAGTTAGCAATGTTGTCGCTGACAGGAATCCCAACGAAATTAGTGAGCTGCTCTGAGAAACTTTTTCTACTTTCTCGACTTCCAGATTTTTGGATTTAGAACTCACAGTGAATCCGAGCTCGTTGAACAGCACGCTGTTTATGGAATACGTCCCTGGTTCGGATCCGGATTCGATCGTGAACCTGTTCGTGAAAGTTTTCTTCGATTTCGCGGCGACAGTGTCGATAAAATTATTGAAAGTCGCTATCACGTTGTTGTCTTTAGATATAGTTGTCCTCAGTGCAAAATTTTCAGATGCAATGTTTCCGATGTTGGAAACTACTGAATCTATCTTCACCTGCTCGCCAGGACTGTACGAAGTTTTTTCAGTGGAAATATCGACGATCGAAACCGGGCTCCTTCTGTTTATTCTCAGCAGCATGGTCTGGTTGGTGGCGATCTTAGGATTCTTGATCGAAAATACGGTGACTACGACCGTCCTTGCCCCGAACTGCGCTTCTGTCAGCGCGCTGACGTATATCTTGCTCGTCCTTGTCTCCCCGGACGCTATTTCTAGAATCGTGTCGGTCGGATCAACATTCACGTAATTCCAGGAATGAGGGAAAACAGATATCGAAAAAATGTCCGCAACGTTTCCGTTGTTTGTTATCGAAATGTCGAGCGTCTGGTCCTCGCCGTTGAACATGTTGACCTCGTTTGTCGAAAGGGACACGTCTGGATTTTGCGCGAATGCTGTCGCAGCAACAAGAAGGAACGAGAGCAGGAAGCTTGCAACTACGAATTTTTTCACAAAGTTTCACCGGTGATAATAATATTCTCGGTTTTTTAGTAAATATATTATTGCCTATTTCAGGATTCTTTTGAGAAACTGCTCCACGTTCTTGATTCCCGATTTCTGCTTGTCGGTTTTCTGAATTTTTGTCTTTTGCACAAGGTTTTCGAGCCTGTTGAGGATCGGTTCGAAGTCCATCATTATCTTGTTGTTGAACCTGTTCATGTGGGCCATGTCTTCGAATGCGTGCTTGTTGGCGTACTCGCCAGACTCTGCAGGATAACCCAATGGAATTATCGCCACTGGTCTTACGTTGTCGGGAAGATTCAATATTTGCTTAACTTCCTCCTCTTCGAAAGAGCGGATGAAATCGTACCCGAGGCCAAGCGCGTTCGCGGCCAGCATTATCAGTGTCGATGCAGCGACTCCGTCCTCGATCGCGTAAACCAGCTCGCCCCGCTTTCCGTATTTCAGGACGGCTTTCCTTATGTCCACGCACACGACAATGTTTATCGGCGCCGTTTTTACATGCTTCAAATCAAGAGCTGCTTCGGAAAGTTTTTTCTTCACCTGCTCGTCGTCTACGACAATGAATTCCCATTCCTGGACGTTTCCAGCAGAAATCGCGTTGGTTGCAGTGTAAAGCATCAGCCCGATCATCTTTTCGTCTATCGGCTTGTCCGTGAACTGTCTCGTTATCCTCAAATTTGCTACTGCTTCGAAGATGTTCATTTTATTCTAATTGAGAATTAGTTTTAATCGTTAAAGCTTTTTCGTAGAGCCGCACACCGGGCAGACCCACACTTCCTTCGTCTTCTCCGTTGGATTCACGTGTATCAGTTTTTCCTTGAACATTTTGACTTTGTACTGGAGATTTTTCATGCAGGATTCGCAATGTCCGTAAGTCCACTGCCCGTCGTAGTCGTAGCCTAACATTGTAAACATCGTAAGGAATAATTATTAAGTTTAGATGGCTTAAAGTAGTTGTATGGAATATTCCGAGCTCGCCGACGTATATTCGAGGCTTGAAGATGTTCCTTCGAAATTGAAAAAGACGGAAATACTCGCGGAATTTTTCAAAAAAACTCCGACAGACGATCTGCCGCGCGTTGTTTTGCTTGTCCAGGGGATTGTCTATCCGAAATTCTCCGGACTGGAGCTCGGAATCGCGACTCAGATGATGACGAAAGCCATTTCGAAGGCGACGGGGCTGTCGGTAAAGGAGGTCGGAGTGAAATTCAAGAAGACAGGTGACCTCGGATTGGCAGCCGAGGAATGCATCAAATCAAAAAAGCAGTCTTCGTTCGCGAGAAAAAAATTGACGGTCGACCATGTTTTCGAGAATCTTCAGAAGCTCGCTACGATAACCGGCGGGGGATCGCAGGAGAAAAAATTGAGCCTGATCTCCGAATTGATTGTTTCCGCGCAGCCGAACGAAGCGCGATACATAGTCAGGACGATCATAGAAACTCTCAGGGTAGGAGCGGCGGAGGGACTGATTCGCGACGCGATAGCAAAGGCATTTTTGATGAGGGAAGATTTTTCGAAAGAGGAAAAAAAGAAAGCGATCGAGGCGCTCGAATACTCCTGGAATATGTTTTCGGATTTCGGGTACGTTGCAAAAATCGCGAAAGAAAGGGGACTTGAAGGATTGAAAAAAATAAAAATAGAAGTCGGTCATCCGATCCAGGTCATGCTTTCCGAAAAGGCCGACACGATAAAGGAAATTATCGAAAAATACGGAAAGGTCGCGCTCGAATGGAAGTTTGACGGCATGCGGGCGCAGATTCACAAGAAAGGAAACAAGATTTGGATTTTCACTCGAAGGCTCGAGGACGTTACGAAACAGTTTCCCGATTTGGTGGAAATGATGTCGAAGTCGTTGAAGTCCGACGAATGCGTGGTAGAAGGCGAGGTGCTCGGAATATCGGCGAAGACCGGAGATCATTTGCCGTTTCAGATATTGTCGCAACGTATACACAGGAAATACGAAATCGAAAAAACAATAAAGGAAATTCCGGTCCAGATACATTTGTTCGACGTCATTTATGCCGACGGCGAGATGCAGATAGACAAGCCGTTTACGGAGCGCAGGAAAATTTTGGAGGAAATGGTAGACCAAATTCCAAAAAAAGTCGAGCTTGCAAAGCAAATAATAACGGACAATTTGGCCGAGGCTGAAAAATTTTACAAGTCCGCGCTGGACGCGAGGCAGGAAGGAGTGATGATCAAGATCCTCGATTCCAAATACGTTTTCGGAAGGCACGTCGACGGCTGGATAAAAATAAAACCCGCAATGGAAACTCTCGACCTTGTCGTTATCGGCGCGACATGGGGGGAAGGAGCCAGGTCTAAATGGATGACATCCTACGTTCTTGGATGCCGGGATCCCGACACAGGAAAGTTTTTGGAAGTCGGCATGATGTCTACGGGATTGACTGAAGAGGAATATGAAATGATGACGAGCATGATCAAGCCTCTTGTAATAAGCGAAAAGGGGAAGACCGTGAAAGTGAGGCCGAAAATAGTTGTCGAGGTCGGCTATCAGGAGATACAGAAATCCCCGAATTACGAATCTGGTTTTGCGCTTCGATTTCCTGCGATGAAAAATCTCAGGTTTGAAAAAAGTCCGGAGGACGCCGACACGATTTTGCGCGTGAAAAAACTTTTCGAGAGCAAGGGAAGAGCAGGATAGTTGTCCTTTTTATTTCTTTCATTCCATTATGTGATTCATGAGCCCTTTGGTCAAGCAGGATGCCGCATTTTACGCGATAGTCGCAATTATCATAGCCTTGATCATGGTGCTCGGGCTTTACGTGATGCCTAATTTGTAAATTTTAAATACCATCGAACAGTGGCAATTGCCTTTAAAAGCTTAAATTCTAGTCACTATATAGTTAAAACATAAGGTCGGATTGGATGATCGCTTCGAACAAAACATTGGACGCGCTGCGCGGAATCGGCTTGAATCTTTATGAACGAAAATTATGGGTCGCTCTTTTGGCCCGCGGAACTTCCACTGCAGGCGAGCTTTCCGAAATAGCTGGCGTTCCCAGATCGCGCGCTTACGACATTCTTCAGAGTCTTTCTGACAGGGGATTCGTTGTTGTGCAGACCGCCAGGCCGATAAGGTACGTGGCTGTCGCGCCAGAAGAGGCGTTGAGCAGGGCAGCGAAGAAAATGGAAGAGAATGTCAAGACCATGCAGGAAAGGATTGAAGATCTGAAAGGTTCCCCTGTGATGCGCGAATTGTCAGACGTCTTTTCCAAGGGATTGAAAGTTATCGCTCCTGAAGACATAACCGGATCTTTGAAAGGAAAGCATTCCGTCACTCAGCAGCTTGACACGATGTTCAAGAATGCGAGCAACAGAATAAACATTGTCACGACCGCGGAGGGAGTTGCCGAACTGCATGCAAATCATTTTGAATCTTTGAAGAAGGCGAAGGACAGCGGAGTGAATATAAAAATCGCGACAATCTCAAATGAAAAATCCCAGCCAGCAATCAAGGCGTTGAACAATCTTGCGGAGATCAGGCATCTTGATGAGAAAGAAGTCGGTGTCACCGGAAGATTTTGCATCGTCGACGGAAAAGAATTGGTGATGGGATTGAGCGATCCGAAAGTCAGCCACGAAACTCAGGATGTCGCATTCTGGTCGAAGTCCGAGCACGCCGCGGGAAAAGTTTTTGATCCTATTTTCAAGTTGATGTGGAACAATTCTAAGCCGGTGAGTTAAATGGTTGAAATAAAAATTGATGGCAAAATAGTTAGCAAGCGATTACGAAATGTCAGCGAATTTGTTACTGAGCTTTTGCCCGGAACAGTTCCGGGTCCAGATGAAGACGAGCCCACCATTGACGCTTTTTACACAGTTCAAACTCCACAAGGACTCAATGTTACAGTACATAAGAAAATCGGTTTCTTGGGATTAATTTCACATTATCTTAAATTCAAAGTTGGAAAATCTGTTAGCATTGATGCTTACTACAGTTCAAATTGCGTAGATTGTAATTCAGATAGTAGATATCATGCACTCGGGGTCAAGTTTAATTAATTTTTTATCCTACAAAGATTGGTCTCTTAGAAATTAATTTCGGTAAAGATAATTTCTTAAACGGCATATTCTCAGTTTCCTTTTTGATTTCGTCAACAAGTTTTTTCATGTTAATCTGTTCGGTCTTTCCGCTTTTTCTGATTCTCACAGCGAGTTTCTTCGATTTTATTTCCTTCTCGCCGATAACCACGATGTAAGGAACCCATTCCAACTCGGCGTCTCTTATTTTTTTCTGCAGCGTGTCGTTCCTGTCATCTATGTCAACTCTTATCTGATTTTTCTCGAGCTCGTCTGAAATTTTTTCCAAATCTTTTTCGAATTTGTCAGAAATTGGAATCAGTCTGACTTGAGTCGGTGACAACCACAGCGGAAGCATAGGGACTTTTTTATTCTGCTGGTCGCGGTATGCTTTTTCCAAAAGTGCGTACATCACTCTTTCAATCGCTCCGCTTGGAGAGCAGTGAAGAATGAGCGGATGTCTTTTCTTTCCTTCCTTGTCAACAAAATTAATGTTGTATCTTTCTCCGTTTTCTACATCAATCTGATCTGTCGACAATGCGGATGCTTTTTCCAGATTGTCAACGAAATTGAATTCCCATTTCAAAACAAAATAGAAGAATTTGTCGTTCCACATTTCAACAAGTGCCGGCTTGCCGTGCATTGACATCATAGATTTAATGAACGCCTTGTTCTCCTCGTAGAAATCTTTCGTGAATCTTATTGCAAGTTCGTAATCATCTTTGTTGAGTCCGATGCTTGACAGCGTGTCTTGCGAGAGAGTGAATCTGATTTTGAATTCCTTCATTGCCTGATCCATATCCGTGCACATTGCATGCACGTCGGGCATAGTAAATGCACGCAGCCTTCTCAGTCCGACAAGCTCTCCGCTCTTCTCTCTTCTGAAGCTGTATCTTGTCAGCTCGTAGATCTTGTACGGCATCTGCTTGTAAGAAAACTGAGAATCCTTCGCCATCAGGAACTGTCCGAAGCACGCGCTGAATCTCAAAAAGAATTCCTTGTCATCCGATTTCACAACGTACTGTCTTGCCGGAAATCTGTTCAGATAACTTTTCAAGCTCGGGTGCTCGAAATCGTACATCAGCGGAGTCTCGACTTCCATTCCTCCGTATTCTATTACTTTCTGCGTGACGAACATCTCGAGCAAGGATTTTATCAGCCTTCCTTTCGGATAGTATCTCAAGTTTCCTGGGTCGCTTCCCGGTTCGAAATCCGCTATCTCCAATTTTTTCATCAGTGTCACGTGAGGCGGCATCTGCTGCACGACTCTTGATTTTGCGATTTCGTAATTCGCAAATTTCTGGAGATTTTTGTGTCCGGAAAAATCAAACTTGTTTGCGGCGACAAGATTTCCGTTCGGCAAAATCACGAACCATTCGGATTTCAAAAGTTTTTCCTCGTTCTTCAGCGCGTTAGATACGATTTCCTTTTCCTTGACTTCTTTCTCGCCGGACGGAAGTATTACGCGCGACTGCTCCGCGAGCGGATGCCCCTTTACTTTCATCTCGAATGATTTCGTCCATCCGAACGGCGCGCGATAAGTTTCAATTTTTAATTCCTTTGCGTACGATTCCATGTCCTTTACGATGTCGAGCGCTTCCTGCGGCTTTGCAAGATTGCTGCTCAGATGCGCGAACGGATAAATTAAAATTTTGTTTGTCTTTAGTTTTCCTAGAAATTCTTTCACTGCATCAATAGCTTTGCGTCCGACTTCTATGTTGTCGTCCTTCTCGATCGAAACAAAAACAACAAGACCTTCCTTCATTTCGCTTTCTTTCTTCTCGGCCGCTTCCGCGATTTGTATTTCCTTCTCTACCGGCTTGTATTTTATGTAGTCGACGTGAGTCTGAAGTATCCTCATACGAATTGAATTGGTAGTTTAAATTAAAAAGACATTGCTGTGAGCGTTACGTTGCAAATATCAGCAGGAAAATGCTAATATTTTTATGGAAAGTTTCAAGGTCCATCTTTATCTGCGCCATTACGTGCACGACAAGATTACTTTCGAAACTTACAAGGAAATAATAAAGAAAATCTTGCGCGCGCAAAAAGTTGTGAAGTTCAATTTCAACATGCTTCTGAATTACAGCGCTGACCTGAGCGTCGAACTGAGGGACAGGCTGATGGAGATTTCCAAGAAGCTCATCGAGCTCGAGATCGGATTTTCCGTGGCTGCCGGACGCGGAGCCGGGGAGGCATTGTTCGACCTCATGGAGGAATCGCTGAGCAACGTCGCTGCGGACATGTCGAAATCCGTCGTGATTGTTTTGGACGGCGATGCGTACGCGATAGATCAGCCGGAAGTTTTGAGAAGGATCAGGAACATATCGACAAAAGTCATAGAAGAGGACGCGATGCTCGGACTTGCGCAGAGGACGGTTGTAAAGCTTCCTGTCGTCGGCAAAGGTTCTTCGCATATGGAAATTCAGGAAAAGGAAATGATGAGGGAGATTGACGAGCTTTACTCTGCTTTAGTTTTGAAAGGCCACCTACCTGTCAAGAGGAGCAACGAGATAAAATCTCCGCCTGGATACAAATTGCTTGGAGATCCAGTTCCCGGATTCTACTGCATAAACATCACGCACAAGAATTTTCCAAAATTTTTCGGGCAGATAGAGAAGGACGCGATGCGCGCGAACATGACGACTTTCACCGGGGACACCTACATGGTTCTTCTCGCCTCGAAATTCGGAAGCATTGTGACGGAAGTGATTCCGTTGGCCGATAATCCTCCGGGTGGATTTTCGCTGGACATAATAACATCGAGAGCGACGGAATTGGGAAAGACTGTTTTGCGAAACGATTTCCTTGAAGCCGTCAAGTCAGACGAGAATAAAAAATTGCTTGAAAAATTCTATCCGGGCGAATACGTTGAAAAGGTGCGCAGGATGATACTCAAGGGTTTGTCGGAGAAATAAGAGAATCTTTTAAATTAATGAGACAATTTATTATCAGCAATTGATTGACAGCCCCGTCGTCTAGCGGCCAAGGATATCAGCCTCTGGAGCTGAGGACACCAGTTCGAATCTGGTCGGGGCTACATTTCTTCTTCCGAAACTTTGCTATGCTCGTATTCCATCACGTTTTTCCTGATGTCTTCAGGAGCTTCCTCCAGCGTGATCAAATTTATTCTGGAAGATCCGTCCTTGACAAGTATCGCCCTTATGCCTCCACCCATCTTTATGATGCTGCTGTAGTTCAAGGAGGAAGAATTTCTCAAAGCGTCGTACATCTGCCTGATGTAAGATTCTCTTGGCGGTATCGATTCGCGAGGAATAGACGAGCTTATAGTCCATGAATATTGTCTTTCCAACAAGACCCAAACCAAATTTGATTTTGGTAGTTAAAAAGATTTTGCCTCAAAAAATGAAAAAAATCAGAAGAAAAATTACTTTTTCTTCGTCTTTGTTTCCTTCATCTGTTTGCTAAGATAAGCGATTT
>CAZIJH010000007.1:0-228 GCA_964539655.1 uncultured archaeon | reverse complement strand
CTTGATTTCCCTGACTGAGCATGCCGTGAAAAGAGCTCGCCTCGCTTCGAAGAGCTGCTCTTCAAGGAACTCCTTGTTGCCGTTTGCTGACTGAAGTTGCTTTATGTTCATGTCACCATATGGTAGTGACATACATATAAGATTTACTATCCTGCAGTAGCGAAATGCTTATAAGCGGACACCTTTTCGGAAAAGTTAATACGACTGCCTACCAAATTTATTGGATAT
>CAZIJH010000006.1:0-32922 GCA_964539655.1 uncultured archaeon | reverse complement strand
GTCTGCATTTTTTATGGTCGACATTACGTCGGCCAATGTATCCTGCAACATTTCCCACCACTTTACCTCAACTATTAAAGAGTTATTTTGATTTAAAAGCTTTAAAAGTTTTTAGAAATAGCCGTCCAACCTGCGCGGATTGATGGCCCAAAAGCGCTGCGGCTCGGTAAGCGTTGCCATCTTCTGCTCGAGCAGGTCCCTGTTCATTTTCCTCAGCGAATTCGTTTTTATGAGTCTCGTCGCTCCGGCACTGTACGTCCTGAAGTCGTACAATGAATGATTGCTACCGTCATCTTCTGGCGGAGCAAATGTTGGGTCGGGCGAATTTTCTCCGAGCAAAACAAACGGAATAGGATGACCGCATCCGATGTCTGCGTCCAAAAAACCTACTGGCATTGCAGATAGATTCTTCTCAATAGTTGAATCCTTCTTACCCATGTATTTGTACGAATTGTAAAATACCATAAAAACAAACAGTGGACGCTAATTATTTAAGCTAATGTGCGGCAGCCGGGATTTGAACCCGGATGTTCAGCTTGCCTCCTATGGAGCTGGAAGGCTGACGTCTTTTGGTGTTACCTTAACCAGGTTGGACTACTGCCGCTTGATTAATAAATAATTGTCAAGTAAATAATTAAATATGGCAACCAAAAAAGAAAGATCAGTTTACAACTCATTCATTAAAAAATATCCTGAGATCGGCTTGCCAAAATCCGTCGAGAAGTTCAAGAGTCTTTTTCATCTTCATGCAAAATGGGACGTAGACACCTTCGCATTCGATTTGACAGATTCACTTTTCCAAGGAATTGGTGGAAGAAACGAATGGTTTTTCTTCAGGATATGGCCGAGAGAAGATCCCTTCTTTGTGCAAGAATACAATTTCTTAAAAACAAGACGGGACCGACTTGTAAAATTCTACCTAAAGTCTAGAAGCGTCTATTTACAATTGTGGGAGGCTTTCGAAAAGGCCAAGCAGTTGAATGACGAAAAAATTTTAATCAAACCGTTGAAAGAAGCATACAGTTTTTTGATGAACGAACTTATTCCTGAAATAGTCGAAGCTGCTAGAATTGTCAAAGAGGGGTGGGTCAAAAAGGCGAATCAGCCAGCAGAGGAAGAAGACGACCACGGATACGTTCACTAAATAATTTTCAAAGATTTGTCTGCCTTCTTATCCACTTGATTTCATCTTCGCTTCTCTCGCGCTCTTTCGGTTTCTCTTTCACTTCTTCGACGACCGGCTCCTGTTTTTTCTGCTCGACTTTTACAGATCTTATTTTCTGCGCGATTTCGTTCAGCTCCTGCTCGCTGATTTTTTTCGGCTGGTTTTCGACAAGAGGAATTTCGTTTTCATAAACTGGATAAACGCGGATGTGGAAATGCGGAACTTCCTTCGAAGGAATGATTGAAAAATCTATCGATACTGGGCTAAGACTCTGCTTTATCATTTCTGCAACAACTTGCGCAGTTTCAAAAGTTTTGTTTGATGCGTCGAAATCTTCGCTGGCTTCCTTGTAATGTTTTTTTGGAGAGACGATCGTCATTCCGGTCGAGCGCGGATTTATGTCGAGAAAAGCCACCGTGTCGTCGTTTTCGAAAACTATCATCGAAGGAATCTGCTTTTTCACTATTGCGCAGAACACGCACTCGTTTGGCATAAAAATTATTAGAAAATTTGAAATTTATCTTTGAGATATTCCAAGCTTTCTCTTATAAATCCGTTGATTGCGCTGCCTATGGCACGGAAAATTATTCCGAGTATTCCTATTCCGATAATATCACAATGAGGATGATTGTCCTTTAAAAAATCAATTAAAAATTATTTCAGTCTTGTCAAGATTTCTTCCTTTTCGTTTGCTGAAAGAGAATCGTCTATTGCGGGGTACAGAATATTTTCTTCCTTGAAATTGTGCTGACCGAGTACCATGACCAAATTTCCATTTGTCTCGTCTGCGATCTGATGTTTCAAAAGTTTTTTCTCAATTTCATCAAGAAAATTTTTTATCTGAAGATGTTCCATGTTCATCACCATTATCGGCCCGCCATTAGCAATTCTCAATTTCTTTTCCAAAGTTGGAAAAAGAATTTCTTCCTCCCATCCTATATGCCTTTCCAAATTTTTCCTAAACTCCTTGAAAATAGGCAGTGCTTCATGAATGCTACACAAATTTTGGTATTCGTTAAAAAGGCTGTCGAGTTTGTCGTGATCGTTTTGCATGAACGTGGATATGACAGTATCCATAAAATTATTTTGAATCCTTTGTCTATTAAATACACCGCAAAGCAATTATAAAAAATGAAAGAAGTCCTGCTCGAACCTTTTCTCAGGCAGAGAAGGATAAGCGCGATTGGAAAATACATTCCTAAGAATTCCGTTTTGTGTGACATCGGCTGCGGGCACGGAGATTTCCTAAGGATGATTGAAGGCAAAATCAAATTCGGAGTCGGTATAGACAAGGAGATTGATCCATTCGATTCTAAAAAACTGAGCATCAGAAAAATGGAGATCAAAAAGAAATTAAATTTGAAGCCGGGCTACTTCGACTGCGTGACATGCCTTGCAGTTCTGGAACATTTGGATTATCCGGAAAGCATTTTGAAAGAATCTTACAGAATCTTGAAAAGGAACGGTGTAATGATCATTACTGTACCGTCGCCGATGAGCAAGCCGGTTCTCGAGTTCCTTTCTTATAAATTGAAGATAGTTGATCCAAAACAGATAAGCGACCACAAAAGTTATTTTTCAAAAAGCCAGCTGAAAAATCTCCTAGAGAAAAATAAATTCAGGAATATTTTCGTAACTTCTTTCGAATTCGGGATGAACAATCTGGCCGTCGCGTACAAATAAAAAATCAGTCGGCCAACAATAGTATTTAAAGAATTGCATTCAAAATAATCGGTATGGGTGGCGTCAACAACGCGGTAGAGCATTTAAAATTCGTCAAGAACAACCACCGCATTGCCGGAAGGATAGCAAAAGGATTTTTCAAAAAAATCGTGATGCGCAAGCCCGTATTGAGAACCATTGATTGGGCGATGCTTTACGAGTGCAATTTCAGCTGCCCGTTCTGTTCCGCTTATCATCTGAAAAATTCCGGAAAAAGATATTTGACAGTCGACGAGATTAAGGATGTCTGGCAGCAGGCCATGAAGCTCGGCGCGATCCACGTGAATATCACAGGCGGAGAGCCGATGCTGATAAACGAGGAAAGGCTGTTGCAGATTATCAAAAATTTCCAGCCCGAGAGGACAATCATCTCGCTGGTTTCAAACGGATTTTTATTGACGCAGGAAAGAGTCACGAGACTGAAAGAGGCCGGCCTTAACACGCTTCAGATCAGCCTCGAGAGTGCTGTCGAGGAAGAACACGACACAGCGAGGAATGTAAAAGGAAGCTACAAAAAAATAATGGAAGGCGTCGGCTACGCGAAGAATGTCGGACTCAACGTGTGCCTCAGCGTAGTTGTCACGCACAACAACATTGACAAAATTCCGGAGCTCGTAAAACTTACGAAAAAGCTTGGAACATTTTTGCTTTTGAATCCTCTGTCGACTTACGGCAAGGGAGAATCCGGCAACAGATTGACGCAGGAAGATCTGGTAAAATACAACAATCTGTTGAAAACTAAACATGTAAGAGCAGACACGATTTTCAATTTTAACGGAAGGAGCGGATGTCCGGGCGGGACCGAAAGAATTCACATCACTTCCTATGGCGATGTCATCACATGCCCGCTTGTGCAGATTTCCTACGGAAACGTTTTGGAAGAGCCGCTGGAAAAAATCTGGAAGAAGATGGGCAGCTTCGAACACATAAAAACTTTCAAGCCGTACTGCAAGCAGGCGTTCTGGGAAGAATATTACAAGGATTTCTGCGAGCCGCTCGCAAACAAGCCGAACATGCCGATTCCGATTGAAGAATTTAAAAATGCCAAGAAAACAGACGAAGATGGAAAATGAAACTTGCAAAATTGAATTTTACTAACGTTCTGATAATTTTCAATATCGCAGCGATACTTCTCATGCTTGCTCCCACTGTAATTTTTTCCCTGCCGAATTACGTCATCACCGGCGACACGGCGTACGCGTACCAAAGATCTCTGCTGATATCAGAGGATTTGAAAAATATTTTTTACGACGACTATCCAAAATTCATGAGCCTGCTAGCGGCCTCGTTTACGAACATTTTAAGGGTCCCTCTTTCCGCGAGCCTCTTGGCAATAACGATTTTTTTCGCGCTGGCGTTCCCTCTCGTCGCGTACAAGCTCACACTGAAGCTTACTAACGAAAAAGGAGTCTCGCTTCTCGCCGCCCTCTTCTCGACAATCACAGTTGTGTACACCTCGGCGAACATAGGATTTCTTCCAATACCTCAGGCGTTGAGCATGGTGTTCCTGCTCCTTTCACTTTATTTCTTCGTATCGAGGAAGCCGTTCTTTGCAGGAATATTCCTTGCATTGCAAATAATGACACATCCCTCCTATCCTTTGACAATCTTGTTGTTGGCTGTATACAGCGCGCTTGAATTTTGGAACAGGAAAAAATTCTCGGCTTTCATCCCGGCAGGTGTAACTTACATCACAGCATTTTTAATTTCGTTGCCTCATACGATTCTGTTGAAATTCTATGCGGCGAAATTCCCTTTCGCACTCATGTCATCAATGAAATATTTTGACACGATGTTCTCGATATTTTCATTGCCCGTGCTCATTTTCCCCCCGCTAATAATTTTTTTCGCATTGCATGGGATGTATATTGTGAGAAAACAAAATTTGAATTACAAATTTGTCAGCATATTTTTCTTGCTTGTTTTATTTCTGTCCCAGATTTATTTCATAGATTTGTCGCCAATAATGCTCGGGCAGGTCAGCACGCCGTCGAGGACACTTTCCTACATATTCTATCCGATGTCGGTGCTCGCAGCGATTTCCCTGTTTTCGATTTTCAAATCCAGAAAATGGATAATTGCTGCCGCGGCTCTCGCTTTCATGGTAGTCTCGATTCCGTACTACTGGATCCAGATAGAAAAATTCGTTGTCAAAATGGACGATGAAGACCTCCAAGTAGTGGATGCATTGAAAAGCAACGAAGATTTCGGAAAGCAGGTCCTGTACGATCCAGCAACGAAATACGGGCGCGAGCACAACATAATCTACCTTGCGGGTTACGAGCAGCTTGACAATCCCGTTAATCCGTACAGCCCTAGCAGGGTACTGATTGGCAACAGTTCGAAGTCCATCGATTCGTATCCGGTTTATTACGTGCTTGAAAACAAAGATAGCACGTCCCTCAAAAGTATAATTGAAAAATCAGAAGGGCTCTCGCTTGTTTTTGAAAATTCGCAATACAGGCTCTATAAAAACGCCAATCCGTCAAAAAATTATTCCCAATCAACTTTATCGGACCATCTGACAGCATTCAAAGTATTTCTCGACAATCATCCGAAGTTTTCTGCTCAGGCCGGGAAATTGAATTTCACGCAAACATTTGCAGTGCACGTGTCCGATACTTACGAAAAAGCCTGCATCAAATTCGAGGGAAGTTTGCAGATAACGGAATGCGACGGCAGCGAGACGTACAAGATTTCCGGAAACAAGCAGACAATCTATTCCCTTTTCGAGACGTACAGCGTCTACATCTTCACAGACAGGTTCCTGAAATTTTACGAGCGCGGAGACATAACATTAGAGCCTGACAACAGCATGCTGATGAAAATTTCGAAGATAGTAAAATGGGTGAACCTGGGAGAGCCAAAGACCTATCCGAATGCTATTTTCGGACTTGCGTATGCGCTGGTTTCCTAAATAATTTTTTTTAGAAAAATCTTCCTCTCAATATAGCGAGAGAAAATTTTATCCCGTCCCTGAACGGATGCAGCTTCGATTTTCCGACCCTGCTGGAATATCTTATCGGATAATCTACAACCTTCAATCCTCTCCTCAAAATTCTGGCGGTCATCTCAACCTCCCAATCAAGGCCCGTGGATTTTACGTCCAAATTTTTCCAGTCGTTCTGCCTGAACACTCTCAGCCCGCTAGACGGGTCGGTGATTCTCTTCAACGAAAGCACGCTGATCATCAGGGCAAGGATTTTATTCCCAATCTCGTTCATCTTAGATATGCTCGGCCTGTATTTCATGAACCTGGACCCGATGACCATCGAACAGTTGTTCTCCTTCAGGATCTTCACGAGATTCGGGATGTCTTCAATCGGATAAGTGAGATCGGCGTCCACAGTCGCAAGATATTTTCCTTTTGCATTGTTGAATCCCGTCATGAGAGCGCGCGCCTTACCCATGTTGACCTTGTGCCTTATCAGCCTTATCCCGGAAAATTTTTTCGCGATCGAGTAGGTTGCGTCTTTTGACCCGTCATCGACAACTATGATTTCAAAATCTTTCATGCCCAATTTTTTGGCCCTTCTTATGGTGCTCTCGATCGCTTTCTCCTCGTTGTAGGCGGGTATGATAATAGAAGTTTCCATAATCCTTTTTTAATAATTGTTGTTCATAAGCATTGATTTTAAGAAATCCGCGCCAACTTTCGGCGAAAAGGCCGATTTTTAAACCTTTTTATTTATTTCCAAACTAATGATATTACATTACTTTGATAACATGGTGGGTAGATGCCAGCAGTCAAACGACCGAAGAAAGGTCCTATTGCATTTTGGCCGAGAAGAAGAGCCGCGAGAATCTATCCGAGCGTGACTTCTTTCCCCGAATCAGACAAGCCTAAAGTGCTCGGCTTCGCGGGCTACAAGGCCGGCATGACGAATG
Source organism: uncultured archaeon (assembly GCA_964539655.1). GTDB lineage: Archaea > Aenigmatarchaeota > Aenigmatarchaeia > CG10238-14 > SCSR01 > CAZIJH01. The sequence continues at coordinate 26,147 of CAZIJH010000006.1, read as the reverse complement.
TTATTCTTTTTGACAACAGGAAAGGTTTCCCCACATTCGGGCAGGAAATTTCCGTGCCGGTCACAATTCTCGAATGCCCTCCACTGAAAGTCGTCGGGATACGCGCCTACGAAAAAAATGCGAAAGGGCTGCAGGCGATAACGGAAGCCTGGTCTACAGAGCTCCCGAAAGAGCTTGCGAGAAAATTGAAAGTCAAGCCGAAGATGGAAATTCAAGTCGCAAATCTTGAAAAAGTTTTGCAAAAGATTTCAGTTTTGAGATTCGTCGTCGCGACCCAACCGGTTTTAACAGGAGTCAAAAAGAAAACTCCAGAAGTTTTCGAGATAGAGATTGGGGGCAAGGACGTGAAAGAAAAATTCGATTTCGCGAAACAGCTGCTCGGAAAGGATGCCAATGTTTCTGATGTTGTTAAGGAAGGGGAGCTTGTCGACGTCATCGCGGTTTCGAAAGGAAAAGGAACCGCAGGCCCTGTAGAAAGATTCGGAATAAGAATCCAGAACAGGCACGCCAAGCAGAAATTGAGGCACGTCGGAGCGATCGCCCAGCAGGTTCCGAGAAGGGTAAGATTCACATCAAGACAGGCGGGCCAGCTCGGCTACCAGAACAGGACCGAACTTAACAAGCGCGTGCTGAAGATCGGAAGCGGAAGCGAAGTCACTCCCGCAAACGGGATCAACAGATACGGAATTGTTAAGAGCAGCTACGTTCTTTTGTCAGGATCGGTCCCCGGCCCGAAAAAGAGACTGATCTTTTTGAGGTCGCCTATTAGGCCGCAGAAAGTCAAGCTTCAAGTTCCAGAAATCAGAGAGGTAATGAAATGAAAGCGGATGTTTTTGATCTTCAGGGAAAAGCGATAGAGAAAGTGGATCTGCCAAAAGTTTTTTCAGAAGTTGTCAGGGAAGACTTGATAAGAAGAGCAGTTCTCTCGAGCCAGAGCAAGGACAGGCAGGCTTACGGAACAGATCCAATGGCGGGAAAGAAAACTACGGCGCACTACCACGGATACAGAAGGCACAGATACACGATGATGAACAGGGAGATGGCGAGGCTTCCAAGGCTTCACGGAAAGACCGTTCCATTTTTGAACATGCAGGCGAGATTCGTACCGCACTCGAAAGGCGGTAGGGTCGCCCATCCTCCGCTTGTCGTGAAAGTCTGGGAGCAGAGGATTAATAAAAAGGAAAACCAGAAGGCGATACGTTCCGCAATAGCCGCGACCGCCGTAAAGGAAATTGTTTTGAACAGGGGACACAAAGTTGACGGCTTCAAAGATCTTCCGATAATAGTCGACAACAAGATACAGGAAATAAAAAAGACCAAAGACCTGGTCGGATTTTTGGAGAAGATCGGACTCGATAAGGAACTGGAGAGAATCTCGCAGAAAAAAATAAGGGCCGGAAAAGGAAAGATGAGGGGAAGAAAATACAAGACTAAGATCGGCCCGCTGTTCGTCATAACAGACGACAATGGAATCGGAAAATCCGTCAAGAACATAATCGGCGCGAATGTCTGCAAGGTCGGAAATCTTTCCGCCGAGTATCTAGCTCCGGGAGCCATGCCGGGAAGGCTGACGATTTTCACAAAATCATCGTTGGAGAAGCTGGGTGGGTAAGATGGATCCGTGGAAAATTTTGAAATATCCGCACATGACGGAAAAATCTATCGGACTGGTCGAGAGGGAAAACAAAATAGTTTTTATTGTTGACAAGAAAGCCGACGAGAAAAAAATAAAAGAAGCGTTCGAGAAAGCCTTCGAAGTTAAAGTCGAGAAAGTCAACACCGAAGTGACGATGGACGGCGAGAAGAAGGCTTACATAAAATTGAAGCCGCAGAACAAGGCGATCGACGTCGCCGTCAAGCTTGGAGTCGTGTAGGTATGAGCGCGAAAGACGTCCTGATTTATTCCGTAGCGGGCCACAACAGCGAAGGAGAAGGCGGACTACTTTATGTTGTCATAGATGCTATCATGACACATTCGCTGAGACCTTTAAGAGAATACAAAAATAATTTGAAAACTTATATTCGAAATCAGAACATAATCAAGGTGAAGCAAGATGGGTAAAAGAATAATTCCAAGAGCGAGAGGAGCAGGCGGGCCGAGATACGTAGCGCCGAGCCACAGATATTTGGGCAAAGTCGAATATTTTCCTTTTGGTCCGGTCTCCGGAAAAGTTATTGACATAAAGCACGATCCCGGACGATCCGCCCCGCTGGCAATAATCAGGAACGAAGAAGGTAAGCAAATTTTTCAGATAGCTCCCGAAGGGATGCAGGTGGGAGACCTTGTCAGTTATGACGGCGAAATCAAAAAAGGAAATGTTCTCGAGCTTTCTAAGATTCCTGAAGGAACGAAAATTTTCGGAATAGAAAACTATCCGGGTTCGGGCCCGAAGATGTGCAGGAGCTCGGGAGTTGCTGCGCAAATTTTGAGCAAGAAAGGAGACAAAGTTTCTATACAATTTTCTTCAGGTGCAGTCAGGGAAATGGACGGAAGGTGCAGGGCATCAATCGGAATTCCTGCCGCGAGCGGTAGGCCAGAGAAGCCGTGGCTGAAAGTAGGCACGCAATGGTTCGCGAAGATGACCCGCGGAAAGATATTCCCGAGAAGCGCCGGTGTCGCGCAGACCCCCGCCGATCACCCGTACGGTGGAAGAAGCAAGAGGCCTAGGCCGTCCAGAACGGTCAGCAGAAGCGCGCCGCCTGGAGCAAAGGTCGGAAGCATCGCCGCGAGAAGAGTCGGAAAGAGAAAGGGTAGATAAAATTATTTTTTTATTTTTTTCCCCAAATTATTATTGACTTAGAATTTTTCAATCGCATCTAAAGTTTTTAGCAATTTCTGATTAATTCCGATTTCCGGATCGATGTGTGTGCCGGCCTCCTCGGGTATCCAGACGACTTCTTGCATCAAAAGTTTTTTCAAATTTTTGAAATTGACGACGCCTTCGGGATGATTGACAGGGAATGAATGACCTATTCCAAATACATGACCCATTTTCTCCTCGCCACCTCTGATCGTCTGCGACACATCAACCGACACGATGTTCTCCTTCCCTATCACATCGACAAATCTATGTATGTCGTATTTTCCGTCACTCTGAGTAGGTTCTCTGAGAGAATACGGTAAAATTCCATCGAATGATTCCTCTAGAACTATCAACCTTGAAGGTAGTCTTTTTCCTTTTTTTGCTAGTCTTACAGCTTCGAGCTGCAGAGCCACATGCGCGGGATCGAGATGTATCTTTATTCCTTTCTGTATGAGTGGTAAAAATTCTTCGGCTGACAAATAAGCAGTCTCGTCTGTTTCCAAACGCTCTGAATTATACGAAGTATTTTCTTGTTTAATTACGATTTCATTATGTTTGAAAATTTTCCTTGTCTGATCAAGAAGCCAATCTGCTCTTTCACGTGTTTTTGCTATCTGTATTGTGCGGTCGTTTAATATATTTTCCAAATTCGAATAACGGGCTTCGACAGGAATTTCGACTTGATCATGGTAGCAAAGATGAAATTTACTAACTCCCTCAACGTTAACTACGTCCATCAAATTTGCAAAGCTTTGCAGGTATGCAAGCAAATCTCTTTCTGATTCTTTCCAAGATTTTCTTTTCCCAAATCCTTTTTCATAATGATTTTGGGTCAAGTGATACGGAAGTCTTCCGGTAATCGAATGCAATCTTCTGTCAAAAGACTGGATCAAATTCCCGATATTTTTAATGGCTTCGTCAAATCTCGAAAGTGCGCCTTGCGAATACAATTCCGAATCCAGCGGCCCATAAACTTGTATATCCAAGTCAGTTATGTTTGGACGATCAATCGCAAACATCAATCTTTTTTCGTAATTGCGAGCATCGATTGGCAATGCTTTTCTGAGTGACGGCATGCTTCTATGCATAATTTCTAAGAAATTTAAATTTATGTTTCTGAAATAACAACGTTTGAAATTGAAAAAGAGAGCACAGTAAATTTACTCAAATGCCATATCTGCAAATTTCATTTTTACTTTTTCTATCCGTTCAGACATTTCTTTTGGGATTTCATTTGCCTTCTTACAATTTTCCTCCAAATCTTTTGGAGATGTCTCGAAATTAAAATAATAATATGACTCTGAATAGCCTCCGTCTTCTGCACTATATTCATAATGACGTATGTCAGGTATACCATGTTTTTTCGCAACTCTTCTACACACTTCCGCTTCCCATCTACCTTCAAGAAAGCAAGGTATAGTGATGGAAAGCGTCAATAATCCTGTTTTATTGTCTTTATACCAGTTACGTACTCCATATTTCTTTACTATCTTGTCTGTGTCATAATGTTCTTTTGCACCGCTGACTTCGCCGCAGACTTGAAGTGCTTCTTCAAATTCTTTTTTCAGTCCAGATTCGATATTCTCAGGTGAGAAATACATATGCTCATAATAATCATGCCAATCGTTTTTCTTCAATATTTCAATAACTTTTCTGACATGATTTTCACTGCAGATTTTGGATGCATCTTCATATAATTTTTTTTCCTCTGTTAGTTTGTATCGCTCAATAATTGTTTTTATTGTATACCGATGCCAATCTTCGCCATTCTTCAATCTCTCTATGTTAAGCCTTACACCTTCCACTATAGCTTCTCTTAGTTTGAGCTCAGGTGATTCTCCTAGGTCATTCATGTACCTTTCTATATGTCTTTCAATCGAGTCTACTTCAAAACTCGTCTTACCATTTCTAATTTCTTCTAGATACCTTTCAAATGTACTAATTGCATGCTGGGTATTTCCCACATTATAAAACTCTCACCATGTAATCAAATTCTTGAGTTCACTATTACTAGTGTTATTCATGGAGGACAGGGAGATAATAGAAAATCTAAAGGCTTTTAGTCTGACAGAAGGCGAATCAAAAGTTTATCTTGCGTTGCTGCAAGGAGAATCTACAAAATCAAATATAATCAGAAAATCCGGCATTTCATCATCGATAGTTTATGAAATACTCGAAAAGCTTGCTAAGAAAGGGCTGGTTTCATCGTCACTTAAAGATAACACGCAATATTTTCATGCAAACGAGCCTAGCATACTTTTAGACTCCTTAAAAGGAGAGATAAAGAACAAAACAGAAATCGCGAATGGTTTGATTCCACTCCTTAAAAAACGAAAAGTCCATACGGTGCTTTTCGCCAACGTTTACGAGGGTTTGAGCGGACTGAAGAGTATGCTGAACGATATAAAGTTGGACAACACCAAAACATGGTTGGCATTTGGTGTCACGGGATCGAAGAGCGATTCCGTAAATAGATTTTGGACATATTGGCATTACAAAGTCAGACCAAAACATAGAGTGAAAGCAAAGTTCATTTTTTCAGAGAATAAAACAAAATATTTCGAAATATTAAGGAAAGCTCCTATGAGTAGGACCAGATACGTCTCATCGCAAACACCGTCATGCATCACAGTAATTGGCGACCAAGTTCTGATTATGAAGTATGCTGATCTGCCATCATTTGTCTTGTTGAGAAATCAAGATGTCGCAACGACTTTCGGGTCAATTTTTAAAATACTGTGGAAAAACGCATCTAAGTAATTTAAAAGGTTAAGATTTCTCAAAATCATAAGTGCAAAATCAGATATTCCTGAAGAATAAAAACTTTTTAAACTATAACCCTGATACATATAGAGTGGTATAATGCCCAAGGAATTCAAGTTCAGGGGACTTTCAGCAGAACAACTCAAGGGTCTATCGATCGACGAGTTCGCAAAGATGATCACTTCGAGGGAAAGAAGGAGCCTCAGGCGCGGGCTCACCGAACCGCAGAAAATCCTTCTGGAAAACATCAAAAAGGACCCGGAAAAGTTCCACAAGACCCACGTGAGGAACATGATAATTTTGCCGCAGATGATCGGAGCAAAGCTCGGGGTTTTCACTGGAAAGGAATGGTTCAATCTAATCATACAGCCGGACATGGTGGGAAAAAGGATAGGGGAATTCGCGATACCCGTCAAGAGAGTCAAGCACTCCGCTCCTGGCCTCGGTGCGTCGAGAGGTTCGAAGCACACCGCCACTAAGACGTAAGGTCGATGATACAGATGGAATCCTCAGCAAAATCCAACGGCGCGAAAATCTCCTTCAAGAATTCGCAGCACGTGCTTGAATCAATAAGAAACAAAAGGCTCAGCGTCGCGAAAAGGATATTGAACGACCTTTCGAAGGAAAGGAAGCCGCTCGACGGAAAAAAGTTTTACACTTTTGCGAGTACGCAGATATTGAACACGCTCGAATCCGCAGAGGCGAACGCCAAGCAGAAGAACATTGACGTCGCGAAACTTTTCGTGAAGGTCGCAAAGGCCGACAAGGGATACAAGTTCATCAGGCCGAAGACGAGCGCCAAATTCAGGGGAAGGAAAGCGAAGATATCGAACATCGAGATCGTGCTCGAGGAGAGATGAAAATTATGGCAGTAGAAAAATTGTTCGTCAAAGAGGGGATAAAGGAATCCGAGGTAGAGGAATTCCTGCAGGAAAGATTCGAGAGAGCGGGATATTCGCACACCGAGATACAGAGGACTCCGCTCGGGACGAGGAAAAACGATTATGCTAACAGGCCCGGACTTGTGATTGGAAGATCCGGAAGAAGGATTGATGAGCTCGCTGAGGAAGTCAAGCAGAAATTCGGATTCGAGAATCCTCTGATAGACGTGAAGGAAGTCGACGAGCCGTTCCTCGATTCGAACATCGTTGCGAACAGGATCGCGCGCGCACTCGAGAAGGGAATAAATTTCAAGAAGGTCGCGAACTTTTATCTGATGAAAGTTTTGGAAGTCGGCGCTGTCGGGATCGCGATAAGGCTTGCCGGAAAGATGGCGGGAAGCGAGAGGAGCAGGTTCCAGAAATTCAAGAGAGGTTTCGTCGCGTTCTCGGGAGACTACGCAGAGAAGCTTGTCGACAAGGGATATGCGGAGGCGATGCTGAAGCCCGGAAAAGTCGGCGTGCAGGTGAGAATAATGAAAGAATCTCCGAAAGAATTTATATTAAAGAAAATAGAAAAGAAGGTAGAAGAAGTTGGCAATTCTGAAGTCTAAGCAAGTACGCGAAATGAAACCGGAAGACCTTTCCAAAAAGCTTTCCGAGCTAAAACTCGAGCTGATCAAGGAGCAGGGAAATTTCAAAATGGGAAGGCCTACAAAGAATACAGGAAAGATACGCGAAATAAAAAAATCTTTAGCGAGAATTTTCACCGTCAAGAACGAAAGAAGAATGAAAATTAGAACGGCGAAGGCCGGAGAGGTTAAGAACTAGCGATGGTTGAAGAAATCTGCGCGGTCTGCGGTCTGCCTAAACCTTCGCTTTGCGTTTGCGGTACGATCGAGAAGGAAGAACAGAAGATAAAAGTTTTTGTAGAGAAAAGAAAATTCAACAAACCGATAACAGTCATCGACGGGATCACTGCGAACGGTAAGGATATCTCGAAGCAGCTCAAATCAAAACTCGCGTGCGGGGGAACTTTCAAGGACAACCGCATCGAGCTGATGGGCAACCACACGGCAAGAATAAAGGAACTGCTTGTCGGGCTCGGATATTCCAAGGACCAGGTCGATGTCACGGAATACATTCAGACAGGCAGGAACTACAGAAGATAAGGAATCGTTATAAGTATTCTTTCTCCAATCATTTTATGACAATAACTCCCGAGAACATCGTTAGGCACGAACTGATCGGGCTGAAAATAAAAATAGCCGAAAGCAGCGATGCAAGCATTAAAAATTTGTCCGGAAAAGTTGTCGACGAAACTTACAACACACTAAAAATCGAGACAAAAGAAAAAGAAAAGACCGTGACGAAGAAAGACAGCGTGTTCGTTTTCACCCTTCCGAGCAAAATCAGGGTGCAAGTCGACGGATCGCTCCTCATGAGTAGACCGGAAGACAGAATCAAGAAAAAATTCGCGAAATGGTAACGCATTCAGGCAAGCCAAATAAATTTATAAACGTATAATAACCATTCTAAATTCAGTCGATTGTATGAAAACAAAGAACATTGGAATAGAGGTAAAGAAGCCCGAGAAAGAATGCGCGGATGACAAGTGCCCGTTTCACGGGAATCTTTCTGTTCGAGGAAATGTGATCACCGGAAAAGTAGTTTCTTCGCGCGCGCAGAAGACTGTTGTTGTGCAGAGAGATTACCAGCAGCTTCTTCCGAAATACGAAAGGTACGAGAGAAGGCACAGCAGGATAGCGGCGTACAACCCCGAATGCATAGCTGCGAAGGAAGGACAGGTCGTAAAGATAGCCGAGTGCAGGCCGATAAGCAAGATAAAGCATTTCGTAGTTATCGAAAAGGTTTGATGATTTTATGAAGCCTATCAAAGCAAGCGTTTCACGTGCGTTGAATGTGGGAAGCAATCTAATATGCGCTGACAACACTGGCGCGAAGATAGTCCAGATAATTTCCGTTTTCGGATACAAGGGCGTGAAAAGAAGGCAGCCCGCAGCCGGAGTGGCCGACATGATAAAGGTCACCGTGAAAGAAGGCGACGTCAAGATCAGGAAGCAGGTGGTCAATGCTGTAATTATCAGGCAGAAATCCGAGTACAGGAGAAAGGACGGAACGAGAGTCACATTCGAGGACAACGCCGCGGTCATCACCGACGAAAAGGGCGATCCAAAAGGAACAGAAGTCAAGGGGCCTGTAGCAAAAGAGGCAGTCGAAAGATTTTCCTCGATCGGAAAAATTTCAACAATAGTGGTGTAAAAAAAATGAAAACGATAGCATCCCATTTGTCCAAAGAATTGCGCGAGCAATACAAAAGACGCTCGCTTCCTATAAGGATCGGGGACGAAGTCAAAGTCATGGTCGGAAAAAACGCCGGCAAGACGGGAAAAATTTCGAAGGTCGACACCAAATCGAAGAGGATTTTCATCACAGGAGTGGTCGACAAAAGGACTGTCGGAACCGAAGTTCAGATTCCGATCAATCCGAGCAACGTGAAAATTTTGGAACTGAATCTCGAGGACGAGAAGAGAAGGAAGATACTTTTGAGAAAAGTCAAGGAATTAAAATACGAAAACCCCAAGGCCGAGCCGAAGAAAGAAGAAACTAAAAGCGAAGCAAAAGAAGTTAAGCACGAAACGGAAATTAAGAAAAAAGAAACGGAGATAACGGAGAAGCATGAAACTGAAAAGACTGCTGATACCAAGGTTTTGGAAAGTACCGAAAAAGCGAAGAACGTGGGTAGTAAGTCCAAGGCCGGGTCCCCACAAAAAGTTTGAATCGATTCCTCTGCAGGTAGTTCTGAGAGACATCCTGAAGATCGCCGACACAGCGAGAGAAGTGAAGTCCATCTTGCAATCGGGAGACGTTCTGGTGGACCAGAAAGCGAGGAAAGATTTTGCTTATCCTGTCGGAATTTTCGACGTGATATCCGTGCCGAAGACGAAGAAAAATTACAGGCTCGTTCCCGCGAAGAGCGGATTGGAGGTTATAGAAATTTCCGAGAAAGAGGCCAAAGTCAAAATTTGCAGGATCAAAAACAAGACGATGATCAGGAACGGAAAATTGCAGCTGAACCTGCATGATGGAAAGAATCTGCTTGTGGACAAGGACGAGTACAAGACAGGCGATTCGATTTTGATAGAACTTCCTTCGTTGAAAATTTTGGAAAAGATTCCGCTGGAGAAAAATTATTTCGGAGTGGTCTCGAAGGGAGTCAATTCCGGATCGACAGGAACAATAAAGGAAATAATCAACGGAAAGTTCAGGAGCCCGTCGAAAATTATCATGAAGACTGATAAGGCCGAAGAGGAAGTAATCAAGGAAAGATTTTTCGTTTTGGGAAAGGACAAGCCCGAGATAAAACTTAGCGAGTGATTGGAATGCCAGAAACAAACGTAACGATGAGACAAATAAAAATAGAGAAGGTGTCGCTCAACATAGGATGTGGAGACGACCACCAGAAGATCGAGAAGGCAAAGAAACTTTTGGAAATTTTGACTCAGAGAAGGCCTATTGTAACAGCCTCCAAGAAGAGGAGCACGTTCGGCGTGTCGAAAGGCAAGCCTATAGGCGTCAAGGTGACGCTGAGAAACAAGCAGGCCGAAGAATTTTTGAAGACCGTCCTGCAGGCTGTGGGCAACAAGGTGAGGATGTCGCAGTTCGACAAGGACGGGAACCTAAACATCGGAATCAAGGAATACATCGATCTTCCGGGGATCAAATACATGCACGAGATCGGAGTTCTCGGTTTCGGAGTGGCTGCGGTGCTGGAGAGGCCAGGCTTCAGGGTGAAGAAGAGGAAGATACAGAAAAGGATAATATCCTCGAAACACAAATTAAACAAAGAAGACGCAGCGAACTGGATCAAAAACAAATTTGGTGTCCAGATAGCCGAGAATTCGTGATCGAAAAATGTTTGACAACCAGGAGATAACCGAACTGACAGCCAAGCTTGGTGGAATAATTCTCAAGAAAGCGGAGCTGGAGAACAATTTTACAAACGTGTATTCGCGGGTTTTCGAGAACATAGTCAACATGGAGCGCTTCGAAGGCGACGACTTCCTTTTCGTGCTGGGTGAGATAGGCGGATAAGATTCTACAATGACCAAAATGGGTAGCTTTAAAAATTTTAAATTCGAAAAAAGAGATTGACAAAAATGCCAACAAAGTTCGGAAAGGCGACAAAAGTCTGCAGGAGATGCGGAAACCATAGGGGAGTCATCGTGAAGTACGGGCTCAACTACTGCAGGAGATGCATTCGCGAGGTCGCGCGCGGAATAGGATTTAAGAAATACGGCTGACAAATATAATTCATGGTATTCGATCTCATTCTTCTTGCCGTCGCATTCGTCGGTTCTGCTGTTGCATCAGTATTCGATTTGAAAACAACGGAAGTTCCGGACTGGATTTTTTATGCGATGTTCGGAATAGGCCTGCCGATCGTGATTGTGAATTCCTACATTTCGTCCAGCATCTCGCCTCTGATAATGTCCTCTGCAGCCGGACTGGGCCTTCTGGCATTTGGATACATGATGTACAAGGGAGGCCAGTGGGGAGGAGCGGACGCAATTCTTCTCGGGATCATGGGATTTCTCGTTCCCCAGATTCCATCTGGACTGAATGCAAATCTTTTGTTCCCGTTCCCTGTCAGCTACCTGTTCAATCTGTTCATCATCGGGACAGCGTACATGATAATTTATTCTGCTTGCATCGCGTTCAAAAATGACAAGTTCAAAACAATTTTCGTGAAAGAGATGAAGGCTAGCTCGAAACTTCTCGCAACATTTTCGATTTTACTTTTCGCTATTTTCTTGTCTGCAACATACTATCTGCAAGGATTTTTTTCAAGCAGCCAAAACTTGGTCGGCGCAATCTCGTCAAGCATTCCTCCGCTGTTTCTGACAATTTCAATTTTTTTCATTTATAAATTTGCGATGAGCGTTGAGAAAAATATTTTCACCAGACGAGTTAGCGTATCTAAATTGAAAATTGGCGATGTTCTTATGAAAAAACGAGAGATAATCGGGATCGACAGAAAAGAGCTGGTAAAAATCAGGAAGTCCGGCGAGAAGTACGTCTGGATCAAGGAAGGGATAAGCTTTGTTCCGGCTTTCACTCTTTCGTTGCTGTTCACAATTTTTGCAGGAGACGCAATACTTCTGATGATTCCGTTCGGGATGGTCTAAAGGCTTTCCAGATATTTCTTGGATTCAATTGCATTTTCAAATCTGTAATTTTCTAGAATAAGATTTCCACGGTAATCTATTTTTTTTAATTCGCTCAAAAGTTCCTCCCAATTTATTGGCCCGTTAATTTTCCCCAATTCTGGATGGGAGTCATTTTTGCCATCAGAATCCGTAGCATGTACATGATCCATTTTCTTCTGCATAACTTTCAACCATGGGCTGCCAAAATTTCCGGATATCAATGCATGTGCTGGATCGAATGTGAAATTCAAATATGGTTTGTTCTCCTTCAATATGAAGTAAAAATCTTCCAATTTCTCGAAAGCATAAAAATGATTCTCGCAAGAAATGGAAACTTTTTTGGCTTCGGCAGTTGGATATACTTCCATTAGAGAATTTCTTACTTTTAGAACCTCGTAATTTCTGAGCATGACTTCTTTCAGCCAATGATTCATTTTTGGCAAGGTTTCTTTTGCCAAAGATACTAGCACGTTGTTTCTCATCGTGTAAAAATCCGATTTGATTGGAGTAAGTGATACAGGATGTAATACTAGAATGTCGGAATCGAGTGCGGCGGTAGTATTGATGTACCATTCTAATCTTCTTAACGAATTTTTCCGGATTTTCTCTATCGGAGCATCGAGATTCAACCCTGTAATCGGCCCGTGAACAGTGTAATTCAATCCCAGATCGTCGCGAAGATTATTCAAAATAGACAGTCCATTTTTAGTTAGCAACACGTAATCCTCCAGCTGCTCGGAACTCAATTCAATGAGATTAAATCCGTTTTCAGCAATTTTTTGGATACCTTCGTTAAGAGGAATATTTGGGAATGAAGCAGACATTACTCCGATTTCGTATTTCATTTTACCCACTAAATATGACAATAAAAGCCGAACTATTAAAGTTTATTTTTCTTTACTAGTTTTTCAATCCCGTTCATGTAAGGCTGCAGGGCTTTAGGAATAAGAACGCTTCCGTCTTTCTGCTGAAACTGTTCTATAATCGCGATCATTGTCCTGCTTGTCGCGAATGCTGTATTGTTCAGCGTGTGAACCAGACCTGCAGGCGGCTTGCCCGGGCCTTCCTTGAATTTTATGTTTAACCTTCTCGCCTGAAAGTCAGTGCAGTTAGAGCAGCTTCCTATTTCTCTGAAATTCCCGTCCGCCATCCAGAATTCTATGTCGTATTTTTTCGCCGCTATTATTCCGATGTCTCCCGTGCAAACATTGACGACCCTGAAATGCAATCCGAGCTGCTTGTAGAGCTCTTCGGAAATATTTTCTATCTCTTCCAAAATTTTCCACGATTCTTCTGGCTTGCATAATACGACCTGCTCAACCTTGTTGAAATTGTGAACCCTGAAAAGTCCCTTAGTGTATTTTCCATGGGCGCCGACTTCTCTCCTGAAACACGGAGAAACTCCTGCAAATTTTGCCGGCAGATTATTTTGTTCAATCACTTCGTTCATGAACGCTGCAACCATCGGATGTTCGCTTGTGGCGATCATGAAAAGATTTTCGTTTTCAATTTTGTACAATTGGTCTCCGAAAAATTCGAGATCGGTGACTCCAAGGTACGCGTCCCTGTTCATCATTGGCGGAGGTTCGATTAAGGTAAAACCTTTCTTCTGCAAGAAATCCATTGCAAATTTTTGAAGCGCCATGTCGAGCAGCACAGCATCGCCTTTCAGATAATAAAATCCGTGTCCAGCTACTTTTGCGGCGCGTTCCTCGTCTATCATTCCGAGATTTTTCAAAATTGTCAAATGATCTTTGGGCTCGAAATCAAATTTAACGGGCTTCCCAATTTTTCTGATTTCAACGTTTTCCGTATCGTCCTTTCCGAAAGGAACAGAATCATGCAACAAGTTCGGCAGCCTCATCAGAATATCTTTCGACTTGCCTTCGTGCTTCTCAAGATCAGTCTCGAGCTTCTTTATTTTTTCAGGAATCTGCTTTGCCTTGTCCAAAACCTTGCTAGTTCCCTTGCCTTGCTTTTTCAATTCCGCAATCTGCAGGCTGACTTTGTTTCTTTCTTGCCTGAGGTCGTTTATCTTTCCCAAGACCGCTCTCCATTTTTTGTCCTCGGCAATGAGCTCCTCGAAAAGTTTCAATTTTTCCTTGTCGTTCCTCTTTTTCAAATTTTTCTTGACAAGTTCTGGATTCTCGCGGATGAGTTTTATGTCCAACATTGTTACTGATTAATTTTGGAAATTAGTCTTAATAAGATTACTATAAAACTATCTTCCGAAGGGAAGGTTAAATCTAATTAATGAGCAAAAAATCTAAACTAGTATTAATGAAAAAATTGGCCAGGCACAGAGGGATTTTAGAAATTATAAACGACTTCAACTGGAGGCACAAATACACCATTCTCATTTTGCTCAGCATATTTCTGGCATACTTCATATTAACATCGCATATCAATGACCTTGTTGTACAACTTGGAATCTTAGGATATATCGGCTCTTTCGTCGCCGGATTCTTTTTCGCATTGACAATCACAGCCGTGCCTGCGACTGCGTCTCTCTTCGTGCTAAGCGAAAATCTTAATCCGCTGATAGTCGCAGTTGTCGGATCTCTGGGATCGATTGTCAGCAATTACATTCTTCTAAAATTTTTTGAGCGAATAATGATGAAAGAGTTCAGGTACATATCAAAAGAGCTTAAGATTTCAACGAAAATATTCGTCACAAAATCGAAATTTTTCAGAAAAATCATTCCATTCGTCGCCGGATTCTTTCTCATCACACCGTTGCCCGACGAGATAGGAATTGCTATTATGGGTTCGATGAAGTTTGATATCAAAAAATTCATGTATTATTCCTTTGTTCTGCATTTTGCCGGAATTTTGGTAATAGCTTCCGCATCGAAAGTGTTGTAACCACCCCTTTCGACAATAATAAATCCACCGATTAGCAATTTATTATATGCCGCTCAAGAGGGAACTCAAGCTTTACGAAGTAGTCTTCTACGGAATCGGAATCATAATCGGAGCTGGCATATACGCGCTTATAGGAACGGCCGCGGGCCTTGCCGGAAATGCGCTGTGGGTTTCTTTTCTAATCGGTGCTGTAATAGCTGGCCTGACCGGGCTTGCTTATGCCGAACTCTCCTCTATGTACCCGAAAGCAGCAGCAGAATTTGTCTATGTGAAAAAAGCTTACGGCAGCAATTTCCTCGCATTCATGCTGAGCTGGATGATAATTTTCACGGGAATAATTTCGGTCTCTACCGTGGCATTAGGATTCGCCGGATATTTTAACAGTCTTACGAATCTTCCGATAAATCTTACGGCAATCGTTCTCATTGCCGCTCTTTCCTTCGTGAATTTTTTCGGAATAAAAAATTCGTCTCGGGTAAACATTGTACTGACTTCGCTTTCAATAATCGGGCTGCTGATAATCATTGTCCTAGGACTGTCACAATTCGGTTCAGTCTCGATAAACTTCTTTGAAACTGTACCGTCTCTAGGTATTGCTGGAATATTTTCCGCGGCAGCCCTGATATTTTTCGCCTACATAGGATTTGACGACATCGTAAATCTGGCAGAGGAAACCAGAAAACCTAAGAAGTACATACCGCTCGCCATCATAATTTCCGTCATCGTCACGGCCGTGATATACGTATTAACTTCCATTTCAGCCGTCAGTCTTCTCGGGTGGGAAAGATTGTCGTTGTCTTCAGCTCCTCTCGCCGAGGCCGCTTCGGTAGTTATCGGCAACAACGCATCCATTCTAATCTCTTTCATCGCGCTTTTCGCAACCACCGGCACGGTTCTGGGTCTGTTGATATTCTTGTCAAGAATGATATACGGAATGGCGAGGGACAACGCATTGCCCAAAAAATTGCACGAGCTTCATCCGAAGACAAAGACTCCGCACTTTGCAATAACAATCGTCATGCTGACCGCGGCAGCATTCGTAATGGTGGGAGACATAGGATTTGTTGCGCACATAACCACTCTCGGCGCACTAGTGACTTTTCTATTTGTCAACGCTTCCTTGATCTGGCTGAGACTGACAAAGCCGAACATCAAAAGAGAATTCAGGATGCCGGGCAACATAGGAGAATACCCAATACTTTCTTTCGTCGCAGTACTGTGGATAATTTTCCTGCTCGGTCAATTCAAGATAGACGTCGTGAATGTCGGGGTCGTAATTTCCGTGTTCGGAATTGGATTCTACATGGCGCGCAGGCAAAAACTAATCGTATAAGCAAGCTCTTACAAAAATTATATCATGGATTTCCAATCGAACATCTGGAAAATGAATTTTGCGCATTTCTTTAGCAGTATGCATCTTACTGCCGCGGTTTCCACGCTGTTCTTTATACAATTCGGACATCTGGATTTTACACAGATATTTTTCCTTCAATCCTGGTACATGTTCTGGATATTCGTGCTGGAGATACCGACAGGAGTTTTGGCGGACAGGTTCGGAAGGAAAGTGGTGATTGTTTTGAGCGGCTTCGCAGGAGCAATTGCGGCTTTGTTTTACGGTTCCGTCCCAAATTTTTACATTTTCATGCTCGCCGAATTTGTATGGGCGCTGGGCGCGTCACTGGTCTCCGGATCGGACCAAGCTCTCATCTACGACACCTTGAAGAAGATACGAAAAAAGAATCTTGCCAAAAGAATATTTTCAAGGTACACGAACATGAGCATGCTTTCGTTCGTATTCGCGGCTCCATTGAGCAGCATAATAGCGGCCACTCTTGGTCTGCAGGCGGCAATGCTGCTCACTGCTGTGCCGTTCACGATAGGTGGAATAATTTCATTGACATTGAAGGAGCCACCGTACAAAAATGGCAACGAATCGACGAGAATGATCAGAATATTCAAGACGGGATTGAAAATAATCAGGCAGAACAAAATCATAAGGATACTCGCTGTCGACACGGCGTTGGGATTCATACTTTTCTATTTCATCCTTTGGCTCTACCAGCCACTGTTTAGCAAAAGCGGACTGGACTTGGTCTACTGGGGGGTCGTGGCAGGCGTCATGAACGTAGTCGGCGTTCTTGCTTTGGAAAAGGTTCACGTGCTGGAAAATTTCTTTGGCAAGAAAAAATTAATCTATCTCACCGCCGTTATCCCGGCCATGCTTTACATCCTATCTTCGTTCACCTCTTCGATTTTCCTGATAATACCGATAATTTTATCGATATTCGCACTGACATCGATCAGAAGGCCGCTCCTCAACAGCTACATGAATCACTATATACCCAGCGCACAGAGGGCAACTGTTGTGTCCATGGCAGCAATGATGCAAACCATTTTGATAATCATAATCAACCCCTTCTTCGGGATGCTTGTCGATTTCTCCTTGGACGCGGCTTTGGTCATGCTCGGTTTAGCCGGCCTATCTGTAGGAATATTTTCAAAAATTTATGTGAAAGACGAATTTCTTAAAAAATAATTTTCATAAATTCAGCGAGTAATCCTGGCTTCCTTCACCAGCTCGTATAATTCTCTTGCCTTCTTGTTTTTCTCGAAGTGCTCCCTGATCGGCTTCAAGATTTCGTCCAATGACTCCGCCGTGGAGTTTTTCAAATCAAGCGGGTGGATTTTCCCCTCGCTGAACAATTTCTCCAATTCGCTGTAGGAATTTACTTCCAAATCCCCGCCGAATTTTTTAGGCCTTTCGATCCTCAACGATTTAATTTTCCTGAAAATGATGTATTTGTTAAATTCGAGGATCGGATTGTTCTCCACAATCCTTTCGGGGCAGAAAGAATTCGCAATTTTCCTTTTTATTTCCTCGGCGCTGTCGTGTATGAATATCGCGGTGTCGGGCTTGCTCTTGCTCATCTTCGAGCTTATCTGGACGTCGAATCTCTGGTTTTCGTCGTAGCCTTCGGCCTGCTTCATTCCCTGCAACCCCATGATCATATGGTGGCTCACGACTACGGGCTTCTTCCATTTCAATTTCTCCGAAACCTCGCGCGCGAGTATGTTCGCCCTGCGCTGGTCCAGACCCAGTTGGCATATGTCAACGTCCAGCCAGAACACGTCGGCGGTCTGCATCATCGGATAAAACAGCTGGGATGTCTCCTTCAGTTCCCCGAGAGTCCTCCCCATTATCGATGTTGCGCGCTGCGCCCTGTTGAGCGTAGTATTCTTCGCGACAAGTATAACCTTCTTCCAATATTCCTTGTTGTCCATCGCGTCGCTCGCCCACATGACGTCTACCTTGCTCATGTCGACTCCCGCGGCTTTCCAGACTTCGATGAAATATTCGCCGGCGAATTTTATTTTTTCTAGGTTCCCGTCCATCTTGTTGTTTATCCAAGCGAACCAGTCGGCGAGCCAAAGCTTGAATTTTATTCCAGCCTTCATCATGTCTTCCAGATTGATTGCGCGGAAAACAGCCATCGCTATGTGCGCAGTTCCCGACGGCTCAAAACCGTCGTATGCAAGGGGATGGTTGTTCGTCTCGAGAAGTTGCCTGAGCTCCTGCTCGGTTATTATCTCTTCACCGACATTTTTCACGAGTTCGAGCCTTTTCTCAAAATCCATAAATTATTATTGTTGAAAGGAATTAATAGGCTTTGCAAGTGATTGCATGAAAAGGGTACATGTAAAAATTTTCGGAGACGTGCAGGGAGTAGGATTCAGGCAGGTGACCCAATTCAGAGCGTCAAATATGGGGGTGAAAGGCTGGGTGAAAAACAACCAGGACGGAAGCGTCGAAGCGGTTTTCGAAGGAGACGACAATAACGTGGACGACATGGTGGAATTCTGCAAGATAGGCCCTCCTGGTTCGCATGTCGAAAGGACGGAAATTACAGAAGAAAAATATTCCGCAAAATTTAACGATTTTAGAATTTCATAAAATATGATTCAAAGCTTCTTTCAACTTTTCCAGTCCGACTTTTATCTCTTCGTCGGGGACAGTCAGCGTCATTCTGAAATATTCTCTGTAATCTCCGAAAGCTGTGCCGGGAACAATTGCCACGCCCGCTTTATCTATCAAGTCGAGCGCGAGCTTCTCTGAGTTGGTGCCACATTTTGCAAATATGCAGAAAGGAGCATCCGGCTTCGAAAATTTCAGTTTCGTTTTTGACAAAATTTTAGTGGCCATGTCGGCCCGTTTTTTGTAGATGTCGCGCATGTTCGCCGAAATCTCCTTCTTGAGATTGAGCGCCTTCAGCGCAGCGTCCTGTATAAATGGAGGAACATTTGTTATCGTCATCTGATTCAGCTGGATCACCTTGTCGGCGAGTTCCTTTTTCATAACTGCATATCCGATTCTCCATCCAGTCATGGCGAATGTTTTCGAAAAGCTTCTGATGCATATGTCATCAAGCCCGTAATCCAATATGCTTTTTGTTTTTTCAAAACTGATGTCAGCGTAGCATTCGTCGGACAATATTGCTATTTTCTTTTTCCTAGCAAGTTCAACTATCTCGTCGAGATCCTTCACAATCTTGCTCGTCGGATTGTTCGGATTGCTAAGAATTATCATCTTGGTATTTTTGTCGATCATTTTTTCCAATTTGTCAACGTCTATCTGCCAACCATCCTCCAATTCTGTTCTTATTATTTTGATTTCGATTCCCAGATCTTTTGCAATCAATTCGTATGCAGTCCAGTACGGAGCAGGTATGATTATATTGTCCCCCTTTTTGAGAGTTGCATGCATTGCGGCAAACACTGACCACTTCGAGCCGGGAGTTATTACTACGTTTTCCATTTCAACATTGTGCTCTTGCGCAAGTTTCTGACGGAGAGAAAATTCGCCTGCAGCGGACCCGTATTTTGTCCTGCCGGACTGCATAGATTTCAGGCAGGCTTGGATTATGCGGTCGTCTGTTCTCTGATCTGGATCTCCTACATTGAGCCTTATAATTTTCTTTCCTTCCTGCTCCAATTTTTTAACCTTCTCATGTATCTGGTACAGCATTCATCTCGCCTTCGGATACGATCCCAAAATCTTTACAAATGTGGAATTCCTCTTTAACTGTTCTATTGCGTCCTCCGTTTTTTCGTTGTCTTCGAAATCTAAGTAGAAATTGTATTCCCAAACCTTTCCGTGTATCGGCCTTGATTCTATTTTGGTGATGTTTATTTTGTTGTCCGCGAATCTTCTCAGTGATTTGAAAAGGGATCCAGGCTCGTGTTTGGCCGAAAATATCAGGGACGTTTTGTTTCCGCCTTTTGTTTTCCCGCTTTCTTTCGAAATTACGAAAAATCGCGTATAGTTGTTATTGCTAGTTTCAATTCCCTTCTTCAAAATCTTCATCCCGTATATCTTCGCCGCAATCTCGCTTGCGATCCCTGCAGAATCAAGCGATCCGCTCTCCTTGAGTATTTTTACGCTGCCTGCCGTGTCGTAAACTGGTATCTGTTCGAACTCCTTATCCTCCAAAAATTTCCTACATTGTCCTAGAGCCTGCGGATGCGAGTAAACTTTCCTGATGTCATTCAGCTTTGTTTTCGGGCTTGCGATAAGGCAATGTACAATTTTCAAAACGTATTCACCGACAATTTTCAATTCCGAATTTAGAAGCAAATCATAATTCTGCCCAACGCTTCCTTCCAAAGAATTTTCAATAGGAATGATCCCAAATTCCGTCTTGCCATTCTCGACTTTTTTGAACACATCCGAAAAGGTTTTGCACGGAACAGTTTCGACTGATTTACCAAAATATTTTATCGCTGCCAGTTCGCTGTACGCTCCCGGCTCGCCTTGGAAGCTGACTTTCACTTGCTTACCTCTATCTTCTTCGCGTAAGTTATGAGAATCCTCATCAGCTCTTCAGCAAGATCCTCGTCGACTTTCATCTTCTTCGCCAAGATTCTTGCGTTGTTGATCACTTCCTTTTCCCGCTTAAGATTTACAATGGGAATTCCCATCTTCTTTTTTATCTTCCCCACTTCGCTGACGACATCATTCCTCTCGCGGACCAGCTCGATCAACTTTATAGTTATCTTATCCAATCTTTTTCTGCATTTTAAAAGTGAATTTTCAGTTCTCCGAGGACGAAATTCAGGTTTCATTAATGGATTATTTTTGTTAGAAGTATAAAAGTGTTCGCTTCGTAAAAACCTTATAAACAACAAAACGAAATTCTTGTTACGATTGAGAAAGAAAACTTGATTTGATTTTATGATTCAGCTAAATTTCCTAGGAGCCGCGGGCGAAGTAGGAGCATCTGGAATATTCATCGACAGCGGAGTGGAGAAAATCCTGATGGATTACGGAGTCGAGGTTCAAGAGACGCCGCCGCGTCCTCCGTTGACGCCTCCTGGAAAAGTCGATTCGCTTTTATTGACACACGCCCATCTCGATCACTGCGGAGCGATACCGATGCTGATGAAGAAAGGCGATTTTCCCATCTACGCGCTTCCGTGCACGAAAGAACTGACGCACATGCTGCTCAAGGATTCGCTGAAGATAAACATTGAGACGATCGGGAGCATGGAGAGCGCGAAGTTGCCGTTCACGAAGCACGACATAAACAGGACGATGAAGAATTTCGTGGATGTAGGATACAACAAGCCATTCAGATTGCACAAGGCGAATGTCAAACTTTTTGACGCTGGACACATTCCTGGATCTTACATGTGCCATGTGGATCTCGGCGAGAAAAAAATTCTTTATTCGGGGAACCACAACACGATCGACACGAGATTGCTGAAAGGGGCAGATACGAACTTGCCAAAGGCGGATGTGCTGATCACGGAATGCACGTACAGCGACAGGGACCATCCAGACAGGAGTTTGCAGGAAAAAGAATTTTTGAGAATTGTTGAAGAGACCATTTCCAACGGAGGTATAACAATTATTTCGTCTTTCGCAATCGGAAGGGCGCAGGAAATTTTGCTTGTGCTAAACGAACGAGGTATAGATTTTCCTGTTTATCTGGACGGCATGGCGAAAAAAGCAACAACAATCATAAACAAGAACAAAAAACTCTTGCGCGATCCAGACCATCTCGACGACGCGCTGAAAAAAGTGAACTACGTTACAGACGACAGAATGAGAAGCAAGATTCTCAAGGAGCCGTGCGTGATAGTAACCACGTCCGGGATGCTCAGCGGAGGACCAGTCATACGCTATATTTCAAAATTACATTCCGATGAAAATTCCACGCTTCTTTTAACAGGATATCAGGCGCCCGACACGCCGGGAAAGACCCTGCTCGAGACCGGAAGGTTCGTTTCCGCGGAAGACAAGATCGACGTCGAAATGAGGATGACTTACAAAAGGCTTGATTTTTCTGCGCATCTCGGGAGAAAGGAGCTTTTCAAGTTCGTGGACAAAGTCGGCGCGGAGAAAGTTTTCTGCGTGCACGGTGACAAGACTGAAATTTTCGCCGAAGAGTTGAGAGCAAAAGGTTTTGACGCAGCAGCGCCGACAAAAGAAAAAAGAATTTTTGAAATTAAATAATTTTATTGGAAGCACTCGGGCATTATTTGCTTGTATATCGGACCGAGCTTTATATTTGTCAATTTTTGCTCAGCTCTTTGAGTGCTAATTTTGTGAAGAACCGGTGCTTTAATCGGATCTATATATCTGGCAGAATATAGTTCCCCGATTCTGTCACTTATGTCACTTGGATCATTTTCGTCGTACATGATTTTTCACTGACTTTTGTTGTCTGCTTTGGTACATATAAACATTTCGCTACTGGAGCATAGTAACATATATATAATCGTCACCACCGTATAGTGACTATGCTACAGGACCAGATTGAAACCTGCTTACAGAACTACAAAAGATGGAAGGAAAAGTCCCTTTCTTCCGCAGACGTATCGGAAACAAGGAGAGCAGCGTCGAAGGCGTTCTTCTGGTCCGAGATGGGATCGGCGTTCATCATCCTGTCCGCCATTGAAAAGTCAAACGCCAAGAATCCCGAACTGAAAAGGAAAATAATCGTTGCAAAGGCGAACCTCTCGAAGAAGCTCGCCGACTATGCGGAGAGAATTTTATCTGAAATTAAGTTGTCTGGTGAGTAAATGTCGGGCAAACAAACTGTCGGGAAATTTCTTGACGACTTGGAAAAAGAATTCGCAAATTCAAGCGAATCAAACAAGTCAGTCATGATGCAACTCATTGCAAACCTTGACGTACATTGCAGAAACTGCTACGTACAACAGCAAAACAAAAAACTTGCAATTGGCCTATTTGGACGCCAAACGTGGATGAAGCCCAAACCTTATGATCTGCAGATTTCAGGCGCGGTAACCCAGATGGTCGGACAAGCACTTTCGCTTGGCCTCTCAAAAAATATGAGGACCGCGATGGACATTTATGCCGATGAGCATACAATGTACGATTGTGAAAACGGAGTAGCTCTGATTCATGAAATTTACAATAGGTTTTCTAAACACTACGTGACTAAAACAAATACAAGTTAATTTCCTTTCAAAACAAAATTAATGTATGACAAAGAAAGTCGTCTATATTATAATCGACGGAATGGCGGATCTTCCGAACGACGATGGCCGGACACCGCTTTCAGAGGCGAACAGGCCGAACATGAACTGGCTCGCGAAGAACGGAGTGGTGGGCGAACTGAACCTTGTTCCGAAGGCAGTCATTGTCGAATCGCAGGTGGCCGATGCGGCCTTGATCGGGCAGGACGTCAAGAAGACGTATCTCAAACGCGGGCCGATCGAAGTCGTCGGCTCGGACATACCGTTCAACGAGGGCCATCTAGCGCTGAGATGCAATTTTTCAACAATGGACGAAAACGGGCAAACAATTGTTGACAGGAGGGCGGGAAGAAATGATTATGGCCTCGACGAAATTTCCAGATACATAAACGAGCACGTCAACATCGGAGTACCGTTCACGTTCAAGCGGACTTTCGGGCACAGGGGAGTCCTGATCATTAGAACGAATCTTACGGACGAGATAACCGACAGCGATCCGGGACGCAACGGCGAGAAAATAAAAAGAGCGACAGGATTGACCAAGGACGGAATGCTTTCCGCGAAGATTATACAGGATTTCATCGACAAGTCACATGATGTCATAAAGTTCCATCCGAAAAACGGGGAAAGGAACGAGAAGGGAATTCTGCCTGCGAACTACATCATAACGCGGGGTGCTGGCAACAGGGTGAAGGCGTACCCAAGATTCCTTAAAACGTGGGGAATCAAAAAAGCCACATGCATTTCCGAGCCGGGCGTCACAAGGGGAATCTGCCTGCTTGCCGGGATGAACGCGGTCACAGTTCCGGACTTGGATTTCGAGGACAGCCTTGACTTCATTTTCGAGAACATCAAAGATCTGCTTACGGAAAATAATTTTATCGTCGCGCACATCAAAGGACCAGACGAGCCGGCACATGACGGGGATTTCAACAAGAAGAAAAAAATGATCGAGGCGATAGATGCAAAGCTCGCCGAATTCAAGAATTTCAACGGAGTTCTTGTGCTGACATCGGATCACATAACGTCAACCGGCAACAAAAGGCACGAACATGGGCCCGTGCCGGTGCTAGTGTACGGAAAAGATAAGGGGAAGGTTGCGACATTCGACGAAATTTCCGCGAAAAACGGGAAACTGAAAAAATTCGACGGAAGAAAACTTTTGAAATATGTTTTCGGCAAAAAATAAAATCAAAAAATTTGAGAGTTCGTAAGCTTTAAATAGGTTTCGAGCCAAAATTCTAAACATGAAATCGAAGGCCAAAAAATACAACCAAAACCTGAGAAATCTGGAAAAGAAAATCGTCAGGCAAAATATCGACAAGACTTCCGAGAAGGAATTCGAGGAACTTGAGCACAAGGTTTCCGAAGACCCCAGAGAGAGCCGCGAGGGATTGG
Organism: uncultured archaeon; assembly: GCA_964539655.1. GTDB lineage: Archaea > Aenigmatarchaeota > Aenigmatarchaeia > CG10238-14 > SCSR01 > CAZIJH01. The sequence goes on along the minus strand of CAZIJH010000006.1, from coordinate 1,706 downwards.
GAATTGAAAAGGACGAGAACGCCGGCGAGGAAGCTTATCCTGAAATCAAAAAATTCTTGGAACATGAAGACAAGCCGGATCACGACGAAGACGACGAGGAAGAAGAGTACTAAATTTTATTTCTGAAGTTAGTTAGATTATAAAAATGCAGCTGTCTTGCGCTGGTGGCGGGAATCTCATCTCAATGACGAAATTTTGAACCCGCGTAGCTCCGGGTGGAGCCGCCGTGCCATCAACACGGTCCATTGACCAGGTTCTGGCACACCAGCATTCATCGACAGCCGTGCCAATAAGTAGTAACTTTATATAGTAATGACTAATAATAAACATTTAGTTCCGGGTGGATAGTTGCTGTGTCCTAGACACGGTTGATTGATTGGGCTCTGTGAGCCCGCGTTTATTTTTTAACTTAATATTTCTGGGAACATAAATCTGATTTATGTCACCGAAAATAATTTCCAAAAAAACCGACTACGAACAAGGCTGGATAAAGGTTATTTCTGCAAAATTGGAACTTGACAACGGAAAAAAAATTGAATGGAATTATCTCGATAACGGCGACAGTGTTTCTGTTGTTGCGGTTGACGATGTAGGCAACGTATATCTCGTTAAAGAATGGAGGGTTGCGTGGAACAAAGAAATCATGCAGATACCGGCTGGAGGGGTCAGGCAAGGATCGAGTGAAGAGGAAATGGTTCAGCAGGCGCACAACGAGATCCGCGAAGAACTGGGAATGGATGCAAGGAAGATTGAAAAATTGATTTCAGTTCTGGACTTTGCGCGCTCACACACACGATTCAACATATTTCTTGCGACCGGTCTGTTCGAATCCAAAAAAAATCCGGACGAGAACGAATTCGTAAAAATAACGAAAATGCCACTTGATGACGCACTTAAATTTTTCTTGAAAAAGAGCGACACGCCTTTCTATACGATTCTCGGACTGATGCTCGCGAAAGAAAAGCTCGGGAAGAAATGAATTGTTTTAATACTCGGCTCAAATAATTTTAATTGATGAAAGTCAGAAGGATCCACGCCCGCGAAATTCTTGCAAGCAATGCGGAAAAGACGATAGAGATTGAATTGGAGACAGAAAAGGGGACAGTTGTTTCATCGGTTCCTTTCGGAACAAGCAGAGGAAAATACGAAGTGCGTGCCATCCCGGCCGACGATGCGATAAGAAAGCTTTCCATTTTGAGAAGGTCTTTCACGAGGGAAGAATTTTTTGAGATAGGAGAGGTCGACGAGCAGATAAGAATTGCTGGAGGTCCTGCGCTTGCGGACATCGGGGGAAATGTCGCGCTCGCGATTTCTTCTGCGTTCTTGAAGGCGTTCGCGTTGCATGAAGGGAAGCCGGTTTACGAATACATTTCCGAAAAGACAAAAAGCGAAAAAAAGATTCCAATTCCGATCTGCAACGTGGCCGGATTCAAGAAGCAAAGCGATAAGATGCCGACAATAGACATCGAAGAATTTCTTTTGTTTCCTGTTCATCAAGAATCTTTTTCCGATTCGATTTTCAAGGTGGCGTCAGCTTACAGAAAATTCGGCGATATATTAAAAGAAGATGATAGAAATTTTGTTTACGGAAGAAATCTCGAATCTGGCTGGTCTACGCAACTTCATTTCGAAAGAATACTCGAGCTGTTAAAAAAAGTCGCTGACGGAAATTTGCTGAGAATCGGACTTGATTTCGCGGCTTCGCA
>CAZIJH010000005.1:75753-84685 GCA_964539655.1 uncultured archaeon | reverse complement strand
CGTTCGCAACGCTGTACTTGTCGACCGTCGCGGGATCCAATCTGCCCACGCACAAAATATTCGAAATTTTTTCCAAGTTCGCGACATACGGAGAAATGAAAAAAGAGATCAACGAAATTAACGAGGACGTTAAAATTTTCGGAATTGACATAAACACCGCGCTTGAAAGAGCGGTCGAAAGATCCCCTTCAAAAAAATTAAAAGAGCTTATCTACGGAATGCTGTCAACGATAAGATCGGGAGCGAACCTTCCGATATTCCTCAAGGAGAAATCATCTAATTTCATGGCTGACTACAGGAGGACACTCTACGAATTCTCGCACAACCTGACGATGTACCTCGAGATCTACATAACTTCGATCGTCATCGGAGCGATGTTCTTCACGATACTCACCGCGATAATTTCCGGGATAACAGGAACCGCAAGCAACATAGTCACGCTGCAGTTCTTTCTCGTGTTCGTCTTCCTACCGCTGATCTCCACGATTTTCATATTCCTGGTGAAGTCGATAGCGCCCGGAGGGGAATGATATCAGCAAAAAAAAGGAGCCGCTCAGCAACCAGACGAAACTGCTTGCAGGATCACTTGCGATCGCTCTGGTATTGATTTTGATCGGAATACTCAGCAGGGACATAGGTGTCATCGGAAACCTTGCCATAATCGCCACGTTCGTCGTCGCGGGACCGCAACTCCTTATCGAGTATGAAAAATACAGGAACTTGAAAGAGATAGAAGAGAAGTTCCCGATATTTCTGAGCGACTTGATCGAGTCGATACGTTCCGGCATGCCGCTGCACAGGGCGATACAGTCGGCGAGCAGACTCGAGTACGGAGCGTTCACGAAAGAAATCAGGAAGATGTCGCACCAGATCAGCTGGGGAATGACTCTCGACAAGGTGCTTGACAATTTCGCGGAAAGGATAAAGAGAAGCAAGAGGCTTTTCACTGCGACGAAAATAATAAAGGAGTCGTACATTTCCGGAGGAGACGTCGTGTCGATACTGGAATCGGTCACTGACAACTCGAACATGCTAGAGGAGGCGGAGAAAGAAAAGAAATCGATGCTCAGCCAGTACGTCGTGCTCATGTACGCAATATCGATAATTTTTGTCGTGATCGTCGCCGCAATAAACAAGCTTCTGATTCCGATCTTCCAGACAAGCACACAGTCATCGATGGGACAATCAATAGGACTTTCGAATCCCTGCGAAATGTGCGACGGATTCAACTGCAACGTGTGCTCGGTATTCCAAGCAACGTCCTCGTCCGTATTCGCAATCGATCCCAACAGCATCGCCGGTTACTACACATCATTATTTTTCTTGATGGCGATGATACAATCGATTTTTTCCGGACTCGTTGCGGGACAGATCAGCGAGAACTCAATCGTTGCGGGAACAAAACACGCGATGATACTTGCGGGAATTACGTTCGGAGCTTTCAGCATACTGGTGAGGCTAGGATTCCTCGGTGTTTGAAAATGTCAAAAGGGCAATTCGCTGTCGATTACTACATCGCGATAATCGTCTTCATACTTTTCGCCGCGTACATACTTTTCGAGCTTGCGAAAGTGCTTCCGAGTTTCGTCGACGAGATGGAAACGCAAAGGATACGGGCCGAATCGTACCAGATTTCGGAGCTTCTGATCAACGACGAAGGATCGATTTCGAATTGGGAGACGCTGAGTCAGGACGACGTAAAAAGAATTGTCTTCAGACTCGGGCTGTCGGACGAGGACAGGAAAAAAACAAACGCAGTCAGCCTTGAAAAATTGCAGGCGTTCGAATCGCTGTGCGCATCAAACGGCGGGTACGATTTCATAAGAAGCACCATGAAAATGGATTATCTCAATTATCATTTTTCAGTTATGGTCGTCGACAGAACAAACGGAAACATTTTAGTAAACTGTTTTCCATCCGAAAATATTCCTTCAAAAAGCATAAGGACCGACACGAGACGAATCGTATCATTCGGACAAAATGCATACGGCGAATTAATTTTACAGGTGTGGTGAAAATATGAAAGGACAAATTCCGATGATCGAAATGATAATCGTCGCCATAATACTTCTCGTGGGCTTCCAAATTTTCTTTCCAGGATTTTCTTTCAAGGACAGATGGAATGACGCGACACTTTTCCTGAAAGGAAGGGACATCGTGCTGACATTGGACAGGTCGGGAATACTCTACGATTACAGTTTCAACGCGTCGTCTCTTCAGAATTTTGTGAACAAAATAATTCCAGAAAAAAACATAATCGCGTGGTCGGAAGTCCACGGAACTCTGAAAGACAGAACTGTCATAGCGTGCAACTGCACAAGCGACCAGACGGAAAAAATTATCGACTGGATAGGCACCTTGAAACTGAACAACAGAAGCATAAGCGTGGACACCGTGCAGACGAGCCTCGACAGCATAATCGAATCCGACGTGCTTGTGATATGGGACAGGCAGGATTTACAAAATTACAAATCGAATTTGCTGAATTATCTTTCATCCGGAAACGGAATAGTTGAGATAGTCGACATAACCAAGAGTACTCTTGATTCGGTCCAGAAAGAAATTTTCGGAATAGAAAACTGCCAGAACTTGTATTCGAAGTGCGACAAGAATCGCAAGGATCCGGAATTCATTGTTCCAACTTCCGCATCGCAGATGAATTACGACGGATACAAAACTTTCTACAACCTTCCTCTGCAAGTCGAGGCACCGGACACAGAAACTAGCATACCTGTGGAAAACGGCCTGGAAGAATGCTCGTCGGACGCCGATTACGGAAATTTCAAGATAAGGAACATAAACAACAGGTTCTGGATATGCGAGAACACCACAGTATATTTCGACACCAATCACAACAACAAGGCGGACATAATTATTCTAGAGAAAAATAGTTTTGCCGTCGAAGGATACAATTTCGTTCTCAGCTACATCGAACCGGGCAAGATATACATCTCATTCAAGCCGAGATTCGTCTTCAAAGACTTTCCCGGCAACGACGTGGTGAACATACAGCCGATAGACAAAAATCCTGAAAGAATATTGCTGGCCGGAGGCTCTGGAACCGAAGGAGACCTGCAGCCGTTTGCAATCGTCAACAAAGTGTCTGCAGGAAAAACAGCATGGGTAGACGACTTCACAATCGGCCAATTCGGCGAGGACGAGAAACTTTTATTCACGTCGCTCGTATTTTCAACCGCGAACAAAAAAAGCAAGGAGCTGATGATTGGAAATGTCAAACTCGGATTCCTCACCCCTTACATAAACTCGGCGAACACGGACATGTTTGAAATATACCAGTTCAATCTCGGGCTGGGATTTCCTTTCTAGTCTGTTTTAATCTAAGAAAAATAAACATCTTTTATGAAAATCTGGAGAAACAAGGATGTTCTTCTCGTCTCGCTTGGATTTTTCCTGATTTTCCTCGGCTTCGGGGCAGCACAGCAGTTCATCATACCAGTCTTCAAAACTTTTGGCGGAGAAAGAATAGCGTTGACATCGCTGATAATTCTTTACGGGACGTTCGCCTTAGCAACTTCGCTGACTCCAAAAATCATTTCAAAACTCGGAAGCAAAAAATCTTTCCTGATTTCAAACATTTCTTACGCCGCATTCATCCTAGCGATATTTTCCGGGAACGAATATCTTTTGTACTTGTCTTCGTCTGTTCTCGGCGTTGCCGCATCGATGCTCTGGGTGAATGTCGGCTCGTACATAATCCGAATCACTGACAAGAAGGAAAGAGGAGAAGCTCTCGGCTTCCAGACAGCACTTTACATTCTTGGAAATCTAGTTGGAGTGACAATCACCACTTTCTTGCTAAATATTTTTTCTATTGACAAGATTTTCCTTATTCTTTCCGTATTCTCTCTGGTCGGTACGATTCCATTCTTAAAAGTCAAGGACGTCAAAATGAAATTGGCAGGACGCTCCATTGGCGACGTCTACAAAGTTTTTCGTAATTCAAAAATAATATTTTTAGTACCAACAATCTTTCTTACATTCTTCCTTTGGTCTCAAATTTACAGTTCAATCAACATCGTAATTCAAAACCTGTTCGGCATAACCTATGTCGGGGTAGTGGGAACCCTATTCTATCTTGCATTTTTCTCGTCTTCCTATATTCTGGGCTATCTGACAAAAATTTTCAAAAAGCAGAAAATCCTGATTGCATCCCTGACAATAGGAGTAATCGGACTCGCAAGTTTCCTTTTGCAGTCAAATATTATTTTATCAATGGTAAGCGTGCTTCTGATTTCAATTTACATCGCGACAGGATTTCCGATTTCATTAAATCTGATGAAGGACATTTCGAAGAGCGATCCCGAAACCGTTGCCGGCGCTTTCAATCTGATAAACAGCGTGGCGGTCCTTAGTTCGCTTGTGTTTGTAACTTTGTTCAAGGAAATTACAAGTTTGAACACTGCATTGGTGATTGGAGTAGTAGCTATAATTTCACTTTCAATTCTAGTTAGAAAATTGTAAATTTTTTCCCGGAGTTATTTCAACCTTATCGCTTCAAGATTTTTCGGAGCGTAAGTCTCGATTCTGAAAATCCTGTTTATGCTTCTCGCGAGATCGTCGGTCTTTACTGGATCGCCGTGCACGCAAATCACCCTGTCAGGGCGTCCGCCAAGCCTGTTGATGAAACTGAGCAACTGATTCCTGTCGGAATGGCCAGACAAGCCGTCCGCAGTGTAGACTTCCATGTTGAGAGGAATAGAAATTGTTTTTCCGTCGTGCACGATCGGGAGCTCGCGGATGTTTCCTTTCTGAATCCTTCTTCCCAAGGTCCCCTCCGCCTGATAACCGACGAACACCAAAAGATTGTTCGGATCTTCCGCAAGCTGCTTGAGGTGTTCCATCGCCGGACCGCCCATGAGCATTCCGCTCGTCGAGATAATGACGCAAGGCTTGTTATCCCAAACCTTTTCTCTATCCTGCCTCGATCCAATTCTTTTGATCATAGGACTGACAAAAGGATCTCTTCCCTGGAAGATTTCCTTCTGTATAGATCTTGACATGTATTCCGGATATGCGGTGAAAATTCCGTTCGCATCCCAGACCATCCCGTCCAAATATATTGTGTGCTCGAAACCACTTTCAACCAATATCGTCATCACATCCTGCGCACGTTCTACAGAAAATGACGGAATAAGAACGATTCCATTTCTTTGCATGGTCTTGTTGACAACCTGTACCAGCTCGTTTTCCGCCTCCATTCTTGGCGGCTGCAAATCTCCCGATCCGCCGTACGTGGATTCGATGATCAGGGTCTCGACGCGCTGGAAATCAGAATAAGCCTGATCAAGCAGAGTGGACCTTCCGAACTTCTGATCGAGAGCGTACACGATGTTATGCATTCCCTCCCCGATGTGAAGATGCGGAAACGCAGATCCGAGAATGTGCCCGGACGGCTGGAAAGTAAGCCTGATGTCCGGAGCAACGTCGGAAACTTCGCCGAATTCCAAAGTGATCGCATGCTTGACCGCTTCCTTCACACCTTTCGCTGTGAAAAGAGGAGTGGTCATACCTTTCTGCATGACATCAATGTAGTCGAGCCACAGCAAAGTCGCAAGATCAAGAGTCGGCGCAGTAACATAAAGGGGCCCGTCGTATCCGTATTCGTAGAGCGCCGGCACAAAACCGATGTGATCAAGATGAGCATGAGAACAAATTATCGCGTCAATCTCGTTATACTCTGCCTCTTTTGTCGCGAAGATCGGATACACCTCTGTTCCCTGCGCGCCGGCCTTTATCCCGCAGTCGAGAATCACTTTCGATTTCGGAGTCTCCAAAAGAGTGCAGCTCCTACCGACTTCCTTCCAGCCGCCAAGACCGACCACCCTGATCCAGTCACGTTTGGTGTTCCTTTCCGTAAAAATATTTTCTCCGACCTTGTTCAAGAATTCCTTTCTGAATTTCACCTCGGCGTGTATCATTTTCCTTATGCTCTCGACAATGTCCGATTTTATCGCGGGCACGCGCTCTATCCTCGGCACCCACATCGTCTCGCTCCTTATCTGCCTGAAAATCTCTCCTCCCCTGCCGATGACTATTCCCGGCTTTTCTGCAGCGATAATCACAAGGCTTCGCTCTGGTTCGAAATAAATATCATGTATCTTCGCATCTTCCGAAACGATCGATTTTATTTTTTCCTTCGTAGCTTCCTCGTCCATGGTGAGATTTTTTTCAGGCCTGACCTCTATTCTTTTTTTTATCTGGCCGACAACCTGCCTGACCGTGTCCTCGTGGGTCTTGAAAAATTCGCGGTCCTTCGTGTAAGCGATGATCTCCGAGCCCTCAAGCTCGACCCTGCTTATCACATCGCTGGGCAAAAGCGATTTTACTTTATCCAAGATTTCCATTTCAATCACGTGTCAGAAATAAGGAATTATTTTTTTCCGAAAACTTTTGAATAAATTTTATTGCTTCATCTTGTCGAAATCGTGCTTAGTTATCTTCAATCCATCCTTGTTGATGACTGCTATGTCTATTCCCTTTCCACCGGACGCAATATCCCTTTCGACCGCAGCTTTGATCGCGCGTATTGCTAATTTCGTTCCCTCTTCAGCAGAAAGCCCTTCCCTGTAGCTGTCCTCCAAGACACCGAGTGCCATCGGAGAGCCTGATCCGGTCGAGAAGAATTTTCTTTCCTCTTCAACGCTGCCGATCGCATCCAAGTCGTAGATACTCGGACCGGTCTCGTCGAAACCGGCCAAGATGACCTGCACGAAATAAGGATAGAATTTATTTCCCTGCAAAATGTTCGACAGAAGAGATGCCGCGCTTTTCATTGAAATCTTTCTCTGATTCTGCAGCGAGAAAAGTTTGAACTCTGCCTTCAGATATCTTGCGAGAGCCTGCGCGTCTCCGGCTACTCCGGCCATCGTCATCACGATGTGGTCGTCGAGCTGCAAAACTTTTTCGGTCTCCTTGCTGGCTATCAGGTAGCCCATCGTTGCCTTGCGCTCAGCCGCGACAACTACCGCGTCCTTGCATATCATACCGAGCGTGGTCGTGCCTGTCTTCTTTACGTTCATTTTTTCTAGGTTTTCCAAGCTTGTCATAACCATCAACAATTTGTTTCAAAAGGAACAGATAAAATTACTTGTACGTTCCCTTATAAATGTTTTTTGTTACTTAACTTTTTTTCCAAAATATCTAAAAGACTGTTATCTCCAACCACCATTTTAAGTTTTCTTGCTTCTTTGATTGTAAAAATTTTCATATCTTTACCTTCTTTCAATTTAAATTTCGAGAAATTGTCATCCAGAGATGAAATAAAAAGGAATCTTTCTGACATATGATCATGATGATAGATTTTGACTTTTCCTATATATTCGTAATTTTGAAGATCAAAATCCAATTCTTCTTTAGTTTCTCTTACAAGAGACTGCTCTTTAGTTTCACCATCTTCAATCTTTCCGCCAAAAAATCCCCATTCTTCTCCAAATCTACTAATGCCTTCTCTATCTTGAAGAAGAATTCTTTTTTTATTATCGTAAAATACAATTAACGAAACTTTTATTTTTTCCATTAAAATCAATATTGTTTCGCTATGTAAACTATTTCCTTCGAATCCTTGTTGCAGTTGATGCACTTTCCGATCGGCTTTGCCTTTCCTTCGAACGGAGTCCCCCTCACTTTCGCTCCCGTCTGGTTCTGTATTTCTTTCGCGCATTCCTCCCTGCCGCAGAAATTGACAATCGTGAATCCTCCCTTGTTGAGAGCCTTGAAGAAATCGTTCCTGTTTTTCGGAGAGCTGACATTGCCGTCGAAATACTGCTTCGCTTTTGCTTTCAGATTTTTCAGAATCTCTTCCGAAGTTTTTTCAACGTATTTTTCTAATTCCTTATCCTTCACCTTTTCTCTCACTGCAGCGTCTCTTCTGAAAACAGTAACAAACTCCGATTCAATTTCTTTCTTTCCAATTTCCAATCTTACCGGCACGCCGAACAGTTCCCACCTGTTGAACTTTTCTCCGGGCGTCTTGTCGCTGTTGTCTATCTGCACCCTGTAATTTCTCGCCAGCGACTTTTCCAATTTTTTCGATTTTGCGAGCACCAGTTTCTTGTCAGCGTCATTATAGAAAATCGGGATTATCACTATCTGTACGGGCGCGACATCGAACGGAAGAACGAGGCCCTTGTCGTCGCCGTGAATCGAAATCAGCGCCGCGAATATTCTCCAGATTCCCGGACCGTAGCACGTCTGCCAGGCAAATTTCTCGTCGCCCTTCTTGTCGCTGAATTTTATCCCGAACGGAATCGAGAACCTCTGGCCGAGATCGTGCGTGGAAGAAACCTGCAAAACTTTCCCGTCGGGCATCAAAGCGTCAGCCGCGTAGGTGTCGTCGGCCCCGAGGAACTTGTCCCATTTCGGCCTCCTGAAAAATGTCAAAGGTATTGCAAGCTTCTCCCAAATCACGCTCTTTGAAATTTCTACATCTTTCTTTATTTGGTCAACTGCCTCGTCATGAGTTTCGAAGACGTCATGTGCCTCGATCCACAGGAATTCCCTTCCGCGCAGGAACGGACGCGTGACGGGCTCGTATCTGTAGACGGCATTCGATTGGTAAAGCTTCAACGGCAGATCCCTGTGGCTCCTGATCCAAAGGCTGTACATCGGATACATGGCAGTCTCGCTTGTCGGCCTCAACGCCAGTTTCTTCTCCAGTTTTTCCCCGAGTCCGGTCTCGGTGACCCAGAAAACCTCGGGTACAAAATCGAAATGCTCCTTTTCCTTTTTCAAATTTTCTTCCGGAATAACTAGCGGAAACAATACCGGATTGTGACCTGATTTCTCCAATTCGTTCTCGAAAAATTCGTACATCTTCTTGAAAATTCTCATGGCCCACGGCCTGTGGACAATGAAACCCTGCACATTGTACCTCGTGTCAGCAAGCTCCGCCTTCTCGACGAGCTGCGTGTAC
>CAZIJH010000005.1:38085-75743 GCA_964539655.1 uncultured archaeon | reverse complement strand
AGAGAAGTTCTGAGATTTCTTGACTGTAAGCCCCTGCTGCTCTGCCATCCAAAAACACTTAATAGAGATTGGAGGATTTGAGGATAAATAAATTAGCTGTCATAAACTCTTTAGTAGGCATGATAATTTCAGTACTTTCGGATTTCCATCTGGGCATCGGCTACAATTCGGAGAGGGAGAACGACAGCTTCGACAACCTTGACGAGGCGATAGGGCTCGCGATGGATTCAGATTTAATTCTTATCGCCGGAGACGTATTCGATTCGCGCTCACCAAGGACATCAATATGGGCTAAATCAATTTCTATATTGACCAAGCCTCTGCTTAAAAAATCGAATGTGAATTTTGTATCGACAACAAAGCCTCTCCGAGAAATAGCGAAAAGGTCTCTCGAATCGTTGCCTGTCATTGCAATTCACGGGAATCATGACAGAAGGATGAAAGACGAGATAAACGCGGTGGAAGCTCTTGACCATGCAGGGATATTAATCAGGCTCGACGAGCAGAACATAATTTTCGAGAAGGACGGAACCAAGGTGGCTATCCACGGCATGTCGTCAGTCGCCGAAAGATTCGCGAAACAGAAACTCGACGAGTGGAGTCCGAAACCTGTCGAAGGATGTAAAAACATTTTGATGCTCCACCAGAGCATAGACCCGTATGTCTACACGCCTCTCGAACTTCCCACGCTGTCGAAAGAAAGCTTTCCGAAAGGATTCGACCTGGTCGTCGATGGCCACATACACGGCCGTGTGCTTGACACAATTAATGGAAAGCCGTTCCTTATTCCTGGAAGCACTGTAATAACGCAGTTAGAGAAGAAGGAAGCCGAACTGGAAAAGGGAATCTACAAAATCGAGATACAGAACGACGACGTCAAAATAAATTTCATTCCTCTCGAGAAAAGCAGGAAATTTTTCTACAACGAGATAAAAGCGAGCAGTGAATTCTCCTTGAGAGAACAGATTGAAAAAATAATAAATGAAATTGTTTTTGTAAAAAATCTGAGCAAGCCGCCGATAATAAAATTCAAGATCACCGGAAAGGACACCGACGTGGTGGACGAGGAGCTGAAGCGCATCCAGGAAAAATACAACGGGAAGGCAATGATAATTTTCTCAAAGGAGCTTGAATCACAAGAGATAACCGAGAAGATCGACTTCCTAAGGAATCTGAGGGAAAAGAAACTTTCGGTAGAGGAAATCGGCCTGCATCTGCTCAAGAAAAATCTGGACGAGCTCGGTTTCAAGTTCGCATTCGATTACGAAAACACTTACGGACTTCTGAGCGACGGAGCTGTCGACAAGACTCTTGCAATATTGACAGGAGACCAGAAACAATTGATCGAAACAATGGTGAGAGGATAATATATGATAACAAAAATAAAATTAAAAAATTGGAGATCGCATCTGGAATCAGAACTAGTCTTCACCGAGGGCACCAACGCGCTTCTGGGAATTCTAGGATCAGGAAAAAGTTCCGTGCTCGACGCAATTTGTTTTGGATTATTTGGAACGTTTCCCAACCTGCAGTCGAGAAAGTTGAAGATAGAAGATTTGATAATGAAAAAGCCGGTCGAGAAAACAAGGGGGGAAGTCGAAGTATATTTCAGCAGCAACGGGAGCACCTTCAGTGTAAGAAGAACGATTGAAAAAGGGAAGGGCACTTCTTATTCGGAGCTGAGAGAAAACGGAAAGATCCTCGAAGCCGCGAGCACTTCCAGAGTCACGGAGCTTGTCGAGAAAGTTCTCAAAGTGAATTACGATTTATTCAGCAAAGCGATTTATTCCGAGCAGAATGCTCTTGATTATTTCCTGACAATTCCGAAGGGACAAAGAATGAAAAAGATAGACGAGCTCCTGATGATCGACAGGTTTGAGAAGGCAAGAATGGGAACCACATCTCTGATAAACAAGCTTGTAGAAAGGAAACTTGGGAAGCAGAGCATCGTCGAGAACATCAACATGGAGGAACTGCAAAAAATAATAGTCGAGCTCAAAAATTCCGCGGACAGGATCTGGTCCGAAAAAGTCATGCTGGAAAAAGAATTCAGCTCGATAACCGCCGAAAGAATCAGGATGGAGAGGGAAGTCGCCGGAATGCAAAGAATGAAATTCGATTTGGAAATTTTAAAAAGAGAGGAAAGCGGAGTCAATCTCCTGATAGAAGAAACCTACAGGTCTCTGCAAGAAATAGAAAAAAATCTTAAAGATGTGGACAAGGATTCGATAGAAAAAAATCTTAGGGAATTCGTCAGGTACATCGGCGAGCTCGACGAGATACTGAAAGATAAAATGAAAGAGTACGAAAGATCACAGGAAAGATTTGCAAAATCCAAAGCAGAAGTTGAATTCATCAAAAAGGAAAAATTGGACATACTTGAATCGGAACTGCAGAAAAAATTGGAGATAAAGAAAAACCTGGACAAAAACAAAAAACTTGTTGACAAAAATCTCGAGAGCGAACTCGAATCGAAAAGACGCGAACTGGAAAAGTTTGTCGGCGAAATCGAAGCGATGAAGATAAAGATAAGGGAACTTCAGGAAATTTTGGACCAGCTTTCATCAATAGAAGGAAAATGCCCGCTGTGCGAATCGAAGCTGACAGAGGAGAAGAAAATAATTCTTATCAAGCAGAAGGCTTTCCAGATAGACTCGTTGAGAGAAAAAATATCTAACTGGGAAAATAAAAGGGAGATTTCGGAGCAGGACATCACAGACCTGGAAGAATCGATAGAAAAGTTGGAACAGATGCTGGAAGAGGTAAAAGATTTGGACAAAGTCAAGACGGACTTCGAAAATTCGAAAAACATTTTCATAGTTTTGAATGAGGATTCCGAAAAACTGAAATTTGCACTGCAGTCAAACAAGACGGAGATAGAGAATTTCCAATTGAAGTTGCGAGACATGTCCGACAAAAGGCAGAGATACGAGATGCTTGCCATGTATCTTCGCGACTATCAGGACAAGAAGACAAAGATAGAAACGCTCATGATAAAACGCACTGATCTGGAAGCCCGGCTGTCCGAATTCCAAAAATCCCTATTAGGCGTCGACACATCCACGATTGAAATCTCGTTGAGAGCTCTCATCTCAAAAGAGAAAGAGACTGAAATGAAAATAAAATCAATCGAGCAGATCGTGAAAGAAAAAGAGATAAGGATGAAAGATTTCGAGCACACATACGACACAGCAGCGAAGGAAAAGGAAGAAATTAGCAAACTTGACAAACTCGTACATGAATTGAAAATTTTCGAACGCTCGCTTGAGCAGACACAGGTCGAATTGAGAAAAGAATTCGTCACGTCCGTCAACTTTGCGATGAACGAGCTCTGGCAGAATCTTTATCCTTACCAGGACTTCAGCGGGGCAAAACTGGCGATCGAGGAAAACGACTACGTACTGCAGCTTTTGGAAAAATCCGGAAAGTGGTCGAACGTCGAAGGGTTCGCATCCGGCGGAGAAAGGAGCATCGCCGCGTTGACGCTGAGAATAGCATTCGCGCTCGTGCTTGCGCCGCAGTTGAAATGGCTCGTGCTCGACGAACCGACCCACAATCTCGACGCGAAGGCTGTCGAGGATCTCGCGGCCACGCTCAGCGAAAGGATTGGAAATTTTGTAGACCAGGTCTTCCTTATCACTCATGACGAAAAATTGGAGAACGCCGTGACTGGAAACCTTTACAGGCTTGAAAGAGAGAAAGAAAAAGACGGCTTCACAAGAGTGATCGCAGTATAGATTTATTCTAGTCGGCCAATCAATATTTTGTAATGTCTATAAGATTCGTAACTGATTATCCGGCAGCGTTCATATCCGAAGAGAAAATCCTCGTGATTGCGGACGTGCAGATAGGACTGGAACACGAACTGTACAAGAAAGGAATTTTCATCCAGCCGCAGGTCGACAAATTTTTGAAAACGCTCGACCATCTGATCAAAACGACTAGGGCGAAAACTTTGGTAATACTCGGCGACCTGAAACACAAAGTTCCGGGAATAAGCCTGCGCGAGACGCGACAACTTCCGAGATTTTTCGAGCACCTTTCAAAGAAAAAAATAAAAATAGTTTTCGTGAAAGGGAATCACGACACCGATTTGGAAGGAATAATTCCAAAAGACGTTGAAGTTTACGGATCACAAGGAACAAGGATTGGAAAATATGGATTCTTTCACGGACACGGATGGCCCGCAAAAGAGCTGATAGAATGCGACTACCTTTTCATGGGCCACCTTCAGCCCGGAATAGAATTCAGGGACGACTTCGGATACAGGAACATCGAACAGGTGTGGATAAAGGGAAACATGAATGCGAAGCTCGTGACCAAAAAATACAAAATAAAAAGCACGGGAAAATTGAACCTGATTATCGTCCCAGCTTTCAATCGCCTTCTGGGGTCAGCGACTGTAAACAAAATGGACAACGAAGATTTTGAAGGGATCCTTTCGAATCACAGAATTTTCAACATGAAAAATTCCATAGTATTCCTTCTCGACGGCACCGAGCTAGGATTATTGAAGGGCATCAGACCTAAATAAGGGAAGCCAATAAATAGTACCCTTGAGAAATAAGATATATGTCAAGCCGTCTTGGAATGATATCAACTTTCATCGTTTCAATTTTGTTCCTTTCATCCGCAACATTCGCGCAGTCATTGAAAAATTCCGATGTCACGGACGAGAGTCAGATAACAGACGATGCCAATCTCAATGCAGGAATAACTCCGGACCATCCTTTGTACGGGTTGGATGTCGCTTGGTCGAAATTGAGAATGATTTTCACATTTGAGCAGAAAGCAAAGGCGAAACTAGGTTTGGAAATTGCGAAGAAAAGACTTTTGGAAGTAAGGGAGATGGTTTTGAAAAACAAAGCTGACGCGGCTTCTGTATCCCAAAAAGAATATCTCGACAGCCTTGAAACTGCGAAAGCTGCAATAGCTTCTGTGTCTTCAGAAAATGAGACAATTGAAATTGAAAACGAGATTGAACTGGAGAAGGAAATCGAGGAACATGAAGATGAAGTTGACAAGATAAACAACGAGCTGAAAATCAGAATTTTTGCGCGAAACCTGACTGCAGAACAGCAGGAAACTCTTGACAAAATATTGGAGATTATACAAAACAAGACATCCGAGATAAAGGTAAAGATCAGCGATAAAAAAGAAGAACTCAGGGCGAAAATAAAACAGGTTCGCGGATTTAACGACACGGAAGCCGACAACGAAATCAAGAAGGAAGAGATAAGACAGAAACTTTTCGAGCTGAAATCGGACAAGGCATTGGAAAAAATCCAGAATGCAATCGAAGAAATTGCAGATGTAAATGAAAAGTTGGCCAGTGTAAATGCGACTGAGATCAATATAAACGGCGTCAACGTTTTGCTCAAACAGGCAAACATACACCTCAACAACTCGCAGACAGCTTTCAACAACACCGATTTCGGCAAAGCATACGGCCAAGCAACATCAGCAACCCAGCTAGCTAAAAATGCGAACAGGCTCCTTGAGAAATTATTAGAAAAGGAAGAGGAGAGTAAAATCGACGTTGAAATCGAAAACAGTGCATCTAAAGTCAAAGTGAAAATCGGCAATCGCGAACACGAATTCAAAATTTCGCAGACTGACAGAAAGGAAATAATTTCTCAAATCGCAAAAAGAACAGGGCTTTCAGCAGAACAAGTTGAGAAAATTTTGAAGATATCCACAAAGAACGTCAAGCCGGCAGTCATTGAAAATCTGAGAACCGCGGCAAAGGACAAAGAAAGAGCAATTACAGGCACCAGTAATGTTGCAAAGACTGTATCAAAAGAATTGTCGACTGAATCCGATTAAATTATTTTTTTCTAAACAAGCAATTCCTTTTCATCTTCCGACAAATATTCAGAAAGCTCCCTGAGAACCTGCATGTCATTATCCGAAATTGCCGAGCGCAAAATTTCTCCCTCGTTTATCTGCCTGCCAATGGTCGCATTCTCCATGCTCACCGCAACCTTGTCCCCCTTCTTGGCTTCGGAGACGGCGCGTCCCTCTTTCTGTATCTCCTTGACGCGGTCTATGTTTTTGCTTTCCTTCCTCATCAGCGCGCCAGACTTCAAAATGCCTCGCAAAACTTCCACGCCGAACACGGCCGGATTGGATTGCCTGAAGACCATTCCCCTCAAAATTTTTATCTCACACGGCCTTGCAACATTCTCCAACTTGCTCTTTATCTCGAGCTCCTTCTCCTTTTCCTTCCACTCGAGATATTCCTGGACTATCCTGTAAATTATGTTGCTCTCGAAAATTCTCACTCCGACGTCCTTCGCAAAGCCGCCGACATCTTCAGGAACCTTCTGGTTGAAAGAAAAAATTACGCGGTTGAACCTGTCGTGCACACTCTGGGCTTCTATGACGTCCTGCCTGTTTATGTTTCCGACTTCGGCCTTCGCGATTTGGATGCTATTTTGCGTGAGCAGCCTTATCATCGCCTCGAGACTGCCCAACGTGTCGGCCTTGACGGTAATTCCGTCTTCCTGCTTGACGTAACTTATCTGCTCGACTTCCTTTTGTGCAATCGATTTGGCGCTCTCCACTTCAGATTCGTTCCTCACAGCAACCAACGGAGAGCCTGCAATAACTTCATCCAATCCAATTGCCACGATTTTTATTCCGGATGCGGCCGAGATGCTTTCAATCTGAACAAATTGTTTCTCGACCCTCAATTCCTGCATCGGACGCGGGACAAGCAATGATCTGATTTTTGTTGCAATTATTTTGGGTCCGCCTATGACAAGGTAGTCTCCCTTGTGCAAGATTCCGTCATAAAGAATCACGTCGATAGTTGTTCCGAGCCCCTTGACATTTTTCACTTCGAGGACCGACCCGCGAACGATGTCCGAAAGCTCGAGCTTGCCCTTGAGGAACTGCTGCGACAAACCGGAGAGCATCAAAAGAATTTCAGGAATCCCTTCTCCTGTTTTTCCGGAGCATGGGACAATCGCGATCTGCTTTGTGAAATCGCTCACCCTGTCGAATCTCTCGGAATCGAATCCCTTCTCGCTGAGCTGCGCCACAAGCCTGTACAATTTGTTTTCAAAATCCTCCACAACGTCGTCCCTCTGCTTCTTTATCGTCTCGAGAAAAGATTTTTTGGGATTCGGAAACCATCCAGCGACCCTGTCGATTTTCGTGGCAGCAACAATGAAAGGAACTTTGAACTGCTTGAGAAGCTCGACCGACTCTTCCGTCTGCTGCTGGAACCCCTCGTTGATGTCTATGACCAGAATAGCAAGGTCGGCCGCGCTTCCACCGCGCTTTCGCAAAGTGGTGAACGCCTCGTGTCCGGGTGTGTCGATGAAAAGAAGTCCAGGAATCACAATGTCTATCTTGAATTTTTCCAGAAGATCTCCTGCAAGTTTTTGTATGACGTCCTTAGGAACCTGCGACGCTCCGATGTGCTGCGTGATCTGACCGGGCTCGCCGATGTTCACAGTCGTGCCGCGTATGGAATCAAGCAGGGAAGTTTTTCCGTGGTCAACGTGGCCAAGGACTGAGACTATAGGTTGTCTTATCGGCATATGTCATCGACCTTATGATAATCACTCTCAGCAAAAGGTAAATTGTTTTGCTATCAATATATACATAGATTATATGACAGTCACACTGAGCGACATAACTCCTGTAGGACTGTGCGTCGCCACTCAAGAATTGTTCGATACCAGAAGATACCAGCTGAATTTCGGAGACAATATGATTTTGCGAACGCGCGACAAGCAACTTGAGATGTGGCTGACTCCGATGAAGCGCGACCTGGCGGACTCGATGAAGCAGGCGAAATTTCTCGACGGCCACAAGGCGGCGATAATCAGCAACATAGACAAGATCCTTTCGCTCGTTTCCTCCAGATACGCGGCAAGCAGCCTGCGCTCAGTCGAGGTGATCGGGATGGACGGGAAGAGCCTGATTAAAAAAGTCATCTTCGCGCAGAACTTCGACCAGATAGGGGTGCTCGAGAACGAATTCAAGACAAAGATAATGCATCCGGTCTACCAGCTGTTCATCGAGCAGATGAAGAAAACCGACAGGTTCGTAGTCTAATAATTTTTTGGGAGCTCAGACAAAAATGCAGGACATAGATTTGGAAATCGAAAAGTTGAAGGACAAAATTTCCGACCTGAAAAATAAAATGAAATTCACGAGGGACTCCTTCGACAAGGAAGAATTGAAATTAAAGATTTCCAACATGGACCAGCAGATACGGACGCTCGAGAGGTTTAAAAAGAAATCCTGATTTTTAATAACCATGTTATTTAAGTATTCAGTGCCCAAATAATTTTCTGTATGCGAACATACTGCGAGGTTGTCATCTCGGACTTCATGCCCGCGATAAAAGCAATGATTGCAAGAAACCTTCTCGATAAGCACGGGATGACGCAGGCAGATATAGCGAAAAGGATGAAGACAACGCAGCCCGCCATTTCTTACTACAAGCGCGAGATGCGCGGGGCGAAAGTGAAATTCCTGCAGAAAAATAAAAAAGTGAACGAATTTATCGAGGACGTCTCGAGCAGGGTGTCGAGCGGCACGATAAGGTTCATTGACATTTCAGTTCTGTGCAAACTTTTGCGAGAAGAAAAATTCATGGATGAAAATTCCGAAGTGTGTAATTTCTGCACATGTAAAAAATAATTTTTTGAAAATTTATTCCGGAGACTTGTACTCGTAGAACTGCTTCGGCTTCTTCTTTGTAAACCTGTCCTTCAGTTCTCCGAACTTCTTTTCCAAAGCTTCCTTCTGGTCGGGCGACAGCGAAGGTTTCGGAATATTCGGTTTCGCTATTCCTCCTTTAGTCGGCCACAAGAGATATGCCAGGAATGCTGCGATTCCTACTCCGCCTCCTATTGCAACGTACGTCAGCAGGCTGCCGAACGAAAGCTGGTTCTTCTCCCTAGCTTCCTTGAGCTGGCTCTTCGTCAAATCAATAAGATTGTTTATCGGAGTGAAAAGCTGCTGCGCATTGAAATATCCTTCAGCGGTCCCCTCCTTCAAATAAGATTCGACCTGATCGACTTTCGATTTCAATTCGTTGAAAGTAATCTCTGCGAGACTGACATTCACGCCGGACGCCTTTGTCGAGTTGAATTCCTCCCACAGTTTTATGAAGTTCGGCTTTATTGTTGTCGAGAACGTCGAACTTATCGACTGCTGCGTCGCGGGCGCAGGCAAAACTCTTAGACTGAAAGATTTTGATGCCGAACCTTGCGAGCTTGTCGCCTTGAAATTTCCGGAATGATCTTTCACTTCTGCGTCTGCGGGAACAGTGAACTTCACGGAATAATCTTTTGTGGAAGATGCCGCGATTGAAGTTGCGGCGGACGGCGTAACAGACACCCAGCTCGAAGTTATAGTGTCAACCGTCAGTGTCACATCCTGGCTGATTGAAGTGTTCACATTCTTGACCGTCACGCTGCTCGTATTTGATTCCCCCTGCATCACGTTGACGACGGTCTGATAACTTGTGATGTCGAGATAAGTAGGAGCGGTGTACGTCGATGTTGACGAGGAACTTGACGAGCTGGACGAAGATGATGACGATGACGAACTAGAAGACGCAGTCGAGCTTTCCGAAGTTCCGGTAATTCCAACCGAGAGCGAGAGGTTGTTGAACCACTGCCTCGAAGGCCTTCCGAAAATTGTTCCGCTGCACGCGTCGGTCGTCGTCTTGGTCGAATTGCTGACAGTCCAATAAACAATGCACGTCCCGTTGAATGCCGGTGATGCAGTTATTCCTCCAGAAGTGTTGAAAGTCCAATCAGCGGGGCAGCTCACGCTTTTCACTATATCGGAAACAGTCCAGCCAGCGCAGCTCTCGCTCAAAGTTATTGCTGGATTTGGCGAGGCCTGGGCAACCTGCGCAGCCGTCAGCATTCCGAAGTTAGTTATGTTCGTGTAAAACTTGAAAGATGTCGTGCTCGTGTCGAGCGTCTGCGACGTCGAAGTGTTCGTCTGGACGTAGTATCCCGTGTTGTTGATGAACAGCGTCCTGTTGTGGCCGACTCCAGTGAAAGACCCGTTCATGTACGGGTTCGAACTTATGTTGACTGCGACGAACACATCGTACTGTCCTCCAGGTGTCGAAGACGGAACCGTCGCGTTAATGTAATAATGATTCTGCCCTCCCCACGCAGGAGCGGTCGATCTCAAAAATATTCCGGTCCCGTCCAGGCTCGCGTTAGTTATGCTCGAAAGGCTTCCTGTTGTCGGGAACCTTCCAGTCGAATCCGTGATGTTCCCTTCCTGCAGCCAGACTGAAGTGAAGTTGCTTGTGTTGACGGACATCGCGAACGGAAGATTGTTCACGTCGTTTATCAAAGTACCGTTGAGGAAATAAAGATCAACCTTGACCGTCATGTTCCTGTTTATGTCCGACGTGTTTCCTACAATATGCGGCAGAGTGTTGGGCGCGAAATCGTCCTCGTACTCAACCACGTTCACCTGCAGATAGTTTGTAAGATTCAATCTCACGGTAACGTTGACTGTTGAGTTCGGATGAGAGCTCGCCTGAAACGTGTTGTTCGTAGCATTGATGAAGACCCAGCCCTCGTAAACTCCGGTTGGTATCGACGCGTTGAATGTTATGTTGTACAAAATTGTGAAATTATTTTGCCTGTCTATTCTCAGCTCGTGATTCGTCACGTTCAATGCCGGCTGCATCACGCTCGTGCATGCGCCCGATATGCACGACAAGTAAGTCGAGGAGCTTACGACCGCCTGCAATATCTGGCTGCCGTTGTTCGATACGAATATCGTTCCGTTCTTCACGAGAGTTGCTCCGTAGTTCTCGTCTATCCTTCCGTACAATTGCATGTAAGACGAGTTGACGAGCATCATCGGAGTCGTCACGTTGAACCTAACAGGAATGTCAATGCCCGCGCCGTTCTTGTCCGTATAAGAAATCTTACCGGCGTAACTTCCGTCGATCGAATTGTTGGGGACCGTCATGTTGATCTGGAACGTGTAAGAGTTGTTCGCAATTCCTGTAATTCCGCTGAGCGAAACGTTCGTGTAATTTGTGACAAACCATCTCGACGGAGTCTGGTAGATTTTAACCGTGGCGTTGAAGTTTCCTTGCGTCAAGGAATTGTTTCTTACTTCGAGAGTCCAAATCTCTGGAGAAGCTCCTATGAAAGTCGTCTCGTTGTACTCTTCGTGAACAGCGCCCGTCGCGTTCGCCAAAATATATTTGTTGGCCGAAGTACCGACAAGCGTCGTGTTAGGCCTGTACAAGTTGAGCGAATAATTTGTAGCGCCTGTCCAATTAACTTCTACTCTGACTTTGTTCGCTATCGACGAATCGGGCACCAAGAAACTGAAGTTTGCGCCGACAGTTCCCGTGAACATGGCGTACCAGTACAACGATTTCGATTCGACAATATTTTCCAAAGTTATGTTACCGGCGTTGTTCAAAGTGACGTTCGCAGTTCCGTTTCCTGAAACATTCAACAAAGCAAAATCAAGATAGTTGACTCTCAAGTTTCCGCTGCTCGCATTTGTTATGTTCAACGTCGTGTAATAGATCGCTCCGTTGTACGCAGTCGTCGTTGTCGTGCTGTTGCCAAGAACCCTTATCTTGTAAGCGAGGTTGTATGTCGAATAGTCAACCGGGAAATAATTGAACGAAAGAGATTCGCTCGTCTGGTTCTTGTTTATCGATTTTGCGAGGAGGTTGCTCGAATTGTCGAACAGAAATACATCTACGTCCTGCGACGCATCCCATCCGCTCATGTTTATCATCACTCCGGTCGCGTTCAGAATTCCGAGAGTGTCGTTGATGAAAAAGTAATATTCGTGGTAGTAAGATGTGTTCGATACGAACGTACCGTTGAAAGTTCCGACTCCGGTCGTCTGGTTCAACGTGTTGTTTTTAGATATCGGAATATCGAGAGTCACCGTCACGTTCAGATTTTCCGCGAGCGAAGTCGCGTTTGCCAACGTGAATGTAGGCGTATACCATCTTCCCGGATTGCATGTTCCGTATGTCGCCATAGGCAAGAGAAGAGTTACATTAGTATTGTTGAGTCCGGATCCGAATTTCAATCCGCTCGCGTAAGGCACGCTGCTTGTTCCGTTTGAAATCCAAAACTCTATAGAACCACATTCTCCGGTCGCTGTCTGAGAATAATTCGCAAGCAGAGATGATGAGGAAGTGCTGTTCAAAACTGAAATGTTTGCTTCTGTGTTAAAATTGCCCGAAGAGTTGACAACTATGGTCAGATTCTGCTGGTACTGCGTCGGGCTGATTGTCCAATTAACAAAAATGGATCCTGGAACAGCGCCGAAGCTCTTGTTCAGCGCAGCCGACTTGCTCGGAGACATCGTTATGCTAACGTTTGTCGAATTGACGACCGCACTCGTATCGTTCGTCCATACCGTGAAGTTGAATGTTCCCATCAGGTACGTGGTCGTGAAGTTGAACGCGAAAAACGCGCTGCTATTTATGAAACTCAAGTTGTTCGATATGTTCCACATCAATGTCGTAGCGTTGCTCAAAAATGTTACACGCGTCGAAGTTATGTTGGTCCAGTTTGAAAGCGTGACAAAGGAGAAGCCGTAAGGAAGAGTTATGTTGACCTGCGAGATGTTGGCGCCGTCAACAGCTATATTAGATACAGTGAGATTGACCATCTGGTTGGTCACCTGCGATCCTATGGAAGTTGTGTCGGACGTAACGTTAAACGAGCCGCCGATTACGAACGAGACGAAAACCGAGAACGAGACAAGCCCCAAGAAAATCAAAAGGCAACGATAATCGAACCTTACTTTCATCCGCAATCTCCTTTAAAGTATTTGAGCTTCCTATAAAATAATGTTTCTCTAACCGAGAAAATTCGCAAAAAATAAAAAATTGGACAAAAAAAATTCCAAACCAATGACGAATGAAGGGCGGAATGACGCAAGGATGAGTACGACCTTAGTGCTGAGGGGAAAAATTCACTAAAAATTTATTTCTAAAGGAATCTAGGTTCTCGTGGGGTGGTTATAGTAACGCCGTATTTCAGTGCCAATTTTCTAGCTTCGTCGGTTGCATCAGGGCATAGTATCTCATATGGTATATGAGAACCTCCAGATACGTCATCAATTTTTTTATTGGCAGATTCTATATCAAAAACAGATACAGCATTAGGTATAACATCATATAATTTAGCTATTGCATCTTTATCAAAAATTGTCAACAAATCGCCAACTGTATTAATACCGCTTTTTAAGAACGCGCCAGTAAAGCTATAAATCTCTCCTTTAGAATTTTCTTTTGTAGGTTTACCATGTAACATTGGCATGCGTAATCAATTAACAATTGAGCTTAAATCCTTGAGTAAAATTGCTCGAAATTTGAGTGAGCCCGGAGGGATTTGAACCCTCAACCCCCTCCTTAGGACGGAGATGCTTTGGACTGCGAATTATTTCGCATCTATCCAAGTTGAGCTACGGGCCCGTCTTGACAAATCGATATTCAGCTGTTTGTTTTAATATAGCTTTACCGCTTTCCATACACGCTTCTCATTCTCTCTAAGAAATTCGAATTTATTCGCAGCCTCTCGAGCGTCTGGTTTATCGTCATCTCCGTGCCTTTGGCCGGATTCCTTTCAAAGAATTCTCTCATCTCACTTTCCTTTCTCGCGTCCGCGATGACTGACAACGTTTCTACAATCCTTCCGAGCAGAGCAACAGACGACATCACGAATGTCTTCCTCAAATGTTTCCAATTTCTTTTCACCCAAGGCCAAATTATATTCCTGCCATACGGGTTACCTGCGACAACGATTACTGGGAAAAATGTGTCCTGAGATCTGACTTCTGAAGAGAGAGAATAGTCCAAAGTTCTTAGCAAGAGATTTTGATCCTTGAAACTTCCGAGCGAGATAAGCAGCCTCCTTTTTTCTTCCGGATTTTTTTCATTCCTATAAAGTTTTAGCAAAAGATCGTACGTCTTCTCGTCACCCTGCCAGGCGACCAACCCAAAAACGACATTCCTCAAATTTGGATGGAGAGAATTGCGGTCTTTCAAGAACAAATCAAATTTTTCTTTTGCAGTCCTCAAAACATCTTCGTCATCGTTCCGTCCCAAGAAAAGCAGCGTGCTCGATCTCAAAAACGGATCGGTATGTTTCTCGCCTTTCTTCGGCTCCCAACCAAGTTTGTCCAAAATTTTTCTGTAAAAGATTTTATTCTGCTCCTTTATTTCCGGCCAAAAAGTTTCTTGAGAGGACAAAAGATCGATGGAATGCAAAGTGGACTCTATGTCCGAAAGAACAAGGTAGTCTTCCTCGTTCGAGTAGGATTTGATAAATTCGAAATATTCCTTAATTGACTTCTTTCCGGCAACAACCGTAGCAAAAAGGTCGCTTTCGATTCCCCATCTGTCTACATTGATTAGTTTCTTTTCTCTCACCAGGTTCTTGAAACTATCAATAAGTTGTCTGGGATATTGAACTCTGTAAAATCCGTAATGTCCAGAATTCAGTTTTATCCAGCGGTCATTTCCCAATTCTATTTTCATTTCGCTGCTTGACATCAATTCCATCTTATTTCCAGAATTGGTTTCGATCGACAGGGGGATCATCCACGAAGATTTATTTTGTCCGGCGGACTGGTCGAGCAAAAATCTTTTTTGGGATAATTTTATTTTAGAATTGTCAAGTTCTACTTCTATCAGCGGATAACCTACATGACTTATCCATCCATGCTTTCCGGTCATCATTTCTACTATCGGCTTGTTGGAAACTTTTTCGAATGCCCGCCACAGGTCTTTAGTTGTGGCATTCCCGTAAAGATGCTTGGATATGTAATACTGCAATCCTTTTTGGAAGGCGTCTTCTCCCAAATAATTCTCGATCATTCTTAGAATGTTGCCTCCCTTCTGATAGCTTATTTCGTCGAACATCTGTTCCGCATCCGAAGGAGTTTTCACCTTCATCTCTATCGGATGCGACGTGGTCAAGGAATCAAGACTCATGGCATCGGCCGTATCTGTACTAAGAAACTGGCTCCAGTAGTCCCATTTCGGATAAAATTTATCGACGGCCTTGTTGGCCATGAACGTCGCAAAACTTTCATTGAGCCAGAGGTCGTTCCACCATTTCATCGTTACCAAGTTACCGAACCACTGATGGACGAGCTCATGGGAAACAGTCTCCGCGATGTGCTGCATCGTTCCGATTGACGAATTCTTTTTGTCGTATAGCAGACTTGTTTCCCTGAAAGTTATCGCTCCCCAGTTCTCCATCGCAGCCGCATGGAAATCAGGCAACGCAATCAAGTCAAGCTTCGGCAACGGGTATTTTACTCCGAAATAATTTTCGTAAAAATCCAAAAATTTCTTGCAATAACTCAACGCAAGCTCTCCAAGATTCTTTTTTCCAGGAACAGTCACGACTCTGATCTTTATTTTTCTCAAATTGTCTTGGATAGATTCGAACTCCCCAACTCCTAAATAGACTAAATAGGTTGACATCACCGGAGTAGTGTCAAAGACGACCATCTTTTTTTTGCCACTAATTTTCTCTTCCAAGACCGGCATGTTCGAGATCGCGTCCAAATTTTTGGCGATAACGACCGATATGTCGAAGGTCGCCTTTTTTCCGGGATCGTCCCAGCAGGGAAACATCCTCCGAGCGTCAGCTGGCTCAAAATGGGTGGTTGCCAAAAATTTTGGCTTTCCGTCGGGACCTTCGTACCTGCTCCTATAAAATCCAGACAACTTGCCATTGATGGTTCCGTCGAATTCCAAAAAAATCTCAGCTTTTCCTTTCAGCAAACTTGGCGAAACCAGTTCTACTTCTTGGTCCACAGAATTCATTTTGACCTTTGCTTTCAGGATTTTGCTTCCCATTTTAATATTGCAGCCCGTTATTCGGATATCTGCAGAATTCAAAACCAATTTTTTGGTAGGCTTACCGATCTCTACGAGTATTTTTTCCCTCCCGGTAAACTCGAATTTCTGGAGGTCGGGTTCGAAAACAATATTATAGTTGATCGGCTTGACGGGTTCCATTAAGAAATATTCGTTTTAAGATTAATTAATTTACTCCGTCGCGAAATTACTTCTATGGGACTGATAAAAACCGAGAACGAAATAAGGCTTCTGAAAAAATCAGCGTCAATCAGCAATTCATGCATTCCGCTTATCGAAAAATCACTGAAAGAAAAGGAAATAACCGAGCAGGAGCTGGCAAGAAGAGTCGGCAAGAAAATAAATTCGCAGGGAGCCACGCTGTCTTTCCATACGCTGGTGGCCTGCGGAAAAAGATCGTCGATGGTGCACCCCAAGCCACATGCTACGAACAACGTGATCAAAGGCGCCGGATACATCGACTTCGGAGCCTCTTACAAAGGATACAAGACGGACGTGACAGTCCCTTTCGTCAAGGGAAAGATCACCGGAAAAGAAATGAAAATCGTCGGGACAACAATAGACGCCTACAACCTGGCGGTGAAAAACGCGAAAGCTGGAACGAAGTGCTGGACGCTGCACAAGATGACCGACGATTTTCTGCGCGAGAAAGGGTTCAAGATGAAACATTCTCTCGGCCATGGTCTCGGAAAAAAAGTACACGACAGCCCGAAGGTAATCGGCGTGTCGAGAAAACTGATAGCCATGAAAAACAAACTCAGCAAAAAGAAACGGAAAAAACTGGAGAAAATACTGAATTACACGTTCCAGCCGAACATGGCTTTCACGATCGAGCCGGGAATATACACGAACAACGTCGGGTGCAGGATTGAAAACAGTTTCATAATGCTTAAAAGCAAAAGATTAAAAGCTTTAACTAAGTCAAGATTAATTAGAATCTAAGGTAAGCAAAATGAGACAGAATACATCGACATTGCCGAACCATCTTGCGTTAGTCATCGACGGGAACAGGAGATGGGGAATCGAGCACGGCATGTCTCCATGGGAAGGTCACAGGTTCGGGGCGGTGAACGTCGAGAAGTTTCTGGACTGGTGCATCGAACTTGGAATACCGCAAATCTCTATTTACAGTTTCTCGGAAGAGAACTGGAACAGGCCGAAGAAAGAAGTCAAGGAATTCATGGACATTTATTACGAGACGCTCGAGAAATGGGAAAGCGAAAAATTCAACATGCTCGAGAAATATCAGGTCAAAGTCAAATTCGTAGGAGACTTGGAGAAACTTCCTCCCAAACTGCTCGCAATAATGGGAAGACTGATGAGGAAGACCGCGAAGTTCCAGAAAAAAGTTATAAACATACTCGTCTCGTACAGCGCGAAATACGAAATCGTGAACGCTTTCAAGAATATCATGAAGAAAGCCGCGAATTCGGGAATCGAAATCACGCAGAAAGACGTGGAAAAAAATCTCTTGGTGCCGGTCCCGATCGACCTGGTAATCAGGACGGGCGGAAGGTCGAGGCTCTCGAATTTCCTTTTGTGGCAGGCCGCATACGCAGAGCTGTACATCACCAAAACACTGTGGCCCGACTTCTCGAAGAGAGAATTCAAGAAAGCATTGAAATGGTTTGCAGACCAGAAAAGAACTTTCGGATCCTAAGCTGCTGATTTTGATGGCTGAAAAAATCCTCGATGTGTTCGTAGTGGGAGGAAGCGTCACCGGGTCGAAGACAGCCGAGCTGATAGCGAAAGAGGGGAAGGACGTAGTTCTCGTCGAAGAGAATTCCGAAATCGGGCGGCCCTGCAAATGCACCGGGCTTGTGAGCTGGAGAATAAAGGAGCTCGTGCCAAATCTTCCGAGCGAACTTATCATCAACACTGTCGGCAAGGCGAAGTTTTTTCCGCCGAACGGAAACGGATTCGTATTAAAATCAAAAAATCCAGTGTACCTTCTCAACAGGCCTGGATTGGACAAATTTCTTTTCAATTCCGCAGTAAAAGCGGGAGTAAAGACGTCGACGGGCGAAAGATTTCTCGCTTACAAGAACCTGCGCAACTGCGTGAAAATCAAGACTGACAAGAAAACTTACAAGGCTAAAATTTTAATCGGCGCCGACGGAGCAAATTCTTCCGTAGGAAAGCAGGCTGGACTTGATTATCCGAAAAGTTTTCTGATCGGCGTGCAGACTACGGCGAAGGGAAATTTCAACGACGTCGAACTCTGGATAGGATCAAAGTTTTGCCCGAAATTTTTCGCGTGGGTCGTTCCTGAAAACAACAACGTAGCACGAATAGGACTCGCCACAAATCCGAACGCGAACAAGTATTACGAGGAATTTTTAAAAATGAGAATCGGCAGAGTCGAGAGACCCGATGTCGGCGGAATAATAAGATTCGGACTGATGAACAGAACTTCTGCTGACAGGGTATTGGTTGTTGGGGACGCAGCGTGCCAAGTCAAGCCGTATTCTGGCGGAGGAATAATCTACGGGCTGATAGGATCGAAATTCTGCGCGAGAGCTGCGCTTGACGCGATAGAATACAAGAGATTCGACGGACAATTTCTGAAAGAGTCGTACGACGACAAGTGGAAATCGGTTCTTGCAAATCCGATAAATAGAGGCCTGTTCTTTTACAAGATCATTTCGTCTAAATCCGATCTGTTTTTGAACAGCATGATGGGCGCGGCGAGCGTCGGCACGAAAGTCCTAAACAATCTCGACATGGACCTCATGAACTATTTCGTCTGAAATTTATTCGGTCAGTATCCTTATTTTTTTCTTGCCGACCAGTCCACGCAGCAGCTTGCTTCCGATGTCGGAATCTTTTGCGACTTTTATGTTGGCCTTCTTTCCGATCGTGGCCGAGAATACGAATTCTTCCTCGACGTACATGCTTGCGGTCTTGCCGATGAACTTTTTGTCGAAGTCCAGTTCGATGCTGTTTCCGGTCTCCCTCACTCCGAAATTAATTTCCTTTCCGAGGGAAGGGACCTTCGGCTCGACGTCTATGTGCACGCCGAGCTTCTCCTCGATGGACTTTATCATCGAACCCTCCTTGCCGATCAATCTTGCGATCACGTCGTTGTCGACTTTCACGACGACCTTGTCGTTCGACACGACTTCGACTTCGGCATACGGATCGAATTTCCTTATGTCCTGAAGAATCCTTTCCGACGCAAGCTTCTGGATTCCAGGAATCCTTTTCGAAGTTTCTGTGACGGGAACTATTATGTTCTCTTCACCGAACGTGTAGATTTCGTAATCAAGATTTCCTGTTTCGAAATCCTTTATTTCCACGACTGGCCTCGATAGATCAGCCTCGGTCATTCCTGTCGGGACCTTAACAGTCAACGAGAGATCGAGAACTTTTTTCACCTCTCCGTCCTTAACGAAGATGACAGTGTCAATCACGTGAGGAATCATTCCGAGTTCCATCCTCGACATGAATCTCTGAACCGCGTCTACCGGCTTGCTAGCGTGAACTACTCCGACCATTCCGATTCCAGCGAGCCTCATGTCGGCGAATACTTCGAAATCGCGAGTCTTTCTAATCTCGTCGTAAATCGAATAGTCCGGCCTGACGAGCAGGAGTATGTCCGAAGTCTTTTCGAAATCTCCCTCGAGCGGACCGTACTGCGTGATTTCAGGACCGACCTGCAAATCTTTCGGAGACTCGAGCGTCTTCACGATTTTTCCTTTCTTCATGTAGAATTCGGCAAGCGAGCTCGCGAGAGTGGACTTACCGCTCCCAGGAGGGCCCGCGATCAGAATTCCTTCCGCCTTTTCGGAAAGTCTCTGCATCAATTTTTCGGAAGGCCTGTAGTCTTCCAATGTTAGCTTTACGATAGGACGGACTATCGTTACTTCGGGTGCATCGGAAAACGGAGGACGCGCGATGGCGATCCTGTAATTCCCGAGCTGTATGACTAGCGCGCCGGCCCTGTTTATTTCGACATATCCTTCGTCGCTTATCCTAGTCGCCTCGGAAATTTCCTTGATTATTTCCTCGATCTCCTTGTCCGTGACCGGCTTGTCCGACAATTTCGTAAGTTCGAATTTTCCAGGCTTCCCTCTTTTCGCCTGAGGAACTACTCCTTCCTTGAGATGGAGCGACAACGTATTTTCATCAAAATATTTTTCGAATCCGAGTCCGGAAGTTTTTATTTCAGCCGCGATGTGTTTTACTTTCACTCCTTCGGCGTCGCCCACGAGGGCCTGCACGTAGTCCGCGGTGTAGAGAATAGCATTTTCATTCTTCGCGACATCGCGAATAATTGCGTCTATACTTCCTGATTTCGCGAGCCTTATGTCGTCCATGTTCGGACGCTCGCCGGTGCACCTTATTTTTATTTTCTTGTCGTCAGCCATCGCGCGAATCTTTTTCAATTCCTCGAGACCGACAAATCCGTGCTCCCTTCCCTTCGAAGCCTGAGCCTGAAGTTCGTCAAGAACAGCAAGGGGAACGATTAGTTCCGTATCCTTGATCAAACCTTTTTCGACGAGCTCTGTTATCTTCCCGTCGATAATTATGCTTGTGTCTAAGCAAATCTTATTTACCATTTTAAATCACTTTCTCCTTTTTTGTTAGTTGATTGATTAATTTTTCTGATCAAATCAAAAGTTAGAATTAGGCAGCATCTTCAAACTTTTTCTTTATCTTCTAATCAATTTGTTATTGTCCGCGTTATATTTAAGCTTTTCTTCAAAATCGGTACGGCACCAACGAAAATTCCTTTAATAAAAATATGAATTGCAAAATATTTCTTTCTACACTCGCGACATCTTATCGATTTTGGCTAACAGATTTCAAACTAGCGAAAAGGCTTTTATATTTAACTGTCTTGTTGTAATCAGGTGCAAAAAAAACATGGCAGACAAATGCCCAGAATGCAAAGGCAAGGTCAAAATAATGAGCAGCGAGCTCACGTGCGTGAAGTGCGGACTCGTTGTAGAGCAGACCTATTAAAAATTCACGATTTCAAAATCTTGATGACTTCGTTCAGAGAGATTTCCCTCTCTGTTTTCTTCTTCATGTCCTTCAGCTTGACTTTCTTCTTTTTAATTTCCTCTTTGCCGACGATTATGGCGTAAGGGATTCCGGTGGAATTAACGTACTCGAGCTGCCTCCCGATATTCTTGCCCATCAGATCAGTCTGGCAATTTATTCCATTCTTTCTTAGATTGGCAGCGACGTCACTGACATATTTTCTGCTAGAATCGTCAACATTTGCGACAAAAACTTTTGTAACTTTGCCTTCAACAAAAAGATTTTTTTCCCTCATGACTTCGAGAATTCTGTCGAGACCTAGAGAAATTCCCGTCGCAGGAATTTTTTGTCCGCCGATCTTTTCCAAAAGATTGTCGTATCTTCCTCCGCCTCCGCAACTCACGCCGGCACCGAGATTTATTTCGAAAACCAGTCCTGTATAGTATTCCAACCCCCTCACAAGCGACAGATCAATCACAACTTTTTTTTCGATTCCAAACATCTTTGCGTTTTCAAGAAACTCTGAAATTTCTTTGAATCCTTCCTTAATTTCAGGCTCGTCTTTTTCAAGCTTCCCTATTGGGTATTTTAACAGCTGCATGACTTTTTTCCCGTTGGCCCCGATTTTTTCAAGCTCTTTCTCAACTGCGTCGGGCCCGATCTTATCAAGCTTGTCAACTATCCTGAAAGCGTCGACAATTTTTTCCTTTCCTACAAGCTTATTGAAAATTCCCTGCAAAATTTTTCTGTCGTTCATTCGGATTTCGTATTTTTTAAAACCAAGAATATCAAGAATCTCGCAGGCGGCCGCGACACATT
This sequence comes from uncultured archaeon, assembly GCA_964539655.1. GTDB lineage: Archaea > Aenigmatarchaeota > Aenigmatarchaeia > CG10238-14 > SCSR01 > CAZIJH01. The sequence goes on along the minus strand of CAZIJH010000005.1, from coordinate 54,052 downwards.
CTGCATCGGCGATTATGGAACTGCTTCCGGCAACATCAATGTCCGCCTGCCAGAACTCCCTCCACCTCATCGCCTGAGGGTTGTCGTATCTCCATACCTTGTCAATAGCGTAACGCTTGAACGGCTTTGGAAACTGAGGATTCGAAGTAACGACGCGAGCGAACGGCATCGTCAAATCGAAACGCAGCCCGAGCTCGCGATCGGATTTGTCCTTGAAAAAATAAATCTCGTCCTTGACAGCTTCGCCGAGACCGCCTTTCGCTGCCAAAAGTTCAAAGCTTTCGAACGCCGGAGTTATCAGCGGCTCGAATCCAAACTTCTCGAAGACAGAAGCGGCTATGTTTATTATTCTCCGCATGTTTGCGGCGTCAGAGAATACGAGGTCTCTGGTCCCTTTCGCTGGCTGGAATTTCATATGCAATCACCATATGCAAAGTCTGTCGCAACCTCTGATAGAATATTTGTACTGTCAAAGATTACTATATTAGAATTGTTTTCGTTTAAAATTATAGGCAAATCGGTACAGCCCAAAATAACAGCCTCTGATCCGTCTATCTTAAATTTCCTAATTATCGATTTTAATAATGTCACATTTTCACGTTTCATATCTCCAGCAATCACATCGCGTATTATTTTTTGTACTTTTTCTTGAGACTTGTCATCCGGAACCATCTGTTCTATGCCATATTTGTCAAGCTCATTTTTATAGAGATTCTCTTTTACAGTAGTTTCAGTTGCAAGCAATCCAACTTTCTTAAATCTGGATTTCTTTACCCTTTTTGACACTTCTTCGATTATGCTCAATATCGGAACTTTTGAAAATTCTTTTAATTTTGGCAAGAAGTAGTGGACCGTATTGCATGCTATGACTATAAAATCAGCGCCTGCATTTTCAAGTTTTCCAATTCCCTCGATCAATGCGTACAAAAGTCTTTCTTCGTCCTTTACGCCGTTTATCATCTGAGGAGCAGGAAGATTGTAAATCACCATCGGCGGATAGTCTTCGTCCAGTCTGGCTTTGTATTTTAATTGACAAAACCTGATTATTTTGCTATACATATCGGCACTTGCTTCCGGACCCATGCCGCCGAGAATGCCTATCGTCTTTCTTGTCGAGAAATTTTTGTAATTATTGTAAATCGGAAATACGGATAGGTTACCTTTAGTAGCTACCAGTCTTACCTTGGAACCTTCAATCAAGTTCAAACTTGCCCTCATGTTTATTGGGACGACAATCCTACCTTTAGGATCAATTTTAGAAATGGCACTCGAGGTGAACAAAATTACCTTCCCAAACTAAACCACCAATTTTATTTTCACCCTTCATTTTGTTCACTATTCAATTAAAGAGCGCTTATGGTTTAAATACATTAAAGTGGGATTAGAATTCCTTCTTGATTTTTCTCTGTTCCTTGATCATCGTTTTTTCAAAAGCAGCCTCGGGACGCTTCGTGTGCGTAAGTATCCTGACAAAGTCCTCGACAAAAATCACTCCGAAAATAAAAATGACAAAAATCGACATTCCAATCCCTTCCGAGCTGACAATGCTCGCGACAAAGCCGTCCGGGAGAGTTATCGGCACCCTTATGAAATTGAACAGATAGCTTTCTGTGGAAAATGGATAAAATATCTTTACTCCCGCGCTGCCGACAAACAGATCAACCATCGGATGGCTGAAGAGGACAAGTGCGGTCATCAGCGCGACAGTCTTCCAAAAGTTTCCTTTCTTTTCAAATTTCAGAGCAACCAGGAAAATCGCTATCGGCAGAAGCAGCGTGACAAAGACATTGTGAAAAGTCCCGCGTGCAACCATCCCGAAAAAATGATCAACGTCAAGCGAGACCGCGAGAAGAGCAAGAATAGTCGCGACGATTATCCTATGCTTCATCTTCAGGCCCGTCGCCATTATCGCGAGAAACGGGAATGTGAAATGGAACAACGCATCCGACATATTATAAATTTCAAGCAAACAACCTTAAATATTCTCGTCACGAACTTTCTTTCAGTGATTGTGGTGCATTGCCGGATTGACTGAAAATTTTCCGCTAAATCTTTATACTGCAATCACTAAGGTGTTTTTATGACAAGCGCTAGTTCTGAAAAACCGGTCTTGGAAAGGGAAGTCGACACGCTGAAATTCTGGGAAGAGAAGAAAATTTACCAGAAGGCGAAATTGAAAAACAAAAACGGCAAGAAATTCTTCTTTTTGGACGGGCCTCCGTACGCGACAGGCAACATCCACATGGGAACCGCGCTCAACAAAATCCTGAAGGATTTTTACATAAGATTTTTCAGGATGCAGGGATTCAACGTGTGGGACCAGCCGGGATACGACACTCATGGATTGCCGATCGAAAACAAAGTCGAGAAGAAACTCGGATTCAAGACTAAGAAGGACATAGAAAAATTTGGAGTCGAAAATTTCAACAACGAGTGCAGGAAATTCGCGACGGAATTCGTAGACGTCATGAACGGCCAATTTGTTAATCTGGGAGTGTGGATGGATTGGAAAAATCCTTACCTGACTCTCAGCAACGAGTACATCGAAGGCGCGTGGATGACATTCCAGGAAGGCTACAAAAAGAGTTTCCTGTTCAAGGGAGAATATCCGGTGCATGTTTGCAGCCATTGCGAGACCGCCGTCGCGTACAACGAAATCGAGCACCATGCTGCGAAAGATCCGTCCATTTTTGTAAAATTTAAAGTCAAAGGAAAGAACAACGAGTACCTTGTAGTCTGGACGACGACACCGTGGACTCTGCCTGCGAATACAGGAGTCATGGCGAAATCCGATGCGGACTACGTGAAAATTAAAACCGGAAACAATTTCCTGATTTTAGCAGCGAAACTTTTGGATCCGGTGATGAAGAAATCAGAAATCACGGACTACGAAATAATCGAGACTTTCAAAGGAAGGAAACTGGAGGGACTGAATTACGAGCATCCTCTGTCGGACATTTTCGCTTATCTGAAAGATTTGAAGAACGGCCACAGGATTATCATGGGCGACCAGTTCGTAACTATGGAAGACGGAACAGGACTAGTTCACACAGCGCCGGGACACGGGCAGGAAGATTTCAAGGCAGGGACAGAAAACAATCTCCCGATAATTTCTCACGTGAAGATGGACGGGACATACGACGAAAAGTCCGGAAAGTTTTCAGGCATGTACGTCAAGGATGCCGACAAATTGCTAATCGAGGAATTGAAAAACAAAAATGCAATCCTGCACGAAGAGACGATCGAGCACGAGTATCCGTTCTGCTGGAGATGCAGCAGCCCGCTTTTGCAGATTGCCGTCCCGCAATGGTTCTTCAGGGTCACAAAAATCAGGGACAAGATGATTTCAGAAAACAAGAAAGTAAACTGGGTTCCTAAATGGGCCGGGGAAAGATTCCACAACTGGCTGGAAAGTTTGGGAGACTGGCCGATATCGAGACAGAGATACTGGGGAATTCCGCTGCCCATATGGATATGCGAGAAATGCGGAGAGACAAAAGTGATCGGATCGAGAAAGGAATTGAAAAATCCGCCTAAAGATCTGCACAAGCCGTACATAGATCAGGTAATTATTCCGTGCAAAAAATGCAAGGGACAGATGAGAAGAGTGCCCGATGTTCTCGACGTTTGGTTCGATGCTGGTGTGGCTCCATGGGCTTCCCTGAATTATGTCAATGACAAAAAACTTTTCAACAAGCTGTGGCCTGCTGATTTCGTTTTAGAAGGGCCGGACCAGATACGCGGATGGTGGAACTCAATGATGATAACTTCGGTTATCACCTTCGGCAGAAGAGCGTTCGAAAACGTACTGTATCACGGCTTCGTTCTGGACATACACGGATCCAAAATGTCGAAAAGCAAAGGAAACATAATCGATCCGGAAAGCCTCGTGCAAAAATACGGAAGGGACGTCACAAGATTCTTTTTCCTGTCCGGCGCGCCATGGGACGATTATTTCTACAAGCCTGAGAACATGGACGAAATCGCGAAATCGTTCGTAGTTCTGAGAAATGTTTTCAAATTCGTCGAGACATACGTTACCGGCAGGGGAAGCAAACTGGGATTGAAGACGGAGGACAGGTGGCTCATTTCTAAATTAAATTCCCTGACAGAAAGATGCTCGAAATACAACAGCGAATACCATGCGGAAAAATCTGCGCAGGAAATTATTGATTTCATTTTGAACGACTTCTCGAGATGGTATGTGAAATTAATCAGAGACAGAGTATGGACAGGATACGAAGGCAAGGACAAAAATGCTGCATTCTATACCTTGGTCGAGACAGTAAGAATCCTATCGAGACTTCTTGCGCCATTTTGCCCGTTCGTGGCAGAAGAGATACACCAAACAATAGTAAAGAAATTTGTGAAATCCGAAGAGTCTGTCCACATGGAAATTTTTCCAAAAGCCGACAAAAAACTAATCGATAAGAAACTTGAAGACGAAATGATTGTTGTGAGAAACGTATTCGAGTCAGCCCAGGCCGCAAGGCAGGCTGCGGGAATAAAATTGAGATGGCCGTTGCACGAAATAGTGATCGTTTCAAAATCGAAAAACGTGCAGGCGGCGACCAAAGATCTCAACGAGGTTCTCACGAGAATGTGCAACGTTAAACGCGTGAGATTCTCGACTGAAAAACCGAAAGGTGACTATACGGAAGTTGCCGGGAACTTCGGAAAGCTGTATCTCGACAAGACGCTCGACGAATTCCTGCTGAACGAAGCGATGATCAGAGAACTTGTAAGACTTGTGCAGGACACGAGAAAGAAGAACGGATTCAAGGTGGAAGACGGGATATTTCTCACGCTCAGTTCGGACGAAAAAACTTCGAAATATATTTCGAGAATTTCCAAAGAGATTGCGAAGGAAGTCGGCGCAAAAAGGATTGAAATCGGTCCGCTGAAAGGAAAAATAAAGGACAGCCTGAAATTCGAAAACAAAATAATAGAAATCGCGTTCGATAAAATTTAATTACCACCGAAGTAAGTTGTAAGACAATTTCTACGTTCTTTCTGCAACTTCGAAATATGCTCGGCGAAATTACCAACAGGAAATTGGCGATAATATCGATCGTATTTTCGGTGATCGGACTTTCTGCATTGTATTTCCTCTCGTTGCAGCGCGGTCCCGAGAAGACTGAAGTCAGCGAATTGGGCACGGATTCCGTAGGCAAAATCGTGTCGGTCTACGGAACAATAGTTTCGAAGCAGAAATCAAAGAGCGGCCACATGTTTCTTAAAATTTCCGACGGGGAAAAGAAGACTGACGTGACGATATTTTCTAACGTGATGAAGTCATTCGAGGACGACTCGGAATTCGTGAAGGGGAGGACAATCTCGGTCAAGGGAACAGTCGACGAATACAAAGGCAACTTGCAGATAATTCCGCGCAAGAAAAGCGACATAAAATTTTTCGGTGATGGCTCTGAATGATCGAGCTTGTTATTTTCTCCTTGCTTGGAATCTGCATCGGAATTGCAACTGGCCTAGTTCCCGGACTCCATGTAAACACATTGATTCCGCTTCTCCTCTCCGCCCCGTTCCTAACTAGCGACCCCTTCGCGCTCGCAGTTCTCATAGTTTCTACGTCCGTCTCCCAAATTTTCGTCTCGTTCATCCCGAGCATTTTTCTCGGCGCGCCGGAAGCAGACACTGCCCTTTCGGTCCTTCCAGGGCACAGGATACTTTTCGAGGGAAGAGGATACGAAGCGATAAGGATCACGGCTATAAGCGGAATAATTTCACTAATCGTTTCAATCGCGACAATCCTTCTTCTGTCAAACCATTTCACAACGCTTTACGAGATATCGAGACCTTATGTACCGTACCTGATAGGCGCGACGATGCTTATGATGATAGTCTCCGAGAAAGGAATGAGAAAAATAATTTCAGCATTTTTCATAATTCTGGTGTCCGGAATTTTCGGCATGGTTGCCCTGAACTCGCCTCTCGTTAACCAGGAAAATATTCTGTTCCCCGCCCTCTCCGGATTGTTCGGTGTCAGCAGCCTGATCACAAGCCTGGGACAGAAGAGCAAAATACCCGAACAGGAAATGGATTCGCAAATAAAAATTTCCAAAATGAATTTCGCGAAATCAATAATTCTAGGATCGCTTGCAGGGATAGCGGTCGGATTCCTTCCAGCATTGGGAGTGTCGCAGGCCGCGGCAATGGCGCAGTACATGGGAGGCATGTCGGAAGCCAGATCGTTCCTCGTGTCTCTTTCAAGCATAAACATGGCGAACGAAGTTTTCTCGCTAAATTCTCTGTACTTGGTCAACAATCCCAGATCCGGCGCGTCGGTCGCGATTGAAAAACTGATGGGAGAAATAAGTTTTGAAAATGTTCTGAGTTTTGTAGGGGTGATGGTATTCGTTTCCGGATTGTCCGTAATAGCAACTCTCTATCTCGGAAAGAGGGTCCCGCAGATTCTTGCAAAGATGAATTACAAGCTAGTTTCGCTTTCGATAATAATTTTCATCTCGCTCATGGTTTTTTTCGTAACGAATTTCGAAGGAATTTTGGTACTGACTGTTTCGACGGCGATCGGATTGGCATCAAACTATCTGGAAATCAGGAGAAGCACGTGCATGGGAATACTGCTCGTACCATCGTTCCTGTTCTTCACCGGGCTGAATCCGCTTGCGATATCCGCTTTGGGAATGTGAAACGAGCGAAAATTAAAAGTTAATAGTTTTTGCGGGACAAGTTTAATTATGACTTTGGACTCGGACACTCTGAAAAAGAAATACATGGAATTTTTCAAGAAGAAAGTTCACAAAGAGATTCCAAACTCTCCGCTTATACCAGAAAACGATCCGACAGTACTTTTCACGACAGCGGGAATGCACCCGCTCGTCCCGTTCCTGCTCGGGCAGAAGCATCCTCTCGGAAAAAGGCTCACGAACGTGCAAAAATGTTTGAGAACCGACGACATAGACGAAATAGGAGACAACTTCCATCTCACATTTTTCGAAATGCTTGGTAACTGGTCGCTTGGAGACTATTTCAAAAAGGAAGCGATCGAGTGGAGCTGGGAATTTCTTACCGACAAAAAATGGCTGGGATTGAACAAGGAAAAAATTTCTGTAACAGTTTTCGAAGGAGACAAGGACGCTCCGAGGGATGAAGAAAGCGCAGACATCTGGAAGGGTGCCGGAGTCCCTGAAGAAAGAATTTTTTATCTTCCAAAGAAGGACAATTGGTGGGGGCCGGCCGGCGAAACAGGACCTTGCGGACCCGACACCGAAATATTTTTCGACACTGGCAAGCCTCCATGCGGAAAAGACTGCAAGCCCGGATGCTCCTGCGGAAAATACTGCGAGATATGGAACAACGTGTTCATGCAATACAACAAGACTCCGGACGGAAAATTCGAATTGCTTAAACAGAAAAATGTCGACACTGGAATGGGAGTCGAAAGAACGTCAGCTGTTTTGCAAGGAAAGAAAAATGTATTCGAGATCTCAACGTTTGAACCAATTGTTGGCAAGATTAAAAAAATTGCGCAAATAAAAAATCCCGACGAGAAGGAAGAGACTTCAATCAGAATTATCACAGATCATATCAGAGCATCAACATTTGTACTCGCAGAAAAAATAGAGCCGAGCAACGTCGACCAAGGCTACGTGCTGAGAAGACTGATAAGAAGATCGATAAGGCATGGTAAACTGATCGGGATACAAAAAGAATTTTTGAGCGAGCTCGTCAAAATCGTGATAGAAATTCACAAAAATAATTATCCTCATCTTGTAAAAAATCAGGATTTCATCTTCGAACAGCTGAAAAAAGAGGAATTAAAATTCTGGAAAAGTTTGGAGACCGGGCTTAAAAAATTCGAGCAGATCGCTTCGCAATCAAAAAAGATCGACGGCAAGAATGCTTTCCTTCTTTTCCAAAGTTTCGGATTTCCGATAGAAATAACGAAAGATCTCGGGAAAGAAGCAGGCATAGAAGTCGATGAGAAGGGATTCGAGGAAGAGTACAAGAAACACCAGAATCTCTCCAGAACCGGCGCTGAAAAAAAATTCAAAGGCGGACTGAGCGATTCGTCCGAAGAAACAACGAAGCTTCACACCGCCACCCACATGCTTGCGGAATCTTTGAGAATAATTTTGAAGAATAAAAATATCGTACAAAAAGGCTCGAACATAACGCCCGAAAGACTCAGGTTCGATTTTAACTTTGACAGAAAATTAACCGAGAAGGAATTGAAGGACGTGGAGGACCTTGTCAACAAGAAAATAAAAGAATCGCTATCCGTGAAGAGGGAAGAGATTACTGTCGATGAAGCGAAGAAGAAAGGAGCGCAGGCGGTGTTCGAACAGAAGTATGGAGAAAAAGTTTCGGTTTATTCGATCGGGGATTTCTCATTTGAGATATGTGGAGGTCCCCATGTCAAGAATACAAGTGAGCTCGGAAAATTCAAAATAACAAAAGAAGAAAGCGTCGCAGCGGGTGTCAGAAGAATAAAAGCAATTCTTGAATGAGTGAAACAAAATGAGAAACATTAAACTGATGGTAACTGCATCATTCGTTCTTTATTTTCTCAACGGACTTTTCGGACCGCTGCTTGTAGTTTTCATACAGGACATAGGCGGAGAGGACTTGCTCAACATCGGTTACGTCTATGCGACATTCATCACAACTTCCGGAATTTTCGGCGCGCTCAGCGGAAAGATATCTGACAAGCACGGAAGAAGAAAACTAATATTGATGGGATCGGCGCTCGCAATACTGGTACCGTTCGCTTACATTTTCGTGACTGACATATACCAGATACTCGTGCTCGAATTCGTTTCTGGAATTTCTCTGGGAGTGATGTTCTCACCTTTCCTTGCATTGTACAGCGAATCAACAGAGAAGAAAAAGCGCGGATTCCATTTCGGAATATACGACCTGCTTACGTCAGTAGCATCGGGAATCGCAACTCTGTCCGGAGTTTACATAGTGCAATTTTTCGGATTCAATAACCTGTTCATGGTGATGGGAATACTTTCGATTTTGAATTTTGCAATCCTGACAAAGCTGGAAGAACTATAAAAAAAACTAGCTTTTTACCATCATGCCTTTCGGCGTCATCTCAAGCGGATAGATGTCTGTCCCGTGGTTCGTCATCCTCATCTTGCGTATAGTCAGACTTCTTGGCGTGCCTCTGGCAGCATATTCGAGGTAATGCAGGATCACAACGCCGTCCGACAGAAATTCTTCGAATCCGAACCTGCTCAGTTTCTTTTCTTCGTCTTCCGGTATCTCCGTCGTCAGCAATGTAGTCACATCAGAATTTTTCAACATCATAATATAATGGAAAATGTCGCTACGGATCTTTCCCGTGTCCATAGACGACATCTTCCAGCCCATGGTAGCTATCGAGATGCTGTCCAAAACGAACCTTGCGGCCTTCACTTTTTTAATGTACTGAAATGTGACCGCCTCTAAATCCTTTATGTCGGTCGGAATCTGGTAAACTATAATCAGCTTGCCCTGCGCGATATATTTTTCAAATTCCTTTGCCAGACCAAACTTCGCCATTTCCGAAATTATGTCGTCCGCTTTCTGCTCAAGCGTGATATAAATCCCGGTTTCACCCTTGCGGAGCCCGTCCAAAAGATACTGCATGCAGAAGATCGTCTTTCCCGTGCCGGTCTGTCCGGAAATTAGATTTATGGAATTTTTCACGAATCCGCCTTCAATGAGCCTGTCCAAGCCGGGAATCCCGCTCGTGACTCGCTCAATGCCGTTTTGCATAATATTTATTCGTTCCTAATAAGATTATCTTTTCCGACCAAACTTAGCTGGTGGAGTTTGTCGCCGAAGAATTGCTTGAATTTTGGAATTGTAAGACAGCGCATTCGACAGGCGGGCTCACTAGCAGCTTGCATAGAGATACAATAACATCGTCAGCAACAAAATCGGAAAGAGTTTCTTGGCCATATACGCTTGTGATTGTGAGTTCGCCAGGATTTCCTGAAACCAGTTCCTGGACAACAATTTGATTTTTGAACTTGTCGATTTCGGCCAGCTGCTCAATCATCAATCTGTCCTGGCCACATTTGACGCACGTGATATTGTAGTTGTATCTCATCAGCGTATACCCGTTCCTTAAAAGTTCTGTTGTCTGAAAATCGGAAAGTTCGTAATCAATGATCCCGGTAGGGAGCGGATTCTGATTACTTTGCTGCGACGGCGTGCTTACGGACTGGATCACAGCGTACGCGAACGTCGATCCGAACATCAGGAATATCAGAAGTATCCCGATGTATGCAGGCTTTATCTTTTTCATAATGACTACTCTTATATTTCATAACTTATAATTTTATTTATGGTGCTCGAAAGGGTAATCACCATCCGGGAAGCCATAAAAAATCCGTGGTGGATGATTGTAGTTGGCGGATTTGTTTCCCTCCTGTCGCTGATAGTTTCCTTCATTGTTTTTCCTAGCTCGATCGGGCTGTTCACGACGTTCCTGATAACCTTCACGATGACGCCGTTCATGGTCAATCTCATATCGTACGAGGAAGCGAAGGAAGAGGAGGAAATCAAAAAGAAGGCCGGCCTGAATTTCCTGCAGAGGCATTACGACACACTGATAATTTACAGTTCTTTCTTCGCCGGCGTAATTCTCACGTTATCGATAATTTTTGTCTTCCTTCCGACAGACATGGTCGAAAAAATTTTCGAAGACCAGATCAACCAGATAAAACTGATCAGGGCGAACATACTTTTCGTCGACACGTTTGAAAAAATCCTGATAAACAACGTGGGAGTACTTATGATCTCCTTCGTGTTCGCGCTGCTGTTCGGCGCTGGAGCAATATTTATTTTATCATGGAACGCGTCGGTGCTCGCGACCGCGATAGGACTGACGGCGAAAAGCATGGGAGGATTAACCGCCTTGCCTGCGGCATTCTCCCTCTACATTCCACACGGAAGCCTCGAGATACTCGCGTATTTCATTGGAGGAATAGCCGGCGGGATAGCATCCGCAGTGATATCTAAAAGGAAATCGCAGATGTTCGGCGTCATAATGAAAGACAGCCTCTTCTTGCTGTTCTTCGCGATAATGGTGCTCGTGGGCGCCGCAATCGTGGAGACAAGCTCGATTTCGTTCGCAGAGCAAGTATGATTTGATTTACGAAACAACTATCGCCGGCTTGAAAACATCGGCCTGCTTCGCTTTCTCGGCCACCGAATCCTCGGCATCCTCGACGAATACAACGCAATTGAACTGCTTTGACAAAAAGTCAGAAGATTCTTTCAAAATTTTCATCTGAGTTTTCTTATCCAGGAAGTTCTTTGAGAGCTCGTTAGCTTTCTTTGAAATAGTCTGCAGATATTTGACGGACTGGTCGTTCTTGTTTTTCAATCCCTTCACCAGAGAATTGAAATCTTTTGTCTTGCTTGACAAAACATAATTGTAAACGTCGAACTTCCATTTCGGAGAAATGATAATTCTGATTTCTTTCGGCCTGATGTTTGTGATTTTTTCTATCTGCCTTATGTCCTCAATCGAGTTCCTGACAAAATTTTCCGCAAGCTCGCTCTCGGCATTCACGAATCTTTTATTCGCATTCGGCCAGTTGGAAACCGACACGAATTTCTTGTTTCCAAGATCGGACCAGATCTCTTCCGCGATGTGCGGAGTCACCGGAGCGACAAGACGAACGATTGCCGAAATGAAATTCTCCAGAATCTTTTTGTTGCAATTTTCGAATTGCCCGCACCTGTCGACGTACCACTTGAGATCGTTGTACGCATCGTAAAATCCGGACTGTATCCCCGACCTGAATTTCATGACTTCGAAATTTTCAGTGGTGTTTTGCACAATCGATTGCAGCCTGCTCATCAGATAGCTGTCGACGTTCGATGGCGAAGACCTTTTTGCTTTCGGCAATTTGGAAACGATTTCCCGAATAAATTCTATTCTCGATGTGAAAGATCCCACATTCTCTTCTCTCCAATCGGCATCGTCCATCCCCTCGTTGGAGGAGACGATGTTCATCCTCACTATGTCTGCTCCGAATTCCTTTATCAAATCCTTCAGGGCTCTCACGTTTCCCTTGCTCTTGCTCATCTTTTCTCCGGCTACCTGCACGAATCCGTTCACCCCAATTGCCCTCGGCCATTTCTGCTTCGGCCATATCGCAACGTGATGGAACAAATAATATGTCAAATGGTTCTGAAGCAGATCCTTTCCCGAACTTCTCAAATCAACCGGATAGAAATATTCGAATTCTTCGCGCATTGATTGCAAAATCTTTTCTGGTAACTCGGACGATTTAGAAATTTTCTTCACCTCGCCCTTCCCCAAAAATATGAAATCGAAAACTTCGTCTGTAAGACTCTCGGCTGGAATTTTCTTCTCGTTTATGATTCTTGAGATCGTGTAGTACGCCATGTATATCGTCGAATCGCTCAAGGTCTCGACTATCCATTCCTTGTCCCAAGGCAATTTTGTCCCCAATCCGGATTTTCTGGCGCACGCCTTGTCCTTCATCCAATCAACAGTATTCAAAAACTGTATCCTCGACTCTTCCGGATAGAATTTCATTTGCGAGATGCATTCCTTCACCTTATTCTTCCACGCTTCGTCGGAGAATTTCAGGAACCACTGGTTCTCCAAAATTTTAACATGGCACTCTGTCGTGCATCTGCATACAACCGGAGCCGTCATCTCCCAAATTGAGTCCGTTATCTTTCTGCCCGCCAGATCCTTTATCAACTTGTCCTTCACTGCGGAAACTTTCATGCCGGAATATTCGCCGAGATTTTTTCTCATGACTCCGGTATGGTATTCCTTCTTGTAAATTTGAGAGGTGGCCTCTTCGAGCTTTTCCTTCTCCGCCTGGCTGACGATATTCATCTTCACGGAAATTTCTACAGCAGGATTCTCGCCAAAACCTTCTACCGAAATTATCGATATGGGCTTGACGTTTTCAATTATTTTCGGATCCGTTCCGAATTTCGAAAGTATGGTCGGATCTTTCTGTATGTCGTGAAGCCCAACCCAGTCGTAAGGCGCATGCGAAGGAACGGACATGACAACGCCTGTTGCCGCGGACGGATCAACAAAAGAAGCCGGAAGTATTGGGATCCTTGTTTTTGTGACCGGATTCTCGACAAACTTTCCAACGAGACTGCTACCCACGACAGTTCCTATTGTCTGGACTTTTTTCAGCTGGTCTCTCAGTTTCTCGACAGCCTTCTCGCCCAGCAACCAAGTCTCGTCGCCGACCTTCGCCCACATGTAAGTCGCATCAGGATTTATCCAGATGTTCGTCACGCCGTAAATCGTCTCGGGCCTCAAAGTACCCGTCGGAATTATTTCTCCGGAATCCAACTTGTATTTTATAATCGTGTATTCGATAGGGCTTTCCCCCTCGCCGACCAACCTGTCGTGGTCTCCCGTAGGCGACTGGTCATGCGGGCACCAGATAACCGGATGAGTTCCCTGCGTTACAAAATTATTTTTTCGCAGCGTGTTGTACTGCCATTCGATGAAACGGTTGAAGGTCGGATAAATCGCGGTAATAAAAATCCTTCTCCAGTCAATCGAAAAACCTATACTCTTCATGTCTTCCATTATTTTTTGAGTCCAGAACTTTGCGGCAAACTCAGGGCCGTTCTTCTTGAAATCTTCCAGCTCCTTGTCGGTCACCCCGTAAAGCCTGAACGTGTCTATCTGATTCTTGTCGCCTTTTTTCAGCCTTTCAATCGCGCCGACTATCGGCTCGCCAGTCGCATGAAACCCCTGAGGCATGAGGACGTTGAATCCCTGCATGCGCTTGAATCTCGCATACGAATCATTCCTGCAAAATGTAAATGTGTGCCCTATGTGCAGCCTCCCGTTCACGTATGGGATAATAAGCGACGTTAAGAATTTCTTTCTTTTCTTGTCGACGTCAGATTCGAAAATCCTTTTCTTTTCCCAGGCCGCCTGCCATTTCTTGTCGATCTGTTTGAAATCTAGCATAAAGAGCACTTACAAAGATTTGATTGCCAAAGTATAATTACTATCTTTTTATTAGACATCGAGTATTGCAAGCAACCTTTTTAAGATATTTTTATCTATAGAGTTTAAATCTTTTTTATCAAAAGGCCCCGTAGCTCAGCTTGGACAGAGCAGCACACTGTAAAAAGGCTGAACCTTCTAAGGTGACGGTCGAGGGTTCAAATCCCTCCGGGGTCACAATTATTCAAGACACATATCTTTAAACTCTGAAAATTAATTATAATTGTTCTATGACTCGAATTATCGGCGTCATCGGAGGTAAGGGAGGCGTCGGAAAGACGACTCTTGTCTCAAACCTGTCAATGTCCCTTGCGAATTTGGGAAACGAGGTCATTGCTGTTGACGGATACGTTACGACTCCCAACCTTGGATTGCAGCTCGGATGCCACCTTTCTGATAAAACATTGCACGACGCTCTGCGCGGAGACACGAAAATTGAGAACGTGTGCTATGCCCATCCTCTCGGATTCAAGGTAATTCCTGCAAGCATGAGCGTCAAAGATCTGGCTAACGTCGACATAGGGAAACTTCCTTCGAAAATTCTCGGGCTCTACGGCAAGGCGGATTACATAATTTTGGATTCGGCGGCCGGCCTCGGAAGAGAAGCCGTGTCAACAATACAGGCTGCGGACGAAATTCTGCTTATTACAAATCCCGATCTTCCTTCTGTAGCGGATGCGCTGAAGACAGCGAAGCTCGCTGAAAATTTAAACAAAAGGATAATCGGCATCGTGGTGAACCGTGTCAGAGGAAAATGGGAAGAGCTGACGAAGACCGAAATCGAAAAGACAGTCGGACACAGGGTGATTTCTGAAATACCGGCCGACCTGAAGATTCCTCAATCAATCCACATGAAAAAGCCATTGACAAGCTACGAGATGCATTCGCCCGCTGCAGTAGAATTCAACAGGCTTGCACACACGATAGACGGAAGGGAATTCACTTACAAGAGACCTGTCTCATTTGGTTTGCTTGACAATCTGCTGAATTGGATTGGAAAATAAAATTTACAGAATATTTGTCGGATTTCCTTTTAACCAAGCTTCTATATTATCGATCATCATATCATTCGCCACTCTTGAAGTAACATCTGTTCTATATGCTATATGTGGCGTAACCAAAATTTTGGGATTTTTAAGAAACTTTTGATATAAAGTGTCATTAACATCTCCGGTTTGAATGCTACCCATATCAAGAGCTGCGCCAGCAAGAATATTTTTGTCTAAAGATTCGAGCAAAGCGTTCCCATCCCAGATCTCATGACCTGTAACCGAAATAAAATAAGAACCTCTTTTCAAAGAATTGAAAAAACTTTTGTCCAAAATATTTTTGGTTGTGGAGTTCGAACTAAGGCAATCAACAACAATATCCGAATCCCTTACAGATTCGACAATATTTTCCCCTCTCGAAAAGAATTTAACATCCATATCAAACGACTGACAAATTTTACCTACACGAGAACCAACGTTACCTTTTCCCAAAATTGTAATTTTCTTCTTTGTCAAACTTAAAGTTGTTTCAGGTAGTTTCTCTTTTAAAATTTTAACGTTGATAAAGTTTGGAAATTTTCGCAAAAGATTCAACATCATACCGATAATCCATTCAGATACAGCATCCTTATTGCATCCAGGACAATAAGAAACTGTAATATTTTTCTTTTTTAATTTTTCTTTATCCAACCATCCGATTCCAACAAATGGAAGAGCTATAAACACATTAGACAAATCATAAATTTTTTCTTTTAAGCCAAATTTACCGCTACATACGATGTCCGCTTCTTTGCATCGTTCCAACCATTCTTCCGGAGAATTCGCTAAATCATTATAAAATTTAACACGACCTAAAGATTTCAGACGTTCGATTTGATCCTCAAATATTCCTACGTCTTGCGTAACAACAATTTTATTTTTTCCTTCCATATAAAAAAGATTGCTAATGACAAATATAAATTACAAA
>CAZIJH010000005.1:0-38075 GCA_964539655.1 uncultured archaeon | reverse complement strand
TTACAAAACATTCTCTACATCAATTTCGAACGAAGCCGCAGGCATTTCCATTTCCCAATTTTCCAAAACTTTCGGATTTATTTCGCCGAAGCTGCCGACGAGTTTTTTGTTCACAAAGATATTTGCCGCTCTGCCTTTGACGTAACTTGGATGATCCAATTTTTCCAAATGATAGCCGACTTCCAGATTTTTAAGAAGAGAATCGACTACAGATTTTATTTCCGCGAATCCAGCCCTGTTATGACATAAAACTCCGCAAATTTTTCTGATTGTCTTTGTTCCAGTTTCTTCCTTTTCGTCAATCTTGACCACGTCTCCTATTTCAAAAATATTCTGCGGATACTCGACGTGCTTGTTGGCTGCGAGAACCTTCATCACGCTTGGCAGCAGACACGTTCTCATGAAACTGTAATCTTCCGATACAGGATTTTCTATTTCAACTATTTTTTCATTTGCAATGTTCATCTTACCGAACTGATCCGAGATGTTCGTAAGAACCGGTCTCATAATTTCAAGAAAGCCAAAACCGACCATAGACATCCTTATCTTCTCGCACAGCTTTTCCAGCGGATGCGCTGCGCCGACAGTCGCAACATTGGGGAGCTGTGGAGTAAAATTATTGTAGCCGTATGCGATAGCTATGTCTTCAATAACGTCAACCGGATGCAGTATGTCCGCCCTGTAGCAGGGGGCGATTACCTCTAATTTTGTCTCGGCATCGACAGCGCTGTATCCCATTCTTTTCAGAAACGAAATCATTTCCTTGCCGCTCAAATTTATCCCGATAATTCTGCTAATCATTTTCTTTTCGACCTCAACGACCGACTCGTTAAGATCGGGAGTAACTTCACTTTTCGCTCCGTACTTCAGTTTGACGGACTCTATTTTCGCTCCGCGGTCTGCAAGATTCATGACGATTATGTTCAGCGTCTGCATGACCGAATTCTTATCGGTGCCGGTAAGTTCGATGAAAAGATTCTTCGTCTGCTTGGTCACCTTTGTCCTGTCGGAATTTATTATCGGAGGCAGGCTGAATATGCCTTCCTCGTCAACGAACACCGGCCAGAATTTCGCGGATTCTATTATATGGCCGTACTCGATCCCTTTCGGAACTTTTTCCAAGACTTCGCGCAACGTCATCTCGTGATTAAATTCCAGCGGAATCATTTTCGCTTCCCGGGAAAATCCGAGATACTTGATTGGCGGCTTGATCTTGTCCAGATCGTGGACGCCGATTGCTATCTTCTTCCTTTTCCTGCCGAACGTCTGGTGAAGAATTTCCTGGATGTTCATGAGGCTTTTTATCAGTTCGTCGGTCAACTTCAGATTCCTGACGACTGCGCAAGCGACATGCTGCCTGACAGGAACAGAATCGACCTTGACAGATATTCCGGAATCGGACGAAGAATATTTTTGCAATCCTGTTTTAATCCCAAGATAATTGGCGATTGCTCTTGCCATGCCTTCGATTCCGAACAGGTCGGGCCTGTCTGCAGTGTGCTCAATTGTAATCTCGGCGGCCGTGATGTTTTCAACATTCGGCTTGACAAGACTGACAGCTTCTTCCAACTGCTCGTCTGAAAGTTTTTTTCCAATCAATTTCAGCAAATCTTTTTTGTCATATGTTATTGTCGGCATCCGATCACCTTACAAGAGATTTCTGCCTCAGCCATTCGACATTGTCCGAGAACAGGTCGCGTATGTCGTCGCTTTTCATTTTAATCATGGCAAGCCTTCCTATTCCCAGCCCCCAGGCCAAAACAGGAACCTCGATTCCCAACGGGGCTGTCAACTCCGGCCTGAAAATTCCCGCTCCTCCGAATTCGTACCATCCAAGTTTTGGATGATACGCATAGCCTTCGACGCTCGGCTCTGTGAACGGGAAATAACTTGGCTTGAATCTCACTTTCTCAGCGCCTGTCGCAGCCAGCGCAATTTCTTTCAGATACCCGAGCAAATTCTTAAGAGTCAGCCCCTCTCCGACAACTATTCCACCGCATTGGTCGAATTCTATCAGATGCTTGGCGTCAATCACGTCGGGCCTGAAAACACGACTGATGAAAAATATTTTCGCGGGCAAATCTTCCTTTTTCAAACCATACAACGCGTGAGCGGAAGCTCCGGTGTCGTGGCTTCTTGCAAGAACCGTCTGAGCATCTTTGACATTCCATTGCCCTCCCCATCCCCTGCTTCCAGTTATCCAACCGTCTTTGTGAGTTTGTTCGACGCGTTTCCACAACTCTTTGTCCAAAATTTTTCCGCTCTTCATTCCCTTTATCATGAATGCGTCGTGCCAGCTGCGCGCAGGATGGTCCTGCGGGACGAACAGAGCGTCGAAATTCCAAAAACTCATTTCTACAAGTGGATTAATCATTTCCTTGAACCCCAATCCCACGAATCTTTCGCGGACTTCGTCAAGAACCTGCCTGTATGGATGAATCTTTCCTTGCTGGATTTTCTGCGGAGGGACGTCGACATCGTACTCCAACAGCTTCACCTTTTTCCACAAGCCGTTCTTCAAAATTTCCGGAGTGAGATTCGTGATTTCTTTTCCTTCGATCTCTTTCGCGAATTTCTCGGCTTCAACCTGGATCTTTTCAACGAGTTTTCTTTGCAAAAGCACATTCAGAATTTCTTCGCTTACTTCCTCGTTTCTGGAGATCTTTTCCAAAGCATCCTGTTCCGGAAATTCTATTTTCTTTGCAACCAAGGAAAACTTCCCGTCTTTCGTCTCGATCAAATTTTTCTTTTTCGCCCATTGGAGCGCGATCGGGAAATTTTTTATTTTCGATTTCAGTTTGTCGAAATTCTCAGGACCAGACTTCAGCAATTCGACGAGATTCTTCTCAGGTAAACCATGCTCGAGATACTCCTTCCCCTCATTGGTAAGCCTGTATTCGCTCATAACTTTATTCGTCTCCGGTAATTAGAATTCCCACTCTGTCCATTAAAACTATCTGAAAGGAAAACTAGACAAGGATTTGTTAAACGTTTAATCAAGCAAATTGGCAGGGCATCACGTTCACTGAAAATAATTTGTAAACACATGCATATAAATTGAATACAATTCGAAATTCAAATCGCAAAAATTATTCTAATTATCAACCATGCAAAGAATACATTCAATGGAAAATTTATTTCTCTGCTAGTAAAGGTAATTTTATCATTATTGCGTAATTTGTTATAGAGCAAGACCATATGCAATGCGGAAATTATTAAAAATACAAATGCCACATCTCTCGAAATCTGAAATGTTGAAAAAATAATCAAAAGATAAAATGACATCAACGATAAAAGAAATAGAATGCGACTTTTTTTCAAGCCTATACCAATTACTGTAGTCCTAAATCCTGCTTTTTTATCAGACTTATAATCGTCAATTTCATTCGCTAATTCGAAATACGTAGATGCGATGAATGTGATCAACAATGACAAAAATAGATATTGCACATCAATTGAAAATGCGTAGAATACGAAAATTGTGGCAAAGACTGCAAACAGGCCATGTCCTAAAATATCCAAAATAAATTTTGATTTAAATCTGAATGGCGGCATTGAATACAAAAATCCAAAAATAATCATAAGTACGAGAAAAACTGTGGCAAAAGTTCCAAAAAAATATAATGAAAATACGATTGACAAAAAGGCAATTCCAAGTATGTAAAAAATGGCGTGGCCATCTTTCAATTTCGAAGAAAGAAACGGATTCCCTTTTCGTTTTGTCTTTTCGAATTTATCAACATCCCTATCGACAAATTGATTTATACCAAAAATGGAGAAGAATCCTAATGCTGCTACAAACAATACAAAAAACAATCCGATTAAATTAGGGAAATAAAACATGAACGGAATTAAAACGAATGCAAGATGATTCAACGAACTTGTAGGGCGGTAAAGACGATATAAAACCGTCAAAAAATTGAAATTCATAACATTTTCTTAATGTATTTTGGACAAATAGTATATAAAAACATTTACTTTTTCATTTCAGATTTCCTGAATAAGTTGCTAAATTTAAATGTTGTAATCTGCATTAAAATAAGATGAGACTAAAATACAGCATCATAATCCCAACAAAGAACGAAGAGGAATCCATCGCTAAGGTAATCTGTTCAATCCCTAGAACTATTGCAAAATCCTCTGAAATTGTTGTCGTCGACAATTCAAACGATATGACGCGCGAAATTGCCGAAAGATTGGGCGTGAAAGTTATACACGAAAAAAAGTCGGGCAAAGGACGAGCGATGAAAACCGGCGTAAAACGCAGCAAAGGAGATATATTGATATTCTTAGACGGCGACGGCACTGATCCTCCTGCCTATATTCCAAAATTACTGGAAAAACTACAAAAAGCGAACATAGTTTTCGGTTGCAGAGCAATGAAAGATTTCAAATCCGACGACATGATGACCAGAAGAATTTTCAAATTGTATGGTGCGTCAATCAGACCAATTTTCCAGATGATAGGATTGTATGTGAGAGACCCATTGGCCGGATTCAGAGTCATGAGAAGAAAGGACTGGGATAAATTGAATCTGAAGAGTAATGGTTTCGAAATCGAAGCTGAAATGAATGTGAAAGCAATAGAAGAAGAATTTGTCATCAAAGAAGTCGCAATACCACATTTGAAAAGAGGCGGCGGTTTGGGTAATAGCAAGCTTGTAACCAATCCTAAAGATTGGATAAAGATAATGAACGTCGTCGTAGGATACCTCAAAAGAAGCAGATTGGAAAGCAAGCCGCAATTTCAATTGCTTAAGAAAAAGATAAATCAACTTTTGTCATCCAAAATATTTTTGTAGAAATTGTAAGTTCTGATTGCACATTTTTCCCATGTGAATTCCGTGCTGGTATGATAGGCATTTCTCCTCATTCTCCTTAACAGGGACGCGTCGTTCGACAGCAGCTTTACTTTTTCGATCAGTTCTCTGTGCGAATTCACCAAGAATCCGTTTTTTCCGTTTTCAACGAACGTTTTCGGACCTTCGGATTCCATGCAAACTGGAACCACACCGTATGACATGGCCTCCAAGACCGACAGGCAGAAAGATTCATGCATGGCCGGTAAAATTGTTATTGCGCTATTTTGGTAGAGATTGTTTAACTTTTGGTTGCTTACTTTTCCAGTAACTTTAATATTATTGTTTTTGGCAGCAGTTTTTTCTATCGTATTTTTTAATTCTCCTTCACCCACAATGAAAAATTTATTTTTTATATTCTGGCTTATGAAATCAGGCAAAAAATTGTGAATATTTTTTTTAAAAGTGAGCCTACCTACAAAGATCAAATTATTTTCCCGATCCTTTAGAGCAATATTTTTTGGTATTTTGTTCACGCCGTGCGGTATCATCTCAACTGGCTTTTTTGGTTTCAAATTTCGGAATAGCGAATAATGTTTCTTATTGAGAGTTATTATTCCATCAGCAGATTGTTTTGCGCTATCGAGCGTAAGTTTCTGAAGCAAATTTGTCGGAAGCATTTTAGAAATAATAGAATTCCTGAATTCGTCATGATAGAATGAGTGGAATGTTAAAATTCTCGCATTGTTCTTATAAAATTTCTCGAACATCAGAGTTTCAAAAAGTTCTTGCGAATGGATTACGTCCGCATTTATTTTCAAACTCGTCAACTTAGAAAAATATTTCAAATATGTGTCCAATGTGCCGCATATTGTTTCCAAATGGTGTTTATTCTGAATGAAAAATGGATTATACTTATACGATGTCGAGAAATTAGTCTTTGGCCCGTATACTGTCAGATCTACCAGGTCTTTCAATTTTTCCGACAAGTTGTGTACATAAGTCACTTCCCCACCTGTTGTTGGAAAAAACTGATTTGTGACTATTGCGACTCGCATATCCATCAATAATTATCGATTACTTAGGCTTCAACAAAATAAAAACCGTACATATCTTAGGAAATATTTTTGTCAACAATTTTGGATAGAAAATAGTCTTCAAGATTTCAAAATTGTTGTCGAGCAAAAGTTTTTTCCATTCGTTTAGTGAAAGATGCCAGTGATGTGTAGCATCCTTATCATCTTCTTTAGGATAGAACTCTGTTATCGGAACGCATACAAGTATAACACCGTCTTTTTTAACAATCCTTTTTATCTCGTTCAGCGGACGTTTGATATCCTTGCAATGTTCGAGCACATCGAAAGCGGTAACCACATCGAAGCAGCCATTTCTGAAATGCGTCTTTTTTTCTATGTTGAAATGAACGAATTTCAATTTAGGAAAAATTTTCCTGCTCTTTTTAATTGCATAATTCGATATATCCATTCCACATGCGTCAAAGCCATTTTTAGAAGCCAAATTGACAAAATAGCCGTACGCGCAACCCATATCCAGTAGATTACCATCTTTCTTAAACTTCTTAATCAGCTTCAATGCTTCAGTGAATTTCATTTCCATACCAAAACGGTTTATCAAGCTGCTGTAATTGACGGGGTAGTTTGAGCACGAGCTGTTTTCAAAATAGTCCTTGCTGTACGAATTTTTCATAAAATATGTAACATTGTTCAGCATAAATTGCTGTTGGCTTGATTAATTTACTTTCTTGTATAAGAAATCGAAAGGAGCGCGTTTCCCAAATACTATTGGCAATCCTAAAATCAACCAAATCAAATTCCATTTCAGATAACCTCCTTTCTCGAATCTTCTCATGGACGTATAACACTTAAGATTTTTATCGAAAACGATTTTCAAAGCATTTCTATTTTTAATTATAAAAATAGCGTCTTCTCCTGCATAAAAATTTTCAGAAAAACCACCTGTCTTCCTAAAAGATTTTTTCCTTATAGAAAATGTCGATGGTCCAAGATAAATCTCGTTTCCAATTTTTTTCATTATGCTTGGAAAAATTTCTCCCCAAAAATTCGACGAAATTTTAGCTAATCTATTTTTTTCTTGCGATGTGAATGAGCCTACAACCATGTCAACATCTCGAGTAAAATTAGTTACAGCTTTTGATATCCAGTTTCTAGAAAGAATTGTATCCGCGTCGAGAAAAACAATTATCTCTCCTTTGGCGAATCTTGCCCCGTAATTTTTACCTTGAGCAATATTAGTTTTTTTAATTACGACCTTGTCGGCATATTTTCTGGCAATTTTCACTGTGTCGTCTGTGCTCATACTGTCTGAGACAATTATTTCTATTCTTCCAGAATAATCCTGTTTTCTGACCGAATCCAAAGTTTTTTCCAAATAATTTTGCTCGTTAAATGTTGTTATTACAATGCTTACACATTGAAAAGTTTCCATAATTCTCTTAATCTCTCAACATGAATTTTTCAATTTGACCTTTTGCCTTTTCACGCCTTTTCTGATGCTCGGCCAAGAATTTGTTCAGCTTCTCGACAAGTATTTGTTTCAGCTCTCCTGTCAGCATCTTGCCGCTCTTGTAATCGTCGTGAATCTTTTTCAACTTCTTGTCGTCTTCCTCGAAGAAAGTCAGCCACTGATAAGAAATATCCACGTCTGGATTTCCTCCCTTCTTCCTGTGCTCCTCGACCGTATCCTTTCCTCCTGAAAACGCGTACTTCATAATTTTCTCTTTAACGGTCTTGGGATCGTCAGTCGTGAAAATCGCAGTCCTCGGATCGCTCGAGCTCATCTTCTCGTCAGAACCGAGTATGCTCGGAAGAAGCTTGCTGTGGATCTGAGCCGGCTTGTAAAATCCCAGCTTCGGCGCGACGTCCCTCGCGGGCCTCCAGTAATCGTCCTGGTCTATGCTAGCCGGAATCACGCACGGAATATTTTTGCCTTCAAGAACCGATGGAAGAAAACACGGAGCGATCTGCATTGCAGGGAAAAATGTTATTCCGATGTTCGAGCTGTCCTGAAAACCGAAAACTGATTTTGCAGTCGAAAGAGTAATGTGCTTCGAAACTTTTATCGCGATCTTGTAAAGGGTCTTCATGTATTCCGTGTCGAGAAAAATATGAGTCTTCTTCGGATCGAACCCGATAGCGATTATGTCAAGTATGTTGTCGTATGCCAGCTTTGTAGTCTCTTCGAGGCTGAGATTTTTCACTATCGATTTTTCGTCCTCGGTTATCTGGAAATACAATTCTGCCCCAAACTTGTCCTGCATCCATTTCGTGAGAATCCAAGGAAGCAGATGGCCTATGTGAGTCTGCCCCGACGGGCCCCTTCCTGTGTAGAGGAAAAATTTCTCTCCGTTCTCGTATTTGTTCAAAACGAAATCAAAATCGCGATGGGAAAAAACTATCTGCCTTCTGAAAAACGGATGAAGGTCTTTTGTGATTTTCTGAATCTTGTTGAGCAGATTCGCATCTATCTTTTTCGCGCCGAAACGCTCGATCAGCTTGTCGTAATCTATCTTTCCCTTGACTTCCCACGGAGTCACGACGAATTCTTCTGTCATTTTGTATCCGTTAATCCTTATTTTAAAAATTACATTTAAGTAAGTAAAAACATGATGAATTTTTATGGAAAAGGAAATTCTCGAAAAATACAAGAAAGCGCACGACATTTCCGACGAAGTAATCGAATTTGCAAGACCGATGGCGAAGGAAGGATTTTCGGTTTTAGAACTTGCCGAAAAAGTGGAAAATAAAATAATCGAACTGGGTGGCAAGCCGTCGTGGCCGGTAAACATTTCGATAAACGAGATTGCAGCACACTACACTCCGAACATCGATGATATTCTTGTTTTCAAGGAAAACGACATGGCGAAGATCGACATCGGCGTGCATGTTGACGGATACATTTCTGATCGGGCGTTCACGGTCTGCATAGGAAACAAGACGCATCCGCTGATCGAATGCTCCGAGAAAGCGACGAAAGCCGCGTTGAAATTTTTGAAGCCCAGCGTGAAAGTTTTCGAAGTGTCCGAAATAATCGAGGACATCGTGGTGAAGGAATTCGGATTCAACCCGATAAGAAATCTGTGCGGGCACAGCGTGGGCCAGTACAGCCAGCACGAGCATCCGTCTATTCCGAACGGAAAAAACAACATACAGGACGAAATTGGTGAGCAGCCGATCGCGATAGAAGTTTTCGCGACGCCCGGATCGGGATGGGTAAAGGAATCAAGGCCGACAAACATCTTCAGATTCCGCGAGGACAAGCCGGTCAGAATGTGGGAAGCAAGGAAAATTTTGGAGATGACAAAAAATAATTTTGACAGACTGCCGTTTGCCGCAAGATGGATAAAAAATATTTCTCAAACGAAAATCGAGATGGCGATCAGGCAACTTCTTGAGATAGAAGCGATCGAAGCGTACCCCACATTGAAGGAAGAATCAAACGGGACTGTCGCGGTTTACGAGGATACGATAATCGTGAAGTGACCGGATTAAAAGCTTTAATAGTCTAAATCCGAACTAAATTTTACAAAAACTCGGAGGTAAACAAAAATGGGATATGAACACACTAACAGCAGAGGAGTAAAATATTATCTTCACACTCGCGGAGGAAAACTTTTCTTCTTCAGCAAGAGCTCAGAAGATTCGGTAGATTTACCAGAAAACTTGACAGTTGTTGAAAATGAAAGAACTGGTCTTCCAATGGTGAAGAGAAAGGCGTAGTTTCGAAGCAAAAAAAAACAAACAACAGAAGTGGAAAAATGGCAAGGAAAAACAACAACTTGGATTTGAATTGCTGGAACAGCAAAAAAATAATGTCAATTGGTCTTCTGCTCGTCATCTCCGGATTGATCTACAACATGTCGCAAAGATGGGACTACGTCCTGATTTCTGTCGGCGCGCTTCTATTCGTGAAAGGTCTTGCGCTGAAATTCATGAAGAAGTAAGCGGGATGTTATTTAAGGTTCAGAAAACCAATTTTATTTAATGCATTCTACGTGCGACGGTTGCGAGAAAAAAGTGAAGGACGTCGGAAAAATTTTTAAAGTGAAATTCATGTACCTCTGCAAAGACTGCAGGAAAAAATATTCCAAAAAGTAAATTCTCAAATTTCCTTGATCTGGTCGATTGTAGAAATTTTGGCCGCGAAGAAATTATTCATCGATCCGACAAGATGGTATCCGCAATTGTTGCATTTTCCGTGCGTCACGAGAAGAATTTTTTTCATGATCAGCTTGGCGCATTTAGGACACTTGAGTTTCTCGGGAGCCCGCATAGAATAATTCTCTCGGCACGTTTAAAGCCGGTTTAGTTTTTTGAAAATATATTTTACATATACGCTTTCAAAAAAATTTTTTTGAGAAAAAATGCATAGCGACCAAAAATATTTATATACGAACGACCAATTTAATTCGGTAGACTATGCCACAGGTATCATCTGTACGCCATTCCGAAATGCGCAGTAAAAATACATGCGTAGTCTATCCTACATCATCCCTTAAGGCTTTTTTGATTGTCTATTGATTTGGGATGATTCCTTTTCGATGGATGACCAACAAACTGCCTGTCGCTCTTTAAAATTAAATTGAGAACAAATGAGATTAGCTTGAGAAAGGGCTATGGAGAACTCCGAGGAAGTATTCCTCACAACCCACCATACCTGAAATCGCTCTCCTCCGAAAAGCCCCTCAAAAAAACGCTTAAATCCTTTGGCAATTATCTTTTAATTGATGGATTCTAAAACAACTCCTCTTGAATTTCGTGCGTACAGTAAAAGAGAGAGCCAATTTGAATATTACTTGGAAAGAGGGTTGAAAATGTTAGGTGTTCCTGTTGACGACGTAGTTGAAACCTACACACAAATTTTACAGGGAGGTCACAGCAGAAATTTGAGAACACGCAAAACTTTTATCTACCACATAGGAAATTCTACAGTAATGACAAAAATTATTTTTCCTTTAAATGAAGCTGAACACAAGAAAGAAATAAGTATCAAAATTTCAGGTGCAGATCAAAAAGTTGTTGAAGAAAAGTTGAGAGAAAAATTACCATTACTCGGTGTCCATTTTTATGACAAATATGTTCATGAATTGAACATTACAAACACAACGACTACTACTTAAAAATAAAATTGGTTTCTTCCGACCAAAATAAAAGATCCAATTCTTGCATCGGTATTCCGATTCTATTTCCGAATTCGATAAATTTTTGCTCGATTTCCAAATAATTTTTACGAGTCAGACTTTTTGGAATTTCTTTTACGACTCCGTACCTTGCAAGATTTTTCAATATGTGCCTATCGAGTATGGCAAGGTCCTTTCCGAATCCAATATTTCGAAGAAAATGAGAAGACTCCTTTAATCCAAATCCTTTTACGTTTTCCACCAACCACGCTCTGGACTGTTCAGGAGACAACGAACTTAGTCTCGATTTTATTTTCAATATTCCATCTTGCAAGAAGAAATTTCGCGCTTCGACAATGTATTTGGATTTGTTCCCGTTGAATCTTACAGAATTTAGAAAAGGTTTGATTTGTTCCGAAGTCCCGTTCAAGAGCAAATTGTTTTTGTTCAAGGAAGTGATTGCGGCCCACGCATTTTTCGCCTTTGATTGCGGTGTGCACAAACAAAATGCCAACTCGCTGAAAATCCTTTCATCGTTCTCGCTGAAAACGGATTTGAATTCGTCGAGTCTTTTTCTAATTTCTATTTTTTTAATTTTGTAAGAATGCAAAAGATTTTCTATTTTTTCCATAATGACCACAATTTGTTTCTCAATACTTCAAATTGTTTCCAATATTTTATAAGAATGATTAAAAGTACCACGCCGACAACCTCGGCAACAATCTCTATAATGTTCAAATGATATAAAATGCTTGGCTCGCCGCAGCTTGACAAAAATGGATAGTTGACAAGCGGGTAAAAGAATGGAACGTTTCCCTGCAAATCCTGAATCAGATGGAAAAGTGAACCGAATGAAATAGCCAGCGCGTAGGATTTTTTCCTAGTTATCACAAATGTAGCAATGCCTACCAAGATAACAAAAAATATTGTGTGACCGAAAAATCTCGTGCATGGAAAAATCCCCAAAAGGAAAGCGGCCTTGTCGAAGATGTCGGGAAGAATCCCACCAATCCCGGCTGCCAATGCGGGAAGAAAAAACAGAGCAAGAATGAAAGCTGTTATCCCGACGTGTCCGAAGAATATCATACTAAATTATCTTTGCGAGAAACCTCTTAAGTTTTAAAAATAATTTAAAAATATGGACCGGAAATATCTGCTTGTTTACAACGGTTCGTCGGAAGAGGTCGAAAATCTTCTTGGAATTATTATCTACATGAGATTGGAAGGACAGAAAATTGGCGGGATCGCAGACGACCATAATGAGACAATAGCCGGCTATAAAAAATACAAGGGATGGAGCCTCAGCGAAAACGACATCAAACGACTGATCAAAAATCCAGTAATGTGGCCCGAGATAAAACAATTTTTCAACGGGAAGCAAAAGCCGATTTCATTCTACATGTACGTGAAAGAGAAAAGTTAGCCGATTAATTTTATCTCGACGTGCAATCCCTGGGGGATGTTAACTCTCATTATCTGCCTGAGGGCGCGGTCGTCCGCCTGGACTTCTATCAGTCTCTTGTGGATTCGCATCTCCCATTTGTCGTACGTCGCGTTGCCGTGCCCTGTTGAATCGCCGCAGGGAGTCTTCAAAACAGTCAGCTTCAATTTTTTCGTTGGCAGCGGTATGGGTCCGCGGTAGCTCACGCCGAATTTCTTCGCGACTTCCCGAATCTCAGAACTGATCGCATCAAGCTCGGATGGATTCTTTCCCGAAATTTTTATTCTCGCTACCTGCATATCAGAATTATTGAACTGGTTATATTTAAATGCTTTTGTAAGAGAATTTTCGAAATTATTTTTTGATCAAAACGTAAAATAATTTTTTACATACGTGAAAGTCCTCATTTTGAGGCTAACCATTTCCTGTTAATGTTGGCTATTACACTCATCCATTCGGAATCATTTCCAAACACGCCAGAATATATGCCGGAATAAGGCGCTAATCCACAACGTTCACAGATTGGTTTTTCTTTACCGCTGTAACTACCGATACAACATGGTTTCTTCATTCTTCCCCTGGAATCTAGAGATAATACCGACCAGTCAGGACATTTTTTGCTCCAATCGGACTTAAACATATCAAGTTGCTTGTTGGTGTTTATAATAAAATTGGGGAACTCTTTTTTCAAATTTTTGATAGTTTCGATTAAATCATTCCTAGCAGTCCCGAAAGGCAGCCAAAGTGGATCTTCCAAGTTAAATGGCGTATAAAATTGAAAGTTGACGAATCCCGCTAAACCGTACCATTGTCTAACAACTTTTTCCACGTCTCTAAAGTTCAACGAATTCACAGTCATGTTAATTGTAATTTTTCCGTTTCCATTTTCTTTGACAAAATTTTCTATATTTTTCCTCACATGACTATAGACGTTTATTTTGTTCCCAGCAGGATTTTTGGACAATGAAAAAACATTTCTTATTTTATTGTGCGTCTCTTCGTCACCGTCAATAGATATGTAATAGCCAAGAAAATTTCGGAAATTTTCCAATTTTGCTATCCCATTGGTAACAACAGTAACCCTGTTCGGCAATTCCTCGATAAACGCTTTAATCACGTCTTTTCTAAGTAATGGTTCTCCTCCAGTAAGCATTACAGCAAAAACATTGTGCTTTTTAAAAGTGGTCACTATGATCTTTTTCCACTCTTCAGGAGAAAGTTCGCTGTTGACTTCCCGGGTTTTCCACCAATAACAATGTTGGCATTTTAGATTACAGATGTTGGTTATATCCGCTGACCCATAAAGAGGACTTTTAATTCCGGCATACGCCTTAAAAAATTTCGATATGAAATTAAAATAACTTGAGAGAGGGAATGACATTTTCAATGAATATTTTATTAAATTCATATCAATTAATATAAATTATTTTTAGTTTAGAAATTTAAAAGAATATTATTTCGCCTTGACGACTTCTAGGACTATTCCGGCCGCGACTGTCATTCCCATGTCACGTATTGCGAATCTCGCGAGCTCCGGAAATTCGGACTGCTGCTCGATTACCATCGGCTTCAGAGGCCTGACCTTGACCCTCGCGACCTCTCCGGTCTTGATGAAGTCAGGCTTCTCCTGGACTACAGCGCCAGTCTTCGGATCAATCTTCGCGATTATCTCCTCGATAGTGCATGCGACCGACGCGGTGTGCGTGTGGAACACAGGAGTGTAACCCTTTGTTAAAACAGTAGGGTGATTCAAAACAACTATCTGCGCTGTGAATTCCTTCGCGACTGTCGGAGGATTGTCAGGATGTCCTGCAACAGTACCTCTTCCGATTTCCTTCTTGTCGACGCCGCGCACGTTGAATCCCACGTTGTCTCCAGGAATCGCCTGCTGGATCTGCTGGTGATGAACCTCGACCGACTTCACTTCGCCAACGACTCCCGCTGGCTCGAAAATAATCTTGTCGTTTATCTTAAGAACGCCTGTCTCGACTCTTCCGACTGGCACAGTTCCCACTCCAGTGATGGAGTAGACATCCTGTATCGGAAGTCTAAGAGGCTTCTGAGTTGGCTTTTCAGGCTCCTTGATATAAGAATCGAAAATTTCTATCAGCGTCTGTCCCTTGTACCAAGCCATCTTGTCCGATCTCTTCGCCACGTTGTCTCCGACATAAGCAGAAACCGGAATGAACGGAATCTCGTCGACCTTGTATCCGATCGGCTTCAAGAAATTGACAACTTCCGTCTTAATCTCGTTGTACCTTTTCTCGTCGTAGTTCGCGGCATCCATCTTGTTCAAAACAACCATGATTTGTCCGATTCCCAAAACCTTCAGAAGCCACGCGTGCTCCTTTGTCTGCTCCTGAACGCCTTCACCCTGCTTCGCGGAGATGACAAGCATCGCGACGTCGGCCTGGCTGGCACCTGTGATCATGTTCTTTACAAAATCCCTGTGTCCCGGCGCGTCGATAATCGTGAAGTGCCATTTCTGAGTCTCAAAAGGACGATGCATAAGGTCGATTGTTACTCCTCTCTCCCTTTCCTCCTTTACCGTGTCCATGACGAACGCGAATTCGAAAGTCTCCTTCTTCAATTCTGTCGCAAGATCTTTCAGCTTCCTCATTTCCTCTTCACGGATCGCTCCAGTGTCGAAGAGAAGCCTGCCTATGAGCGTCGACTTTCCAGCGTCAACGTGACCGGCGGTCATTATGTTGATGTGAGGTTTGTTTGCCATTTGAGTAACACCAAATTACTAATTTAATATGGAAAGAATGTTTAAATAGGTTTTGCTTTCCGCTCTCTTAAGCGTTCGGAAAATATTTTTTCAGCGCGCTATTAACCTTCTGCTCGACAATATTGTTCAGCTGCTCCTCGGAAAAATTTCCGGAACGCACCTTCTCGATGCTGTCGGCGCCATAGCCGACCTTTCCGAGCAAATATTTCTTCAACCCGGTGAGCTTCTCGGGATGCTCTGCATAATAGAGACCAATCGTCGATATCGCAGCTGTAGCAGCAGACACTAAAATTATTTTCCACAGCGGAGTCCCATTTTCTTCAACCATCTTTTTTGCCCCCTACAACGCCGCCGAAAAAATTTTTGAAGCGGTTTATCGCAGTGTAAGTCAGGAACTGACCGACTGGAAGTCCGACCTTCGACCATTCAGAAGCGAGCCTTTCCCCGTAGCCGGACGCGTTCAAAAAATCCATAGGATCGCTCGCTAAATGATTAGCCGTTCCGAACGTGTACAAAATCGAATAGATGCCACCGGTAAAAATCATTCCCCCTGAAACCGGGAGCAATCCAAAATAATTTTTGAAAAAGCAGTAGCATTTTTTCAACATCTCTTTTTTTGCGCTCTGCTTTTTAAGCCCGTACTTTTCCAAATAATCTCCCATGCAAAATCTGATGGGGAGCATCCGTATGTATAAAATTAGAACTCAGCGGAGTGGTTGTGTGGCATCCAGAATTTTGAAAGATTTCTCCAGAGAATTTTTTTCATGCTCCCAGAAGATGGCTTTCATAACCTGCTCCCCGTCCATCCATTCCGCATTAGCATTCTCGCGAGTATCGACGTGGATGTTCTCTTTCGAATCGGCCTTCACGAGATAGGCTGCAACTGAATGCACGGTGTCCTCGAAAACAAAATCGTAGCTGTGTATCTTTTCGCCGAAAACAACATTCTTCAAGCCGACCTCCTCGTATATCTCGCGGAGCATCGCCATCTTGTCGGTCTCCTTGTCTTCCACGCCTCCCTTGAGCAGCCTCCATTTGTAATTGAAAAATTTCCTGTCGATTTTTTTCACGAGAAGAAATTTCAGCTTGCCGTTGACCCTGTCCCAAATCACGGCCTGAACTTCCTTGCGGACACGCATGGTAATTAATAATGTTTTTAAAGGATAAGTGATGTATTAAGGTCATACAGCGGGGTAGAGCAGCCTGGAGTGCTCGTCGGGCTCATAACCCGGAGGCCAGTGGTTCAAATCCACTCCCCGCTACATTTATTTTCTAATTTTTTTAAGAACAGTTTTCACATACTTGCTTTTCAATTGAAAATATTTTTTGCGATTTCCCCTGATTTTCTTCAAAATCTGATTTTTAATTTCAACATATTCGTCACGCGCTTTTTTGTTACCTCTCAAATAATCCCTGAAATCCAGAAAATCTCTGTACTGTTTTGCGCCTGTCTTCACAATGTGAAAATGAATATCTCCGCGTTTGGTCAGTTTTTGCTTGCTTACGAAAATTCTACCGTTTTGTCGAGGATGAATATGAGAAAACCCCGATTTCTTTAGCAATCTGGTAACTTCATTTGCGTCCTTCCAATTTTTTGCACCGACAAGAATATCGATGATTCCTTTCCCTGCCAATCCCGGCACTGACGTGCTTCCGATATGATGAATTTGAATGTTTTGTATTCGAGAAATTTTTTCTTTCATTTTCAAAAATTTGCTGGCAAACTTTGGAGAATAGGGAAATATTTTCACTTTCATTTAGTGGGTCCAAGGAGAGTTGAACTCCTCTCTTCACCTTGTAAGGGTGACGTCCTACCGATAGACTATGGACCCGTGATTAGTTTATCGAAAGTAGGGGATAAAAAGTTTTCAGAATTTCCTAAATGCGATCGCCACGGACGAAATCAAGATTATTATCAGGCCAAACAGCCCGTATTCCGGAAGGCTCGCGTACTTCGAAGCGATGTCGACTTCCGTCCTCGCCCAGCAAAGATTCGAAATGCATTTGGATCCGGCCCCGAGATATTCGCACTGCGAGTCTCCGCTGCACGAGCTCGGATAATTGACTGTGGGCATAGTGTTCGATCTTGTGAGAATTTCCAGCTTCATGTTTCCCGCGTAGATAAATCTCAACTTGTCGTTTATAATTGCGGTCTCCTTGTAATTTGTGATTTCCGAATTTATCTCGGGCATGTTGACGATCACGTATTCGGGGTTGGTTGTCGCAGTCGTCTTAACTTTGTAGCTGTCCGGATACAATCCGAGATCCAAAATTCTGACAGGAAGTATGAATTCATTTCCGATCGTGGCGGTGCCTCCTGCAATCTCGGGCCTGAAGAAAATGAAATTGAAAGTCCTGTTCGGGTAAGGCATGTAAGAGAGCTGAGGCTTCGCAAGATCGTAGAACTTGCACGTCATGTTGTTGGACGGCGGCACGGAATAAATCGGACCGTTGATCGTGCACGACCTCCTTCCTACGTCTCCCTCGTAGCTGCAGCTCTTCGAACTCGCGCAGTTCACATCAATGTTTGTGCCGGGATTTTTGCAATTGAGATAGCATTTCACACCAATGTCAGTCGGGTACCATACATCCCATGCGACCGTCGTGTAATCCATTCCAACAGTGAGATTCAATGCTTCGCCTTCTATAAGATTTAATTTCATCGAGGAAATTTCGAATTCAGTTTGGCCCGGCGTAAGCGTGATCGACATTGTTTCTTCACTGGAAGTTGAACCACCAACATTAACAATTTCGTATGTCGGAGGCTGTTTCACATGATGCACGTCATAAAATTCTACGATTCTCGGTCTTGCTATGTTGTCGGTGACGACCATCGCCCCCCAGACTTTGGCCTGATTATTTAGATTGCCACCCACTGCGGATGACCCTGTCGTTGCGGCCACCGCATTTCCGCTCGGCTCTATGTAAAGTCCCCAGTTCGGGGAATATCCGGTGCCGAAAGATCCTCCCCATACTGTTTTTCCATTTGACGTGTATTTGTTCGCAAACCATGCGTAGCGAGTACCGTACACAGCGCTGTATACATAGTATCCAGCCAGCGTTACGTGGTCGACCTGGTCGACGGTGAGATCGGCAAAATAATTTCGATAGTTGTAACCTTCAGAATAATAAGACCAGCCCGGCTTTGAGCTCCACGCTTCTTTTCCGGTAGAATCCAATTTTATCAGATAAGGATAGGCTGCCGTGATTATGTTATTTTTTGAATCTACAGCGATGTCGCCCTGTATGCTAGAATTCAGAGTCTTGCTCCAAATCAATTTTCCTTTGTCGTCATATTTGCTTATGGTCTGTCCCGCCGCAACAACAATATTATTTAACGAATCCGTCCTTACCGTGGATGCTGCGAATGGTATAACTTTTTCCCAAGTCTTGGACCCGTCGCTTGCGTACTTGATTATTTTTTTCGTGCCTGTGACGGTCAGCACATTGTTCTGGGAATCTACCGCCACGCCGTTGTTCGCGTCAGAAGTTTTTTTCCAAACCAAATTGCCACTTGCATCGAGCTTTGTCAAGTCAGCTCCGTATGTGAACAGTATGTTATTCTGGGAGTCCGTCGCGACTTTGGGCGTCCCTCCTGTCAAACTGTAAGACTTTGTCCACAACAGAGTTGACGCATATGTTCCGGGCATGAGCCGAATTTTATGAATGCTGAGATCGCTTCCGATATTCGCGCTTATCACATAACCGTTTGCGTCGGTCGCCATGTCCATGACCGATCCTGCACCGTAGAAATTCATGGAGTCGTACACCTTCAACGGAAACACAGAGGAGACGCTGCTTTTACCAGAAATTGTTTGAGACGGATTTCCGTAGTACATGTTAACTGGCGTGACAGCGGAAGCTTTCATGTAAGGAATTTTGGTCCAAACTCTGAGATCCTTGAAAGCGTTTGGATCGGATTTGAAAATACCGAAGCCACTCCACGAAACGCTGACAGATTGCCCGCTTCCTAATTTGGTCGGTTCAAGCTTGAATTCCATCGAAGTCGAAGTGTACTGGCTGTTAACAATTTCCACATGCGTGGTGCTCAGCAATTTGCATAAGTCTTCCTTCCAAAGAGGCTGGCCTCCGATCAAAATTTTCGCTTCCCAGGTATTGCTCGTACAGCTGGGATACGAGCCCGCTCTCACATCAAAGATGATGAGGTTTCCATACGAAGACACGTCGGAATAGATTCTTCCATACGCTCCCGGTGCAAAAAAGGCACTCCAGTCTTCACCAATTGTGGTGCTGCTTATTGTTACGGAGCCTCCATAATTAGTTACTGAAAAGGAACTGCCGATTCCATACGAATACCCGTTGGACGGATTGTAATATTCGAAATAGGAATTTGTCTGCGATTGCCACCCCGCGAATCCCGAAGCGGCCACATATTTTTCAGGATTTTCTATCCAATACGGAATTTCTATTTCTCTATTTGTTTCAGAATTGTAATAGCTGAACCTCAGGTCTTTCAACGTAGGGCTGATTTTTTTCTGCGAAATCTGATCGGAGAGGTCCAAAACAAATTCCACAGGATAATCTTGCAAATTGCTTCCCGAATTTTCCATTACATTTATCGGAGTCCTGTATTTCCAGGCAGAATCCCACCATGTCTGCGCGGAAGCGATCGAAGAGACCATCACGAACGACGCGAGGAAAATTATCAAAAGAATTTTTTTCATACGATCACTTTATTGTGGGAGTTGCCGAAACCGTGTGCATGCCGAATCCCAACTCCGAAGGCACGTTGCATTTGAATTTGGTTCTGAAATATCCGTCAAGAGATTGCACTTCAAATATGCTTCCCGAATCCTTGCTGAGAGAACTAACCTGCACGTAATCCAGATAACTGTACGGTGCGACTGTTCCTGCGACGAGAGCGATTTTCGACACGGCCGACGTTATCGAAGTTTTCGCAATTTTCACTCCGTCATCATACACCTCAACAGAATTTCCAACTTTCACCACGCTGAACTTTCTCATATCGCCGTTCAAAACATTTTTGTAAACAACATTGCCGCTCGATGTCCAACCGCTCGCGATACTGCTCCACGAACCTTCGGCAACCATTTCGGCACGCGGCGAAAGCGACGAGCTGCTCCAGTCACCGTGACCAACAAAAACCACAACCGTGTCATCCGGAGCTATCAAGGCGATGCCACCCTGCCCGACCTGGCTTGCGACCGTGTCGCTCACCGTGTTCTGCCAGCTGATCGAAAAGTCGTTCGTAAGAACCATCTTTGACTGGTGCTGGCTTCCCTTGTCCGTACCGTCGTAAATCCAATAATTGTTGCTAGATTTCGACGCATCCTCGAACCTGAAATAATTGTTCATAGTGTGCGTTATCGAATTCACGGCGTTCTGAACCCACTTGCTTGCGTCAAGAGTTGTTCCGACAAAATTGTCGTAGATACTGTACACGGCTGTCGAATCCGGATTTATTTTTGACCCAGCCAGGCCACATCCATTTGTAGAATCCCACTTGCTCCCGTCTATCGCGAGACCGAAACTTGCGCCGTATCCCCTGATGTGCCTCGAATCGTTGTACGCAATAGTAAGATTTACCTCCTGTCCGGACGATACTTGGCTGGGACTCATCGACACGGTCGTGTAACAATCTGTCGGGCAAGTCAGCTGAGTTTCTCCGGCCTCGCATTTTCCATTCCTGTTGATGCAGCTCAGCAATTTGGAGTCGACTACGTAATTTGCATAGTGCCTTCCGCTGTAGTCCGGATACCAGTCATTCGTCGCGGCCGCGTAGAAAATATATGTGTTGTCCAAGGCCGTGTTCGGCGATGTGACATAAAGATTCACGTCCTGAGTTTCGCCTGGCGACAGGGACAAAAACGAAGGGCTGAAACTTCCGACCCACCCGGATGTCTGGCCGGTCATCGCGAACGAAAGACTGAACGGACTTTGATCACAGACCGACTCGTCATTGTTCGTTACAGAAACCTGATAAGTAAGCCTTGCAGACGGGGCGCCCGATTGCGAATCAGGAGTTATCATCAATGACGGAATGCGTCGCGTGCAAACCGAAGAGGGCTCGTTCACAGAAACCGACAAGTCTGTTGACTGAGTCGTGCTCCCGCCTGTTCCAGTGATTCTAAATGTGTATGTCCCTGCAACAGCAGTTGACGTAACAGTTATTTGCAAACTTGAAGTCGCTGTTCCTCCCGCGGGCGGAGTAACAGACAAGGGGTTGAAAGAATACGTCACTCCGGTCGGCGTGGATCCAATCCATGATCCGGACAGGCCGACAGCCGAACTGAAACTTCCCGAGGACTTCACGCTGATTGTCGAAGTCTGCTGCGTCGAAGGGTTTGACGGAATTTCAAACGAAAGGCTTGACGGATTTGCAGAAATCGTAAACGGAGGTGTGTCACCACCACTGCCGCCGTTATCAGTATCAGTCCCGTAAAATTTGAAAGAGCCAGTCGGAGTGACGCTTCCGAATTCCGCTCCGCCAGCGCACGGATAATTGTCCCTAATTGTTGATGCGACCGCATCTACCAACTGCCCCGTACATCCTGATGAAATTGTCGGTATGGTCCAATAGCCAGTGCATGTTCCGCTCGTGCACGTCGTGGAAATTCCGGTCATGTAATTCGCGTCGGTCGGGCAGTTCGTTCTTCCCTGATCCTTTATCCAGCACTGGCCGTCAGCTGATTTCGCGTCGACCTGAATGTAAGATGTCGACGGACATGTGGACCCGGAATAACTCGCATCAATTTTTATTTTTTCCCCAGCCTCGCAATCGCCAGACGATCCTCCGGCGCATTGAGGAGAAATCTTCACCGAATTCAGCGAGCACGAAGTCACGGACAAAGAATAGGTACCGGTCCTTGCCAGACCCCCGCCATTCGCCGCGATTGTTATCGGATAAGTGCCTTTAGGAGTCGACGAAGAAGTTTTTATCGTCAGGTCGGAAGTGCATGTCGGCGAACAGCTTGCCTGTCCGAAAACGCATTGCGACCCGGCCGGCAGACCCGAACAGGAAAAATCTTTTACGGTTCTCGACGGACCAGAAATCAATTTCGCTTCCACTTTCGTGGCGGCGCTCTGCCCCGCAGCGACGCTTCCGGAAGTTGGGCTGGGCAAAATTGCGAAATCGAAAACTTCTACCTGAACGGATCCGTCGTTGTAGCCCGTCTTCGTCGCCTTGACGTCGATCTTTCCGACTTCAGTCGGCGTGAAAGTCACGACGCAGTTCCCTATCGTGTTCGTGTCGCAAGTGGTTGGAATTTTTCCGCTTGTCGCCGTGAAATAAATCACTCCCGATCTCGCGTCGGATGTCTGCGCCATAATCGATTGAGTCTGCGTGATGTCTATCTTGCCATCCTTCGGTTCCTGTAGGGTCAGCGTTATGCTCGGACTGTTGCACTTGAATTCGTTTGCCGGAGTCTGGTACACGTTCCCCGCGTTGTCTGTGAATTTCGCGTAATAGGAATGTAATTTGTCCGGAGGCGAAGTCGCGCATGTTTTCTCGATGTAGTTGCATGTCGAACTCGTGCACGGATTTCTTGCTCTCACTCCGTCAAGGAAAATTTCTATCTGCTTCAACCCGGAAAGGTAATCGCTTCCAGTCGCGCTGTACGTTATGTCGATTGAACCAGACGGGGATGTCGGCGACATTTTAACAGTGCCGGTCGGCGGAACAAGATCGATGTCATACGTGCGCGTGACTTTGTTCCCTTCGTTTCCTGCGAAATCCTTCGCGTAGATGCTTATCGAACATTTAGCGCCATTAGTCGCGCACTTGTCAAGTATTGCAAAATCGTTGTCGCAGGTTCTGGTCGTCCTTGTTGTAATTTTTCCTGCGTCATCAACATCGTAGAAGCATGTCGACAGCTTCGAATCGGAATCGCTGTCGGAGACATCTATTATAGTGTTCGAAGACTGCCAGCTCGGGGTTGCCGGACCGAGTATGGAAGATGTCGGAGCGATCTTATCTATCTGGTACTCGGAACTCGTTTTCACGGCTTCCTTGAGCCCTGCATTGTTCTCGCTGCCGAAGCACACGTACCTTTTGCATACCTGGTTATCGGGACAGCCCACCGTTGTAAGCGTCCCGGTCTGCGTGAGAGTCGAAATATCAGAAGGGCATGTGGCGCTTGTAATTGTCGCGTATCTTGTCTCCTTGCATCCGCTTTCCGAATCGCTGCACGATAACGACGCAATTACATTCGTATTGGTCCATAATTTTCCATTGGGACTTATTGA
The DNA here is from genome assembly GCA_964539655.1 of uncultured archaeon. Classification (GTDB taxonomy): domain Archaea; phylum Aenigmatarchaeota; class Aenigmatarchaeia; order CG10238-14; family SCSR01; genus CAZIJH01. The sequence goes on along the minus strand of CAZIJH010000005.1, from coordinate 14,721 downwards.
TGTGATTGGTGAAGTTGTATCGCAAATGCTACCTGTATTCCAGATGCCACTGCAGCAGATGTAATTTTGATTGTTTACCGAAGCTGTCTGACCATTCGAAACGCATTCGACCCATTTGTCGTTGTCGCCCGCGAACGCTACGTTCGATAAAAGGAAAACGGAAAACAAAACAACGGAAACCAATGTAATCGAGACAGCATGAAAAGCTCTCATCAATTGAATTTTGGCTTTTTCCCGCTATAAAGATTGCCGGCAATCAGGTTTGGCTGCCCGGTTTCATCTTTTTATCCAAGGAAAAACAAAATTTAATTTGAAAGTCATGGACAAAAAAATCCTAATAGGAATCATTGCCGTGCTTGCGATTTCCGGAATAATCTATTTTTCAATACCGAGCAAACAAATCCAATCTGGCATTGTTGTAAAATCCTGGACCGACAGCCCGGAATATTTGACAGAAGTGAGGAGCGTCCCACCGTATTGCGAGAATTCCGGGGCAGCTTTGATAAAAGTTTTTTCTAACGTGACGCGTATCGACGGAAGCATAGTTGACGACGGCTCCGTGAGAGGACAGATATATTCCGCTGACGGATCCAAATTCGGCGGAGAGATGAATCTGGCGTACGACGAGAAATCGCAGGGATGGGGATCGGACTGGTACTCTTTCGGGTGCATAAAGACAAACAATTATTATCTGAACGTTACTGCAGTTGCTGACAACATTACTGCAAGCGGGGTCTACAATTTCGCGGTGAGGGAGCAGGAATGAACAAAAACAAAATAATTTTTTCACTGGTTTTAATCCTGGGAGCGTCTTTGCTGATCGGAAATTTCGTCATCGCGGGATCGAGCCCATGGGCAGCAAAAATAATTGACGGACTTTGTTCGCCAAATTCGGCAGAACTCGAATGCAAGTATCCGCAACTATGCACAGTTTTCCAAACTCCGCAGCCAGACGACACGTGCGCTCTTTATACGACAGCAAATCAAGCTGATTGTTCTGGAAATTCGTGGCTGAAAAAAAATAAATGTCCAAGTACTGATGATAGTTTGAATGGAAAAACTGCGGTTTTATGGGGAGGACCTAAAACTTCTGGATCTGTATTCACATTCAAATTTGGAGATCTGGCAGATTCCGGAGTCTGGGACGCATCCGAATCGAAGCTGGTTACGTGCAACGGCTACACCGAAGATAAAATTTGGGCAACTTCTTCGGAATTAAGGTGCACGAGCGCTAATGGCGTCGGCTTTTGCGATCCACAAACGGGCGACGGGCAATGCGAATCGGCATGCGGAGCAGGAGACGGAGCAAGTGACACATTCCTTGATGAAAAAGAAAGTTATGATGCTTTTGTCAAATCTGTAAATTGTCCAACTACAGTAAAATCCGGATCGTCATTTACGATAAGTTACAAAACCGTGCCGTATGAAACAAGTTCGTTCATCTACACCGGGCATAACGAAGGCACTTCCGTGGTCAAGGACAAGGAAGACTTCCTAAGTTCCTACAAACAGCGATGCACTTATTACTCAGGAAGCGCGACAGTAAAAGCGCCAACACTTACCGGACCACTTCCAAAAACATATACATATTTTGTAGGCATAGCGTCGAATCCGTATATAGACAAACTAAGTGATAGCAAAACTTGTGACGTAAAAGTTGCTAAATGTCTTGATAAAGAAAATGATCTGATAACAAAACTAAATTCAGATTGTATTTCAGAAAAAAACATTAAAGGAACATGTAGCGGCAACACTTGTCAATATGCTGATGATTGTGGTACAGGACCAGATACAAATCGTATTTGTGCAGATGGATTTTGTTGTACAGGTAATATACCTGGACCTGGACAAGCTCCTTATACATGTGTTCCAAAAGGCGAAATAAAAACTAGTCGCTATCTTTGTACATAGAGAATTATTTCAAATAATAAAATTCAACGTTATTCGGATAGGAATGACTAATGTAAAATGAATCTTCATTCACATTATCTTCTTTAGCTTTTTCTATCCTTGTAAGTAAAATATTCATTGTTCCTGATAACGGATCTCTTGCTAATTTAGCTGGAGACAAGTTTAACAATAATTTAGCATCATTTTCTTCAATAGGTAACGAAGGCTCTCGATGTGATTCTCCATTGTTAGATCTTCCCATTCCAGATACATAGCCATACAAACCAACAGATGCTAAATCTGCTTGTGCAAGTTCTACTCTATTTTCTTCAGCTCCATATTTGTTAACCATTGCTCTTGCATAAGCAATCAATCCCGCTTTTGCTTCTTTGCTTCCATTTTTATAAATTTCATCAATATCCACACTTGCCTGTTTACCAGCATTCGGCCAGCTTCCAGTATGAGATGTTATCCAATTTGAAATAATTTTGTATGGCTTGGTATCAGGATAACCTGCTATCAATGGATCGTCTGGATTTTGTATTACATCCAATGTTTCCTGATTAGTTTTATCCAAATAGGTTGTATTTTTCAAAGCCAGATCTAGCAAGTCAACATTTGGTTCACCATATCCTGTGTACAAAACATTTCTTTTTTCCAAATTGACCTTGAACAAAGCACTCGGCAAAGCCCTTTCGCGCCTATTGAACTCGCTTATGTCTTCAAATTTCTTGATACTTCTTCCCGAGTTCTCGATTTCAGTTTCAAAACCTACAACATTCTTTATCAATTCCCTAGCTTTGTCACTTTCAGTATATCCTTTGACGTTTCCGTTTCCAACATAAGGATTTTTTACTATCAGCGAATCTATCGCACTCCTGTAAGTGCTGACAAACTTCTCGCTCGCGTCAGGATTATCCTTCCTGAAAACTTCTTCGATGGCCATGGCGTTTAATATTTGCTGGCCCGTAGTCGTGGTCGTTGTAGAAGTCCCGTTACCGCCGATAACAACAGGAGGTTCTACCACAGGCTGGTTGACCAAGCCGTTTATGTAAAATAAAGCACTTGGAATTACGACCGCGCCGGCTGCTGTCAAAGCGATATTTCTGAATAATTTTCTCCTTCTCAGTCCCGCGTACGCTTCATCAACTTTTTCACTCAAGTCGGGATCGGCTCTTGTCTTCTTGAGGATAACTTCATAATACAGCGGGGCTTTCCTTCTAAGAGATTCGAGATCGTTGGCCAAAGCAGCTCCTTTGAATTTCGGATTGTAAAGATCCTCGATGAAGCCGCCTATTGCGTCGTTTATCACATTCGTCGGCGTTTCCCTTGCTTCAGAAAGAACCTTGCTGACTTCTACCCTTATGCCTTGCAACACTTCTTGCCTGAATTTCTCTTTCTGTTCGACTTGTAATGTCATTTTGGATCACTTTTTTGTTGAATAATTTATTTGTTGTTTCTCGGCTTTAGGGTTGCCGATTGGGTGCTCGTTATTCACCATTCAACAGTAACAAAAATCAGCATATAAAGATATGTATGGTGGAGAGTATGCTTTCAGTTTCGTATTAAATACTTAGTCTGACAGTGAAAAATATGGATGTTGAAACGAAATTGACAATTGTCAGAGAGTTCGCAGAAGAGATTATTACAGAAAAGGAACTCAGACAACTTTTTGAAACAAACGACCATCCAACAGCGTATGACGGATTTGAACCGAGCGGCCTTGCACCAATACATTTTGGTCTTTTGAGGGCCACCAACATAAAAAGCATGTTAAAAGTAGGGATAAAACCGAAACTGTATCTTGCAGATTATTTTGCATTTATCAACAACAAAATCGGCGGAAACCTTGATGATATTCAGACAGTTGGCAAATATTTTGTAGAAGTTTGGAAAGCATGTGGCATAGATATGGACAAAGTAAACATTGTTTGGGCATCTGATATAATGGACGAAATCAGCTATTGGGACAAGACTTTGAAAATAGCAAAAGAAACGACTCTTGAGAGATCTATGAGAGCAACGACTATAATGGGAAGGAAAACAGGCGAGAAATTGAGCATGGCTCAACTGATGTATCCTACAATGCAAGTCACTGATATTTTCCATATGGATGTTGACATCTGTCAACTCGGAATGGACCAACGAAGAGCAAACATATTGGCCAGAGAAATTGCAGAAAAGCTAAATTGGAAAAAACCGGTCGCGGTTCATCATCACATACTTTTAGGGTTACAAGGCCTGCAAAGAAAGGAGTCCGAAGAAGCTACGGTTATCGCGTCTAAAATGTCAAAATCGGATCCGACGAGCGCTATCTACGTACACGATGATTTTAAAACAATAAAATCGAAGATCGACAAAGCGTATTGTCCTCCTAAGCAGGAAGAATTTAATCCATTAATGGAGTATTCGAAACATCTGATTTTCAGAGAGATGAATGAAATTAGCCTCGAAAGGCCTACAAAATACGGCGGTGATGTAACTTTCAAATCATATGAAGAATTAAGAGACTTATACCTCAATGGAAAACTGCATCCGCAAGATTTGAAAAACATGGTAGCAGCCAGGTTAAATGAACTGATAAAACCGGTTAGAGAACATTTTGAAGAAAACAGTTATGCAAAAGGACTTTATGATAAGGTAAAAAGTTACAAAATTACCCGATAAATCAAACTACATCAATTATAGAATTGATTGTAGCGATAGATTTTTTAATTCCGTTCTCAATTTTTTGAGTTTCAGTTTTTCCGATTGTATAAAACGGCATTCTAAGAGGTAAATCCGATACGATCATCATCGAAAGAGACAACCCAACTGACTCTCTATAAAGATAAGATGTTTCTTGATCAACGGAAGACGTATTCGGCAAAATATTCTCTAACGAACTTATTTCTCGCAATATACTTTCCACTGTAATATTTCTAGATAACTTTATCGATTTGTCTACAGACATAACCATATTATTTTTAAATAAAGATCTGTATATTCTACTGTCATTTGCAAAGTACGATTCTACTGGCACGACTATGTCACCTATATCGACCGAGGATGACAAACCACCACAATAACCCAAATGAATGATAAAAGGTTTTTCTTCATTAAATGAAATGATTGGGTCTACTACGGAATTTCCAGGATAAGTTTTAATAGCCATGATTTTTCTATCTGTTTTCGATTTACCAATCGCACATTTATACCAACCATCAAGTTTTTCTAATTCGAACATTTGACCATAAATATTTTCAAATAATTTGGATATCGGTGTCATTACAACTAACGGAGGTATATCAGAAGTTCCATAAAATGTTTTCAGTATTTCTTTTTTCAAAATCCCACCTCTGGATCAACTAAATTAAACAAAGGCTTATCATACAAGAAATTTTTGATATTTTTGGAGACGTAATCAATCATTCTTTTCTTCGCTTCTTTTGTAATTCCAGCAAGATGTGGAGTGTAAATAAAATTTGAGCATTTGAATATCGGATGCGAGTAATCAGGTGGCTCAAGAGGAAAAACATCCACAGCAGCACCTCTTATCAATCCGAACCTAAGTGTAGACTCAAGGTCGTCGAGATTGACGACTTGCCCCCTTGCAACATTGATCAAATAAGAATTGTTATTCATCTTTTGCAATTCTTTTCTTGAAATCATGTTCGTAGTTTCTGGAGTTCTTGGTACATGAATTGTAAGAAAATCTAATGTCGGTAAAACTTCATATAAATTTTCCACTTTAGAAAAGTAATCAAAATGAGAAGCGTTATATATGTATTTGTCTATTCCATGAGTTGACATCCCCAATGATTTGGTTAATTTTGCAACTTCTGAACCAATATGACCAGCTCCTAAAATTCCAACTTTTTTTCCGTACAATTCAACAGCAATAGGTTTCTTTTCTAGCCAACTGTCTCTAGATACTGTAATTGACGCGTTTTTCGCGAGCATGAGCATCAACATCAAAGTATGCTCAGCTACTGCTGTAGATTCGGGACCTTTTCCGCTACAAACAGAGATATTTCTTTTGGAGGTATAGGATAAATCAATTCTTGCAACACTTGATGTAAGAGCTTGAATAAATTTCAAATTCTTTCCAGCTTCCAACAAATCGGTATCAGCTACACCAGGTAAAAGTATATCGGTGTCTGCAATTAGTTCTTTTAATTTTTCTTTATCTTTAGTCTCAGGTGCAATGAGTCTAATTCTATTATCGATATTATACAAGCTTTGCCTCAGTCCATTTACAAATTCTTCTCCCATATTCCAACTGATCAAAACTTTTACGTTTTCTGGCATATGATATAGTTTAAAGTCAATGTTTTTATCCTTGCTTTCAAGCGTTCTTCGTTTGAGAATTAGTTTGTTTAAATTCTTGATATTTCTTGAAATTTTCACATCTATCCAAAGATGCATAACAAGCAACTTGAATGGGACCCGTGTTAAAACGACATCTTTTTTGTTCACCGTTTCTATTGTACCACATTTTAAAATGTTCACACAAGTCGAAATAAATACCATCTTCACTTTGAAGCAAAAACGTAAGATACAATGAAGCGTGTGGATTTTCTGACTCTAAATCCGAGAGACTACATTTAGTGACATTCATGTTCATCAAAATATTATTTAGAATTCCCAAACTTTCCTTAACAGAATTTGAACCAGAAAACTTTTCTAACAACCCCCTTATTTTAATTTCCTTGTAAATTGAATCTATGGTAGTTTTTGTCATAAAATCATTGTAATAAATCTATTTTTACTTTAAAATCGTCAACGTAAATTTTAAAACAAGCTGCTTCATTCACTTTTTCTATTCTGTTATTTTTTATGTCTTCGACCGTGTACTTTCCAAAGTACACAAGCAGAAGATTGATGAGTGTCGCATGTGAAACCAACATAACCGACTTGTTTTCAAATTCCTTTTTAATCTTCTCAACAAAATTCGTTACTCTTTCGTAAGCAGATTCGTAATTTTCTCCATTTGGAATTGTAAAAATCCATTTGTTTTTCTCTCTTTCTTCAAATAAAGAAGGATAAGATTTTCTTGCCTCTTCTCTGCTCATGCCTTCGAATATTCCAAAGTTGACCTCTTTCAAATCATTGCAAGGAACAACTTTTAGATTTTTAAGATTCGCAATTTTTCTAGCAGTGTTCATTGTCCTTTTCATGGGGCTGGAAAATATTGCATCTATTTTCAAATCCCTCATTTTCAAAGCAAGCTCTTCTGCTTTTTTAAGCCCACTTTCGTTCAAATTGATATCGGTTTCACTTAAAAATCCGAACTTTGTCCAGTCTGTAGATGAATGTCTTACTAACAATAGTGTTAATTTCATTCTACCACTATAATGAATAACAAGAAAACACAGTTTAAATAGTTAAATCCTGATTTTTGATTTATGAAAGAAGATCCGTATGATTCGTTGATTACTGTTAGCAATAAGGAAAGTCCATGCTTGTTTACTACTGTAAAAGGTGTAAGGACGACATGGGAAATGACTGGAAGTTGCCCTTTGAAATGTCCACATTGCTGTATCGATGCTAGCACTTCTACAAAGGAATGTGAACTCACTCTTGAAAAATCAAGAGAAGTTTCTGATCAGCTAGTTGAACAGGGCGTCAATGCAATTTATGTAAGTGGAGGAGAACCCATTTTCTGGAAGCCTCTGCCAGAATATCTTAAGTATTCGAAAAATGCTGGAATAAAACTAATCAGCATAGCAACTAGTGGAATTTCGATGGATGCTGCAAATGCAAAAATATTAAAAGAAGCCGGAGCGGATAAAGTTCTTATAAGTCTCGATTCTCACAAAGAAGAAGTCCATGACAATTTCAGAGGTAAAAGGGGAATTTACAATAGAGCTGTCAGTGCGATAAATGAATTAAGGAAAGAAGATATTTTTGTCAGAGTAGGCACAGTAGTGTGGAGTGGAAATGTTGACGAACTTGAAAATCTTACCGAATCTATGTATAAAATAGGAGCCAACGAGGTAGCGTTCAGTTGGATGATCAAAACTGGCAGGGCCGCAAGTCATCCAGAAATTTTTGTTCCTCAAAAACGATATTTCGAAGTTGGAGAAAGATTAAGAAATCTGAAAGAAACTTGGAGAGGAACATTATCAATAAATTACCATAGATTTAATGAGATACTCGACAATTCAATTGGATGCCAGGGTGGTGTAAAATTCCTCCACATAGATCCGTTAGGACATATGTCACCATGTTCATGGATAACTAAATTGAAACCAGAATACGTGTCTAAAGGAACCATTTACACAAATTCCATTAACGATCTTATTAATGAGGGTCCTTTGGAAAATTTCAGGAAAATGGCTGAGAAAAGAGAATCTATCTATGGCCCAGGTTGTCCAGCTATTTCTTTGATTGAAAACAACAGTTTATATGCGAAAGATCCGCTTTACGCAGGTGAAAAATGAGAGATGTAATAGGGATCGGACGTGCACTTGTAGACTGTTACATTAAAAACAACAATTTATTTCCGCTTTTGACTTCGTTAAATGACGGTAATAATTTCCATCATCAATTGACGAATGAAGAAGCTGAAAATATTTTATTTAATTTCTCACCTGAAAATTTTTTACAAGGTGGATCTATTGCAAATACAATAGTCCATTGTAGCAAATTAGAAATTGATACCACATTTTCAGGAAGTGTTGGAAAAGATCTTAATGGGGACATATTTATTTCTTCTATACAAAAATCTGGAGTATTACCACTAATGAAATATTATGAAGGGTGTCATACCGGATTCACTCTCATGGTAGATTATCCGAAAATAAATAGAAGATACAACTTTTTTTATTATGGGGCATCTGATTTTCTCGAACATGAAAATACAATAATCAAGGAATTGTCTAACCACAGAATTTTGTATTCTTCAGCTTACGAATTTGTTGCACCACTTGGTCCTGTCATGAAAAGAATTTTTACTGAATTTGACTCGAGGGAGTCTGACAGAATGAAAGTGATAAATTTGGGGGGCTATTCTAAAAAAGTATTAAGAAAAGAACTTCACGAATTGGACAATTTACTAAATCAAAAAACATTTGATATCATTATAGGCAATGAGGAAGAATGTTGTTCGTTATTCAACGTCGATGTAATTGACGATAATGTAGTCAAAAAATTGAGAAAAATAGCACCAATAAATGTAATTACATTGGCAGAAAATGGAAGTATGATAATAGGACCTAGCTTCATCCATAAATTTCTTCCATACAAAAATATTCGGTTTCCAATCAATGTTATTGGAGTAGGAGATATGTACTCGGCGGGATTTTTAACTAGTATTATTTTAGATGACGACCTAGTTAAGGCTGGATACGAGGGTTGTTACCAGGCGTTTCTTAAAATAGAACAAACGTACAAGGATAGTAAACAACATTGCAAACTTAACGACGCCAGGAAGTTATCCTGACCGTAATTACCCTTATTCTCCCAGACGGCTCCTGTATCACAAACGGTATCTCGAAAACAGATCTTCCAGTCGTGCCAATAATCGTTTGCCCGTATTTCGGCCTGACCACAACGTTAGTATAATTGTAGTTGCTTGTCCCTGTCGAATTAGTGACGTTTATCGTAGCGTTGTACGTACCTATTTCCAAGGGAGCCCTGAACGTGCAGAAATACTGTCCTGATTCGTCAGTTGTATTCGTGCAGCCGAATTTCGGCGAGACAACTGAAATCGACTCGGATTTTATTCCGGTGCCGTTAGTGTACGTCGCGTTGCCCATCAGCGTGACAGAATCGTTCCACCAGAAATTGGAGAGGGAATTCATAGTAACGGTGTCTGCCATGGCGAAACTTGCAAGTGCAAAAAAAGAAAGCAAGACGGCAAAAGTTGCTACAAATCTCATATACTAATAATTTATCAACAGTAGAATTAAATGAAGCATATGGCAAAAGAAGGATTGCAGGAAAAAATAGCGACTTACAGATTTTTGGAGTCGAGGATGCAGGCTCTATCGGACCAGAGGAACGTGGCGGCGAACAGGATAAACGAGATCAACTCCACGATAAGCAGCCTCGGCGAGATAGAAAACAACAAGGGAGAGATACTTTTTCCAGTAGGAAGCTCGGCATTCGTGCCAGGCAAAATAGTTGAGCGAAACAAAATCATTGTCGAGATCGGAGCCAACATCGCAATCGAAAAGAATTTTGAGGACGCAAAGAAGGCTCTCGAGAAAAACAGAGCGGAGATAGAAAAAATTTCGAAGGAAATCGAGAACGAGATGAGGGAGACCTCCAAAATAATGGAAAATCTGGCTCCTGAAATAGAAAACATGGCAGAACATAGGTGATTCCGTGTTTGGAATTCTGAAAAAGAAGCTATCAAAATTAGTCGAATCCATAACCAAGAAAACCGAGAGCAAGGAAGTCCAGAAGCCAACCGAGCAAGTCGAAGAAAATAAAGAGATTGTGGAAGAAGCTCCTATAGAAATCCAGAAATTGGAAGAGAAAGTCGACGAGATAATCGAAGAAGCAAAAGAGATACAGGAGGACCGTATTCCTAAAGCGTCCGAGCAGGAAATTTTGGAAGAAAAGAAAGAAAAGCCTGCCGTCGAAAACGAGATAGAAAAGAAAGTCGACGAGATAATTTTGGAATCTGAGAAAGAAACGATCAAACCTAAAGAAGAAATAAAAATCGATGTTGTTCCTAAAATCGAGGAAGCAAAGTCCGAAGTCGTTGTCGAGGAGCCGAAAGAAAAGAAATCTTTTTTCAAGAAAATCATAGAGAAAGTTTCAAAGACTGTAACGGAAAGGAAATTGTCCGAGGAAGATCTAACCCCATTGCTGCAAAATTTTCAGAACGACCTGATCGAATCCGATGTCGCAGTTGAAGTGACAGACAAGATAATCTCCGACTTGAAAAGCAACCTCGTAGACAGGGAAGTGAAAAGAGGAAAAGTAAACGAAGCCGTGCTGTCCTCTCTAAAAAATAGCCTGCTTGAAATTCTCAACGTGGAAAAAATGGATTTTCTTAACGTGGAAAAGAAACCTTTCGTGATTGTTTTTCTCGGCTTCAACGGATCTGGAAAGACGACGTCCCTCGCAAAGATGGCACATTGGCTGATCGAAAACGGAAAGACTTGCGTGTTTGCGGCAGGCGACACATTCCGTGCAGCTGCAGAAGAACAATTGGAGATTCATGCAAAAAATCTCAATGTAAATTTGATAAAGCATAAGCACGGCGCAGATCCGGCGGCAGTTATTTTCGACTCAATAGAGCACGCGAAAGCAAAAGGAATCGATTATGTCCTTGCTGACACAGCTGGTCGCGCGCATACGAACAGAAATCTGATGGACCAGATGCAGAAGATCGTAAGAGTGAACAAGCCAGACTTGAAAGTTTTGGTCATCGATTCGCTTACCGGAAACGATGCGGTGATGCAGGCCCGGATGTACAACGAAATTGGAGTCGATGCGGTGATATTTACTAAAGTAGACGTGAACGAAAAGGGAGGAGCAATTCTTTCAGTCACGCACGAATTGAAAAAACCAATACTGTTTTTGGGATACGGACAGGAATACAAGAATTTCGAAAGGTTCGACGCAGAAAAATTCGTGAATAATCTGTTACAGTAAAGGATTAATCTTTTTCATTTGAACTTATTATTTAATGAAGCTTCCTAAGCTCAATATTTCAGCATTGTCTAACAAATTCTCAATAGATGGATTTTATTCAACAAAAGATACATCGATGCATGAAATGACAGAATGTTTGTATGATTTCGAATCAAGATTTTTAGGTAGCAAACAAATTGCATTTGTTTATAATGAAAAAATTGGAAGGTATATCACACCTCTCCATATAAGCATCGTCAATTTAATGGACATATTTAATTTGCATTGGAGATGGTTTACTCAAACATCAAAAGGCAGTGTTGTAGATGTTTTCGAAAATTATAATAGTGATTACGCATTGGTTGATTACCAACTTGGAAACTTGCCATTTGAAAACGGTACAAAAATTCCTGTTTTTGTAATAAATCAAATTGACCATATCAATGTTCATGGTATGGTATTGCAAGAAAATTTCTCGAGTTCATTCGGAGAATTTATCCGTCGGTATCCTAACAACAAACCAGATGAAGTTTTTGAAGAACTTTACTATTACGTTTCGGATCCAGTTTGGCAGAGCTATATCAAATGAATTTATACCGATAAAGACAACCTGTTAATTAATTGAGAAGAATGTTCGACAACCTAGGTAAAGGACTAAGCGGCCTGATCAGAAAACTTGTCACAGGAACAACTGTCGACAAGAAAGCAGTTGAGGAAATCCTATCCGATATGAAAAAAATTCTTTTGCAGTCAGACGTCGACATAGAACTTACAGACAAACTTATCGCAAACATAAAAAAGAGAACGCTCGACCAGGACGTACCTAGCGGTATGACTTTGCGCGAGCACGTGCTGAAAGTTATCTACGAGGAGCTTGTCAGTCTTCTCGGAGAGAGTCCGAAAAATCTTATCGGGAAAAAAAGAATAATGTTGGTCGGACTTTTCGGAGCTGGAAAGACAACCACGATCGGAAAGCTTTCGAAATTTTTCATCAAGCAGGGACTGAAGGTCGGGCTTGTAGCTCTCGATTATCACAGGCCTGCAGCTACGCAGCAGCTTGATCAGTTGGGAAAGCAAATCGGCGTTCCTGTTCTTATCAGCGAAAAAAATGATCCGTACGATGCATCGAAGGAAGCTCTGAACAAATTCGGAAAACACGACGTTGTTATTTTCGACACTGCTGGAAGAAGCGCGCTCGACAGCGAGCTTGCAGACGAGCTGAAAGAAATCGCGAAGATCGTGAAGCCGGACGAAATACTTTTGACGATTCCAGCGGATTTGGGAAAAGTTGCAAAACAGCAGGCAGAAGAGTTCCACAAATTGGTCGGAGTCACCGGAGTCATCATTACAAAGATGGACGGGACTGCCAAAGCGGGCGGAGCGCTTGCCGCGACTTCTGTCACAGGAGCGAAAGTGAAATTCATCGGAACCGGAGAAAGGATAGAAGACTTAGAACTTTATGATCCGCAAAGATTCGTGTCGCGCTTGTTGGGGCTTGGAGATCTGCAGACGCTTTTGGAAAAAGCTAAGGAAGTCGAAATAAAAAAAGAATCCGTCGAAAAAATTGTCGAGGGAAAATTCACGTTGCAAGATTTTCTTGAGCAGATAGAAGCGATGAACAAGATGGGACCGCTGCAGCAGATTGCAGGAATGATTCCAGGGCTCGGCATGAAACTTCCGACAGAAATGCTTGAGAAACAGGAACAGAAGATGAAAACTTACAAGTACATAATTCAAAGCATGACGAAAGACGAGAGAAATTATCCTGACATAATCACTGTGAACAGAATAAAAAGAATCGCATCCGGATCCGGAAGAACTGAAGCCGAAGTGCGCGAATTGCTTAATCAGTATCATCAGATGAAAAAGATGATGAAAGGCCTTGGCGGGAGAGCCGGATTGGAAAGGGGACAGATGAAACAGCTTGCGAAACAGTTTGGTTTTAAGCTCTGAACTTTTAATTGATTCTATGAAACCCGAGGAAACCGTAAAAGAAATTCTGAAGAAGCCGACATGCAATCATTGTTTGGGAAGGCAGTTCGGGCAAGTCGGGACTGGAACTACGAATGACCAGCGCGGAATAAAATACAGGGAACTTGCCCACAAAACATATCCGGAAATTTCACTCGGTGAGCCGAAAGAATGCTATCTGTGCAACAATTTTTTCAAAAACAAAATCGACGTTGCTGCAAAAAACATAGTTGAGAAATTGAAAGGGATCGAATTCGAAACTTTTCTTGTCGGTTCGCTAATTCCGAGCGAGCTCGCGAAACGCGAAGAAGAACTGTGGGAGAGAATCGGAATAGAAAACGTAGAACCATTAAAATCGGAAGTAAACCGCGAAGTCGGAAAGAAGATAGAAAAATTAACGAAGAAGAAATTCAGCAAGGAAAATTCAGACGTTATTATTTTGCTCGACGTGGAAAAGCTTTCGGCTAGAATTGAAATAAGGAGCCTGCTCGTCTACGGATCGTACAGCAAGCTTGCGCGAGGAATACCGCAGACAAAATGGATCTGTTCGAACTGCGGAGGAAAAGGTTGCATCGAATGCAAAGGAGAAGGCAAGCTGTACAAGACTTCCGTGCAGGAAATAATCGAGAAGCCGTTTTTGAAAGCGACTAAGGGAAAGAGATCGAATTTCCACGGGGGAGGAAGGGAGGACATCGACGCGAGGAACCTGGGGTACAGGCCGTTCGTGATAGAAATTTTGAAGCCGCTGAAAAGAAAAATCGACCTAAAAAAACTCGAGAAACAGGTCAACAAATCAAAAAAAGTAAAAGTCCGCGGGCTGAAATTTTCAAGCAGGGAAGTCGTCAGGAAAATAAAATCCCAAAAAATCGACAAGACTTATTCGGCGGAAGTTGAATTCGAAAACGAGATCGACAGGAAAAAATTGAAACTTTTGAAAAGTATCGAAGGGACAAAAATCAGGCAGCAGACACCGACGAGAGTCGTGCACAGGAGAGCGGACAAGCTAAGACTGAGGTACGTGAGAAAAATTTCGCACAAGATTGTCGGCAAGAAAAAAATAATTTTGAAAATAACAGGAGAGTCCGGACTTTACATCAAGGAATTAATACACGGGGACAACGGACGGACGAAGCCGAGCGTCGCGGAAATTCTGGACAATAAAGTTAAAAAGATAAGCTTAGATGTAATAAAAATACATACCGAGTGAGAACGATATGCCGAAAAAATCGAGAGGATCAAGGGGTGGGACGAGGAAGAAGCTCTCTAAAAAGCCTTACGAGAGAAGCC
>CAZIJH010000004.1:0-92086 GCA_964539655.1 uncultured archaeon | reverse complement strand
TATGGAACGGATCATCGTACGTTTATTCCACTGGAGAAAAATTATCAAGCCACGACCAGCTGAGTCTTGTTGAAAATCTCGCGAGAAAGTATCCGATATCTTACATAGAAGACCCGTTTCACGAAAATGATTTTTCGGACTTTTCGGTCCTCACGCAAAGGATCCAACCGAAAATCGTATGCGGAGACGATTTGTATGCAACAAATACGGACAGGCTCATCCTGGGAGCTGACAGGAAGGCGACTTCCGCGATAATCATAAAGCCGAACCAGGTAGGAACTATCACGGACACGATAAAAACTGTGAAGGAAGCGAAAAAACACGGATTGTTTACGGTCCTGTCCCATCGTTCGAATGAGACCGAGGACACGCTAATATCGCATCTTGCAGTGGGACTCGGCTGCGACTATGCAAAAATGGGGATCGCCGGCGAAAGAATTTCCAAAATCAACGAAATAATAAGGATCGAGGAAGAAATCAAAAACAAAATTTCAACTGAACGAAAGATTTTATTTTAATTCGCACATAAATATAACATGCTTGTCAACAGACGCATCCAGATAGAAAGAACAAAAAATCTGATGGACAAGATTGTCTATTTCTCTTCTCTGATTGACATCATGATTGCAATACTCGTCTCGCTCTCGTATTTCAAAATCGGATATCCGGAAATCTTCCTTCCCTCGACTGAAATAATTCTCACAATAACCGTGGCGCTTACAGTCGTTTTGGGAGTCCTTCTAATCTATTTGAAACATTACGAGACAATCTTCGTAGGATTCCTAATGGTCGGCAATCATGTCAAAGTAAACCTTACGAAATTCCAGAAGTTCATGATGCTTCTGTCAGCCGTGAGACCACCAAGATTCAAGTACGCATACAAGCAAGCCAACAGGAATTAGGAAGTCAAAACTAGTTTTTGTCCCTGTACTTGTCAAGAATTTCTTTCGGCAGCATGTAATCGCAGATGTGGACGCATCCGGCGTGATGCAAATATTTTCCCGGCTGAATGTTCCCGAACCATCCGAGGAATTTCTGCAGAAGTATCCCGGCGTTCGCGTTTGCAGGATACGCGAGAAAATCGTGCCTCTGAAGATAAAGGGAGCAATCGAGCTGCCATTTGCCGCTGATCTTGCGCGGGAAAACGTTGAACATCGCGAAGCACGGGGCGTGCGCCTGCCTCGGATCTTCTTTTATATCGATCGGCGGAATCTGCAAGGACATGTACATCCTGTAGGACGCTCCGAAATTATTCGCAATCGAGCTTCTCAGAGCTTTCGCGATCGCATACAACTGGTTGAAAGTTTTCACCTGAACCTTGGCGAGTTCCTCGTAGAAATTAATGACATCGTCGAATGTCGGCGTCTTTAATCTGAATTTCTCGTGCATCGATTCGACCAGCTTTCTGATTTGCTGCTTCTCCTCTTCGGGAGCTGTCTCATATCCGTATGCCACGAGTCTCGTGCCGTAAGCGTATTCCATTTTTTCAGGAACGTACGGGACCACGACATTTTCCTGAGCCTCGAATTTCGCGTCGCTGAGAGGGAAAAGGTAAACCCACGTGCAATATTTCTCGACATAATTTTTCACGTCTTCCGGAGTCTGCATCCAGCCGTGCGGCTTCCATCCGTCAGGTATCAAATCCCTTGAAACATCGTGAATCGTGATTTGCGTGCCGACTGTATCAAGAGCCAGCCTCGAAGATTCCTGCATGCCGAAGGATCCGTTCGCGAGTATGTGCGACTCCAGCAGAGGATACGATTCCGAAACTGTGAGCGAATGTATCGATGTTCCAGTCCTGTCAAAACCCTCGAAGTAACCTCCCTTCCTTTCCGTGCCGAACTTGAAAACCAAAGGCTCCCTGTTTTCCGATCCCTTGTCGCACAGCATAAGCGTTTCATTGTTGAGCGTGTCCGTGAACTTGACTGGATTTTCCATTTCCTGCATGCAGCACCTGATCATCAGCGCAAGCTCCTCGACGTTCCTTGTCCCGAGCAAATTTATAACTTTCACCTGCTCCTGAAATCTTTTCACGGCTTCGATCGGCAGATTTCTTATGTAAGGATTTGTCGGGCACTTTGTATTGATTACCCGCTTCGTCTTGTCGTCGATTCCGAATCTGTTCACACAGTAAAGAACGTCTCCCGCAAGATGCCCGCTGTCCTGTCCCGCGAGTATTACAAATCTTATGTTAGGATTTGAAATTATGTTTGAGATCACCAGCTCGACTCCCCTGTCCGGAGTTATGCACGGTCCGGAAATTCCCGCGCCGTAATTCAATGCCTGCTCCTGCAGCTCGGAATCCTGTCTCGGGCATATGACCGCTACCGGGCATGCGGGATCCTTTATCGCATACGTTCCGGGATTTACAGGCCAGCTCATCTCGTACAGTTTTTCCCTCGGATATTTCAGCCACTGGCCGGATTCGCCTTGAGATTTTTCCAAAATTATTTTCCCGTCGTTTATGTAAACAGTCTGCGGCAAGTTCACGAACAGGTCTTTCGTCGAAAAAAGAATTGTTTTGATTTCTTCGCCGCTAAGATTCATGATATACTATTCTTTGACAAATTTTAAATGCTTTGAAAAGGTTATTTGATTTTGACTTCCTTTCCGACTTTCTTCTTTTCCCTTTTCGGAAGAGAGACCGTCAGCAACCCGTTTTCGAATTTCGCGTCGGTTTTTTCGTAATCGATCGCCGCAGGCAATGTAAGGAACCTTTTGAAACTGCCGAATTTCCTTTCCGCCCTGTAAGTCTTCGCGGTTTTCTCAATTTTCTTTTCCTTATGCTCGGCCGATATTTCGAGACTGTTTTCCGTTACCTTCAATGCAACCTCGTCCTTCTTGAATCCGGGAAGATCGGCCTTCGCAACAATATTTTCATCCGTCTCTTCAACATCGACAGGAAAATTTCCAATAGATTCTATCTCCTCTCCGAGAGGTTCCCACATCCTCTTCATGAGCTGATGAACCCGCCTGTGCAATTTTTCCAGTTCGTCAGAATCTTCCCACGCCATGCAGAAAATATCACCAATTATTTACAAAGGTAGAACTCGCTAATAAGCGTTGTCGGTTACGTCAGTGACTGCATTAATTTTCCCTTGACGAAGGCTTCTCCGCCTGTCGGCTCGGCAAGGACTTCGCCGCATTTCAGGCACTTGACGTACGTCGCGACCTTGTTGTAGATTACCTGCTCGTTCTTGCACTTCTTGCAAATGACGCGCACGAAATTACTTTTCGGAGTTTGTAAAATCTGTTTCATAAAAATTTACCCTTTCACCATTTCGAATTTTTTCACGCGGAATCCGCTGCCACTCATGTTTTTCTTCCCGCAGACCGAGCACTTGAAACGGAGATCGAGTTTCCTCGTGGACTTCTCTCTTCCTCTTGGATTTTCTCTAGGGAACGAACCGTACCCGAGCATCTTCCTGTTGAAGATCCTTTCACCGTGCGTCATGGCGCCTCTCGGCTTTTTCTTCGCGATCTCGACGGTCTGCAACGTGTGCTTCTTGCAGGTCTTGCAGTATTTCTTGGATTTTTGCGGAAACTTCATTCGATTCACGTTTTGATAACTGTTAATTCTCTGTTGCACATTTAAATGTTTTACCATGTCCGAGAAGCAGAAATGGAGTTATGCCTATTTGCTTACCTTGAATTCTTCGGCCACGCCCTGCTGGACCATGACGTGCATGTTCTCTTCCGGAAGCTTCGCTATGTCGCCCTTCTTGAAAGGTCCGTACGTCTTCATGTCGCTCCCCAGAAATTCTGGCACCTCTTCCCTGAAAACTATCAGCGTGCCCATCTCCTCTTTGGATTTGCCGACCATCTTTTCAAGATTCTCGTTTCTTCTTTTCTTGATAATGTACGTCAATGCGTCGAAAAACGTCCTCTCGTCATCTGTAAGATTTTCAGGAGGTATTCCCGTCTGGGCCGCGATGGTCGCGAGATTCAGAATCTTCCTTTCGCGCGTGTTGAAAATGTACTCTACGAGCCTCTCGATGTTCTTGAACTCGAACGCGCCTTTCCTGTCGCTGTTAAGATTCAGTTTCCTTTTCTGCTGAATGTAGGCGGCCACAGAATCGTAGAAATTTTCAGGAAGTTTGGACAACTTCTGCGTTTTCTGCTCCTCGTGCTGCACCTTCCTCACGAATTCGAAAGTGATCGTCTCGTCCGACATACTATCTGATTATATAGCTGATGTTAAAAGGTAAAAGCTTTTGTTTATTTTTTCCTGTTTTTCGTATTGTTGTTCATCTTGAATTTTCTGAACGGATAGTTGACGGGATTCTTTATGTTCATCGTCTTGTGGTCGACTTCCTTGCAGCACGTTTCGTATACTCCCATCTGAGTGTAGAAATTCCCGTTCTCGCAGTTCGGAGGAAGGAGGTTCCTGTCCTGCCTGAAATGCCAGCGCAGCTGGGACCTTATGTAGTTCATGCCTAGCGGTGGATAATTTTTCTCGTTCCATTCAAGCAGCCTCTTCTCAACCTGCTCGATGTTCCATCCCATGTTACGCAGGAAATTGATCAAAATGAAAACGGATCTTTTCCTTCCGTCCGTCCTTCCCTTCATTATCTCTTTTATGCACGGCGGGAAATTTTCCTCTGGCACCATTTTTGTGTGTGCGAAATTTTTGCTCTGCTGAGCTGTTTGGATTTTTTCGGGCTTTGGAATCTCGTGCTTGCTTGCCCAGTCCAACGATTCTACAACAAGAGCTTCGGCATCGTGTATGAATCCTTTTGACACGAGAAATCTTTCGTCTACTTTCACCTTTTCCGGAAGAGCGTCCTCCTTTTCGAAGGAATCCAAATTCTGAATTTTAATCGGCAGGCTCACGAGCAGACTTTTTTCGTGCAGGCTGTACGGAAGCCTGAACAAGTGGCGCGAAGAAAAAATATCCATGTTTATTATCTTGAAAGGGTCGAGCCCCTCTGCGTTGATTATCTCGTTCAGAGGCTTCCCTATTTTCTGGGAAATGTTGTTGGGCGTGTCGATTTCTAGTATGGCCTCCTTGAGCTGCTCCCTCATGTACCATTTGAGGTACTCTATTATTTTTTGGAGAAGATCCGGATAGAGATTCTTGCTTTCCAGCAGATTAATTTTTTCAGGCAGAGCCTCGAACGGGACCCCGATGTGGAATCCTTTTCCTCCGGTGAATTTTACTGACCAGCTGTTCACGCCGTGATCCTTCAAGGCCGAGATGACTTGTTTCGTCACAACTTTCGCAATTTCAAAATCAGGGACATCAGGATCGATAAAAATTTCCCATCCGCTGCGTATCACGTCGAGATCGGCCTTCGCCATTCCGACGTCCAGCTTCATGGGCTGGTGCCATCTTTCAACGGAGCCGTGAAAAGAAACAGTGCCGTTCGCCACGGCCTGCAGGACGTCTCCCTGATAATTGATAACGTCGGGACGCTTCCCGAAATTCCCTTCCTTGAAGACCGAGACTACTTCCCTGCTTTTCGCGACTTCTATCAGTGCTTTCTGAACCGATTCGCGCGAGTACCAGTTCCACACCCTAGTAAAATCTATTGCCATCCTAAACTTCTCGTGAGAAGCAACTGCCCCTCGAAATATAATACAAGAGTGAAGAATTTAAACAAGAAATTTAATTTATTCTAATATATGAAATATTGTAAAAAATGTAATTTAATTGAAAAAAAATCTATTGAATTTTGTCAAGATTGTGGAACTAAATTGACTAATGTGACTCAAAAAAGTAATTTACAAATAATTAATTTTAAAGATAAAAAAATTATTATTGGAGTAGTTATAATTATTTCGATTTTGGGAATTTATTTGATTAAATCTAATGTTGGATTTTCAGTATCTCTTAATCCTGAAATAAATTCAAATCAAAATGTTAATTTGAAAAACAATGCTGAAAAATCTTGTTCAACGATAGTTGAAATAGAAGAAATTAAAATTCCATATTTGTATACATACCGCTATTCTATTTTGAATAGCGGATTTAACAAAGTAACAATGAATGCGACTATTACTGTAAAAAATCTCGAAAGTACCAATGGATTATTTACTGCTATAGCTCAATTTCGAATTAGAGGAGAATCTTACATTGAAAAACTTGGAATCTTAAATAAAGATATTATGATTACTCAAAGAACAGTTGGAGGGGCTCTAGTAAATCTAAGTGTTGTTGATTTGGTAAATGCCAATTCGATAAAAATATTTGATATACATTATGATTTTACTAATGACCCGGGTAATGATATGGATGTTGATGTAAATCTTGACAAATATTATGTGATACCACAAATTGAAACTCGATATAATATTACATTTCAAAATAAAACTATTGAAAAATGTAATTAAATTTTAGCGATTTTTTTCCATCTAATACCTTGCGGCGCATCCTCCAAAACAATACCGAATTTTTCCTCAAGCTCTTTCCTGATTTTGTCGGCTGTTTTGAAATCCTTTTTCTTCCTTGCGTGTTCCCTCTTTTCAATCAGGTCTTCCACTTCTTCGGATAATTTTTCCTCCTTGGCTTTCAATAAATCAAGCCCGAGAACCTTGTCCGCAATTTTCATGAAATTCAAAATTTCTTTCGCGTTCTGTTCGCTGATTTTGTTATCGTCAATTATTTTGTTGACTTCCTTTATCATTGCAAACATCACAGCAATCGCCTCATTTGTTTTCAGATCGTCGTCCATAGCTTCCTCGAAATTCTTTCTGGTAATTTCAACAAGCGATTTTATTTTATTGTTTTCCTTTCCTCCGCGAACAAATTTCAATTTTTTCACAAAATTAAAAAGACTCTCCACAGTTTTCGACGCGGCGTCCAATTCCTCGAAAGTGAAATTGAGCTGCTGCCTGTAATGGGCTGACAGCAGAAGGTATCGAACTGCCTTCGGGTCGTAGCCCTTTTCCAAAACCTGCCTGAGCGTGAAAAAGTTTCCAAGAGACTTTGACATCTTCCTTCCGTCAACCAAAAGATGCTCCGCGTGGAGCCAGTAGTTCACGAATTTATTTCCGGTCGCCGCGGTGCTTTGCGCTATCTCGTTCTCATGGTGCGGGAACATAAGGTCGATTCCTCCGGTATGGATGTCCAAAGTTTCTCCTAACGTCGATACCGACATCGCAGAACATTCTATATGCCATCCGGGCCTTCCCTTTCCTATTTCTGTTTCCCAAAAAATATCCCCGTCTTCCTCGTCCCACGCTTTCCAGAGTGCGAAATCCTGCGCCTGGTCTTTCGTGTACTCGTCCATCCTCACGCGCGCCCCCGGCTTCAGCTCGTCCAACTTTAATTTTGAAAGCTGGCCGTAATTCGGAAATTCGGACACGTCGAAATAGGTTGATCCGTCCTCTCCTGTGTATGCAAGGCCGTTCGCCATTATTTTTTGAATCATTTTCACCATTTGCGGAATGTATTCCGTCGCTTTTGTAAAAAGATCCGCAGGAATTATATTGAGCGAATTGGAATCCTTGAAAAATTCTTCAGCGTATTTTTTGGTGAACTCAGACAAAGAAATATTTTCTTTTTTCGCGCCACGTATAGTTTTATCGTCGACATCTGTGATATTCATCACGTGTCTGACGTTGAATCCTCGGTGCACCAGCCATCTTTTCAAAACGTCCTGCCAGACATACGTCCTGAAATTTCCGATATGCGCGAAGTCGTAGACCGTCGGACCGCAGGTGTACATCTTTACTTCTTTTTTTTCGATCGGGACGAATTCCTCTTTCTTCCTCGTCAAGGTATTGAAAAATTTCACAGACATGTGTTCACTTCAGATTTTCCTTGAAGAAATTCAGAACTTTCGGCCAGACATCAAGGGAAGCGTCCTTGTTGTAAACTTCTGGCCTAGTATGATTGAAGAACGCGTGACCCACGTTCGGATAAATTTCCAACTTGTTGGGCTTGTCGTTTTTCACCAGCTCGCGCCTGAAATTATTGACGTCCTCCTCAGGTATCGACTTGTCCTTTCCTCCGAAGATCGCCATTATCGGGGACGAAATATCTTTCACCAGCGGAAGCTGCTCGGGAATCGGAGCTCCGTAAAAATCGACAAGAGCATCAACTTTTTGCGCAGTCGAAAAAATAAGGGCCAATCTTCCTCCCATGCAGAAACCAATAACACCGATTTTTTTCACGCCGAGATTCTTCAGATAATTCAGGCCGGCAGTCAAATAATTCATTGCCTTCTCGTCCCTCAGGGAATTTTTGTACTCCATTGCCTGTTCGGGATTAGCTGCGATTTTTCCGTCGTACAAGTCGACAGCCAGCGCGACATGCCCATCGTTCGCCAAACTTCTCGTAATCTCCTTGACGAACTGGCTGACGCCCCACCATTCCTGGACGACTAGTATTGCTGTCTTTGTTCCGGCTACCATCGGCTTTGCCAGGAAACCTGAGATTTTTCCAGTCTTTCCCTGGAAGTTTATTGTTCCGGATTCGATGTTTGCCATTAAATCACTTTCTTAAAATTCGATTTTGTCCATTATCAAATTAAATTTTGAATAATTAATCGTTTGCCTTTAGGCTTGTTTTTCATCAAAATCCCAATCAGGAGGGTTTAAGACGCGAACATAATCTCCTGTAAGATACCTGTATACAGGATCCTGAGGCACTTCGATGTAAGATTTTCGTCCCCATATCGCCTGAAATGTATCGTACAATATCGCTTCACATTTGGTCGTCGTTATCACACTCTTTGACGGAAATATTTTGTTTTCTGGACTCCAATCATCTAAATATTGGCCTATTTTCTTAGCACCTTCTTGTTGAAGAAGAGAGTCTGCTAACTTCATGTGCTCCCTGTCCCCTCCAAAAATAAAATATTTGAATCCGCTGTCCAAGTGCGAAAGGGACCTCATTTCGTACATGATTTCCGGAATATAATCATCAACATGTGAACCTCGTCTGTCATTGTCATTGTGCGTCAATCCCAGATAGCGGTTCGGTGACATTAGTATGATTCCTACACAATTGAAATAGCCGAATGAGTACATATCGGATTTACCAACATGGTATCTTCCGGCCATTGTGACTTCCAAATTTTTTGGGTTATTAATGGTCAATTCAAAAGAGTCCTTCAAAATTTGTTGCGATTCTGAAATGCCGTCTCCCAAAGATTGGAGTGCCGCCATAGTCTCCGAAGATACTCCGCATTCTTCTGGAGATTTGTTTAAAAAAACAGGAACGTAGCCATCAAGCTCTTGCAATAGTTGCTCTGACAATGAGCGTTTTATGCTTCTGTTAGAATTTTTATTTTCCATCATTTGCATTTTCTACACTTTGCCTTTCGAGCACTGTTATTATTCAAGGACCAACATTTAGATATTTAAAACATTACAACATCGGTGATTTCTTAAAAATTCAATAATAATTGATAAGCTCGGGGTGGGATTTGAACCCACACATATCCGCTCTGCAGGCGGACCCATTAACCGGATTCTGGTACCCGAGCAACTCTAAACAACTTTTGTTGTCTAGATATTAAAATGTCTATCTCCGATGGCGCGAACAATTCCGATTCCAGATACCAACTTCTGTATTTTTCGCCGCTGTCCGCAAATATCATCACTGCGTTTCCTTCATATATTTCCGCGAGCTGTTTCGCCGCGCTCTGGACCGCGCCCGATGAAGGTCCGACGAACATATTATTCGCAGAAAATTTACTACAATTGCAGCTTGAGCGGGATTCATATTCATGCGGATAACTTAGATTCCTAATTTCAGCAAACGCCTCTTTGTCGTCCACCTCGATCCATCCATCAATCACGCTTCTTCTCCTTTTCAGCAATTCCGGTTCGTCCGCTTTCCTGTGCCTCAACCCCTGCAGATGATGATCGGAATTCAGCGGGGTCACCGCGATAATTTTCACATCCGGATTTTTTTCTTTCAGGAATGTTCCGACGCCTGTAAGAGTACCATATGTGCCCCCGCCCGCGATGAAATAATCAACTTTTCCTCCAGTTTGCTTCCAAATCTCCGGACCGGTGCCGAAATAATGAGCGCGGAAATTTTCATCGTTGTCATACTGGTTCGGGGAATAATATTCTCCGGGATGATTCAACAGCAGGGCCCTCGTAAGCCTCCTTGCCTGATCAGCGGGTCCGACATTCGGACACAGGTCGTCGTCAACTTCGAGCAACTTCCCGCCCAGATTTCTGATATGCTGTTTCGTCTCCGGGCTGGATTTTCTTGAAATCACTATTTCGGTTTCGTATCCCAGTTTCGCGCCGTAGCCCGACAGCGATGCTCCCGTATTTCCAGATGTCGGTTCGACTATTTTTTTGTGGCGGCTGCCGTTGTTCCCCAATTTGCCTTCTCCGATGGCCCGTTGCAGCATATAGTAAGCGGCCCTGTCCTTCAAAGAGCCGAATGGATTGTAGTACTCCAATTTCGCAAAAATATTCAGATCCCTTATTTTAGCTACCTGCACCAGAGGGGTGTTTCCTGGGACAAACTAATCCACCAGTCATTCAGACTCTCCCCAAAATTCGAATTTGTTGGAAATGAAAATTGAATTGGTCGAAAACAGAATCAGTTCATTGTAGACAAAAGCGACCACTCATTTTTTTCACTTAGAATTAAATTGTGGACGTCAATATATAAGTTTAATATTATTTCAGTAAAATTATTTTTTCTTCTTCGCCGCTTCCTTCTTGAGCTTGAGCAATTTAATCTTGAATCCGCATTTGTTGCACGTCAAGTTGAAAGTCTGCTTGCTGCCGGTTCCCTGCGTGAACGGCTCGGACCAGTTCTCCTTTCTTTTCTCGTTAGCTCCGCACGACGGGCAGGTGAGATCTATGTTCACTTGAGACTCTTCCTGTAGTTTAAAAATCCTGATTTTGCCTTTCGCGTTCCCGTCAGCATCCTGCAGGTCGCGTGTGGTGATATATTCAAGCGCCATTTCTACACCTTAAAAGAGTTGCGATAAATATCATCGATTTTTTCATTCATAAATGTGTAGGCCTGGCTTGACACCCTTACATTTTCCAGCGGGAAACACAAAACGTCCCACAAACTTTTTGAAAAACAGCGACCATGCTTTATTGGAATTTCGTAAGAAAGTTTTTTCCTATGCCTGTGAACATTTTCCGCATAACCATTTTTAATCAAAAATTTTAAAATCATCTTGTCGGCCGATTTTTTTGCGTCGTATATGCTGATTTTCAGAGGATTAATCCCGCTCAAAAAAATATAAGCCTGTTCAACAAATTTTTTGGGGAGATACAGTTCGTCCTCGAGAGCCGCGTCAAGTTTCGTAATTTGGGGCTCATGGACTTGCATACCCATCACAGCGGTTTCTTCTTTGGCCTCAAAGCGCGAGAACCGCAATTTCTACATTTTATGGCACCGGCTTTTACCTTGGCTGGATCGGCTCGCATCTTCGCCTTGCACACTCTGCACACGAACATTCTTTGGTAAATGCGGGCCATTGCCTCAGGAAAAGTTTTCTTTACCATGCTAAAAGTGAGTTTTCTGCTTTTAAATGTTTTTCATCGGGCTAAAATATAGATTGAACTGTTAATGAATATTATATT
This sequence comes from uncultured archaeon, assembly GCA_964539655.1. Classification (GTDB taxonomy): domain Archaea; phylum Aenigmatarchaeota; class Aenigmatarchaeia; order CG10238-14; family SCSR01; genus CAZIJH01. The sequence continues at coordinate 80,569 of CAZIJH010000004.1, read as the reverse complement.
GCGAATTTATTGCCATTCGGTTGTTCCTGTCGGTTTTCCTGTGCCATCTTCTGCAACTGCGCTTCTTTTTCTGCCGAAAGCATCATCGATTTCGTGAATGCGCTTTTTCATTTCGTCAATTATTTTTTTCTTCAGCCATAAAGGACGGTATGTCATGTAGTCTCTTGATTTCACTGGTCTTATAATAGCCATCTCCCCACTACCATTAATTGTGAGTGGAACTAGCACAACCGGACATTGGGTAACGCCGGTCTCGTAATTTTTCAATTCCTCGCTTACTGCAAAATCGTATCTCTTCCACTCTCGAATTCTTTCACGTGTTACAAATCTGCCAGCAAGAGCTTTGATTTTTGAAACTGTTTCTGGATAAACAGAAAACAGTACGCGGTTTATTTCGTCTATGCTCGGAATACTTTTAGAGAGTCGTGACAATACACCGCGGTTGTAAGGTCCATCCAACAAACATGGGTAGGCATCGCTTCTTTCGTCACCCTTTACTCCGACCGAAGTAATTGGTAGAACATTTGCATTCATGTGGCTGCGTTGCGAAATTTGATTTGCCAGCTCGTTTATTTTTTCCAGATTTGGAGAGACAAAATTTTCTTCTGTGCACATTATTCTGACTGCCGCGCCCGGGCCAGGAAACGGCTGGTCATTAAGAACATGCTCTGGAGTACCAACTTTCCTTCCGAGTTTTATGCTGTCAACTTTGTAAAATTCCGCCAACGGCGCGCAAAGCCTGTGCTGTTTCTCCAGCTCTCTGAAGACCTCGCCGACATTATGATGAGTTTTGATCACTGCAGCATGCTTGCTTGTAGCACCGGATTCTACGCGGTCAGGATACAAATCGCCCTGTATGATTACAAAATTTTCTGAAAGTTTTATACCATATTCTTTCAATGCGGATTTTGTTGCTTCGTCAAAGTCTTTGCTTATGATTTTTCTTTTCTGTTGAGGATCGATTATTCCTTCCAAGCTAGACAAGAACAAATCGCTGCACTCGTAAACAAATAAATTGTCGATTCCAATCTCCCGGTTAAACAAAAATTCCACATTCTTCCTTTCGTTTTCTCTTCCCAAACCGTGCTCGAAATTGATGAAAGTCAATCTTTCCTTTGGAAGAGCCATCTTTGCGAGAATGGCAGTAGTTGTCGAGTCCTTTCCGCCGCTCACAAAAACCACCGCATCGCGGTTTCCTACATATTCCCGTATATAATTAATTTTCTCATCAACAAGATTTCCAGGATCCCAGTTTTGCTTGCATCCAGCAAAATTCAAAAAATTACTGAGCATTTCCATTCCGTGCGGAGTATCGTCAACCTCGACATGAAACTGTGTGCTGAATATTTTTTTCTCCAGATTCTTGAGTGCCGCGTATTTCGAATCCTGCGTATAGCCAATCCTCTCATGCCCCAGAGCAGGCTTAATGACGACGTCACGGTGGCTCATCAAAACTTTTTCTCTATCACCCATTCCTTGGAAAAAATCTCCTTTGTCGAGAACATTTAAAAATCTTTGATTGTATTCGCCTTTCATGCCTCTTACCACCTCTCCACCCAATGACTGGTTGATTAGCTGCTGACCATAACATATGCCGAGAACTGGTATGCCCATGTCCAAAATTTCTGTGTCGACTCTCGGAGCATCGGGATCGTACACGCTGTATTTGCTTCCAGAAATTATTATCGCGTTCACATTTTCCAGTGTATGTTTCGAAACATCTGGTGCGTATATTTTAGAATAAACACCCAAGCTTCTGACTCCTTGCACGATTAGATGAGCATATTGAGCGCCGCAATCCAAAACTGCAACAGTCTCTCTTTGCATGATAATAATCTAATTATAAAATTTTAAATACAGTAAATTCAAACTCTCTTTGAATGTTCAAATCTGAAATAAGAATTCTCGGTTTCGACGACGGCTCGTTCGATTCCAGGAAAGGAAAGGTCCCGGTTATCGGCGTGATTTTCCGCGGAGGCAAGTGGCTCGACGGAGTGCTGAGGACCGACGTGGAGGTTGACGGAAACGACGCGACTGAAAAATTAATAAAATCTATAAATTCGAGCAGGCACAAACAACAGTTAAAAATGATAATGCTGGACGGAATAACGATGGGAGGATTCAACATTGTTGATGCAATCAAATTGAACGAAGAAACAAATCTGCCCGTGATTGTCATAAACAGGATTCATCCGGATTTGAAAAAAGTGAAGGCCGCGCTGGAGAAAAATTTCGAAGACTGGGAGAAAAGATGGAGAATGATAGAAAATGCCGGACAGATCAAAAAATGCTCGTTGAGAAGCGGAATAAATATTTTTTACCAGTCGCTCGGAATTCCCGACAGCGACGCGGAAGATGCGATAAGGCTCTCGACAACGCACAGCCAGATTCCCGAAGTACTTCGTGTCGCGCACCTGATCGGAACCGCGATAGTCAAGGGAGAGAGCAGCGGAAGGGCGTGAGCAAATGGGAATGAGGGACATCTGGGAAAAACTTACCACCGGCGCGATGGGGTATGTAACGTACGGACTGCTGGGAATATTTTTCGCGTTTTTGTTGCACTGGATTCTGTCTGTCGCGCTGGGCACAAGCTTTCCCGTTGTAGTTGTTGTCAGCGGCTCGATGGATCATGGAGAGAACGATGGCGGACAGCCGTGCGGGAAAAAAGTTTTCGACTACAGGGAAAATTTCGACAACTGGTGGGAGATGTGCAGGTTCTATTACGACAGCTTCGGTATAACAAAATCCGAATTCAGAAATTTCCCTTTCAGCGACGGTTTCAAGAAAGGCGACATGCCGATAATTTTCGGATCCGACGAATATAACGTGGGCGACGTGATAGTTTACAACGTTCCCTCGCAGCCGGCGCCGATAATACACAGGATAATCGAAATAAATTCCGACGGAACGTACCAGACTAAAGGAGACCACAATCCCGGACAGAATCCGTACGAGAAGGAAGTGAAAAAATCGCAGATACAGGGAAAAGTTATCTTTATAATCCCCAAAATAGGTTATTTAAAGGTGCTATTGACCGAGACTTTCGGTATTTGAGCTTTCGAATCAAATATATTGAAATTAACAACCCGACCGACGCCTGAGCCTAAAGAACTTTAGCAAAATAAAAAATTCCGAGGTAAATGCGACAATGATTAGATTCTGTGAGAAGTGCGGTAACCTGCTCGTGGTGCAGAAGCCGAAGAAGGGAACCAAGGTCACGATGCTTGTCTGCAGGAAATGCGGCAGGAAATACAGGCTGAAGGGCGAGAAGATGACTATTTCCGAAACTTCGCAGCAGCTGAAAAAGGGGATCGTTGTTATGGCCAAAGAGGAAATCGCGTCCGAGCTTCCGTCGACGAAGATAATGTGTCCGGAATGCGAATTCGGAGAGGCGAACTGGTGGATGCAGCAGACGAGGTCCGCGGACGAGCCCCCGACGATATTCTACAAGTGCAAGAGATGCGGGCACAGATGGAGAAGCTACGGTTAAAATTTTTTCAAACTATTCTTATTCTCGTTTCAAGACTGACTTTCACGACTTCGGCATGTGGCTCGAATGAATCGACTTTGAATTTGTATATCTGCGGGGAACCATATGATGGCGACATCGTGGTCTCCGGATACACCACCGCCTTTGTAATTTCTATCAAATTGTCGGTCGTCACGTATTGTCCGTTGAGCCTTTCCGAAATTATGTCGTGAGCGAGAGAAGGCACCCTGCATAGCGGCCTTACGCTCAACACTTCCGCATCCTTTACCTTTGATGACGCATTCCTTAATTCTATTTTCTGGTTGATGACTGCGTCCAGGTTTGTGAGCGTAAGAAAATCGATTCTTACAAAATCAAGCCCCTCGTCGGCTGGCATAAGAGAACGAGCCTTCGCGAACGTGCGCCTCCTGCCTCTAAGAATGTTTGTGAGCTCGACGCAGTCTCCCCATTCCAATTGCAGATATTCTTTCGAATCGTAATCTATCCCAGCATGGCCTTTGCCGTAATCCAGACTGTGGTTTGGTTTAACAGTGAGTATTTTGTACGCCTTTTCCATCGAAACTAATAATACCGTGAAATAATTTAAACAGCTCTCAAGCTATTTATTTTTTAGAGCCGATTAATTTTATCGTGCAGCCAACTCATTACACCCCGAAAAAAATTTCCGAAGTAAACAAGGACGACAGAAAAGTCTCGATAATCGGAACAGTAATCCAGTCGGAAGAAAATTCCTTCGTGATCGGCGACGAATCCGGCAAGGTGGAAGTATTTTCAGAGGAAAATGTAGAGTCGGACAAGCTCGTGAGGGCGTTCTGCACCGTGATCGAAGGAAGGCTGAAGGCGGACGCGATCCAGAACTTGGACAATTTTGATTTAAATCTTTATAGAAAGATAAAAGAGTTATACAACAGAATCGGTGTGTAAATGTTCAAGGCAACTCTCGCAAATCCCGCATTATTGACGGATTCTATTTCCTCGATAGCAGAGCTCATTGACGAGGGACTTTTCAAGGTTTCAAAAGAAGGAATATCTCTTGTCGCCGCGGACCGCGCGATGGTGGCGGTAGTCGATTTCAGGATTTTTTCGAGCGCGTTCGAAACTTACGAGATTGACGAAGACAAGTCAATCGGCCTGAATATTGGAAATTTTTTATCGGTTCTGAAGCGCGCGACCGGGAAAGACAAACTCACATTGAATCTGCAGGACAACAAGATGCAGGTCGAGATTTCCGGACAGAGCAAAAGAAAATTCGTCGTTCCTATTCTGGACATCAGCCAGGAAGAAGTTCCTCCTGTCGACCAGTTAGAGTTCGCGGTCAAGTCTGAATTGAAACCCGACGTAATTCAATCGGGTCTTGACGACGCGGAGATTGTCGCCGATTCTGTAATGTTCCAAACTTCTCCTACAAAGTTCACGATGCGCGCGGAAGGCGACGTGAGCAGGGCGGAATTAGAATTGGAAACCGGAAACGGATCCTTATTGAGTCTGCAGTCAAACGGAGAAATAAAATCGAGATACCCTCTCGAATACCTGAAGAAAATGATCAAGGCCGCGAAGATTGCTGAATCTGTTTCGTTGCAATTTGGACAAGACTATCCGATGAAACTTTCGTTCAAGGCCGGAGACAAGGCGAGCTTGCAGTTCGTTCTCGCGCCGAGAGTGAGCGAAGACTAAAAATTTACAAAAAAATTAAATCGGATACAAAACTTCTTTACCGGTATAAACTGACCTTATGCTTATACTACCTGATCCAGGCCAAATTTGACCGATGGCATCAGCATCAAAATCTTTCCTGATATCTGACAAAACATCGTATCTCGCGCTCATCGGTACGGCGACAACATACCCGACTCCGTTATTAAATCTTTCGTACATGCTTTCGTCTGATATATTATATTTTTGTTGCAACCATTTGAACAATCTCAAAGGACGTCTGAAATTTTTGTTATCATTGTGATCATAATCGTGTACAATAATTTTGACATTCTTATTTCCCGGTGCCAATTCTTTTAATTTTGTAAATCCACCGCCGGTGATATGGACAAGTCCACTAATGTCTTCCCTATGCTTTTGCAGAATCCTGCGGAGAGTATTCAAGTAAATATGGGTAGGCTTCGTTAGTTCTTCTCCTACGGTTGTACGTGGATCCCACGGTGCTTCGTCTTCCAATTTATAATCGTTCAAAACTTGCTTCCTCAAAAATGAATACCCGTTTGAATGTACTCCGTTACTGGCAATCCCAATCAATTCGTGTCCGAGATCAGCATGAGGTACCAAAATATTTTCAGGTAACGCATAGCCAGTTGCTGTGATTCCCATTTCAAATCCTTGAAGAGTGTTGATTATTGCAGTCTCTCCGCCCGTGATTATTACCGGATATGTTGTTTTCCATGGAGCAGTCCACGCATTTTTTATGCACAAATCTTTTAGTGAATTTGTTAACTCGAATATAGCTTCGTTATCTTCTGTCTGCATCAAAATGTGATCTTGAAGTTCGACTGGCTCGAATCCGTATTCTATCAAATCGTCAAACACCATTGCAACTGCATCTTGAGCACCGTTGCTGAAAGTTCGCATGTCCGAATGTAACTTGGCCTTTGTTCCAATCCCGTCTGTTCCGCTTAGACGCTGGAACAGTCCCATAAATTTCGGATCCATAATTACTTTGAAACGTTTGCCGATTTGCTTAACTTGAATGATGCTGTCGTCAGGATGAGTCGATTTTATGATTTGTTTAATTTGCTCATTAAACGGCTTTTTTGGGTCGTAAGGTTCGGACATTTAAAATAAAACTGTATGGTAAAGGATTAATGTCTTATTGAATTTTGAAAATTGGTGAAAGAAGGAGCGAAGCTCATTTGCGGGGTGCGGATGTTTGTTGCATCACCTCCCTCTCCTTCTTCAAGGCAAACACGCGACGGTTTGACTATACTATAAGTGTGGCAGACTGGGCAGGATGGTTAATTCAATCAGCCACAAAAATACATCGTTTCGGGAGTATACCTCCATTGTGAAAATTTGATATAGAACAATGTTCCATATTAAATTAAGGCTTTAGCGGGCAAATTCAAACAAAGGATCGTTGAAAAAATGGCAATAGTTGTCCCAATCTGGTTTTACGAATTCGGGTCAGCTATGTATCTTGTCGCGACATTCGCGGCGATCCTTCTTTCCTACTACTCGTTCAAACTTTTCTCGATCACGTCAAAAAAACAGCACATACTTTTCCACGCTGCGTTCGTCTTCATATCGTTCGGACTTTTGGCGCTTACTGTCGGAAACCTGTACAGCTACATTAATTTCGAATCGTGCAAGCCGCAGTGCCAATTCAATCCGGTCGATCCGACATATTTTTGGATCAGGTTCGGCAATTACGGTTATTATTTGGCGACGCTCATCGGATACTCTTTGCTCGCGCTCAGCTATTTCAAAACCAACAGGATGAAGATTTTTGCCGCTGGCGCACCGATGGGAATCGAACTGTTTTTCCAACTGCAGGAAGCAGATTCGGTCTTGTATCCCTTCATGAATTCCTATTTCCAAATTTTCCATTCTGCATCGATAGTCCTGCTTACGTACATAGCTATCAAGACCTTCCTTAATTATTTCAGGACAAAAACAAATGACAGTCTGCTGGTCTTCTCCGGGTTCGCAGCGATAGAATTTTATCACGTGCTAATGTTTCTGATTCCTTTCGATCCATCGTTCTTCGCGCTTGCGCACTTTTCGTTGCTGTTTGGGTTTTCCTCTCTGCTGTTGATGGTTGCGCAGGTGAACAGAAAATGAGCGAGAGACGGTCGAAGATCACTGTCCTTGTCGACGTCCTCAGAGTCGTCCAGCGCGAAAATACCTCCGTTAAGCCGACGCACATAATGTACAAGGCGAACCTGTCGCACAAACTTCTGAAGGATCATCTTAACACGCTGATGCAGAAAGGTTTTCTCGAGCAGGAACTGAGGGGAGACAAAGTTTATTACAAGATCACGAAAAAAGGACGCGAGTTCGTGCAGGAATTCAGAAAAATAGAAAAACTTTCGGCGGCTTTCGGCCTGCCGATCTAAATGAAAAATTTTTCGAATTTAATTTTATTTGCTGGAAAGCTTGTTTGATTTCACGAACTGCCAAAGTTTCTTTGTCATTTCGCTTGGTGCCAAATCGCCTGTTCCAAAAATTTTCGATATCGGCAAATCAGCCACTTTTTTGAAACTGACACTGTAGCCACCAAAAGCTTTCTTCTTTCCTGCGAACAATCCCATCAAAAATCACCTTAATTAATTTGGAGATTTGCTTATAAATAAAATAAGATCAGTCCGAAGTAATCTTTTCTTCCGTTCTAATCAGATATTTCGGAGACAACAGTAGTCCAGAACTCGCAAGACCTAGCACAATCATCCATTCCGACAATCCCAATTCAGTAGTTCCAAAAACGGGTTGCAAGAATGGTGTGTAAATTACAATGAGTTGCATCGCAATCGAGATTCCAACGCTAAGTAGAAGATACTTGTTCGAAATTATGGCAGATGTTGATATTGACTTGTTTTCAGATCTGCAGTTGAAAACAAAAATTAACTGGAACATGACAGCGACGGTGAATGCCATGGTTCTGGCTTTCTCTATGCTACTGCCGATAAACAAGTAATAAATGAAAATACTCAGTTCGGTAACCAAAGCTAAGATACCTGCTGTCACGAGAAACAATTTCATTCCATGCAAAATACCGTGTCGAGGATTTCTAGGTTTCCTGTTCATGAGTTCTTTATTTTTTTTATCTGTGCTCAGTGCCAAAGCTGGAGGACCGTCAGTGACCAAGTTTAGCCAGAGTATCTGAAGAGGCAGCAAAGGCAATGGTAATCTGGCTAGGGTTGTTATTGATACAAAAAATATTTCGCTCAAATTTATTGCCAGCAGGTATCTCATGAATTTTCTCAGATTGTCGTAAATGTGCCTGCCTTCCTCAATCGCCTTCACTATGGTCGCAAAGTTATCGTCAGTCAAAACAACATTTGAAGCCTCCTTCGCAACATCGGCGCCCTTCATTCCCATGGCTACTCCTATGTCAGAAAATTTCAAGGCAGGTGCGTCGTTGACCCCATCACCAGTGACAGCTACAACATGTCCCTTCTTCTTCAGCATTTTTACTATTCTCAATTTATGCTCGGGGGTCACCCTCGCATACACCAAAACGTCCTCGACTATTTTTCCAAACTCGCCATCTTTTAATTTGCTCAACTCTTCCCCTGTCAAAATTTTTCCGTCATCCAAAAGCAAGCCAACTTCTTTTGCAACAGAAGTCGCGGTCAGCAAGTGGTCCCCAGTGACCATAACTACTTTTATTCCAGCCTGCCTGCAAGTACGTATAGCCTCGGCGACTTCTGCTCTCGGCGGGTCGTACATTCCAACCAACCCAACAAATACCAGATTTCTCTCGACCGACTTTGATCTGAAATCTTTATTCGGTAATTTTTTGTACGCCAAAGCCAAAACTCTAAGCCCTTCTTTCGCCATTATTTTTGACTGTTCAATTACGATTTTTTTATCCTTCTCACTCAATTTCTTGATTTTGGAATCTTTTGTAAGATATCTGCATATTTTAATAACTTCTTCCGGAGCGCCTTTTGTACATGAAAAAACTCCGTTTTTAGACGAATGGATAGTTGTCATCCTTTTCCTTTCTGACGAGAATGGAAGTTCCGCTATCCTCGGCGAACTCTTAAATAATTCACTCTGCAAAAAATTTGCTTTTGCAGCCAGAACCGTCAATGCACCTTCAGTTGGATCTCCGATAACATTCCAACTTCCATTTTTAATCAGTTTTGTATCGTTGCATAGTGCAGAAATTTTAAACAACATGTTCAAATCACGAATTTTTTCCGTATCTATTATTTTTCCTTTTTTCATGAATTCGCCAATTGGCTCGAAACCAATTCCACCAACTTCGATTGTTTCGCCGCCAGCGTATATTTTTCTGACTGTCATTTCATTAGAAGTTAATGTCCCAGTCTTGTCAGTGCATATCACAGTCACAGCTCCAAGAGTCTCCACAGCAGACATCTTCCTTACAATTGCGTGACTTTTCGCCATAGTATGGACTCCAAAAGACAAAGTTACTGTAATGAGGGTAGGCAGAACTTCGGGCACCGCCGCCACAGACAATGCTGTCACGAGTAAGAACATTCCGAAAATCTCCTCACCTCTCAAAATTCCCAGGATGAATAGCGAGATTGAAATGAGAAGAACAAGCATTCCAAACCATTTTGTGAACTGTGTCAGCTTGACCTGAAGGGGGGTTTCGATTTCCTTCTCTTTGATTAGTGTAGCAATCTTACCTAGTTCGGTCCGCACACCCGTTTCCACAACTACAGCTTTTGCTCTGCCGTAAATGATGGCAGTTCCCATGAAAACCATGTTTTTCTTTTCCGCCAATTCAGTATCTTCGGCAATTGACATTTCATGTTTTGTGACCGGTGTTGATTCTCCAGTGAGCGTAGATTCGTCAACTCGAAGATTTGCAAGTTCGATCAGTCGCGCATCTGCAGGAACTCTGTCACCAGCCTGCAATAAAATTATGTCACCAGGGACCAACTTACGTGATGATATTTCTCTTACGACACCATTTCTTATCACCTTTGATTTTGGGACAAAGAGTTTTTTCAATGCACGCATCGCTTTTTCTGCCCTATATTCTTGAACGAATCCCATCACACAAGTGGCGACAACCAGAATAAAAATCAAGAAAGATTCTGCTGTTTTTCCAATCAGAAACGAAACTGTCGCAGCCAACACAAGAATAAGTATGAAATAACTTTTTAACTGACGGAGAAATATCAGGGGTGTATTTATTTTCCTTGCCTCTTTTATATCATTCGAACCGAATTGTCTTAGTCCGGATTTGACATCTGTTTTTTTCAAACCGTCTTTTGACGTCTTGAGAATTTTAAATATTTCTTCTATATTTTTCGCGTGCCATTTTTGGCCAGTCATTAATATTATTTTGGATGGACTATGGAAATACTTAGCTACTAATTTTCTTAATCAATTTTGAAAACTTCAATTTAATAGTAAATTTAAACTTCTTCTTCTGCAGCGAACTGCGTTTCTTTTTGTCTGTTCTTAATTTTCAATCCGGAAAATTTCGGTAGCCGTCGTTTCATCAGTTGCTTTTCCAAATTGCCGAGCAGGTCGTGCGCGGTGTCTATCAGATTCCAGGATTCCGCCTTGGCAGGGAAAGATTTGCTCGTCGTTATAACCTTTCCTTTTAAATAATATCGCAATCCTTTGCCGTTGGTTTGATGGGAATTGACATGAATGGAAACTTCTTTTATTTCGTTCAGCCTTGAAAACCTTTTGGCAAATTTTTCTACTAGGTTCACAAATCTTTGGTAAAAGACGGGATCCATTTTTGTGTACTGCGAAATCCGGATTTTTGGCAAATCCTCCACAATCGCGTGCTTCAGCAGATCTTTCGGAATGACGATTCCGACGGGCGATTTGTTCTCGGTCAAAATGACTTCCTCGTGCTGCTGGAGCCTTTCAATTATTTTCGACGCAGAAAATTCCTTTACGTCCATCGTCGCGGTGGGCCTCATATAATTCTTAACCTCGAATCCTCTGAGAGACTCCTTCTCGATCGCTGTCAGTTTTGAAAACCTTATCGACTCGTGCGGCACTTTCAGGAATTTTACCATGCTCAGTGCGTCGAAACATCCAACAATTTCTTCTTCACTGTTGACAACCGGCAGCCTGGAAACATTGTTTTCGTCCATAAGGCAGAGCGCCTCTCCGAGGTTGCTGACATTCTTTACCTTTATGACATTCTTTATGAAGTGATCTACCATCTCTTCCTCCCTGTACTTGACGTTTTTTACCAAATCTGTCAGGCTCAAAATCCCGACAAGATAGCCGTCGGAGAGTACAGGCAGCGCCCTGTGGCCGGAATTAACAATTCTCACAACAGCGTCATCGATTTCGTCGTCCGGACCGAGGACATCCGTGCTTATCTTGAAATTGCCAATCTTTGTTTTTACGGGATCGTACGCTGCAGACAGAAGATCCTTCAAAACAATCATCCCCTCATATTCTCCGTGACAAGTGACCGGCATCTGGTGAATTCCGTAATTCTCAAATTTTGGAAGTACTTTAGAAATATGTTCGTCACAATCGGCTGTTACAACGTTCTTTATCATCAGCTCAGAGACTTTCATTTCAACCTCCAATGCGAGCCAAGAAAATAATTTTTCCAGAATACTTCATTGCAATGGGTATGGATAAATTTAGTGGAACATTGGTCTAAATTTCGAATCAAATTTATAGACGTTTAAGAAGAATTTTTTATCATATTTCTTCAAATAACTTTTCTTCTGTATTTTCTTCCAAATATTTGGCACAAAATTGGTAATACGTATCAGACATCTGTTTAGCTCCGAATAATTGTTCTTCTTTTGCGTCTTTTACGAGATGAGCCGTGGATATTCCCAGATGTCGTAACGCCATTCCCATGTGTGTGTACCTGCCGAAAATGCCTACATCGTAAAATTTTTCGATGAGCGATTTTAATTCCGATTCTGTGAAATATTCCGGTTCTCGTTTCGCTTTTACGGCGTCCAATAATTTTTGATTGCTCCGTTCCATCACACCTGATTCTTTTATTTTCAAAATCCAAGGATGTGACTTATTGGGTTCTGCCTCGACCCTTTTCCGCAATTCCAAACGTCTTTTGTCCAAGGCATTGTTGAGTCCGCTTTCCGGATTCTTCTTCTGCGCAAGCAGTTCGTCAAATCCCCTCAAAAAGATTGAATCGATCGGAACTTCGCACGCATAAATTCCAGAAGTGTCGTCCAATTGGCACAGAACCATACGGACATCATTGTAAATTATCGTTGAGAATTTGCCTCCGAAATGGTGGCTGCTATGCCTGCTGTGCCCTTTCTGATATTTCATCCCTCCATAATTCAAGCAACTTTGGCCCACGCTCTCCAAATGAGTCTTGTCATTCCATGCGAATGGTGTGCATTCCATTGGATCGGATGTCGATAATGCTCTCGCCTCCTGTAAATCAAAAGGTCCGAAAATAGCGTACTTATCCATGGAACAATAAAATTGGTTTTAACTTTAAATGTTAATCTATTATCTGATGCCCAGGTCGCCTAACCCGGTATGGCACAGCGCTGGAAAAATTTACTGAAACGCTGCGAGCGCAAGCTCTTGTGGGTTCAAATCCCATCCTGGGCGCAAATTTTTGAATTGAAATATAGTTAAGCTTATAAGCTTTAACAAGTCTCTGTTACAGATGAACAGGGAAACTCTCAGCAAGCAAGATGAAATTTTGTTGGATGCATTGTTTGGTAAAGAAATCACTCCAGATTTGAATAGTCGCGAATTAGAAATTTTAACCAAGAAAACTGCAAATGAAATTCCCGGTTTGGTAAAAAATCTGGAAAGTAGGAATTTGTTGGCTGTTGGAAAGATTGACAAGTATACTTGTTGCCCGTCTTGTGAAAATATTTTCCTTCTGAATCAGACAGTATGTCCAGAATGTCTAAAACAGGGTATAATAAATTCCGACATCAGAAAGATGGGGATTTATTCTCACAAAAATGGTTCTCACAATTTCAAATCTGAAAAATTTGGAGAGAATAAAAATCCTATCTGCCCACATTGCGACAAAGAAGTCGAAAAAGAATACAAAACTTTTGGGACATCCTTGAAATGCAACAAGGGAGACGAATTTTCCGAAGCTAAGCCGGATAATGTAAAATACACATGCACCAGTTGCGGAAGCGGATTTCTGTTCAGAGAAGCCAAATCGAAAGAAATCAAAACATATGTCTTGTCGGAAGACGCAAAAAAGATGTTAATTAAATTGGATGTCGACGTTTCTCCGGTGCTGGAAAGCGCGGGGTACGACGTCGAATGGGGCCCGATGACTTTGAAAGGAAACGGCAGCGAGACATACAGTTTGGAAAGAAGGGACATAGTAGGAAGAAAGAACGGGAAAATCGTCATTGTCAGAACCGGCCAGAACATTACAAGAATGGAGGACTATATGCCACTTTACGTCATCGCACGCGGCACAGGAGCAGATGCTTACTGCGTTGCAAAAGCATCCGAAATAAAGGACGCTGAAATAAAGTTTTTTGAAATACCTGTTGTAGTTGGCTCCGACAAAACAGATTTGTCCAGAAAATTCTCAAAAGTATTTTATAAGAGCTGAATGTTTATTCCAGAAGCGCCTTGATCAAATCGGCCCGTGAAATTATTCCGACAAGCTTGTCATTGGAAATCACTGGAAGCCCGTTCACCTTGCAAGTCGCCATTATCTGAGCGGCCTCGAGTATGTTCGCTTCGGGACCGATCGAAATTATTTCCTTCGACATGAAGTTGTCCACCTTGGTCTTCGAAATCTTTTTCGCCTCGTTGATAAATTCCAATCCTTCCTTGACGAAGTTCGCAATCATCAATGTAAGAACATGAGGCTCCTCCGCGAGGCCGTTGACTTCTGGAAGCTTTATTTTCAGAAAATTAAGCAAATCTCCCTCGGTGATTACGCCAACAACTTTGTCATTCTTCACAACTGGCGCGCCAGATATGTTATTTTTCGAAAAAACTTTGGCGACTTCGAATACGGAATCATTCGGAGAAAATTTAACGACTCTTTTTTTCATGTAGTGTTTGACAAGCTTCAAACCGAACAACCTTTGATTAAAATTCGGTTTCTACGTTTAAACCTTTATTCATTCTATTTTTCTTTGAAAAGAACATCTTCCTTAATCTCTAAAGACGTAAGCACACCCTTTTTTATAGACAATCTCTCCATTAAAATTTTCCCCCTCACTGTACAAAGGTGTATTGTATAATTGATTTAAAATTGCCGCCAGATTGTCTGCAGTTTTTCTGTTGGTGGCCCGAGGATATTCTGCCTTCAATACGTATCTCATCCCGGCTTCCTTAGCCTTTTCAATAATTGGTGTCAAATCAATGTCATTTTCATTTTTCAAACTGTCCATGTCTTCACTAAAATAAAGTTCCATTTCGCGCGGTGTTCGAACCAATTCACGAACTGTAGAAAACTCATTTTCAACTTTTTCTTTCTCGGCATTGCAATTGAAGAATCCGTACGCTCTTCCAATTTTTGGCATGACATTACATGACATAATAAGTATAAATTTAATTTAGAAACATGCCAAATTGGCAGATTTAGGAATCCTCTATTTTCTTAAAAAGTATTTCACCTTTCTTTACCTTGCCCAAGAATTTTTTGAATTTACAATCTTTCAGTTTTCCAGATTTCACGCCAATCTGTTCGTTAATTTTTCTGCTGGTGTCTGGCAGGAAGGGAGAAACCAAAATCGAAATTATTCTCAGGGATTCGAGAAGATTGTAGATCACGTTTCCCAATTCTTTTCCTTCCAGCTTCCAAGGCTCGTTTTCGTTGATGTACTTGTTTGTCGCTCGGATGAAATTCCAGATCTCTTCCAATCCTTCGTTGATTTTTAATTCGTCGAAAGATTTTTCGATTTTCGAAATGTCCAATCTTCTTTCTAATTCCTTTTTGCCCGCAACCGGTCCCTTGTATTTTTCCGCAAGAGACAAAGCACGATAGACGAGATTTCCCAAATCCGAAGCAAGCTCGCCATTCACTCTGTTGATTAACGACTGTTCTGAAAAGTCTCCGTCTTCCCCGAAAATTATTTCTCTCGCCAGAAAATACCGCAGAGGTTCCGTGCCGTATTTTTTCAGCATCTTCAACGGGTCTATCACGTTGCCTATGCTTTTGCTCATCTTCAGCCCTCCCGATGTCACGAATCCGTGCACGAATATTTTTTTAGGCAATTTCAATTTAGCGGAAAGCAGCATCGCAGGCCAAAATATTGTGTGGAATTTCAGATTGTCTTTCCCAAGTATGTGCAAATCAGCCGGCCAATATTTTTTAAAATTCTTCGGGTTTGAAGTGAAACCTATTCCGGAAAGATAATTTGTCAGCGCGTCGCACCATACGTAGATCACTTGCGAATCGTCGCCGGGAACTGGGATTCCCCATTCGAGTGCGGATACGGAACGAGAGAAGCTAATGTCGTCTATATTTTTCAAAATGTTCAGCGCCTCATGTTTTCTGGATTCCGGCAGCAAAAGAATATCTTTGTTCTCGATCAATTCAGCAATCCTTTTCGTGTATTTCGTGAGCTTGAAAAAATAATTTTCCTCCTCGAAAATCTCGGGAGCCTTCTGGTGTTCAGGACACAGTCCGTTTACCAATTCCTTTTCCGTCTTGAATCCCTCGCAGCCGGAACAATACAGCCCCCTGTATTTCTTTTTGTAGATGTCCCCGCTTTTCACGAGCGTGGCCCAAATCTTCTGTGCAGTCGGCCAATGGACCTTTTTGTCCGTCGTCCTGATAAAATTGTCGAACGAAATGTCGAGCAGTTTGTCAATCTCCCTGAATTTTTCAGTATTCTGATCAGTGAGCTGCTGAGGAGATATCCCCATTTTTTCTGCCGTCTTCTGCAGCTTGGTACCGTATTCATCCGTACCCGTCAAGAAAAATACATCCTCTCCTTTAAGACGATGCCAGCGTGCGATTACATCAGACACGATGAACTGGTAGGCGTGACCCATGTGTGGCGGGCCATTAGTGTACGCGATTGCGGTCGTTATGTAGAATTTTTTCTTCTTCGCTGCCGTGAAACAAATCACCTTGTAATTAAAAGCGTAATTCAACGAATTAAACTTTTTCGGCCGATTTTATAATCCAGCCTGACAAATAATTCTAATGGAAGTCCGCGCGGTTATTTTCGATTTCGATCAGGTGCTGATAGATTCTTACAATGACCACGTGGATTCTTTTGTGATCGCTGCGGAAAAATCCGGCATGAAATTGAACCATAATCAAATAAGAAAAATCTATCACGAGTTCGGGAAGTCTGCTAACGAGATTATGAAAGAAATCTATCCTAAAATAACTGCCAGGGAACTGAAAAAATTCACGACAGAAAGGGACGTGGTCTACAAATCGATCGTGGAAAAGAATGGAATAAAATTGATGAAAGGCGCGAAGGAATTTTTAAGTTTCCTTGCAAAAAAGAAATTGAAAATCGCGCTCGTTTCTTCCGGATCAAGAAAAAATATCGATCTGGGTTTCAGAAAGACAGGAATCGGAAAATTTTTCGATCTCGTGATTTCGTCCGAAGACACGAGACTTCACAAGCCTCATCCAGATCCCCTGATAAAGGCTGCGAAAATTTTGAAGGTTAACGCAAAGCAGTGTCTGTACATCGGCGATTCGATCTACGAAATAATTTCCGCGAGGCGCGCAAGAATGAACGGCGTGGGAGTCGCGACTGGAGAATATCCCCAATCAGCATTGGAAAGAAACGGGGCAGTCAAGGTTTTTAAAAATCTCGTGGAATTCCGGAAAAATTTCGAGAAGCTGCTTACTCTCTGAGAATCTGTGCGAACCTGGGAGTGACGACAAGGTACCCTTCTTCCGTTCCGGCTATGTCCCATCCGTACTGTCCGCAGACGCGCTTCAATTTCTGGACCGCCGTCTGGAACTGCCCTATATCCCTCCTCTGCAGCTCGCGCGTCTTCAGGAAAAGAATGTTGCCGTCGCGCAAAAATTTCATCATCCTTTCCACGTCGTTCAGCCCGCCAAGGTTCTCGACGCGGACGCTCACTTTCTCGGTCGTCTCTTCCTCGGCCTGCAACTCTGTAGGCTCTTCGTTATCGTTTTTCTTTCCAAATAAGCCGTCTAACAATCCCATTAAAAACCAACTTGCTAACAATATTTGGTGGCATATGGATTTAAACTTTCGATGCACCGAAAATAATTTACGCAGAACAAGTCTTGAGGTATTGAGAAAGCCCCTTGAGGAGATTAACACTCTGATTTAGAGGGCGATACCATAGAAGGGCCAAACCTAATGAGCCCGCCGCTCCTTTCCTATGATCGCGAGGCCCATAATCTAGGACCTCGTTACCCTCATAGTATTTGCTGAAGAATTCTCTAAAGATTCCATAATAATCGCGATTCCATCCCCATGTTATATATCCTAGGTTTGAAGAGCGTAAAACTGACTCCTCTGGTAAAGTGGGGTTGCGTTCAGAATGAAGATCGAATGACCAGCTTGCATCATGCTTCTTCATAATTTCTCTAAAATCTCGTGGTGGAGGTGGAGACCTACTAACGATCACATCATCAAGATTCAGCTTGAATAACTCAAGCGCCACTTCACATGAATAATCTTCATTTGGATGAAAACCGTAAAGCACAAGTATATTTCTCTCTTTGATAAAATCACCATAATTACATGTCTACTCACTATTTGCGCCGTGGATTAACATGAAACTTATGTAATTTTCGTAATTCTAACTTTAAATGAATATCTTTCAACATCAAAAACAACAACGACGTGCTCGCCTGTTTTAATTACGGAAGGTTGTACGGAGAAGGCAATTGGGGGCATGTTTCAGTAATAGAAAGCATGCAAACCAGTGAGCACGCACTCGTCCAATTGGTCGATCCCGAGAAAAATGTTCCGAAGCACAGGACTGTCGAACTAGCAAAATTAATTGACGCAATGGAATATCACGGCGTCAAAAATAGGGCAGGATTTTGGGTAATCAAGTCCCGATAAGAAATAAAATGAAATAAAAAAATTTCAAATTTTTCCTACAATTCTTCGACGTAGTCGGCTGCGTTTCTCAAGCTGCTAGAGAATCCCGGCTCTGCCGCCATGATGACGACCTTCTTGCCGTGCGCTTTCGCAAGCTGTATCACGGGCAGGAAATCAGCGTCCCTTGTCGCGAGCACGATGTACTCTATGTCGGTCGAGATCGCCGCTTCGCACGCGGCGCATGCCATCGAAACGTCAACGTCGTTCGCGTCGTCCTCCTGGACAGCGAGAACCATTATGGACTGGAATCCCTCGTTGATTATAGCCTCGATGAGCTTCTCCGGAGCGAACTGGTTTACGAACGCACGTGCAATAACCACACGGCCGTACTTCTCAGCCTTTCTCCTGAGCTCGCGAAGGTCCACCATGAACTCCTTCCTGAGCATGTTCGGACCGTCGACGAAAATCGCGACCTTTGTCTCTTTAAGCTGCTTCGGAACGTCTTCTACGACGTCCGCTCTTTCAGCCTTCTCTTGTTTCTCCAATTTTTGCATAATCACCTAACTCCTTTTGTTTGATTTTTGCTTCTTTCTTGTTCAAATTTCTAGCTTAAAAGCTTTTAGAAAATTTGAGAATTAGCCGGTCCAGACGAAGTTGCTGCCCTTCACCAACTTTGCCGCTCCGCTGAAAACGATCTCGCCGTCAGAAAGTTTTATGTTCCCGATGAACGGTATTATCTCGATGTCCTGGCCCTCGAAATTCTGCACGGAATTCGTATCTCCGGTGCGCTCTATCTCCCCCGCCACGTTCGAAATCTTCATGCTGTTCTCGACAATCGGGCCGACGAAATATTCGGACGGATTTATCTCGAACTTCACGGACATCTCTTTGCCGGAAGGCCTCACAGAAACGCCGTCGTTAACAGAAACGCCGGTCGCCTTTCCCGAAACGATCGCAGTCCCGTACGGATCGAAATTAACATTCCCGTTGAAATTCTGCACGGAGACAGTCGCCTCGTCCATGCTCACGTCGTATGCCGTATTCCCGACAAAGATGTCGGTCACGAAAGTTCCCGAGAAAACAACAGTGCCATTCTCTATCCCGAAGCTTCTCCCGTCAAGCGCGTGCTCGTCGGAATTCGCGATGAATGTGAAGTAGGCTCCCGAAGGCAGGGGGTTGATCAAAGTCGACAGCCCCGAAAATATTTTTTCCGTGCTGGGGAGCTGTATGTTCGACATGTCTGTTATGATGTTTCCCGCGGGCGAAACGAAAACGAGAGCGAATATTGCGACTATTACGACCGCGGATACTATAATTTTCCATTTCGACATAAAATTCCATCTTTTTTTAAGCAGTGCTTTATAAGTAAGTTAATATATTATTTAGGTATACATTCTTAAAAAGGTGACAATTTGGTATTCGGCATTTCAGACGATTTCGTCATTAACATGATTTGGGTAATCGTATCTTTCTCGCTTTTCATATTTTTCTATCCAAGACTGATGGTCGCGCAGATGGTCTTGGTATTGGAAAGGTCCGCGATCATGCTCGAGAATTTCAGGCACAGCGGAAAAAACATCGTCCTGAGAAAAATCAGCAAGAATCCTACCAGGGAAATAAGGGAAGCGGTCTCGAATTTTCTGGAATTCTTTTTGATCGGACCAGTGACGACGGACCCGTTCGGAATAATGAAGAAAATTGAAAACGTGGTTGTCATGCACGACAAGAAGATGAATTATTTTGCGGACCAGGTCGCGCCTAAGATGCCGAAAGAAGAAAAGGCGAATTTGGTAATGAGCCTGTCTGGCGCGATGACGCTGAACCAGATCGCGAAGATAGTCAGGCATTTCGTCGAGACTGTAAAGAAAACCAAGAACCTGCAGATAGCAATGATGCTCCAAATGCAGCTTCCAATGATTGAAAAATTCTCGAAGGCCCTTCTCAAAGGAACCGAGGCGTTCGCAAACGGCTGGCCGGTCGGTGATTCCGTAGGACCGCTAGTCGCTTCGTATTTGATCGGCAAGAGCCCAGTGAAAGAAGTCGAAGACGACACGATTGTCGCGAAGAAAAAAATCAAGGGAAAAACTGTTTACATTGTCCGCGCAAAAGGCCCGGGTGGAAGGCTTGGAAGAATCGGAAAGGTAATTGAGAACATTTCTAAGAAACAGAAAATTTCTAAAATTATAACGGTCGATGCAGCTGGGAAACTTGAGGGCGAGAAGACCGGATCCATAGCAGAAGGAATAGGAGTTGCGATTGGAGGAATCGGGATAGACAGCGCCTACATTGACAATCTTTCGGCAGAGAAAGGAATTCCCCTTGACGCGGTCGCAATAAAGATGGGCCAGGAGGAAGCGATAATGCCTATGAGGACGGAAGTGCTTGACGCCGTGCCAAATGTGATAAAGATGGTCGAGAAAAACATAGCGAACACCAAGGGAAACAATATTGTTGTTGTCGGAGTTGGAAATTGTGTCGGTGTGGGAAACAACGAGGAATCCGCGAAGAAAATTTCTGAAGAGATCAGGCGCATAGCGAAAATAGTAAAAGTGAACGAGGAAAAGGAAAAGAAGCACGAGAATTCTTTTGCGCACAGATTCCTGGGAATGTAATTTCTTTAAAGTTAAATGTTTAGCGTATTAATTCTAGTTCATGTCAGTTGAAGAAAAAGATAAATTAAATATAATCAGTCTCAGCGAATTTCTTTACAGTCACGGTGAGCTGGCGGCTCATGACGATCGTGCAAATTCTACAGAAGGCAACGCAGCGTGCTTCATCAACGATCTTCTTACAGGCACACTTGAAAGATACAGGGGAACATATGTAGCTTATCAGAAAGGAATTCTTTGCGGGCAGAGCAGTAAACGCAGCCTGTATAATGCTGCTTCGGCATATTACGGATCCTCGAGCCTCTCAGTCTTCAGAGTCCCTGACAACAAAATCGAGGACGAGCCATGCGTAGAACTTCTCCAGGAAAAACTTCGAGAAAACACTAAGAAATCAGAGTAACTTCAAAACTATCTGCTGGATTTCTTTTGCGACTTCGTCTATCGGCTTCGTGCCGTCAATGACTTTCCATTCTTTTGCAAAAACATTTTTGCTCGCCAATTCAAGGTAGCGTCCTCTCACATTTTCCAGCAGCTGCTTGTCGGCCTCGTGCCTGTCGAGACTATTTTTCTCGCCCATTTTTCTTCGCATGGAAGTTTCGGCATCGATGTCCACAAAAATCACAAGATTCGGAACAGGCAGGCCGAAAAGTTCCGCGAACTTCAAACCTTTCTCGAGCTCGAATCCCTTGATCGTCTGGTACGTCAAGGTCGAAGTCAGGTAGCGGTTCGCGACTATCACGCCTCCGTCCGAAATGAAATCGG
Organism: uncultured archaeon; assembly: GCA_964539655.1. Taxonomy (GTDB): domain Archaea; phylum Aenigmatarchaeota; class Aenigmatarchaeia; order CG10238-14; family SCSR01; genus CAZIJH01. The sequence goes on along the minus strand of CAZIJH010000004.1, from coordinate 59,099 downwards.
AAATCTTTTTCCTGTCCTTCACCATGTCCGCCGCGTACAATGCGAACTGCACGTCGGCGTCAAAATCGTATTTCTTATGCAGAAAATCGTTGATGAGACTGCCGATTCCTCCGGAATATTCGGGATACGACAAAGGCAGAACATTTTTTCCTCTCGAATTGAGATAATCCTTCAGGAGCCTTGTCTGGGTCTCCCCGCCCGCGCCGTCGATTCCCTCGATGACAATCAGCGAGCCTTTCATTAAAATCTAATTATTAGATGAGATGCAAACTATAAAAAAGTATTTTTCACTCGAGAACTTTCAGAAGTTCCTGCAATTTTCTTTTCAGCTCTTCCATCGTCCCGCTGTTGTCGACAACGAAATCGGCCATCTGCATGCATTCTCCAACCTGCTGACCGTACGACGGCTCGCCTTTTCCCTGGTCCCTCTCGTCTACCTGCAAAAATTCTTCGAAAGTTTTCGGATCAGACTCCTTTCCTCTTTTCAAAGTCCTGTCGAACCTGACTTCTTTCGGCGCGTCAACTCCCACCAACTTGTAATTTTCTCCGAAATTTTTCTTGAGGAAATCCGATTCGGCGGGATTCCTCAGCCCGTCAATAACCAGTAAGTCCTTGTTCCTCGGCATGAATCCTATCGCGATCTTCACCAAAATTTCCGGACCGTATTGTTTTCTCAATTCGTTGCCCAGATTCTGCCTGATATCTCTTGTTATCTTAATTCCTTTTTTTATCAAAGACTCTTCTTTAAGCAAGCTTGAAAGCGTGACAGTCGCCGTGTTGAAATTCTTTTCCAGAAATTCCTTGACGACTTCCTTTCCGGAACCGATCGTCCCGGTGAGACCGACGACTTTCATTAAGAGAAATTCGACTTTAAAATATAAAAGGTAGTAATTTATAGAAAGGTAGCAATGAAAAAAGATAACCAAAAATTAATTTTTGTGACAGATTTCGACAAGGACATTTATTTTATTAAAAAGTTCTTTCCAAGAGTCAGAGAAGTTTTCGGAGAAAAGATGTTTAATGATTTTTTCCTTAGAAGATACTATCCAGAAGCAATGGGCAAAAGCGACAAACAATTGATAAAATATTTCAAACAGAACAAGCGCAAGATACTACAAAAAACCAAAAAAGACGGCAAGATTTTGGAAAGAAAATGGAATAAGATTGGTGCGAAATTTTTCAACCAAGTGAAAGATATCACAGGATTCGATTTCAAATATCGCGCATACAAATGCCATTTGAGTTCGACATTCATTTGTGGAGGATGTTACGATGCCAAAGTTGGCAATCTTGTGTCAGTATTTCCTTCAATCACTCATGCTGATGCGTTGGAGGTCGTCATACATGAGCTTGTTCATCTGCATTTTTGGGAATCGCTGGACAGGATGAAAATAAAATACAATAAAAACGAGAAGGAAAAATCAAAGGGAACTGTCTGGGATCTTTCAGAAATAGCGGTGAATTATCCTATGCTAAAACTAAAATTGCCGGGCTTCAGATACAAATTCAAAATATATCCTCAGCACAAAACAATGTGGAACAAGATTAAGAAATTTTCCAAAAGTAATTTTGAAGATTTTGTGAGAAGCTCGATAAAAATTATCGGGTAAGTAAGAAAAAATTAGGCCGAGATTTTGGCTCGGCACTAGTTTGTTAATTACAAGTCTTCCGGTCTGAGCGTCTTTCTTCCGTTTCCCTTCGCTCTCGCTATTGCTCTGGATAATTCCTCGGCAACATGCTTGTCAAGAGCCTTGAAGAAATCGCCGCTTGCTCGCATTCCTTTCAACGCACCGCGAACAGCAGACTTGACTACTAATGCCATCTTTTCACCTCCGAGTTTTTGAATTGAATAATTAAAATATTGATTCTACGTGGTATTTAAGGATTGATTGCCGCGTTTACAGGATTTACGTTCGCGTAAGCTTCCACTTCCGGATTTAGAATTGCGAGCTCTATGTTCGCGACCTTGAAAATTTCTTTTGAATCCTGGCCCGCCTGGTAATCCTTCTCGGCGACGACCCTCTGTATGCCCGCATTGCTTATCGCCATCGCGCAGTTCCTGCACGGAGTCATCTTGCAATATATTGTGGCGCCATCTATCGATATCCCGAATTTCGCGGCCTGCAATATCGCGTTCTGCTCCGCATGGATCGTCCTCATGCAGTGTTCCTTTGTTTCCCCGTTTTCGTAAGTGACCTTCCTCAACAGATGTCCCGCCTCGTCGCAGTGCGGCATCCCCGGCGTGGATCCGACGTATCCTGTGCAGAGAACCCTCTTGTTTTTCACAATTATGCATCCGCTTTTTCCGCGGTCGCACGTCGCGCGCTCGGCAACGGCTCTTGCGAGCTGCATGAAATATTCGTCCCAGCTGGGCCTTGCCATATATGGAATTTTTCGGCCTTTTCGGATAAATATTTGAATCCGGGCAAGTTTTAAAAAGATTTAAATCGAATCTTACAACAATAAGTAAAGTGATTCGATGCCGCTGAGACCAGGACGAACAATCAGGAATCTGGAAAGGCCTTACACGAGGCAGAGCCAGAGGGTTCCTAAGAAATCTTACGTAGTCGGTGTTCCCTTCCCTAAGACCCACCAGTTCGAAATGGGAAACAGGACAGGAACTTATGACACCAATGTTTTCGCAGTTGCTGTGAAGTCTGTTCAGATACGCGACAACGCGCTCGAGGCAGCAAGAATAGTCGCGAACAAGTTCTTGGACACGAAGGCCGGACCGACAAACTATTTCATGAAAATTTTGAAATATCCGCATCACGTCCTCCGCGAGAAGCCTATCGCGACAGGAGCGGGAGCCGACCGTTATTCTCAGGGAATGGCCCACGCTTTCGGAAAGCCGGTCGGCACTGCGGTGCAGCTGCATTCCGGCGAAAGGCTCATCCAGATGAAAGTTTCAAAAACGAATCTTCAGATAGCGAAGCTCGCCGTCAAGAAATTCGGATTGAAGATTTCCACCCCGCTCAGGGTGGTAATTGAAGAATAAAAAAATTATTTCCTTTTCTTCCTGAAAATCAGGAATGCGAACGCCGCAAGAATCATAGCTCCTATCACGGTTGCAACAATCATGTAAGTCGGATTGAGAGTGCCCAGCGAAACGTAACCTGTCACGGAAGAAGAATTTGTCTTCGACAGGTACGAGAAAAGAGGCAACGATCCGATGAGAATTGTTCCCAACGCTATCGAGAAGAAATTTTTCATGTCCAAGTACTTGCTGTATTTTTCTCTTTCTGAGTGCATCATTTTTTCTTTGTGTTTTTCGGGCAAGAATTCTCTGAATGCGTTGTATTCTTCCGCAATGATTCTCATTGTTTTCACCATTTCGCTGGTATATTTCAGCATGCTTTCTTTGTTTTTTTCGGCGGATTTCATGGATTTCGAGATTCTGTACAGCTCCTTAAGCTCGTCCTCGATCAGCTGTCCCTTGACTGTGAACCTCTCTCTGTCGCTCTCCTTTACGTATTTGCGGAGATCGTACGTCTCGTCCATTATTTGCCTCTGATAAAGCCTGAAAAGATCCAGATAATTCGAAATGAACTTGTCCATCTCTTTTCTATCTTTGTTCGCCAGATTTCCATGATTTTCGAATCCTTGCTCGATTTTTGCGGAAATCTCCTTGCCGGATTCCTGCAAGTTATTTGTGATTACGTACAATTTTTTATTAAGAGCATCCATCCTTTCGCTAATGGCCATAAGATTATTTGTTGTCGGCTAAATAAAACTGCGTCTATATTTTAAAACAAATCAAAATATTTTCATGGATTACGTTGTTTGGCTCGACAAGGTCGGAAAAGACGACGGCCCGACCGTCGGAGGCAAGGGAGCAAATCTCGGTGAGATGATAGGACTCGGACTTCCAGTGCCGTTCGGCTTCGCAGTGACTACGAAAGCTTTCGACTATTTCATGGGACTGAACAACAACGGAAATGCGATCAACCAGATAATCGACAATACGAATGTCGACGATACAAAAAGCCTGATCGCGGCTTCCGAGAAAATAAAAAGATTGATAATTGTTCAGGACATGCCTGCCGCGATAAAAAATCAGATAACTGAGGTTTACAGAAATCTTTCCTATTCCGAAAGGATGCCCAGCGAGAAAATAATGTCGCTGATTTCCGCCGGGAGGGACATGGCGCTTGTTGCAGTGAGGAGTTCCGCGACGGCCGAAGATCTTCCAAGCGCGTCGTTTGCTGGACAGCAGGCAAGTTTTCTGAATGTCAAGGGAATAAAAAATTTGATTGACGCAGTTAAAAATTGCTGGGCCTCTCTCTACGAGCCGCGCGCGATTTTTTACAGGAAGAAAAACGGGGTAAACCGTTCGAGCATATCCGTAATTGTTCAGCGAATGGTGAGTTCGGACAAATCCGGCGTGATGTTTACAGTGAACCCGACGACGGGCGAAGACAATATCGTGATCGAGGCGACGTGGGGTCTCGGCGAGATGCTTGTCTCGGGATCCGTAGAGCCCGACATGTACGTCGTTTCTCGCGACGAAAAAATACTCAGCAAGAAAATCGGGAAAAAGACGAGGATGAAAATCCGCGATTACGCGACCGACGACACAATAGAATTGAATGTCCCGCGCGACAAGATCGAATCGCAAGTTTTGACCGACCAGGAAATTATCAGGCTCGCAGAGTATGGAGTGCTTCTCGAGGCACACTACGAAAATCCGCAGGACGTGGAATTCGCGATTGAAAAGGCAAGGATGCAAATCGTGCAAACCCGCGCGATAACAACGAAAGCGAAAAAAGTCGAGGAATTCAAAACCGAATCCGAACCGATTTTGAAAGGGCTCGGAGCTTCTCCGGGAATCGCAACTGGAAAAATAAGAATTGTTCGCGGACTTGTTGATATTGAAAAAGTCGAGAAAGGAGACATTCTTGTAACGACGATGACTTCTCCAGATTTGGTTCCGACGATGCAAAAGGCTGGAGCAATCATAACGGATCTAGGGGGAGCAACGAGTCACGCCGCTATAGTATCCAGAGAGATGGGAATCCCCGCGATAGTCGGTACAGAAAAAGCTACGCAGATTTTCAAAGACGGCGATATAGTGACAGTCGATGCGTATCATGGCATGATATATTCCGGAGAAATTTCCATGGAACAACCCGCCGAAACCGGAGAAGAAAAATCGGAACAGTTATTACCAGAACAATTTTCGGAGCCGTCACGAGAAAAATTAAATCCAGCAGTTTCGCAAACTGTGACCAACGTAAAAGTCAACCTTGTCTTTGCAGAAAAATTAAACGAAATTTTGGGAAAGGCTGACGGAGTTGGATTGATGAGAATCGAGCACATCGTAGCGAAGGCCGGAATTCATCCAGCGAAATTGATTCGCGAAGACCGCTCGGAAGATTACATAAAAATTTTGATGGACGGGATAAGCCCGATCGCAGAAGCATTCAATCCCAAACCGGTCTGGGTCCGTACGCTCGATGCGAGAAGCGACGAGTTCAGAAATTTGGACGGAGGCCAGGACGAGCCGAAAGAAGACAACCCGATGCTGGGATGGCACGGAATCCGAAGAGGATTGGACGAGCCCGGGATTTTGAAGGCGGAGTTCGAAGCGATAAAAAGATTGCATGATAACGGACTTACGAATGTTCACGTCATGATTCCGTTTGTGATTACAGTCGGCGAATTTTTGAAAGCAAAAGAAATCGCGAGCGAGGTCGGGCTTCCCGAAACAGTGAAACTTGGAGTAATGATCGAGACTCCCGCGGCAGTCAATATCATTGACGATTTGTGCAACGCCGGAATAAAATTTGCGAGCTTCGGATCAAATGATCTCACGATGCTCACGCTCGGGCTCGACAGGAACAATCCAAAATTGATCGAGAGGTACGACGAGATGCATCCGGCGATGAAGAAGATGTTCGCCTATGTGATAAAAACTTGCAAGAAAAAAAATGTAGAAATTTCGATATGCGGCGAAGGTCCAAGCAACAATCTCGATCTGGTGGAATTTTTGGTCGGACAGGGAATCAACAGCATTTCGGTTAACATTGACGCGATCGAAAAAGTCAGAAGCAAGGTCGCCGAAGCGGAAAGGAAAATTTTGCAGGATGTTTTGAAGAAAAAATAAAAATAATTTAGGCGAGAATAGGATGGATCTGTTTTTGGATTTTGAGCAAACCTCTTCCGACTGCAGTGTTCTCATATCTTGAGTAGAGTTGTATTTTAAAGAATTTTGCTTCTTTCTCGTATTCTTCGATCCAGACAGAAGGATCTTCAATCCTACTTTGCACAGACCTATTGTTTATTTCAGCGTTGATCATTCGCGGCGTGAAAGGAATGTCAGGATAGACAGCCGGATAGTTGCTTCGTATAAATACAGGATAAAGCGGTTCATCCATGTTACCCATTTCATTGCTGTATAACACAAGCCTTGCAGGATCCCTGTAGATTATCGTGCCAGGGTCTGATATCCTTTGGAAAAATCTTATGTCAAGAAAATTCTCGTCTGACTTTCTTTTGTCTTTCAATAATTCGACAGCTTCGTCTTCCGAAAGAATTGATTCCGTAAACGCCAGATTACATTTTAATCCAGGCTTTAGCATGTATTTATACTACTCCTTAGTGATATATAAATCTATTGTTTTCTGAGCCCTTCCTTTGCTGACAAACGACTTCAACTTTTTGCAAATTTTTCGCCATCTTTCCTTTGCAAGATCTAAAATTTCACCATTTGATTTCGGCAGGAAATTTTTACCGTAAACTATGAATGCAGCCGTTGCCAGTGCTGCTCCACTGAAAATTATCCCCAAGTTTGGCTGAACAAAGAAAAAAAATCCCGTCGGAGCTATTGATTGGACATTCTTTTCCGATTTTTCAGAAGGTTTGTTGTCGTGGTCAGTGGCTTCTTCTGATTTTGATTCCCGAATATTTTCATTTTCGTCTTTTTTGTCATTCTTTATATTTTCGTCAGTTGTTTCTTCATCTGGTGGCGATTCCTTTTCAATTTTTCCCGCGACATTTCCTCCACTTCCGCCCCCGCCGACTCCTCCACCGCTTCCGCCAGACGAACTCGGCTGAGAACCTTGGACAGGTTCTTCCTGATGCACCGAACCAAACACGCCGTAAATTCCAGAATTCGAGACGTTCGCCCAGACGATATTGTTATTCGTGTCAACATTGCCGTCGGGAGAATCGAACTTGTACCAGGATTTTTTTTCAGGATACAATTCCCATATCCTCAATGATCTCTCGTCAATTCCGGACAACGAAACTTCCGAATCATCGTAATAGATTTTCACTATGGACCATCCGTCCGAAACCTCGTTCAAAATCAGCACTCCTATAAATTTGTTCAACCGCAGCGTTTCGCTGTTCTGGGGAATATCCTCCTGCGAATAACTTTCGATAATCACCGTCGCATTTAGGATTTTTCCGTCGGACAAAATTTGGAAATAGGAAGTCGTATTTTTATTTTCAGGCTCCGTCTGATTTTTCGTAACGAATTCGTAAGTTATGTCCCCTCCGAACCCGCTGAAATTGACGAAAACTTTTCCGGCCTGGATGTCGACTACCGCTGCGGTGAAATCGGTCGCATTAAAATTGTTGGACGTGTCGTTCGCCAGCAGTCTGAACAGAAATTCGCCTTGGTCTACTGGTTGGACAAATTGGTTTTCCATCGTAGTATTTCGGACAATTCCCGTAAAATTTTCCTCGATCAAATTTTCGCTTATCTCCAAATTGTCCGACCAAAAAGCAGTGACATTCACAAAAACTTTTCCGCCTTCCATAAAGGCTTCGATCGAATGAGAGTTCAGTTTCGGCGGATCGGTGTCCGTGAAATCTTTGTCAATCGTAAAGTAGAAAGAAACCCCATCGTGGTTAGAACTGTAATTTTCATTTCCACTTGCATTTGCCTTGTACAAATATTTTCCGGCAGGAAGATTTTCAATTTCGGGATTTCCCACATTTTTCCCGTCGCGCCACAGGAAAGGTTTGCCAGACTGTGAAATTGCCGTCGCGTTTATTTCCGATTCGTACGTTGTCGCATCGGAATTTGCCAAGCCGTTCAGGAACAGCGTGACCAAATTTATCGGAGATTTTTTAATCTCGTAATTCTGGATCGGAGTGTAATTCCACATCCCCATTGCGTCTCTTGCATACCATCTGTACTCATAATTCCCAGCAGCCAAATCTTTCGCGGCAAAGGAATAATCTCCGTTCCCTTCAACGGTAAAATTAGCCCCGTTCAGTTCAAAAACGACTTCGCCGATTCCGTCATCGTCTTCCCACGATATACGGAAGTTGTATTCCGCATTTGCAAAATAGAACGTAGGATTCAGCGGAGAAGTCGAATTGTCCTTCCATGTCGGCGCACGATTGTGCTTACTGTCAAAAGAAACAATTGTTTTGTCGGAATTTTTTCCAGCAGTCTCGACTCTAACTATTTTCGCGGCAGGATCGTAGTCCCAGCTCTCCGCATTCATCACCTCTGACGGAGGCTTTTCGGAAAATATTTTCGTGGTGACTGAAACGTCCCGCTTGGATTTCACAACGAAGCTGAGATTTTTTCCGGAATAACTTATGGATTCTATCGACGAACTCGCGGATCCCTGCTGGAGAGAGGGGGCGAGAGCCATCCAGATATCCGGATCAATGTTTTTCTTTATGTACACTATCGGATTGCTGAACGCCATGACGCTCGACGAATTCAAAATCTCGATCCTGAAATAATTAGATTTGTCCGGCAGCGACGGCGTGTATGTTTTGCTGAAAGAAGTTCCGGATATGGGCTCGTCTGACAAAAAAGTACCGTTTCTTATCAGCCTAAGAATTTTCGCCTCGGGCGGAATATTTGTCAGCTCTATATCGAGGACGGCTTCGTCCCTGCTCGAGTCGACGTAGACGGGGAATTTTCCCGCAGGAACTTGGCTGTTTTCTGCGGAGAAAAAAATCATCATTGGAACCTTCGCCCTGTTGCGCTCCACGAAGCTCCTTCCCTGCGCCAGAGCCTCGACTATGCTCTCCGGAGAATTGTCATCTGCATACACGTACTGCGCGGGCAGCCATTTCGCGTACGATTCCGCGTCGCTGACGTACATCGGATGGGCTTCGGCAATCCCCTGCGCAAAAATTCCGTTCGTAAGATAATAATCCCAGATGTCGGTTGCGAAGCCTTCGCGTCCCATGTTTCTTGAAAAGTACACGGCCATCCCGTCGACCGGCCAAAGGTTTTCGAACATGTTTGTCCTGTATTCTGCGCTGCTGTCAGGCTTTGAAACAAAAAGATAGCCTCCGTCGTCATGCGCCATTTTGATTGTTTTCCTTGTGTTGTCGACTCCGTATCCCGCCTTCTGGAAATAATCTTGTTTGTTGAGATACAGCATGACGTTCTGCATTTCCAGTCTCTCTCCCGGAACCATCCTCAGCTCCTGGCTGTCGTAATTTTTTATCGAGCCCGTCAGCGTTGAAAAAGTCTCTTGGACTGCGTTGTTGCCGGAAAGCTTCACGACGTCGGCATAAAATTCGGAATCGGCGCCGTTGCGGCTGTACGCGTATATCCCGATGTTGTTGATCTTCAGGTTGAGAGCCTTTTCGCTTCCGTAATAATTTACAATCAAATCAGTGAGGTTCAGGCTGAAGGTGTTCCACAAGTTGAATTTCAATTGGTCCTGCGGATTCATCACGTGGTAGACCGTGTCGAAGTCGTTTGAGAATGGCGACCCGTCCGAAAATGTCTCGGAAGAATTTTCCTGGAAAAGCAGCACCATCTTCGGCGTGTAGTTCCTCGAATTGTAGTAATTGAAACCGAACTCTACGGCAAACAGCGAATCAGGAAATTCGGTCTTGTTATCCATCGCGACAGGGTAGATCGAGAAGTTGAAATTCAAGTCCGCCGCGACGGCCGAAACCTGCCAGAGCATGTCCTGGTACGCGCCTGCGTATCCGAAATTCTCGCCGGAAACTTTCGCGGACGCGTGCAAAGAATTGCCGCCTCTCAGATATTTTGCCGAACTTTTCTCTCCGACATATTCGCCGGGAACGGTGGACTCCTTTGACGACCATGAAGTGAATGATTCGAATCCGCCGTTGTACGGCTCCTCGCTTGTTATATTCATCAGGTTGTCGTCTAGAGTGAAAAAGACTGCGTCGAAACCGTTGTCGCCGTACCCGGCGAAATTCTTGTGATAGTACGCGCTGATCTCGCCCTTGTCGGCCGCGTTGACATGGATGATCGCCTTGTAAAGATTTTTTCCGAACAGACTATCCATCGGCGAAGGAACAGGATTCGCACCCAGGCCAGGTTTCGGCAAAATCACGAAAATAAAAAGAAGAGCCAGGCATATTTTAGCTGTCTCCACTCGGATTCATTGCCGGTAACCAAGAAGAATTTTCCCTGTCACTGGAGTGACGGAAAAGCCCTAGTCGGGAATTGAACCCGAGACCCCTTCCTTACCATGGAAGTGCTCTACCAGGCTGAGCTACTAGGGCGATACGGTTCTTTTAAAATTTCTCTGTTAATCAGTTAAATCTATTGGGTGACATGCTAGAATTCCGAATTCAGATCTCAGACTGATTTGGGGTAACTCGGCAGTTTCAGACGGTCGGCTTTCAGCATAAAATGTTCGGTGTTCCTGTGGTTGTACGCGTCCTTAATCTCGTTCTTGAGGAAAAATCCGAACCCGAGCAAGTCCGCCGCGACATCGTTCGTCGTGAATATTTCGTCGTACATCAGTTCTTTCGACAGCCCTCCGCCTATGACTATCGCGGAAGTTATCGCAAGCCTCGAATACGGATTTTCCACGCATCTCCTTATCAGGCCGTATTTTTTCAGGCGGTCCGATTTTTTCAGATAGTCGTGGATAAGTTTTGCCGCGCCGTACGAAATCGAAAAATGCGCGGTCAATGCGACGCTGTCGAGCTTCTCGAAAAAGACCCTGTCGAAAAGTTTGTTGTACGTCTCGAGCCCCAGAGGTATCGCCACGAGCTGGACGTGAGGATTTTTCAAATTACCGAGAAAATTTTTAATCTTGTTTTTCACAGCACAGTTACCTATGTGCGAAATATTATTTATGCTTGGTTTTCAGGAAGGTTTTATCATTTTCGAAACAATTTTATTCCCTATCTTATCCTCGCTCCGATCTTAACATCTTCGGAAGGCTCGAGCAAGGCCATCTTGCCTTCGTCGTCAGTCGCGGCGAGCACCATGCACTGCGATTCCTCGCCCATTATTTTCCTTTTCTCCAGGTTCGTCACAAAAACAAATTTTTTCCCGACAAGATTTTCCGGAGTGAAATGCTTTTTAATTCCAGCAATAGCCTGTCTCTTCTCGTCACCAAAATCCACCTGAAGCCTGACAAGTTTTTCAGAATCCACTAAATCTTCCGCAGAAATTATTTGTCCAACTCTCAATTCCAACCTTTCGAAATCACTGTAAGGAATTTCAGCCATATCCAAATATGCTGTTACGGATTTTAAATATTTTACTCGGAAATTTTGTAGACGTTGTCGCCGCGTTTCACAACATTGTCGACTTTGAGTCCGACCGAAGACCCCTTCTCTGCGCTATCGACCGACTCGTGTTCGATCTGAATGCTATTAACCGTCTGCTGAACGTTCGTAGCCGTGCCTTCTATCGAGATGCTGTCACCGACCGAAAGCGTGTCAGAAAGCTCCACTATTGCGACTCCGATTTTTGAGAGATAGTCCGATATTTTCCCGATTAGCTTCTTTTCCATAATCTACCTTATCGCTCGCATGACTTAAAAATCTATGCCACATTCGTCGTGACAAATTTGCACAGGCTGATTTTTATTTTATTGTAAACACAATATCAATGAATGGGAGCAAGGCCGGCTACAAGAAATTACGGTGGTCAGGAAAAAAGTTCTGGAAAATTCGTGTATGTTTTGCTGATAGCTGTAATATCGTTGTCTATCTATTCGTACCTGACGATCGATTCGAAAAATCAAAAAATCGATTCGCTTGATTCCGTGATCGCCGAAAAGAATCTGGACATCAAGGTCAAGGAAGGCCAGATAGACACGATACAGTCCGAAAATTCCGGACTAAGAAACACGGTAAAGAGCAAGGAGACGATAATTGTCGACCTGAGCGACAGGCTTGGTCTTGCGGAAAGCGAAATCTCCGAGCTGACTCCAATAATCAAAAGTTATTATGCGGTCGGCGTGAAATCCGACGGGACGGGAGTTGTGATCCCGCTCGAAGTAAAAATCAGAAAAGGCACGGGAGCCATTTCAGCGAACATAAGGAACGTTGACATGTTGGAGGGAGCGCAGCAATCAATAAGGACGGCAGCGACAGTTGCGCAGGATTTCACGGGATTCAATTTGGGGACTAAGGACACCGAGGTTACTTTCAAAAACGATCTCAACGAGATTGTAGCGATCGACGGGCCCTCAGCGGGAGCCGCGATAACGATAACTCTTATCGGCGCGCTGCAGAACAAGACGATGAACACAAAAGTTTTGATGACGGGGACGATAGAAAATGACGGAAGCATAGGAAAAGTAGGCAGTGTTCAGGGAAAGGCCGAGGCTGCGCGCATCTACGGTGCGACCAATTTTCTGGTTCCGGTGGGGCAGGATGTAGATGTAGCCGGATTACAGGTTTCGGAAGTCAAAGAAATTTCGAACGTGATCGGGTTAGTTCTTAAATGACAACTTATAAGACATATTTTCACGAATAATTTTCATGGCTGAAAAGCAAACCTCTTCAGGAAAACAAAAACTTTTACAAATATCAGAAATCAGCCTTTGGCTCGACAATTACGACGACATATTTTCCGACTTCGACCCGAGGCCGTATTCCGTGAGATCGCTTTCCGATGATTTTCTTCTCGAAGCGAAGAAGGCGGCTAAGGACAAGGATCCAGACAATATAGAACTCAGACTACTGATACCAGCAAGCAAGCGAAGTGCCGAACAGGAGAACACAATCAAGAAAAGACTGCATGCTCATTTCAAGAAACATTTCGAAGCGGTGAACAAAGAAATTTCGGACATCAGGAAAAACGGAATAATTTTTGTTGCCATAGGAATTATGGTCAGCCTAGGTGCAACTTTCGTAGACAGCCTGTCAGAATTATGGGGATTTGTCTCGCGGCTCCTTTTCATTTTACTCGAGCCAGCTGGATGGTTCACAATATGGCTAGGACTTGACAACATTTTCCAGACATGGAAGCAGAGGAAGCCCGAGCTTGATTTCTATTCGAAGATGTCAAGATGCGAAATAAATTTCGTATCAATCTAGACCGGCTCAAATTTCGAGCAACCATAAACCAGTTAAATTTTTTCATCCTATCCTTAATTGTATATGTCAGATTCTAACACGTGCCCGAAAAATCTTTTGCTAGTAAGGCATGCCTTTTCGGAAGGTAACCAGGCAAGGATGAGGGCAAGAGAGCTTGGACTGGAAGAAATTGAGATAGCCAAGGAAGACGAAATGGTTGGCTTGACGGATATTGGAAAATCTCAGGCCCAAATTACCGGCAGATACATTGCAGAAAAATTCCCGCCAATTGATGCGATTTTTTGTTCGCCTTATCGCAGGACGCGCGACACGATGCAGATAATACTTGGCCAATTGTACGAATTGGGATGCGCAATGCCAGAAACATCTTTCGACAAAAGATTGCGCGAAAGGGAATTCGGGGAATGGCAGAGACTCACCGACAAGGGAATAGAAAAAAGGTATCCAGAACATTTGGCAAAAAAGAAAGAGATCGGCAGATACAAGCACAAACCTCCTGGGGAAAAAAGCGAAAGCCCAGAAGAAGTTGGCATCAGAATTCTCAATTTCACAAATGAAATATTTCCGAAATATGCAGGGAAAAATTTATTGTTTGTAAGTCATCTCAAACCAATCGAACTTTTTGTAAAACAAATAGAAAATATTCCAGTCGAAATGTTTAACAACGATCACACATACATCAAAAACTGCTCGCTGATACACTACATGTTCGACGAGAAATCAAGCTCGTTTGTGAAACTGAATTTCAACTATGTCCCATGGGAGCAGGTTTTGCAACATTAGATTTTCGGAAAATAAGAGTGCGGGGGGCGAGATTCGAACTCGCGTACCTACTAAAGGACTGGCACCTCAAGCCAGCAGAATTGACCGGGCTATCTGACCCCCGCATATTATTCTGCAATTGCAGTTAGTAATTTTTGAGTCTTAAACTTATCGTTAAACCCTATGTTATTAGCAAATTTTTCAAATGATGACTTTTCGATATCAATTTTCAATGCAATTGAAGATGATCCGTCTTTTCTTTTCTGTTTCTTTCCAAATCTGACTGGTGATGTTATAACATCAAAATCTCCAAGTAAATGTTTTATCTGGTTCATAAAAATTTTCCCTCTATGTTTTAATTTTTCATTTTTATATTGTTCTAATTCTATCCTCCATCTCAGTTTATCTTTATTTTTAGTACAATAAACTGATCCTTCACAAGTATAGAATGCGCGTAAATATGCTTTCTTGAGTTCTGAATTTCCTTTCAAAATCCAATTGGGTATACTAAAAATTTTGTTCGTTTTGTTCCCAAATGGAACTCCTAATTTTACTAATTCACTAGCAATTGCAAAAGAAGAAAAATATGTTCTATATCGAAGCGTAAATGATTTGCCGTCTTTCTTTATTTTCATTAATTTTGTATCGGTATCAAACAAATTTTTACAAAGTTTTCTAAAATTTTTAATTGAAAATAGATTTTTTGAAGTAAATTGAATATTTCCTCGATGTTCATTAAATTGCAAATGACCATCACCGGTAATGTCAGCCACAAATTCTGCAAGTTCTGCAGTTTTTTGAAAATTCATATTGTTTATTATTATTTTTTTATTATTTAAATTGTTATACCCCCGCTTAATTTTATGACCAAATTTATTACTAATTTTTGTCTGGCAGAAGATACTTCATTCCTGAATACTCAATTACTTGACCAATCCCATGATTTCCAAAACCGAACGTACGGCCAAGAATTCGGTAACCTCGTTTTCGGGAATCGGCTTCAGGCAGCATAAGTCTATGCCGACAATCTTTCCGTTGACGTCCTGCAAAAGATTCTGGAATTCCCTGAACGTGAGCCCTCCCGGTTCAGGATGATCGACAGCAGGAGCGATCGACGGATCAAAAACATCCATGTCAAGCGAGATGTGAACGTTCGAATTTTCCGTGAATTTCCAGAGAGCGGTCCTCACTTCGTTTATGTTTTTCTTCAGGTCGGACGCAGTCACGAAATGAATTTTCTTCTCCTCCATGTATTTCAAATCGTCCTCGTCAAAAGTTCTCAGCCCGATCAGGAAAATATTTTCCGGATTGATTTTCTCGCTCAACCGCCTGCACCAAACCGAGTCGTTCATCTTCGGACTGAGCTCGGCGCCATCCGAAATGAAATCCAAATCAACCATTTTTTCGTCCATGTAGTCGTCTTTCATGTCCGCGTGACAGTCGAACACAATGATCTTTGCATCTTTCGGCATCTCTTTTGCAGTATAGTACGATAAGAGATGACCGCCTCCGATCGCAAACGGGATTTTATTTTTGCCCGCAATGTCGCGCACGGCTTCCGAAACTTTTTCCATCTCGCCGTAATTTTTAATTTCAATATCCCCTTTGTCGAAAATTTTGACATTTTCCATAAGATTTTTTTTCTTGTCGATGTCGAAAGGTTCGATGAACCAGCTCACGTTGCGGATAGAAGACAAAGACTGCCTGGATTTCCTTCCTATCGGAACGCCGAACGTTATCACGTTTGATTCCGTTTCTGAAAAAATGTCAGTGAAAAATTTCCTTTCCATACTTGGTCCTTAAACTAATTTCCAATTGGATTATTAATCCTTGCTTTTCGGCATGCTTCCAACGATTACGGAAATGACGAAAATTCCGATTCCCGCGGCTATAGCGAGCGGTCCAGCCGGCAGATTAAGATAGCTGGACGACAAAATTCCAAGGATTATGCTAGCAGCTCCGAATAGAGAACTCAAGACGGCGTACATTTTCTGGCTCGAGCTCACTATCTTCGCGGCGGCGGCAGGAATTATGACAAGAGCTCCGACGAGCAGCGCGCCGATGAATTTTATTCCGATCGCGACGAGAAGCGAGACGAGCAACAGATACGTTATGTTAGCCCTTTTCGTGTTTATTCCAGTCGAAGCCGCAAGGTCCTCCGAAATCGTGCCGAGCACAATTTTCTTGTAGAAAATTTTTGTCAGAATTATTGCAACAATTGAAAATGAAACTGCGATTGCCGCGTCGAGCAAGTTAATGCCAGCAATGTCTCCGAATAGCGACTCGAGAAGCTCGGCTTCCGGCATTATAAGAATACCAATCGAAAGCGAGAAAGTAAAAAATATTCCAATTATCGTATCGAACGATAGTTTTGTCAGATTCTGGAGGTACCCGGTTGCGAGAGCGGCGGCGAGCAGGAAAACGAACGCGCCCACGAACGGATTGAAGTTGAAAATTATTCCAAGCGCGAGTCCCGGCAGCGCTACATGGGAAAGTGCGTCACCGACGAGCGCCATTTTCTTGAGGACCATCAGTGAGCCGAGATATCCTGCGGCAAGACCGAAGAAAGCTCCCGCCAGAAGGCTAATCGTAAGGTTGTCTATCATTTACCGATCGTCCTCGTGGCTGTGCTCGTCGAACAAGGAATGGCTCCCGTAAACTGCCTTTATCAGATGCGGCTCGGTTATCTTCTTCGATTCTCCGAAAAACAAAACTGACTTGTCGAGCGCGAGCACGTAATCCGAATAATATTTTATCGAATGAACGTTGTGCGTTATCAGTAACATTGTCATCTTAGTTTCTTTCTCGAGCTTCGCCAGCATCTCGTAAATCAGTTCCTCGCTTCCCACATCGACTCCGGTAGTGGGCTCGTCAAAAAGAAGCAGGTCAGGTTTGTCCGAGATGGCCCATGCAATCAAAACTTTCTGCAGCTCTCCTCCGGACAACGAGTCCAATCTTTTGTCAATTATTTCTTCGCCTTCCAGCCCCACACGGCTAAGGCATTCTTCCATGTCATCGGTAGAACAGTTTTTAAGCAGCAAAAATTCTTTCACAGAAATTGGCATGTCGCTGACCGAAAGATTTTGCGGAACGTACCCGATCTTTATTTTCTTGTGCCATTTTATTTTTCCGCTGTACGGAACAAGATTCAAAAGAGCCTTGAAAAGAGTTGTCTTGCCTGCGCCGTTCGGGCCGACTATCGCGGTCGTCGATCCCTTTCTCGCCTTGAAGCTGATTTTGTCTAAAATGACCTCGTCTTTCAGTTTAACGCTCAAATTGCTGACTTCCAGCAAGAAATTGGAGCTTGCCATAAATTGAATATAATTTTTCGAGAATATAATCAATTTTTCATGGCATCATCCATTATTAAAGCTGAGCGCTGAAATTATCACATATGATGGAATCCCAGTCATCAATCGTAAAGAACGTCGCCGTCATAAGATTTTCGGCAGAGGTCGCAGGACAAGTCAAAAAAATCGGCAAGAAATACGTACTCGTCACAAGTCCGGAAAATGTCTCCCATTTTTCCGGGTTGCAAAAACAAAAGATGGTGAAGGTGGACGGGGACCGCTTTTATCCCTATTCCAAATTTTTGGAGACTTACACGGAAAAAGGTGTGTATGGGCTGACTGTCCTTACGGACGGAGAATTCGAGCAGAGAATTCTCAATTCAGGATACGAGGAAGAGAACGCGCAGAAATTGCACAAATTCGATTTCGAACTGGTGCTAGAACCGGCTGACAGGAAGAGAGTCGGAGCTGAAAATATCCCGCGCAAGAAATTCACATTCGACGACATTTTTGGAAGTTTTGAAAATCTCCATGACCTCACCGACCTTGACAGGGTGTTCTATGCGATATCTGACGGAAGAGTAAGCACGTTAAACGAATTGGGAAATCTTCTGGGAATAGATCCCACCGGACACATAAATGATCTTACCGGTATGGGATGGATAAGTTCGACACCGGTTGGGGACGATGTCAAATATCTGGTAACACCCAAATACAGGCAGTTTGACAAAGAGAAAAAGGATTATTATCGTGAAATGAGGAACGGCAGACTGCTCCTGTCCAGGAGTCCGAAAGCAAAGGAGTTATACGAGCATCTGAAATCCGGCGGGTCGATGACGCTGGGAGATTTGACAAGGGAGGTCGGATACACACCTAATGTTTATTTGGATCAACTGATGCAAGTCGGATTGGTGATGTCGCAACTCGAAATAAGCGGCTCCAAAAAGCGAAGAACATATAGCGCATTGGTGAAATCTCACTCGTATTCGTTTTCAATGAAATCAATTTAAAAATTTTTAATTTCCTTTTGAAACTGATTCCAGAATGATGGCTATCAAAAAAATACTCAAAATTTATATAGAAATCGGTCCATACCATCATGGTGATTCGAATGCCATCGTTCAAATGCGAGGACATAGGAATGGACTGCTCGTTCCAGACAGACGCCGACAACGAGGACAAGCTCATGCGCAAGATAGAGGAACACGCAAGCAAGGTCCACAACATGAAAAAGATGACGCCTGAAATGGAGGAGCAGATCAAGGGCGCGATAAAACCCTAGCCAAAAGGTGTATGGAAAAATGATGAGATTCAACCAGAACATTTTCGAGCTGGCGAAGCAGAACAGCTCATACAGGAAGGAGGTGATCACTGCCGACGATCTTCAGGTAACGGTGATGAGCATTCCTCCGCAGGGAGAGATAGGAGAAGAAGTTCACGATGATACTGACCAGGCGATCGTAGTTGTGCAAGGCGAAGGAGAAGCAATAGTCGACGACGAAAGGGAGGACGTCAGGCCCGGCCATCTTGTCCTTGTCGGATGCGGCACGAAACACAACGTGAGAAACACTGGCAGCGAGGATCTGAAATTGTACACGATATACTCGTCTCCCGAACACGAGCCGGGAACGATACAGGAAACAAAAGAGCAGGCCGACCAGCAGAAGAAATCGGAAGAGGAGGAGCAGTCGAAAGAAAGTTTAGAAGAGAACGAAGAGCAAGAAGGCGAGGAAGAAGAACCTCACGAAGGCGAAGACGAAAAAAATCTCAACATCAATCTGTAGTTATTGATCCTTGATTTATATGGAAAAATTCGTAGCCGCAACATATTTTGGTCAATTTGAACATTTTATATCCGGAAAACAAATACTAATTATGAAGAGCGAAAAACAAAAGATCAGGAACCGAAGGACAACCAAGAAGAAATTCAAAAAACAGGACAGATACAGATAAAGAAATTAAGTCGACTCAATTTTCTTTTCTATCCGATCAAATTTTTTTAATTGTCTTCTTTGCCAATTTTTTCTGATTTTTGAAATATTCCTGCACGATCGGCATTTCATACCATCTCGAGAGGATTCTGAATTTATTTCTTTTCCGCATTCGTTTTGCAAAAGTCTCTCGTAATGTACATATAGAGCAATCTGGCAGCCCCGTATGCCCCAAGTACGGATAACCCATTGTCAATCACAGGATTGCCTGTCTTCAGATGTCTAACATATGTCTCGTCCAAATGATATTTTGTTGCTAGATTATACACGACATCCGCAGAATTCAGAACGAATGTAAGAATCGAAGCGTAATCAAGATACGTTCTCGCAGTATGCAATTGTTTCCCAGCGGGCAAGGCAGCCGTGATGCGTCCCAGTTTTTCAAACATTGCTGATAATCAGTTCGCTCGTGAAATATTTAAGATTTATTGTTCTTCTATACTGCATGCAGGTCAAATTTTTCAAATCTCCGCACGAGAGTATCTATCTGAGAACAGACAGATTCAGAGAGCTTTTCGAATGGTCGAACGTTATTTTCATGGAGGAAAGCGGGACCCTCGTAAGGGATCGCACGGTAAAATTGTACAACGACATCTCCTCCAAAGGGAAATCAAATGTGAAACTTTCAAACATATTTGTCCCGATACAAAAGGAATTTTTCAGATATCTGAGAAATAGCGGGAAGCCGGTAGAAGTTGAAAATTCCCCATTTGTGCATTCTCCGAAAATGGACATCGTACAAGATTTGCTGAAGTCGTTTAAACTGTACGTCAAAAACCATACCGAGGAAGCATTTTCAATCACAAAGAAAATAGAACTTCAGTATCTCGAAGCGGACCGCAGGCGCGACGAAAAGATCGCCGCCGATATCCTGGAAATGGAAAAGAAATACGGGGAGGACGGCAGGATGTTGGGGATTTTAGGGATCGCCCATTTTCCAGAAATCGAATTTCAGAAGCTCGGCAAACAAGTCGAATCAGTTTATCCCACGGAAAAATTTCCGATCAGCCTGGAGATACAGATATGCCGTAACTACAGAAAAAACGGCACCCTGACCGACGACGAGGTGAAACTTTATTTTCTGACGCAGGAACTGGGAATGTCCTTGCTCGGGTCAAGTTACAGTTCAAAGGAGCTTTACGATGCGTATTTGCAAGTAGACGACAAGATCAAACCTAGTGATTTCGAAGATTTGGCGAGGTACATAGAAAAATATTCTTCGCCGTTCTGGACTAGCGCGGACGAGAACACATTGATTTTGAACTGGTTCAGGAAGAAAGGATTGAAATTATAACATTCTACACTTTCACTTTCTCGAAATATTCCTGCTGATGTTTTAATAACAAATTAATCGGCTCGCTTACGTCTTGTATCGAGAAGTCCGCCTGTATGGAAGTCGATTCGTACGCTCTATTGTCACCAAAATTTCTTATCAGCCTCACGAGATTTTCCCTTTTGGGGTCGGCCGTAAACACGTACTTTCTTCCGTCGTATTCGAGCTCGGTTCTGTTTTTGACAAACGACTTGCCGCTAAGGGTAAGAAGTTCCAAATACTTCCAAAGCCACTCGCTTTCTTTTTCGATGCAATCATGAAGAACTTTCAATTCCTCTACAGCCCTTGAAAAATATTGCGGAACATCGGAATCTTCGCGGGTCGCGTCTATCTTTGTTGTGATCGTCGGTCCTCCTTTGTTGCAATAAAAATACCCGTTTGTGGTAAACTTCATACTCAATACGTGCCCTTCTGGATCCGTTTGCAAATTTCTCGAATCCCTTTGTCGGCCAGACCATTCCTTGACAAGCCTGCATTCGTCATCAATTACGCTTGAAGTGTCATTTTTTCTATTACCCCAACCAGCAACCTTACCCGTAACACCAACAATCTCGACATATTTTATTTCTTTGGAACCTGTCAACTGAAGAAAAGAATTTTCCATCAAGAGGTCGCGATCTTTGCGAAAAGAATCAATCTCTCTTGCGGATTCCATAATTATAAAATTATCATCAAAGTATAAAAGTAACTTGTTTTGATCGGATGTTCAATTCTTGGTCCGCTCGTCAAACAGAATCCGGAAAACTATGTCCGAGAGATAAGTGTCCTTCCCGCTCCTAGGATCGTATCTCATAATCTGCAGAATCTGGTTCTCGGAATTTACTTTGGATGTAAGCTGGGCTTTGACGGTGTGCTCCTTTCCGTTTCTTTTTGTGCAGACCATGATGTACTGGTCCGCATCCGGCGCGCCCAAAAGAATAACCTTGTATTTCCGCAGGGCCGTATGTAATTTTTCGGACAACCCAATAATGTCATAAAGCCTGTTTTTCAGCACCAAATCGACGTTGTAAAGACCCTCGTGATTTTTGTAAATCCTGTATGTTCCCAGCTCGTCCTTGAAAACAGATTCCTCGATTATGGCAGGCTCAACAACGGTCCTATTTCCGATTGCCGATTCAACTTTGGACACGAATGAAATTTCATTTTAAAGTTAAAATGCTTTGAATATAAGATTGCTACAGATACTTCTTGATTTCTTTCACGTCATCGAGACTGTCAATCAGTTCGGAAGATAAATTATATTGCCATCCCGTTTCAGTATTTACAAAAAGCGTTTTATAAGTATCTTCGTCAAGCCATTGAATACGCCTGTCATCTGTAAGCGGTTCCCAATATACCCCCAAGTCTGCATGTGAATTTGGATCAAAAAGAACAATGTACTTCAATTTAGATTTCGGCACGATTCCTTTTGCGAGCTCTCTCAGCATCTTGCCAGTTTTACCTGACTGGGTCCTCATGTCTATTGCGCAAACCGTACGTCCTTGGCTACTTTTCAAGATTGATACAAATTTTTCTGTATCCGATTCTTCTCGCTTCGAGCTTATGCATACAGTGTTCGGCAGGCTGTCTAGATAATTACGTCCGAATTTTTTAACGGAATACAAATCGACAAGGTAAGAGATTACAGCGCCGTCAATCCCGATTGGAACTTTTAATTCATTTTGACAATGGATTGCTATCTCTTTTACGCCCTCTGCAATTTTCTCGTGTATATTTTCCATAAAGAAAAATTGTACGTTAAGTATTAATTGATTGTTCAAAAGTTACAAATTCAGAAAACTTATAATTTGTATATCTTTGCGCGGTTTAAGCCATTCCTGCAATCTCAAAATATTGTCATAATCATTTTTCCGTTCGGCATTAAGGCTGGATGTATTTACAGGATCGTACTCGCCTGGATGAAAAATAATTTCATAACTTTTCCCGTTTTTCATTTTTTCAAAGTAATTTTGTATTTCTTTAAAATTATGGTAAGTTCCCATGAAAATGGGCACAGTTGTTGTGCGAACTTTTCCCCAATCTTCAATTCCATAAGGTCCGTCGTTATCCATCGGTATGTTTTGAATTTGCGCAAATTTCTGAATTTTATACGCCAGACTTTTTATTATTTCAGAGCTGTCATGCCTGTCTCTCAAAACTTTTGGCAAGTGCATGCTGAAATGCGACGGAGAAAAACCGAAAACTGAAATAAATTTCTTATATTGAGCATCTATATCTTCAGTTGCAGATTCTTTTCTTGTCAATTCGTACTCGATTCCAATGCCGACATCCAAATTTTTGTGAACGGAAATGAGTTGCGAAACATCCTGCTGTTTGTCATCAATCCTGTTTACTAATATAGTCGCGGATTTAATTGCACCTCTCTGTAACAAATCCAAAATTTTGGCATTGAAAATTCTGCTGTATCCAAAGTCGTCCGCATTAATTACAACTTTTATCATAACATCCTATTATTAGCAAAAGAATAAAAAATGCTCCCACCGGGATTTGAACCCGGGTTGCCGGATTTCTTCTCTCATCTTTTTTTTCGAAGCTTTCGCTTTTAGATCGAAAGCCCGGCGTCCTTTCGGCTTTGTTTGACCGGACTAGACGATAGGAGCTTAAATCTATTTTTATGATATGGGTTATTAAATCCCACTTCATTGTAATAGCGAGAAATATCTCGTTTGTTTGCTATATAAATTTTTGGAGTTCCATTTTTGGTCCATTTGGATGTTTTTAATCCAATTATTTTCATGCTTTGGTCTATAGATTTTCTTAAATTTTTGCAAGCGGATGTAATTTCTACATATGTATAGTTTCTTCCAGTTATTGGGAATACAGAACCGTCAGTGTCGACAATACCACGTATGCATGATTTAACGAAATCTTTTGACGAAAATATCCAATTCGGTATTCCAACATCATTCTTTATTTTATTTCCAATCGGTATGCCAAGTTTTTCTAAAGTATATAAAACATCTTTCTTTTGGCTGTAAATTCTTATTACATGTTTTTTGTTATCTTTTTTAATACTAAATTTTAAATTAAACAAATTTTCAAAAAGCGGCTTCACAAATTTAGACAAATATATTTGATCATTTTTGATATGGCCAGTTACAACTAATTGGTTGATTCCATGTTTTTTATTGTTATACAAACTACCATCACCTAAAATTATACCAATAGCTTCTGCAAGATTACTAGAATGTTGTTTAATGAGTAACTTTCGAGGACGCTGTCTATGAGTAGATAACTTCCCTCCTTTTATTCGCCCCCAATTGTTAGGAACTTTTTTTTCAATGAAATTATCAAAATTAACATCGCTCATTCTTGACAAATTTTTATATAATTGATCGCTGATTGTGACATTTTCAAATCGCAAATCACCACTCAAATAATTGGGTTTAATTCCAAGGAGCCTTCCCAATTCTGACCATGATAAAGATAATTTTGATTTGGTTAAATCAATCAGTTCTTTTTGCTTACCTTTTTTCAAAATAATTCTCATACTAAAATATTGTTAAGACCTACTATAAATATATCCTTGATTAAGCTAAACTAGAGTTTGTATTGCGGGACAATATTTATATTGTTTCTATTTCGTAATCTAGAACATAGAGCTCGGCTATCCCACGGAGATATTGTGAAAGAACTTTATGAGCAGGATGTCCGTAATAAGTATTCAATGCAGATTCGTTGTCAAATGTCATGACAAATCCGTTATCGAAGTCCAAGCTTCTCCTAGGAATCGCCATATTTTTCACAAGGTCCATACTCTTTACTTCTGGAATATTCAGTTTTGCTTCCAGAACCCGCTCGTACATTGTGTCTATCTCGTCAGAAGGAACACCAGGATTCAATTTGAGCATGACAATGTGAGTGATCATAATTCGATAACGAATTTGAAACTTAAATTCACTTTTCTTAGAGTATAACGTTTAAATCCTTAAAAAATTTCAATTTAAATTATGTCATCCGAATTTTGGAACCAAAAGATGGGCAGAAGAAAATTTGTCAGAGGTGGACTGGGTACCATAGGTAAATCTGCAATTATTTTATCCGGTGTCACAGGAGTTGCTGGCGTGTTATGGGCAGGTAAAATGCAAGACGAAGAAAGAGAACGAAAAATTGAAAATGAAAATTTTGAATTTATACGAAAAGATCCAGCAGCCATCAGTTTGTATTTTGAGCTTGAAAAATTCTTCGAAAATTCGGAATCTAGTAAGGAACTGGTAGCAAAAACTATTATGTACAAAGATGCAGAAATCCGGCCAAAAATATCGTGGGCAGGAGAATTTGTTACAAAAGTCAAACCAAAAGGAACAATTAATCCAATTGTCTCAAGGTCATTGATAGAAGAATATACTAAATCGGGTTATGATTATCAATTGTTTGAAAATTTTGCTCAAATAAACTCGTATCGAGATAAACTTGCAATAAATATATCAAGAGATGAAAACTTTTTTGAAGTTTATTCTGGCGACAAAGATTTGAAAAGTCTAGTAGTGAGCGTTGATAGAATTCTTAATATTTACAAAAAAATAAATTAACTAAACTTCAGCGCAAGTTTTAGCCACAACTTATAAACTTTCAGTTCAATAATTCAAGGTAAGAGTATGTCCAGCCAAGAAGCAAAGAAAAAAACCCTCTGGCAGAAATGGAAGTCTGTCGCGGAAAGGATCGGAAATTTCCAGGGAAGAATTATTCTCGGCCTAATGTATTTCACAGTTTTCGCGATTCCTGGGATTGTCGTGACGCTTTTCAAGGATTACCTTGCAGTCAAGAAAAAGCCCGCTCGTTGGGTCGACAGGAAAAAATATTTCAACACACTCGAAGAGGCGAAAGAGCAATGGTGAGCGTACTCGGAATTTCCTGCTATTATCATGACGCGGCCGCGGCCCTGATCAAAGACGGCGATGTTGTCGCAGCAGCGGAAGAGGAAAGATTTTCGAGAAAGAAACACGACAGCGGATTTCCGACCAATGCAATTGATTTTTGTTTGCAGAAAGCTGGAATAAAGGCCGACGAACTTGACTTCGTTGTTTTTTACGAAAAACCGTTTTTGAAATTCGAGAGAATAATTTTGTCAGTCTTGAATAATTATCCTAGATCAGGCGGAGTTTTCAGAGAGGGAATGCTGAACTGGATGAAGGACAAGCTGTGGATAAAAAGCAAGATGATGGAGAAATTGAAAATCGACGGAGACAAAATTCTTTTCTGCGAGCACCATCTTTCGCACGCCGCGAGCTCGTACTTCGTTTCCCCTTTCGAAGAGTCGGCCGTCGTCACCATCGACGGGGTCGGGGAGTGGACAAGCGCGACGATAGGGCACGCGAACGGGAACGAGATCAAAATTTTGAAGGAGATGAAATTCCCGCATTCGCTCGGACTTCTGTACAGCGCGTTCACAGCTTTCCTAGGATTCGAGGTGAACGAAGGCGAGTACAAAGTAATGGGAATGGCGCCGTACGGCCAGCCGAAATACATAGACAAGGTCATGAAGATGATCAACGTCAACGACGACGGAAGCTTCTCGCTCAACATGGATTATTTTTCGTTCCACAGGTCCGAGACCAACTCGTTCAGCAAAAAATTCGAGAAGGAGTTCGGCTCGCCGCAGGACCCGAAGAGGAGGGAAAACGTGGACCAATATTACGCTGATGTCGGAGCGAGCATACAGAGAGTCACCGAAGAAATGATTTTGAAAATCGTGAAAGAGGCGCACAAGATCACCGGATCCAAAAATATCTGCCTTGCCGGAGGAGTCGCATTGAATTCCGTTGCAAACGGAAGAATTTTGCGCGAAGGCCCGTTCGAGGATGTGTACATTCAACCTGCGGCTGGAGATTCAGGAGGAGCATTGGGAGCTGCGCTGTGGGCTTACCACACAATCTTGAACAAGCCGAGAAAAGCTGTGATGAAGAGCAGCTATCTCGGGCAGGAGTACGAAAAAAGAGAGATACAGGATTTTCTCGAGCAGAACAACATAAAATACAGGTTCATTCCGAACGATTCTGAGCTCGTCAGCGAGACTGTCGATCACATAACGAATGGAAAAGTAATCGGATGGTTCCATGGAAGATTCGAATGGGGTCCGCGTGCGCTCGGCCACCGAAGCATCATCGCAGATCCGAGAATCGCAGAGATGAAAGACATCGTCAACAGGAAAATAAAATTCAGGGAGCCCTTCAGGCCGTTCGCGCCGTCGATTATTTCGGAAGCCACGCAGGAATTTTTCGAGTTTGAAAATCCGGACAGGCACATACCTGCGAGGTTCATGCTCTACGTCGCTCCTGTAAAACAAAGCAAGCAGAAAGTCATTCCCGCAGTGAATCATATGGGAACCGCGAGGCTGCAGACGGTGTACAAAGAAGAGAGTCCGCTTTATCACAAATTGATTTCAAGATTCGGCGAGCAGACAGGAGTGAACACGATTTTGAACACGAGCTTCAACCTGAAAGGAGAGCCGATAGTGAATACTCCGCAGAACGCGTGGAACACTTTCAGCAACAGCGGTATGGACATTCTCGTGCTTGATCATTTCGTGATAGAAAAAAAGGCTTAAATATCGGCGTGACGGAATTATCTTTTGATTGAAGGTAATCTGAATGGGAATCCTGTCAAACATGAAATCCGTTTTCGGAATCGTCGGCGAGCTTTTCAAATTCTTGTGGAAAAGAAAACTGTGGTGGCTCATACCGTTCATGATTGTCATTTTGATGTTCGGAATATTCCTCATGTTCGCCAACGCGACGGGGATCGCGCCGTTCATCTATACGCTGATTTAAAAATCATTTAGTTTCTCGTGACCATTTCGAGAATTTTTGTAATAGGAACGTTCGCATATCCGTCGATATCTACCAATCTTATCTTGTAGCCGTTTTGAGAGTACTTGTTAGCCAAAGTCCTTATTTCATGGCCGAAATTTCTGCCAATCATCAAAGCTTCTTCTACGTCGCTCACATCCTCCATTATCAATTTCAGATTGTCCAAAATAGTTCTCTGGCTGCTCTTCCAATTAGCTATGCCCACAATTCTCTTCTCGTACATGAGTACGTCATACGTGCTTCTAGATTTCTTTCCTCTCAACGAACCTAGCACTAAACTCATAATCGATTTTTGAAAATATGATTTTAAATATCAGATGAAATTTTCATTTGTGTCTTGTTGATTCCTTTATTCTTGAAAATAAATAAGTGAAGATGACCGCGAGCACCGTCATGGTGATCGCAATGATAAACTTGTAAGGTATGCCACTTTCGGGAGAAAGAGAATTTACCCATGTCGTCCAGAAATTGTTCCAGCTAAGAGCGACCAACAGACCGAACGAAGAAATGATAAGAGTGAAAAAATTGTCCCTGAAAGCCCTTGTAAATTTTACGACCTCGTCCTGGATGAACATGTTCCTGCTGTGCGTGCGCCAGTCATCTTTTTTCTTTACGATCTGGTGCATCATGATAATCAGTAATAATCATTGTAGTCAACAATCTTAAGCCATTTTATTTTGCTAATGATTTATTAAGGAAATATAACAATATTATATTTTATGGCAATAGACCCTGTCTGCGGAATGCATGTCGACGAGAACAAAGCAGTTTACAAAAAAGTCGTAGACGGCAAGACGCTTTATTTCTGCTCCGAACAGTGCCTGAAAACTTACGAGAAGCCGGAGGACGAATTCAAGAAATTGAAAACTCTCGTGATAGTTGGAATTCTCATATCGATTCCTGTTATTGCAATATCTTTCGCGGTTGACATACCATACGAAAATTACGTTCTGTTCCTTCTCGCAACTCCGATACAATTCGTAGCCGGATGGAGATTTTACAAGGGAATGTACGACGCCCTTCGCGCGATGACTGCGAATATGGACACTTTGATTGCAATAGGAACTACCGCAGCATGGCTTTACAGTACAGTTATCACGTTTTTTCCGTCATTTTTTCCAATGGGCGAAGTTTACTTTGACGCCTCGGTGATCATCATCACGCTTATTCTCA
This sequence comes from uncultured archaeon, assembly GCA_964539655.1. Lineage (GTDB taxonomy): Archaea > Aenigmatarchaeota > Aenigmatarchaeia > CG10238-14 > SCSR01 > CAZIJH01. The sequence goes on along the minus strand of CAZIJH010000004.1, from coordinate 30,493 downwards.
CGGGAAAATTTTTGGAGGAGATCGCGAAAGGGAAAGCATCAGAATCGATAAAAAAGCTGATGGGTCTGCAGGCGAAGACAGCCACCGTGATACGCGACGGAAAAGAAATTGTCATTCCGATCGAGGAAGTGAAAGTCGACGACACGGTAATCGTGAAAGCCGGGGAGAAGATTGCTGTCGACGGAATCATAATTGAAGGAAGCTCGGCCGTAGACGAGAGCATGATAACCGGGGAAAGCATGCCTGTCGAGAAGAAGAAAGGCGACGAGGTGATAGGATCAACGATAAACAAATCCGGACTTTTGAAATTCCGCGCGACTAAGGTCGGAGAGAACACTGTGCTCGCGAACATAATCAAAATTGTCCACGAAGCCCAGACGTCGAAAGCCCCGATACAGAATCTCGCCGACAAAGTTTCATCGTATTTTGTACCGACAGTCGTCGCGATTGCAATAATTTCCGCGCTCGTTTGGTATTTCCTATCGGGTAATTTTATTTTCGCGCTCACGATTTTCATCGCGGTGTTGATAATCGCATGCCCGTGCGCTCTCGGAGTGGCCACGCCGACCGCAATACTTGTCGGAACTGAGCTTGGCGCCAACAACGGAATTTTGATAAAGAGCGGCGAGGCTTTGGAAACTGCGAATCAGATTGACACGGTAGTCTTCGACAAGACGGGAACCCTGACGAAAGGCGAGCCCGAAGTCACCGACGTGATTGTGATGGGAAGGCACGAGGAGAAAGACGTTCTTCTTTATGCAGCAATCGTCGAAAAGGGAAGCGAGCATCCCATCGGAGAGGCGATCGTCAAGAAAGTTAGCGAGACAAACAAAAAAATCCCCGACGCGAATTCATTCAAGACTCATGCCGGAAAAGGGATCGAGGCGGTCTACAACAACAGGCAGATACTGGTGGGAAACAGGGCCATCATGAAAGAGATCGGAATCGAAACTTCGGAGATAGAGAACAGTATGCAAAAACTTGAGAACGAGGGGAAGACTCCGATACTCGTCGCGTACGACAAGAAGCTCATCGGATCAATCGCTGTAGCGGACACCTTGAAACAATTTTCAAGCGAGGCGATCCAGGAACTGAAAAAAATGAAAAAAAGAGTCATGATGATCACGGGAGACAACGAAAGGACGGCCGCAGCAATAGCGAAGCAGATAGGATTGGAAATGAGCGACGTGATGGCCAACGTTCTTCCCGGAGAAAAATCCGAAGCCGTAAAGAAAATTCAGGAGCAGGGACACAAGGTTGCGACCGTAGGCGACGGAATAAACGACGCACCGATGTTGGCACAAGCCGACGTCGGAATCGCAATCGGAAGCGGGACGGACATCGCGATGGAGACCGGAGAAATAGTACTTATCAAAAATGATTTGAGGGATGTCGTGACTGCGATCGATTTGAGCGCGTACACCATCAGGAAAATAAAACAGAATCTTTTCTTCGCATTCGCGTACAACACTGCGGGCATACCGATTGCGGCCGGAATTTTGTATCCGTTCTTCGGATTCCTGCTGAGCCCGATAATCGCGGGAGCTGCCATGGCTTTCAGTTCCGTGTCGGTTGTGGGCAATTCTTTGCTGATGAGAAGATACAAGCCAAAGTTGAGAAATTAAAAGTTGGATAATTAATTTTTTGTAATCCTGAAAGGCTTTGCCAATCCGCTCGGACTAATCAACACCCCCAATCTGTCCTCGTCAATCTTCCATACGGCGATTTCTTTTCTGTACTTGTCCAATTTCTCGCACATCGCAAAAATCGGCGTTTTTTTTCGGGTCCTGCGCCTTTTCCTGAGCGACTTCCATGTCTTTCAATGTCAGGAAGCATGTCGCTTTGCCCCTGAACCAAAGCCAATTGTAATTTGACTGAGGTACTTGCTGCAACGTGGGTACCGTATTGTATCTCGATGTAAAATCGTATAACGCGTCGTCGAATCTCAAAACATGTGGCTTGCGGTATATATCGGAAGCCAACAAGATATTTGCTCCCCATCTGTTGCCGATGCTGTCCAATATTTTTCCTATGGACGAATTCCCGTTCGTCGGGAAGTCTTTCGGAAATTTTATTTCTTCAAGATTGTAAAGCTGAATTTCGGGACTTTTCGTTATCACTGGCATAGCTATTGTTAAAATAAACCGAAAATTAATTTTAAATGCTTGATGGAAAAACGGGGCGAACAAAATTTCTAAAAGCTTTTATACTGATGTTAACGAGGTAGAAATATGGAATCAATTAACTCGAAAACTATAGGATGGATGCTCATTGGGATAGCCGTTACGATTTTCCTTATACATTCCTTCATGGTGAACGAGATACTTTCTTTGCAGGCCCTTCTGCACAAGGACTGCGATCTGCCCGACAACATATGCCCCTTCAGGGCGAACATACCGATTCCCGCTGTGCTCGGATACATAGTTGATTTCGGTCTCGGCGGATTTGGAGCCTTGCTGATTTTGAGCAGAAGGCAGTCTGAAAGAACTGTTGTCGAAAGCCAGCAGAGATGGAAAAAAGTTGTGAAAAATCTTGAAGGAGACGAGAAAAAAATCTACGAACTTATCGGAAACAGTGACGGACTTATTTTTCAGAATGAGTTGGTAGAAAGAAGTGGAATGAATAAAGTGAAAGTCACCCGTTTGCTTGATAAATTAGAAACCAAAGGACTTGTTGAAAGAAGAAGAAGAGGAATGTCAAACGTAATTGTGACAAAATAAAATGAATTACTAGGTGAAACTAGTTTCACATATTATTTTATATGCTGTTTTTTTAATCAATTTGTTATGAAAATCGAACTCAAGAACAGCACTGCGATAAGCTTGGTAGTGATAGTCGTGCTGGTAGCGGTAACTGGCTACATGCTGACGAAGATATACGTTCCGACTGGAATGAGCTCCTATCAGGGAAATCCTGGTGACAATCCGTTGAACATTTTCATGGGAAAAATCACGGACGGAAAGAATCTCGTTCCAGGAACCGTTGAGGGATTCACGACATACGACGCAAATTGCATAGGTAACGACGTTACCCAATGCGATGCCGGAATCAGGACCAAGGAATTCGGCGTGCTCAATTTCCATTACTCACACAGGATGGCGGTACAGCCCTGCCTTCACATGTACGGTGAGGAAAAGGTGTTCCTCGACATACTTGACTCGGAAGGAAACGCGAAAATAACAAGAACAATCGCTACTCCGAGCATGGACAGCATGCACTAAGGTGAAACAAGAATGGTATTCGGAATAAGTTTCGGAAATGCAACTTGCCCTGTGTGCAAGATGAAGATCACGAAGGACATGAAAGCGATCGAAGCAGAGGGCAAGAAATTCTGCAGCGAGGAATGCGTGAAAGAATTCCAGGGAAAGTCGGGCGATCATCACGACCACTCGAACTGCTGCCATTAAAAGGTGAACTAGAAATGGAAAAAACAAAAAACAAAATTGCAATGTTTGGAATTTTCTTAATTTCTTCTCTGTTATCGATACCTCTATTTTCCAATTTCGTCATGGCGCACTGCCCTCTTTGCACTGCGGCGACCGGAGCGGCCGTCCTGGCGGCTAGATGGTACGGAATCGACGATCTTATTGTCAGCACTTTCGTAGGCGGGCTGATAATATCGACGGGCTACTGGATCAACAACTGGCTGAACAAAAAATCCAAAGGAAGCGGCTACATCAAATTCCAGCTCCCGATAATAATCCTTTTGTCGTACATATCGGTTGTCGCGACATTTTATTTCGCAGGGTTCCTTGGCAGTAGCGTCCCTAAGTTCATGCTTTTCGGTATTGACAAATTGTTTGTCGGGGCGACTATCGGAAGCGTTGTCACAGTTGCGGCGTTCGCGTTGCATGATATGTTGAGAAAAAATAACGGGAACAAAAATTACGTTCCGTTCCAGGCGATCGTACTCGCCATAGCTCTGCTTTCGATAAGCGCCGGGATGTTTTATGCAATGGGGTGGACGGCTTGAGCGAGGAAGACAACAAAAAAATATCGGACGAGGCAAAGGTCGACCTTACTTACAAGGAAGACCTGAGCATAGCGATTATGAATCTCATCGCAGTCGAGGAGCATCTCGCGTTCACTTCTATGAAGACGGGGAACGACATGTACCTCGACGTTCTGCAGGAAGTGCGCAAGCTTCGCGTAGAACTTTTAAAAAAACTGATCGGCTCTCCGAACGGGGAGCTCTGGTGCATAAGCAAGCACTTGCTCTCTGCGACAATGCGCCTGATGGAGAGCTCGACGAAGTACATGGGAAAGGACAACAACGAAGCGATGAAACTTGAGAAGAGCGCGTTCGACCTGTACAGCCTGTTCTGGTGTTTGAACAAGCCCAACTCTAAAGAGGAATGATTTGAATGTCGATGCTTGAAAATCTGAAGAAAAAAATCGAGAAAAAGAAAAATAAAAGCTGGGCTGCGAAATTGAAAAAAACTCTGGAAGACGTGGTAGTATGCTGCATGGAAAAATAAAAAAGCCGAGAGGCAAAAATGAAATCAAGGAAACGAAAAGCATCGGAATCTTTGGCGGAGTTAGCGGAGGACTGGGAATACTCGGCTTGCATAATATCTGTCATGTCGCATGCGAAGTGGTGATTGTTTTTCTGGCAACTTTCGGGATAGTGGTCACTGGGATGCCGCTGCTTTTTTTGCAGGATTACAGCCTGTTCTTCTCGATAATGGGACTTGCCTCCGCTAGCGTGGCGATCGGATTTTACATGTGGAAAAAGAAAACGTGCAAAATGAAGTTCACGGGTAGCCAAAATTTCTGGCTGGCGTTCAACATCTTCGTGATGGTTGCAAGCTTCATATCGCTGTACGCGAATATAGTTCCGTTGGGAGTTGTGTAATATGAAAAAGAAAAAATCAGAAAAGACCGTATCCATGACGACTGCAATTCTGATAATTACCATCGTTGTTTTTTCCATAGTCGCATACACTTTTGTATTCGGCAAGTACGGCCTGAATTACCAGAAAGCCATATCGAGCGAGAACTCGAACGACATATGCCAGACTCCCGCGGGATACACGGACGCGGAATGGCAGGAGCACATGTCACACCATCCTGACAGATACCAGCAATGCTTTTGAATAAGATTTAAGCAAGCACGTCGTCAATGAGTATTGATAAAATGAAATTGAAAATCCAGCACTACGTCGGATTACTAATATTGTTAACGATAATCGTCAGCGGATACTTTTTACTTCAGCAGCAGAAGCCCGCAGTCATCTCTCCAAAATTCGGGCAGTATGCAAGCGAACTCGGACTTGACGTAGACCAATTCAGCACTTGCCTGACAACAAACAAATACAATTCCGAAATACAGAGCGATATCAGTGACGGGAAATCATATGGAGTGGAAGGCACCCCGACATTTTTCATCAACGGAAAAAATCTTGTCGGCGCGGTTCCTTTGGAAAATTTCAAATCAATAATCGATTCGGAACTCTCGAATCCGTCAGCAAATCCACAGATAGGGACAGGAACGAATCCGCCGCTCGGGTCAGCGAATGCAAACGTCACAATCGTTGAATTTTCTGACTACCAGTGCCCGTTCTGCGCGAAAGCAGAATTGACGTTGAAACAGATTTTGCAGGACTACGAAGGCAAAGTGAAAATCTATTACAGGGATTTCCCGCTGAACTTCCACAAGCTGTCGTACCAGGCAGCGGAAGCTAGCAAGTGCGCCGGCGAGCAAGGCAAGTACTGGGAATACCACGACATCTTATTCGACAGGCAGCAGGAATGGTCCGGAGAATAAAATTTAATCAAATGACGCGTTGTCCCATCTTATTTTAAGAAAAATTTTATATCCGAATTCCATCACTCTAATAGCGGTGGCTCAGGGAAAAAAGATCGTGCCGATGTCGTACGTGGCGAGGGCGATCTTCACAGGCTCCATATCATTCGGAATGGTTCTAATACCCGTCAGGGTGTACGCCGCGGCGGACGACAATAGAATAAATTTCAGCATGCTATGTCAGGAGCATCATGAGCAGCTGAGCTACAAGAGATGGTGCCCTGAAGGGCACGAGGTGCAATGGAACGAAATAGAGAAAGGATACAGGATAACGAGAGATAAAATAGTCGCCGTAAGCAGGGATGACATACAGAAGGTCAAGCCGAAGACCACAAAAATGATCGACGTGCAGGAATTCGTTGACGTATCTCAGATAGATCCAATATTTTTCGAGAAATCTTATTATGTCGTGCCTGACAAACAGGGCGAAAAAGCCTACTCGCTTTTCATCGAAGTCATGAGGCTGACAAACAAGGCGGCGATCGGAAAAGTCGTGATGAGGGACAAGGAATACATCATTTCCCTGAGGCCGTACAAGAACGGGCTTGTCATGCACATCCTGCATTACGCGGACGAGCTCAGAAACATCAACGAGCTGCCGGAACTTCAGGAATTGGTCCAGACAAAAAAAGAGGAACTCGATCTCGCGAAGATGCTGGTTGAAAATTTGGTGGTTGAAAATTTCGATGCGTCAAGATTCAATGACGCATACACAAAAGCGTTGAAGGATTTGATAAAGGCAAAATCAGAAGGCAGGATTTTCGCGTACAAGGAAGAGAAGGTTGCAGAGACTAAGAATCTGATGGAGGCATTGAAGATCAGCGTAGAATCCGCGAAAAAGAAAAGGAAAAAATAATTTTTGTTGATTATAATGTCGCTGTGGGGGCAAGAAATAAAACCGATGCTGGCATTTATTTCAAAGCCGTTCGACGACGAGAAATTCATTTTCGAGCTGAAGTTCGACGGCACGAGGACGATCAGCTACATCGATACGGAGAACAAGTCGCTCAAACTGCTGAACAGGAGGTTCAACTATTTCGAGGGAAGGTATCCGGAATTCAAAAACATATGGAAGGACATAAACGCAAAGCGCGTCATCCTCGACGGAGAGATAGTAGTTTTCAAAAACGGGAAGCCCGATTTCTCATTGCTTGCGAGCAGGGAGCTTACGGGAGACAGGACAAGGATAGAGCTGATGTCCAAAATCTATCCAGCGACTTATGTCGTCTTCGACATTCTGCACAAGGACGGAAAGGACTTGACCGATCTTCCGATTTTGGAAAGGAAAAAAATCCTCCAGGAAACAGTAGTAGCGAACAAAATATTCCTGATATCTTTCCACGTTTTCGGCGAAGGGAAAAAATTGTTCAAACTGGCAAAGGAGAAAAATTTCGAGGGAGTGATGGCGAAGCGCATCGATTCGAGCTACCAGACAGGACGACGTTCCAATGACTGGAAAAAATTCAAGACTCTGCGGACGCTCGATTGCGTGATAGTCGGGTACACAAGAGGAGAAGGATGGCGGGCGAAATACTTCGGGGCCCTGCTGTGCGCAATTTTTTTCAAAAGGAAGTTTCACTATCTCGGCCGGGTGGGCACAGGACTGGACGAGCAGGGATACTCCGCGATATCCGACAAGGTCAGAAATTTGGAGACGGATAAAAATCCGTTCGGTGACCAGCCAATCCAAGAAATACCTTCCATCCTGAGCAAGACGAAATGGGTTAGGCCCGAACTGGTCGCCGAAGTTGAATTTTTGCACCTGAACAGGAATCTGAAATTCAGGGCACCTTCCTTCAAAAGATTAAGGACGGACAAGCTGCCAGAAGAATGCACGCTCGATGAAAATTTGGAAGAAGTTTCATTCAAATGACCATAACATTGTTGCTTAAATTTTTTCAATTCGGATTTATTTTGAATCGCATGAAAGTCGCAAAGATCATAGATGCAATAAAATTGCCCGCAAACATGGTAGAATCACTTTTTCGGGAGGTTCCTCCTGCGCACAGAATAATGAAGATGTATAGAAATGCGGACGAATCTTCGAAAAAATTGATGTCTGTAAGATTCCCGGCAAATCCGGAAGACGTTTACAGCTGCTTCTCCAACAGAGAAATGGACGCAGACTATTCTTGGAGGATAGATTATCTCAGGAACCAATCTCCGCAGCACAGAATATACGACAACAATAACATCAAAATGATGGAGGCAAAACCCGCTATCTATCTCGGAACAGCCGATGACGTCTACATTCACGGAAAGATTAACACGGAAAGGGAATTTGGAAAATGCGCGGCTGATTTTGAAATTTTTGCGATGCCGACAATTTCAAGCAGGCTACTAATTTTGACTTTATGTATGCCATTAAAGTCTGACACGAATAAGATGCCGTATCTAATTGATTTGAGATTTTTAACTGAGACGATGAATCAGCCGAGCACATCTAGCAAGAAAGCAAAAAGGAATGCCAGATACGTTTTAAATAGAAGATTAGAAATGATTCCGAAAAAGAACTACACATTGTCGGGCAAATGAAGATCATTTAGATTTTTTTCTTCACGACTTTTATTTTTGCACCGCTCGCTCCAGCAAGTGGCGGCAACAGATGCGACAACAACTGTTCGGCAGTCATTGTTCTGACTTTGCCGTTAGAAATAGTCGTCTGGGTCCAGATATCTTTTATCTTACTGTATTTTTGCAACAAGCGGCCTTTAGGGCCGTAAACATAGATTACGCATTCGTCGTTCTTCATAATTTCACCAGATAAAGAATAGTTGAGTGGACCCGGAGTGTTGCCGACCCAAAGTTAAGCTCTCCGCGACAAATCTGTGGCTTGTTTTGAAATATTGGCCGCGTAAAAATAAATAGTTAGCTATTCTAGCGGAATGTCATTCACACACATTCGTGTAAAGAATAATTTAAAGAAGATTTTTTTGATTTCCAATCATTGCTGGATTACCTATTACTTCAAATTTGTGTAGAAATTTTTTTGGGCTATATCTTTGACATATCAACATTGATTCTTTATCTCCGTGCTCTCCTGCCCGAACAATTATAGCACTATACTTTTTATTTTCTATTGTTACATAGCCGTCATAAGCAAGTGCGTATCTGTCTATTTTAGATTTTGATGTAGAAACAAATTGTGTTGCTTCTTTTTGACCATCTTCTAATCTTTTGGTCACAAATCGTTTGATATTGCGTTTACCTTTAGATTCTGTAATTACAAAAGATATTAATGGACCACCTGCTTTTATCGAATCTATACCATGGTCAAGAGCAAGAAACATCAAATTATTGAGTTTAATATTCTGTCTATCTACCATATTAAATTTTTAAAAACTTCTCTTAATAAAGCAATCAACTATTTTTGTATACACTAATTCTATCGGCATTCTACTCCCGTAAGTTATTTATGGACCCGGAGCGTTACCGACCCTAAGTTAAAGTCTCTTGCCATAATCTGCGGCTTGTTTTGAAATATTGTGTGTGTAAAAATAAATAGTTAGCTATTCTAGCGGAATTATGTACACATTACAATGAAGTCGGCGTTGTCTCTATTTCTTTAAACCTAGATTTATCAGGAAATATCTAATCTTCGGCACGATGTTTTGTTCTATGTCTTTTGCAAAAATAGGATTGTTCGGACTGTGTGCACTCTTATCTCCGAACCATTTGACTATCTTGATTGCTTCCAAATCTTTTTTGATATTGGGAGCAACTTCTGGTAATAGATTGAGTTTTCTTTTCAACGAAATCTCGTCTCCATTATCATCGAATAATTTCTTTCCCCGACCCGCTTGATCGAGTTTTTTGGTAACGGCAACTTCCAATGCTTTTCGTATCATAATTGAGGACGCAATGTAGCAATCATTCGAAAAACATTTGTTGACCTCTGTTAAACATTCAGCTACTTCTCTGGGTAAATCTGTCATGAAATTTTCTTCAAACAAATTATCCGGTAATATCTTATCAAGTGGCGCGAGCACCTTAGGCTCTTCAAGAATGCCTGCCCCCAATTCATTGATTATTTCGTGAACAAGTTTCTTGTTATAGTCGATAATTTCGTTGTAACGAGTAGCATTTACACGCGGTTCAATTCCCAAATTCCTCTTCTTTGCAACTATTGCTGGTTCAGTTTCTATCTTTATCAGGTAACCATTCCTGTTGTTGGAAATCTGGCCGATTTTAATCGAGAATGATATCTTATGTGGATGCTCATCAACAAGTCTACTCAATGCATCAAAGAAGACTTTATCGTCTAATTCCTCCTGATTAATGATGCCGAGACCCTTCTTAATTCTCATCACAAGAGGAGGATTATGCTTAGTTGGATTAGCGTAGAATCGCATCATAAAAGTTGGTATGCCTCGAAACAAATCAACATTGTCATCTGTCGAGAATCCTCTGCCAATCATCTTTTGCGCAATAAGTGAATTAATTTTTGGGACCAAATCTGTTCCTGATTTATCAGCGTCGAAAAAACACTTCGCACCGACAACAAAGCTAGTAATATTCACCATCAATCAAGAATTAGAATACATATTCTTAAAATTATCATTCGAACTTTGACTCTAGTATTGTAGTCTACCGGAACTCTACTCCCGTAAGTTATAAGTCATGGACCCGGAGAGATTTGAACTCTCGGCCTCCCGATTATCAGTCGGATGCTCCACCAGGCTAAGCTACGGGTCCTTGGCTAATACAACAAATTGCTTATATTAATTTATAAATTTCTCATTTAATTGTATTTTATGCTCGGCCAATCTTTGGAAAATCTTCGTGAACCTTTGATGCAAATTGGAGGTTACGCATTTTTATATGCTGCCGAATATGCAGTGAAATGCCTAATGTACTGGCAGCACAAAAAGGATCTCGACCTGAGTTATGACATCAGGAACATCACAAAAATCGAATACTGCAATAACATGACGACGGCTAGAAGAAAACTCATGCTTCCTACGCCGTTGGACATACTCTATGCAATCAGTGAAAGCAAAGTACAGCAAAAAAAATAAAACCTACACTGAGAGAATAATCATTTCGTTTCTTCCTCGACTTTCAAAAGCCTGCTGATAACCACTATCGAGATCACTGCGACAAAAGTGATGATAGCTGCTGTATAATACTTTGCAAGGATTGGATCAAATGCCGGTATCGCCGCTGTTAGCTTGTCAAGCGAACTCTGTATTGCATCTCTCCACAAAAATGCGGCGACAAACGAAAACGCGGCAGTAACAAACTCAGAGAGATGTTTCTTCAGCTCCTTCTGGAATTCGCTGACTTCTTTCTTCAACCTCTCAATCGGCATGAGTCAGCTTTCGTGAAATCCCGCTAATAAAGATTGCCTTCAATTATTGAGAATGAATATAAGAATGAATTATCTATTTTAAACAATGGGCCGGTATATCAGTCCGGTAGATAGCCTCGTTCGCAACGAGGAGGTCTCGGGTTCAAATCCCGACCGGTCCACAAAATTTGTGCTTAAATCTTTAATATCTAAGATAATTTTAGATGTCTGTCAACGACGAGAAGCTAAATAAAAGAATTGCAAAAACATCCAAGTATTTTCATAAGTTATACGAAACATTAGGAAAAAATCATACATTTTGGCAGGAAGTTGAATGCAAAAATGTGGATTCAAGAATGCTGGAGACTGCTGCGTATGCCGCATCAATATTTTCCGATAGAATACCAATCGTTAGTGCATGGCTTGACGCTCACGATGAGGAAATCCCTAACATCGTGGGTAACGACAAAAATGTTTTCAGTATGTGCAAGGCATACTCGGGAGGCCGAACAAAGTTTCCGCTATACGAAATACAAGCTGCATATGAATTGTGTGATACCCTTTTGGTGTATATTGAAAATTTAAGGCAAGTTAAGATTAAAAAATCAAAGGAATCAGAAATTTCAGCTCTCACTGCCTAATAAGTCCGATCAACAATCTTCTCAATATTTCCTCGTTCTCGCCGATAAATAAAACATCTCTCTTCGCATCCTTTACAATAGAAGACATCCTTGCGATACCTTGAGAAAGAGTTTGATATTCTTCAAACAATCTATTTTTGCGAATCATAAAATGTAATTTGACGGCAAAACTTATTTGGGTTGCGTTGCCCCATTGGAAAACAATTCGTCGTTCAGCGACCTGACCGTATGCTCCATAGAATTTATTTCAAAAATACCGTCAAGGCGGGCATTGTATATCTGTTTGCACGTGATTTTCGGCTCGGAATAAAGCATATTTGCCAAACGTCTTATGTCCTCGGTGTCTTTCTGATTTCGAGAAGAAAAATCCGACATGAAATATGTTATACATTTCCTAACGTCCTTCAATTTCAGGTTTATCGGGCTCGCGGCAACCAATCCGACGTTGAAGACATCCGAGTATCCACTATAACGGGCGATTTTCGATGCAAGGCGGGCGGCATGATACAGCTCTTCTTGTATGTGCCATTTGGGATGCAAACTAATGTAAGGCGCAACGCCGCCATTCTCAACTTCCGTCACTTGAATTTCATTTCCTTTTTCTACAAGAAGATCAGTCACCAATTCAGGATTCGCATGCTTGAATCTATTTTTCAGCCTGTATTCGGTCAAGGTATGATATCCTTCTAGAATATAGCTGTTAGCCAGCACCAACGTGGCGCGCGCAGCTAAAATGTTGCTTGTCTTGCGATTGGCCTTAGCGGCGCTTCTTATGGACCTTGAACAATTTCGAAGATTGTTTGCTTGTCTGTCATCTAATTTGCTTTCTCTTATCAGATCGCTGATCAGATGCGATATGTTGCGGTTGAATTCATCAAAAAACAGATCCTTGCCGTTTTTTCCTTCGAACATTGTTTCCGAAATTATTTTCTAATTAAACGATAAATAATCCAAAATCACAAAGTTAAGACGACTGCGTGACAAATAACTATAGATAGAATGATAATTGCGGCTGTCTCTGATGTTCATTCTCCAAAATATTACGACCAGTTCGTCCAAGCGGTTGAAAATTTCTCAATTAAACCTGACTTATTCCTGATGGCCGGAGACATGGTGCACCGCGGAAGCGTCGACGATTATGAAAAGATTTACAACGCTCTTTTCGGAAAAATAAACTGCCCGATTGTCGCGTGTTTCGGGAACAGCGAATTCGACGAAATCCGGGAAGAGGTAAGAAGAAAATTCCGCGAGATAAAATTTTTGGACGACCAGAGCACCGTTCTTGAAATCAACAAAAAATCCGTCGGGATATTCGGAACGACCGGAAGCCTCGAAAGGCCGACGCAGTGGCAGCTTGCGAATGTTCCGAACATCGGAAATATTTTCCGCGAGAGAATCGATTTGGTCGACAAAAATCTCGAAAAGATGAATACCAACTTCAAAATACTGCTTATCCATTACGCGCCGACTTTCAAGACGCTCGGGGGAGAGAATCCGAACTTCTATTCTTCTCTCGGATCCAACCTTTACGAGAACGTCATAATCAAGAGAAAACCAAATCTTGTTGTCCACGGACATTCGCACAAAGGAATCAATATGGCGCGCGTCGACTCGGTTCCGGTTGTCAACGTCTCGTTTCCGGTGAACCAGGGAATCGTCGTGATAGATACGGAAAAGACAAAGACGGGTCTTGAGAAGTTTGTTTGATGCAACGGGTTTTAATCCTTAATTGTTTTTATAAAAAGCATGGTAAAACTCAAGAGGAACGAGGTCGTAAAAGAAGAGGTATCCAAACGAATTAATTTTTCTCTGCAAAACTCAGTCGCCCAAGTCGAAAAGAAAATTAAAAATTACGAACCCCTGTTGAGGAGCATGGGTCTTCCGCATTATTTAGAAGGAGCGTACTCTATTTTAAACGCCCAGCGCTCGAGACTTTCAAACGAAATTGCGCACGAGTTTGACGAAAATGGAATTGACTTTCTTATTAAAGATTAGTTAGAAGAGAAAGTCGAAAATTTTCTCTGTCCGGTAAATTTGTATTTGGAAGCGATCGAGAGGAAATTCGCACTGCAATCGAAAAGATCGGCGGCGAGCAAGGAATACCAGTTACAGACAAAAGTCTTCAACAAGCTGGTGGAACTCACCGGACAGGGGAAAACTGTAAAAAGCATCGACATTATCAGATCAATAGAAGGCGCCGACCCGGCTATTGTAAGGGCAACTTTACAAAAAATCAGATCCCAAGACAAACTGGGAGAATACGGCATTGTGGCAATCGAGCAAAAATCCGGCTTTCTTTACAGGAAAAAAGAGAAACCTGACATTACAGTTTAACAAGGATTTTCATTGGGAACGACCGATCAGGCAAACGATGAAAAAACATTTTATATTTTCTCCTAGGAGAACAGCGGACATGATCCGATATCTTCGGGACTGCCGGCTTTCATCTCCTTCATACTCGACATTTTCGGCGTCCGTTAAAGGAGCTTAAATCTCTTAAAATATTTTTATAATCGATGGCAATTTACAGCGAGATGAAAAAAGCGAAACTGTCAAGGACCCTCCAAAAAAATTTGGAAAAGGGCTACGCAGTCGACACTTCTGTCATAATGTACGGCTTGAATGAACCTCGAATCATTCTTTGGAACATAAGCCGAAATAAAATCGTAAAATGGCTGAAATCAAACGTGATGAAAACAATCTATTCTGAAAATTTACAGGAGCTCATACTGCTTAACAGACGAGGAAATATAAAGAAAATGGAAAATTTGCTAGACAATCCTTCTGTCAGATTCGTATCTTGCGAACAGAACCACGACAACGATTATCATTTTGGCGTACGCGATCTGAGAAGAGAATTGGAAAAATACCCGATAAGCAGGATTGACAGAATATTGATCCTACATGCCAAATATGAAAAGTTGCCGATAGTCTCGTTTGACAAGGCACTCTTGGAAACGGCTGAAAAGTGCGAGGTTAGAACTCATTTCATAGGTGGCGGACTGCCTTACGATCCAGCAGACAGAGGAGAGTGGCCGAGAAAAATTTACGTTGCTGCCAAATGAAATTTTTTTAAAAATAATATAGCCTCGCTCCGTTCTTCTGTCTCACTGCAAGCTTTCGCAAACTTAACAGAGGCTTTAGAGCAAGGCAATTCTAATTGGTGTCGTTCGGATAAAAGCCTATTTGGAATATTGGAATTCTTCTTTCCTCTTCCTCGGTTTGCCATGCTGTAGTTCCTTGTGCAAATTAAGAAGGTACTCTGTCTCGAAATACAAGTTACATCCCAGGCAGCTGTACGGAGGATGGTAGGCTCTTCTGGAAGATCTTTTGGACTCGGAACTGGACGCCAGCATATTCCTATTGGAAAAATATCGGAAGAAAGACATGTCAGACACCTTCAGAAAATCTTTTCCCCTCTAAGCAGCCTGATTATGACAATCACTACAACAATGACGAGCAATATGTGGATGAGGCCGCCGACAATATTTGCAACAAATCCCAGCAGCCATATAATCAGAATCACGGCTACGACAAACGTCAGTATTCCCATTTACATCGGAAAGAAGTTCGTAAAAATCGTTAAATAGCGTTCTCTGTCACCGAAGTGATGACATATAACGATAACAACAATTTTTAGAATCGATTATTTTGGCTCATCATTTTAAGCTATCCGAGAAGCAATTATTTTCATGGCAAAACTGCCAAGCCTGCCGATAAAAACTATCGCAATCATAATTTCGATTGCCGTGATAATTTTTGGCGCCATTTTTTCGGGGCTTGCAAAGTTCATCGGCGAAACCTTGTTGGGGCCCGAGAACAATTATTTTCCCCAGAATTTTGGAAACACCCAATACGATTACGATTGGAACAAAAGCCATAATGTAAATTCTAACAACGGCCCGACCATTCCGGCAACTGATACGGGAGGATATCCTTTATTGCCGCTAAAAACATGCCCTGACAAAATATTACACCAGTATGAATCGCAGCCGAAGACAATTCTTCTCGCGACGCTCAGCGGAGTGACGTACGCGATGCAGGGAACCGATTGGATAAAGGAAAACTGCAATCCGAATTTGTGGATTTTTGAGCTGCCGAGAAACATGACCAAAACGGATTATTTGAACCTGCTCCCGTCATGCGGCACAAAGAAGGAACTCTTCTCCGTGATTCCTGTTGACATAAGCAAAATTGTCGCAATAATCCCGCTGGGAAACTTCAATCCTCCGGGAGGGCACGTCTATCCGACTGATCATGTCTACTTTACCCACGGAAGCGCGACTTTCAATCCAACCACACTCTATGCTCCGGGCAACGGGTGGATCATGGAAGTCAGAGCGGATAACCGCGAATCTGGAACGGCGTATATTATAGACTTCGCGCCGTGCGAAGAAGTCATCATGCGTTTTGACCATGTGAAATCGCTCTCGCAAAAATTAATGGACAAGTTTGTCGAGCCGTACGACAAAACTGAAACTTATATCATTGGCGGTATCACAAGAGTCGTGAGTGACAAGCTGATGAATGTTTCCGTTTCCGCAGGCGAAGTTCTCGGCGTTACAGGTGGCGGAGATTGGACAACTTACGACGAAAGGAACACCAATGTTTTTGCCAACCCCGCGCGTTATCAAGATTATCATTACGTTAATGCAACCTGCCCGATCGACTATTACACATCGGCGCTCAAAACAATGCTCACCACGAAACTAGGAAAATATGACGGCTCCGCGAAAAGAACAATCGCGCCTCTCTGCGGCGAAGTGGCGCAGGACGTGCCGAACACCGCGCAGGGAATCTGGGTTAAAGTTGGCGGAGAAGCATTTGCGGATATTGATCAGGAACAATACCAGCTCACCCTTGCGCACGACAATATCAATCCGACAACGGGAGTCTTTGCTGTGGGCACCTCAGTGAGCGATGTCCTGACTAGTGTTTACACCTTCACCCCCACTTCCTCTGGACTGGTGAACCGCGATTTCAAGGACGTGAAGTCTGACGGAAACGTCTATTGTTACGATGTAAGCACTATAGATTACGGAAATACCGTGAGATCCTTCATAATCCAACTGACTTCTCCAACCACGCTGAGAATTGCAAGGCATTATTCCAGCTGCGGATCTGGGCCGTGGACATTTTCGCAGTACACGGACTTCGAAAGGTAAAACGGCGACCACCAAAAACATTTTTAAGTTTCTGTAAGTTTGATTAATATTACCAGATTCAAATGGAACAGGAAAAACTAGAGCCCAAACTCAAGGAGATCAGGTGGGAATTCTCTCACGAGAAGGAAATTTTTGCAAGGTGGAACAAGGAAAAAATATTCTCGTTCGACGAAGACAGCAAGAAAAAAATTTTCACCATCGACACGCCTCCCCCGTATCCTTCAGGAAAACCGTGGCACGTCGGAGCCGCGGCGCATTATTCTCAGATAGACATGATCGCCAGGACAGCGAGGCTGATGGGGAACGAAGTGAACTTTCCGATAGGAATAGACAGGAACGGCCTCCCCGTTGAAACGTACACGGAAAAAAAATTCAACATCAGCATACACCAGACTCCGAGAGAAGTCTTCATCGAACATTGCAAGCACGCTCTCGACGATTTGGAGGAATACATGATCGGAATCATGAAATCGATGGGAATGTCCGGAAACTTTGAAAATTATTACAGGACCGATTCGGAAGAATACAGAAAACTGACTCAGACAACTTTCATCGAACTCTGGAAAAAGGGACTGATTTACGAGGACACGAGACCCAACAACTATTGTCCGGTGTGCAGGACCACGATCGCGGACGCAGAAGTTTTGTATTCCGATTTGCCGACAGATCTCGTGCATGTTAATTTTGAAGTGAAAGACGGAGAATTTATCACAATTGCAACAACAAGACCGGAGCTCATGTGCAGCTGCCAGGCGATAATCGTAAATCCGGAGGACGAGAGATACTTGCATCTCAAAGGACAGACGGCGATAGTTCCAGTTTTCAACAGGGAAGTCCCGATAATCGCGCATCCTCAGGCCGATCCGAAATTCGGGAGCGGCGCGGTGATGATATGCAGCTACGGTGATTACGCAGACGTCAGACTTTTCAGGGAATTAAAATTGGAAGAAATAATCGCGATAGGCGAGGACGGAAGGATGACGAAGAACGCCAGAAATTATGCAGGCATGAAAACAAAAGAAGCTAGACAAAAAATAACTGAAGACTTGGAACAACTCGGAAGAGTGGCCAAGAAAGAAAAAATCACGCACAGGACTCCCGTATGCGAGAGAAGCAAGAATCCTATCGAAATCATCCCGATGAAAGAATTTTATCTGAAGCAGATCGAGTTCGTGCCCGAAATGAAAAAGCTCGCGAAGAAACTGATTTTCCATCCGGAGGAGCACAGGCAGATCCTGTTGAACTGGATAGATTCTGTTTCGATCGACTGGCCGATTTC
Source organism: uncultured archaeon (assembly GCA_964539655.1). Classification (GTDB taxonomy): domain Archaea; phylum Aenigmatarchaeota; class Aenigmatarchaeia; order CG10238-14; family SCSR01; genus CAZIJH01. The sequence continues at coordinate 12,312 of CAZIJH010000004.1, read as the reverse complement.
GAGAAGGAGATACTACGCGACAGAGATTCCAATCTGGTATTGCAAGGATTGCGGAAGGCCGCATCTGCCGGAGCCCGGAAAATACTATCAGCCGTGGAAACAGAAGGCGCCGTTCAAGAAATGCGAGCAATGCGGATCGAAGGAATTCGTCGGCGAGACGAGGACGTTCGACACGTGGATGGACTCGAGCATATCCGCGCTTTTCGTGTCCGGATACAAGACGAATGAAAAACTTTTCAAGAAGGCGTTCCCGACAAGCATAAGGACACAGGCGAAAGAGATCGTCAGGACATGGCTATATTATACGCTCCTCCGCTGCTTCCAGCTCACCGGAAAAATCGCGTTCGACCACGCGTGGATAATGGGATACGGAGTAGACGAGAAAGGAGAAAAGATGAGCAAGAGCAAGGGGAATGTGGTCGACCCTCTTCCTGTTCTCGAAAAATTCGGAGCTGACTCGTTCAGGTTCTGGAACGCATCGGAGGTCAGCCTCGGATCGGATTTCAGATTCTCGGAAGAGAAGATACAGGGCGCGAGCAAGTTCGTAACAAAATTGTGGAACGTGTCCAGATACATCTCGATGTTTCCCGAGCCGAAGAAAGTTAAGCTGACGAAGACAGACGAATGGATACTTGCCGAACTCGCGAAGCTCGTGAAAGAATCGGAAGAAGGGTATGTCGATTACAATTTTTTCGTGCCGTCGACGAAGATAAGGGATTTCGTCTGGGGAACGCTTGCGGCGCACTACATGGAGATGTGCAAGCCGAGAGCGTACGGAACGAATTTCAGCGACGCTGACAAGAAGGCGGCATGGTACACTCTGCACCAATGCCTGAAGACTGTTCTGCAACTGCTTTCGCCAATATGCCCGTTTGTTACCGATTATATTTACAACGAACTTTACGACGACAAAAATCTTCAGAAAAAAGAATTCAAAGATCTGGATTCGGAACCCGACAAGAAAATTCTGAACATTACGGAAAAAATAATCGGATTCAATTCCGAAATCTGGAACATCAAAAAAGAAAAAGGAATTTCATTGAGGGAAGAAATCCAGATAAAAATTCCGAAAGAATTAAAAAAATTTGAGAAAGATCTAAAAGCGATGCACAACATTAAAAGTTAAACGTTATACAACTTTCTGAAATAATTTAAATTTTCCGTGTAATTTTTCAGAAATTCAGGTTGGCGTAAATCGTCATCAGATAACGTTCTGCCTTCCGATATCATTTGGTACAAAAAATCCCAACCATGTGCTGAAGCAAGTAGAGAATTTAATGGATCGACGTTTGGTGACTTATCTACAAGGGCTTTGGCCAAAGCATCCAATTGCGCACCCTTCAATGTTGGGGTCATTTTGGCACGTCTACCTTTACCAACAAATATTGAATAACCTCTTTGTTTTAATTCCGCTTTTGTAAAATTTTCATCTTCGGCGATGCCGCATCTTTCCATATTTTTAAATCTTCTGAAAAGGTCTTGCGCATCTTGGAGTACTTCCTTTACTTCCTCGTATGACATAAAGTAGATAATGAGTTGTAAATTATTTATAACAACGATAATGTAAACATCGGATAAAATATTTTATTTTTGAGAATTCTAAGAACTTGACATCATTTGCAATCTCATATTTCTGATTCCTCGATTTTTTGTTCGTCCATTGCATATACCCATTCTTGGTTCCGTTTCTGATAAGCCGCGTATATTCTCAGATGACCAACATCAGGTTAGTCTTTTCATGAACTTCCCTTCTCGCCGCGTGAATTTGTCATTTTGAGAAAAATAAAAAAATGATTGTCCAAGATTAAGACATACTTAATTTTTGTACCGAGATTCTATTTTCTGGCTGTCGATTTTTTAAAGAAAAATTTCTTTGCTACGAAAATTAGCGCAATTGCTCCAATTGCAATCACAATCAATACTATGTAATTAAAATTTCCGGCAAGAGACTTCACATCCGCGTACTGCGAACTCTTAGGACCGTCTGCAATACCCGTATCCTGCGGATTTTCTCCAAAAGGAATTCCAAACGAGCCCTGTGAAACTTCCGAACATCCGCCTGCAATGTTAGGATGGTTTTTGACGAACTCGTCGCAATTAGTAACCTTCATCTTATAGAGTGAAACCTTTTTCAGCTTAGTGAGGCCGTTAAGAGAAGACAGGTCGCCTGTGATTGGGGAGTTTCCAGGAAACTCGTCCGATATGCCGAGCTCTTCGAGATTCGACAGGCCGCTCAGAGAAGAAATGTCACCAGTAACATCGGTGCCTGAAATGTAGAGCGCTTTCAAGTTCGTCATGTGCGACAGATCGGAAAGGTCCCCTGAAATTTTCGTGTTCGTCATCGCAAAAGTGTCAAGATTCAAATCTTTGAGGCAAGAAATGCCGCCGTAAACCTTCGGATCAAAAGCAAACTTCAAACTCTTCAATTTAGTCGCGCCTTTCAGCGAGCATACATCGCCGTATACTTCAGGATTATTGTACATGCTGAACACGACGAGGTTCGTCAGTTTTTCGAGATTCACCGTGTCGCCTTTGACCCCCCATTCGGTCATGTCAACGTATTGCAAACATGTAAGGTCCTTCAACTGCGAAAGGTCTTTCAGCAATTCCTTGTTGGTGAGCTGAATGAAATCCTGATCAACGTAAGACATCTGGAAATCCTTTTGCACAGAAGTTGTGAGGCCGCCGGATTGGCAAGTTTCCAATGCATACGAAGTGGAATTAACCAGCAATGCAGAGATTGTTAAAATTAAAATAAATGCCAAAAAACCTTTTTTCATATATTAAATTGTGGTAAAGGCTGTAGATAAAACTACAAACTTCAAACTTTCACAAAATAGTTCCACGCGTTCTTTTTCAAGAGCATTGTTGCAACTATTGTCGATAATATCGATGAAGCGGCCATGAACATGAAAAGGTACTTGAAGCCGAAAACAGACGCGATCGTCCCGCCGATCAGCGACGCTCCGGAATAAAATATGTTTATCGAGCCTTCCCACAAAGACCATTCAGTGCTCTCCTTGCCCACGTCAAGGCCGCGTGAGAATATCGCTTCGAACGTGGGATTCATTATCGCCACAGCCACTCCCAAAATTCCCTGGACAACGAACAAGGAAGCCGGCGAGTCGACAAACAGGTATCCAATAATTCCGCATGCGTTTATCACCCTGCCGACAACGAAAAGTTTTCTCTTGTTGAACTTGTCTTCCATCCTTCCGAAAATCAGCATCAGTGCACCTATAAAAAAGGTATAGACCGACCATGCTATGCTCGCCGTCAGAATCGTTCCGCCAATCTCCTGGACGAATATCGCGTATATCGGCCCGAAAAGCCCCGCCGCAAAGTTGTAGAAAATGCTGGAGAAGATAAGAATCTTCAAAACTTTGTGCATATTTTAAATATGCTTTTCAGATATAAAATAGAAATTTAGAATAGTATTATCAAGGTGAACATGAAATGAAGGAAGAAGACGTTCTGAAAATCAGAAAACTCGTGAAAGAGCTGAAGAAGATAAGAGGAAGGCACACGGAACTGGTCACTGTCTATGTTCCTGCAGGAGGAAACCTACAGGATTCGATAAACCAGATCAAGAGCGAAGAATCGACAGCTAGCAACATAAAATCGAAAACAACGAGAAAAAATGTCCTGGCTGCGCTCGAGAAAGTAGTGCAGCACCTGAAACTTTTCAGGCAGACACCTCCGAACGGATTGGCTATTTTCTGCGGAAACATTTCCGAGGTCGAGGGCAAGGAGGATTACAAGATTTGGAGCTTCGAGCCTCCGGAAAAAATGGAGAGGAAGCTCTACCACTGCGACCAGGTTTTCGTCTTGGATCCGCTGGAAGACATGATATCGGAGAAGGAAGTTTACGGACTGATTGTCCTTGACGCTCATGAAGCTACGATCGGACTTTTGCGCGGAAAAAAAATAATTTTGTTAAAAAATATCGAAGGAAATGTCCCATCGAAGACGGTAAAAGGTGGAATGTGCTTGTCGCCGGACACACTTGTCCAGTTGTCTGACGGAAGGATAGTCGAAGTCAAAGACATGAAAAAGGAAGACAATCCAATCAAGTCAGCCGATCTTGTAAGTTACAAAACGATCGATGCCCGCCACAACGACATAATGGAAAGAAATGCGAACGAATTTCTTGAAATAAGAACAAAGGGCCCTGAAATGGAGATAACTCTGACTCCGGAACATCGTGTTTTCGTTCCGGGGAAGGAAGGATTCGAGATCAAGTTCGCGTCTGATTTAAAAGTTGGAGACAATCTTCTGACAGTTAAAAAATTAAATATAGATGGGCAGATTCCAGAATTTAATTCCAAATTCTTGGAGCATGATGGCAATAAAATGCGTCTTCTTTACCAAATGCTTGGGTATATTTTAGGGGATGGCACCAAGGACACGAATAGAATTATTCTGTATGATAGCGACGAAGAAATTGCAGACATGTACAGAAAATTATCAGAGCTGCTTTTCAAAATTAACACTGGAAAAAGGTTTAGGAAATCGAAAGGGACATTTGAAGTGAAAATCTACAGCAAAGATTTGATGGATGACATCGATAAAAATTTCAAAGGGATATTTTCGACTCCGAGACACGTGAATCAAATATTTCATACGCTTGACAAAAAATTGCTGTCGTCTTTCATTATGGGACTGTTTGACGCGGAAGGTTATGTTGACACAAGCGGGAAGACTGTTGGCATCACGATGTCGAGCGAGGAAGTAATAAGAATTTTGCAGCTGTTCTTGTTAAGATTCGGAATCATAAACTCTTATTCAAGAGACGAATCCGAGTACAGCATACTTGGCGGACCTAAAAAGACTTACATCAAACATAGAGTCAGGATCAGCGATTACGATTCGTTGTGCGCATTCCAAAATCAAATTGGATTCGGATCGAAAAGAAAAACGGGGATGTTGAAGGAAATACTCAAAGAAAATAAACTGCAATCGAATACAAAACACGTCCCCGTTGATGGAAGATACATACGATTGCTGGCAGAAGAGATGGGGATGAACACGGAAAACTTCCCGAGAGTTCAGGATTTCTTTTACAATAAGAAGAGACAGGGATTTCCAACATTTAACAAACAAGTATTAAAATTTTTTGAGAAGAGATTTGACGAAATCAAAAAATCAAAAGACAATCATCTAAAACAGAAAGCTGAAAATATCATGAAACTTCTCAAAAGCATAAGCGAAGGAGACCTTATCCTTACTCACGTAAAAGAAATCAACAAAATAAGAGAAAAAGACAAGGCATATGACATATCCATTCCTTCAACTCAGAATTTTATCGCCAACGGAATAGTAGTGCACAATTCACAGGGCCGTTATGACAGGCTGAGGGAAGACGCCGTCAACTTATTCATGAACAAGATAGGGGACATATCTGCCGAGACTCTGTTGAAACAGAACATCATCGGATTGATAATGGGAGGGCCCGGTCCCGTGAAAGACAAGTTCGTGAAAGAGAATTACCTGAACTATCAGCTGCAAAACAAGATACTCGGCGTGAAGGACATCGGATACACCGGGGAATACGGACTCGAGGAGCTCGTCAACAAATCGCAGGACCTTCTCGAGCAGGCCGCGATTACAAAAGAAATAGAGATCATGAAAAACTTTTTCACGGAGATCCAGAAAAATGGAAAGGTCATTTATGGGTATACCGAAACTTTGAAAGCTCTCAACTTGGGAGCTGTCGAAACTCTTCTCATTTCCGAAGACTTCGATTGGATCAGAGTCAAGTTCGAATGCCAGAACGGCCACAAAATCGAAAAGGATATTCCGAAAAAAATAATCGAAATGCAGGTTTGTGACAAATGCAACACAAAATTGCACGCGGCTGATCAAGACGAAATCGGAGAACTTATGGTCGAAAAAGCGATCGTAAGCGGAGCGGAAGTGAAATTCATTTCATTGGACACGCGAGAAGGTCAGCAATTCAAGGAGCTCGGCGGAGTAGGAGCGTTCCTAAGATACAAGCTCGACAAGATAGAATAGACTAGATTTTCTTCTGTTTGATTATTTCGTCCAGATAATTTACCGAACGTTCATCTTTTTTTGGCTGAATTTTCCAGTTAAGCAGACCACATTTTCTCAGTTCCCCATTTTCAAGAAGAACACCATTTTGACGTGAAAGATATTTGAAGGCAGTCCCCCATCCACATACATATTGACCTTCTATTATTTTCATATAAGAACAAGACGGGCAATTTTTAGTGTAATAATTATAGTATCCGTCCCAAGTGCGGCCGTTCCTTTTTGGAATTGACATATTTCAAAGGATAACATCCAGCTTATAAAACCTTTTCGCGTTCTCTCCACATTTCTTCCAGACTTCATCAAAACTCATTTTCTTTATCTCAGAGATTTTTTCGGCGACTATCCTTACCGAAGTAGGATCGTTCCTTTCCTTTTTGCCCTCGAGAAATATTTTCGGAGAATTCCACGGAGCATCCGTCTCCAGCATGATTCTATCGATCGGCATGTCGCGAGAAATTTGAAAATGTTTTTTGCTTCTCAGGACCACTGGCCCGACAGAAACGTACCAGCCGTTGTCAATTATTTTTTGCACAAGCTTGTTGTCACCGAACAAATGAAGATGAACATTCTTTGCGTTCTCCTCTTCGAGAATCTGTACGACTTCCCCATATGCGTCGCGTGAATGAACGACTAAAGGAAGATCTAATTCTTTGGACAGCGAAATAAATTTTCTAAAAAGATTTTTTTGCTTCTCGCGGAAAGCAGGGTCCTTGGTCCAAAAATAATCCAATCCGACTTCACCAATGCCAACAATCTTGTCGCGATTCTGTTTTATTTTTTCGAAATATTTTTTTATCTCTTCGTCGGAAATCTCCTCGATGTATTCCGGATGCATGCCTGCTACAGCGAAGACGAAACTTTTATTTTCATCTGCAATTTTCAGAGTGAGATCGAAATCTTTCGGATGAGCGCAGACGGTTATTACCGCACTCAATTCCTTTTTGCATCTTGAGATGATGTCATTCCTGTCGGGATTGTAATCGCGCTGCTCGAGATGACAATGAGAATCGATCATAAAAATTTATTGCACAAGAACCGCGTTAACCGTTCCGCTCTGGCTAGGACGCGACGTGACTCTCGCATTTCCGATCTCGGTTTTGATGACAGAACCTTTGGTGATTATTTTTCTTCTCACGTAGTGCGGGTTTGCAGGATTTTCGATCACGTCGAGAATCTTGACCTTTTTCATCGTCTTGCTCTTCTTGTCAAGGACGTTCGCGAATTCAGTCGAGAATAATTTCAATTTCAGCGATCCGCCCTTCATTCTCTCGAAACTTTTCCTCTCCTTGCCGATCTTCGTATGTACGGGAAGATTTCCGAGCTCGTATTTTCTCTTCTTTACAGAAAGATGTATCTTCCCGCCTGTTGCTTTCTTTCCTTTCTCGCCGTGCCAAATTGCCATAGAAATAGATTGTAGCGAATGCTTAAGTATTTTTCAAACTGTTGTATGAAGGCGTTCAGGAAATAATTAAAAACAGAGTCTTATCGGAACAGAACACATAAATTATTTCACTAATGACGATAACAAAAAAATTGGAGAACTGTATATGTTTATATCTCTTCTTGACATAATGTAAAGAAGGAATTGTTAATGACAGACAGACCAATTGACGCGCTTGACAGAGCGAAAGGCAAGAAAGTAATCATCAAGCTGAAGAACGGCGAAGAGGTCACCGGAATTTTGAAAGCTCTCGACCTTCATTTGAATCTTTGGATCGACGAAGCCGAGGTTCAGAAGAACGGGGAGAACAAAATAAAAATGGGAACCATTCTCGTTCGCGGCGACACGATCGTTTACGCGAGCCCTGTCCAAGTTTGAGAAACCTTTTAAAGCTGAATCTCTTAGAAAATTTCATGAAAAGAGAATACGAAGTTTTTAGAAAGGATTTTCCTTGGAAAAATATCAGAAAATATGGAACAAGATTCATCCATTTGATGGGAAATTTTGTTTATGACGAATACAATTTGTACAAATTTCAATTAAACGGTCAGAAATATTTCATTCTTCCTTTCTCTTCGAACAAGGAAAAGAAAATTTTAAGAATCGCTGATAACCTCGGATTGACGCCGAAGATTCTCGCAAAATCAAAAAATTATTTTTTGCAGGAGGCTGCCAAAGGCAAGCATTTAAAATCTCGCTACAGTAAAGAGGGACAGGAAAAAATTGGTCGTTTACTTGGCCATACATTTGGAAAATTGAGTCTTTTAGGAATAGAACATGGTGATCTGGGAAAAGACCATATTTTCGTATCCGAAGACGAAGACAGACTCTCATTAATTGATTTCGGAGAAAGCACATTTACACAATACGGTGGCAACGAAGCAGACTTCATACCAATTCACTTTAACAATATGAAGACTGTAATAAAATCCTTCGACGAAGTTTACAGTAACTACGTTATTATCGGACAAATCGACAAAAACCAGAAAAGATTAAGAAGACTTTTGAAAAACAAACACGTGGAAGCAGAAGTTTATAAACCTGAAATTCGAGAATTAGTTTTACAAAACAGGTGAAATGAGATGTCCAAAGGTACCCCGTCGATGGGTAAGAAGAACAGGATAACGCACATAAGGTGCAGGAGATGCGGAAGGCATTCCTACAGGATCGACAAGAAATACTGCGCGGCGTGCGGCTACGGAAGATCCGCCAAGATCAGGACGTACACCTGGATGACGCACACTTTGCAGAGAATGAGAAAACTTTAAAGAAATATATTTTTTGGATTTTTGCAGGTATTATAAAACATAAAAGCATATCAAAACTAAATTAATTCTTAGAACAAGGGCCCGTAGCTCAGCATGGCAGAGCACCTGGCTTTTAACATTTCACGTTAAAAGCGTTGACGCAAAGATGAAAGCAACCAGAGGGTCGAGGGTTCAAATCCCTCCGGGCTCACTCGATTTTTCTATCTGCCACGTGTCACCACTTGGGTGACAGAGAATACTTATCCTGCCAGTAAGCCATGAATCTTTTTACAATGTCGCTTCTGAACCTTTCAAACGGCAACGAGGATTGGAAAGAATTTCTGACAGACGAAACCAAGCAGACCTTGGCAAACGTTCTCGAATCAACAAGGGACCACAGGGGCGCTTTCTTCAGGGCGGACGACATCAAGTCGGCGCAGCTTTGGTGCGCGCTCGTGGAATTATCGAAAGAAATTTCGTACATCAAATCGCGACTCAACTTGGTCGAAGCTCCGCTGCAGGCGATAGTCTCGATCGGAGAGGCCGAGAAGAGAAAGGCGATCGAAAAAATAATTTCGGAGATCATCAAGCCGATAGACATAGAAAGCCAGGAAGCAACCAGAAAAGTTGTCGACGCGCTAAGGTCGTTCTAAAAAAAGGCAGTGCGGGATGGTTTATGGCAGAGAACACGGAAACAGATTCGAATAATTCTTCAAAAGGCATCGATGTCACGCCGCAGATACAGAAAAGCGCATCTTCCTCTGAAGAGCCAAAAAAATACACAAGAAGGGAAGCCATACTCGGCGGCAGCGCGATAGTCGCATTCGTAGCGGGGCTTGCATTGGGTCCTTACATCACACCTTTCGACGCGCAAAAAGATAGGCAATTGAAAGAACTGAAAGAAAAAAATGACGCTTATAACCAGACTCTCACGCAAAACAAAGATTTTATCATGAGCCAAAACAACACCATCATTGCAAATCAAAACAAAATTGACCAGCTGTCAACCAACCTCAAGAAGCTCGCGGAAAACCGCCTCCCGGTATACGTTATCGATTACAGCGTCAGGGACGGCAAGAGTATACGCGACATGACGAGGAGGGGAATAGAATCGGAAAAGATCGCGACGAACAGGTTTTTATCGGTCAACGGCAAGGATTCTCAAGACAAGTACATAGAGGCATACATGTCCGGCGCGGAGAGCCAGCTCGACGTCTTCGGGCTCCCGAGATCGAACGCGAAGTATTCGCTTCTTGCGGAGGAGAATCTGAAAGATCCGAGAAGAATAGGCGAGATGATCGAAGGACTCCAGACACTGAAGGGAAGGATAACAAACCCGACTCCTGAATACATAGCAATCCAGGACGCGACGGGAATGCTCAACGTGAATCTGGTTTCGATTATAGGAAAAATAAAGGACGGCGGATCGCGCCCATTTCTCGACGTGAATCCCGCAATGACGCTCACGGCCGAATACGACACAATTTTAAACGAGGCGAAGGCGGCGAACGGCGCAATCGGAAGCCTTTCCACGATGTTCGCAATCAATCCGCCGTTGCAAGACGCCGGAAAATTCTACGAGAGGCAGCTGAGCAACCAAATCGCAATTGCTAACCTCGCAAAGAAAAAAGGGCTGGAGTATTTTGTAAACACCGTGATTCAGCACAACGGTAACGGGTACGACAGGGACAGATTCGCCACATACGCGCAAAATCTGAGAATCGTTTTCGGAAAAGACGTGAAACATTCCGTAAACTCCCTGAACGAGCCAGTCAACGGAAGCGCCAGCCCATACGACGGACTGGATGTTTTGAAGAACGAGCTGTTTTCATCTTGATGATAAAATGAGTTCCGCAGATATTGTTGATTGGAAATGGAATACAAAGAAAGAGACGAAAGCTTTGACAAGGGAGACTACAGGGAAAATCGACTTCTGAAGTACGCGTTGGTATTTATCACGATTTACGTAATATCCCTTTCGTTCCTTCCGCTTGCGAAAAATCTCACCAGCAAGTCAGGATTCACCACGATAGGACTGACGCCGTACACTTTGAACTCGCTGCAGCCGTCGAGCTACGGGTCGTACCTTTACACGACTGACAAGTACCAGATAATTTTTTCCGGAATAACGAGGAGCGAGAACAAGCCCAAAATTTTCCTGAGACAAAATTCCTTCCCGTCTCAGCTGATCGACCTGATCGAGCTTTCCGACAAGGAAAGCTATGCGGGATCCAAAATTTTCACCGACGCGAAGCTCACGACAAAATTCTTAGACGACCATACATTGCTGCAGTCGTACAAGTTTGACAATTTCATTGTCAACAAAACTACCAAGATGATTGGCGATTCTACTCTGATCAGCTACGCATCGACAAAAGAAATCCCTCTGAAACTTTCCTTCTGGAGATGGTATTTCGACGACGTGAAGAGCGGAATGGATTCCTTCCAAAAATCGGATATCGTGTCGTTCAACAACATCAGCAAAATATCGTTCAGCTTCAACGGAACTTCGCCCGGTTCGGGGAACATCTCGTTCTCAAAGCCGGCCAACACGACAATCAGGAAAGACGAGGGCGGAATAAACAGGATATCCGTCGAGACGTTCGACAAAAGTTTTTCGATGAAGATAGACGGAAGACTGGCCGTGGCGCAGACGTCGTACCTGCCGGCGTTCATTTCTGAAATATTCGCGAACAACATAGCTTCGATACTTTTCCCGATAGCCACCGTCCTCGTATTTTTGATCTATTGGAAAAAGTGGGGAAAATGAACAAACTTACACAGCTTCTCATCGTCGCTTTCCTGATACGCGCAGTGTTGGCCCCATTTTTCGTCCACCCGTGGGACATGACGACGATACAGTCGTCGCTGAATCTTTTTTTCCAGGGAGAGAATCCTTACGAACATTTCTCCCAAATTTCAAACAACCTGCAAACATCAACCGGCCTTCCCTTCTTCTTCGAAGGGTACGCCTACCTGCCACACCTGCTATACGCATATTCACCGTTCTACGCAGTTTACCTGTCGACGGGCGCGGATCCTGAACCGATAAAAAACGTGTTTCAGGGCTCGCCTGTCGACTTCTCATTTTCGCCGGACTCGTTCATGTTCATGTTCCTCATGAAGCTCCCGCTAATATTGGCCGACACGCTTGCAGTCTACATGCTTTACAATTTCAAAAGCAGACTGGGGTATCTCTACGCGTTCAGCCCGTACATAATTTTCGTATCCGCGATATGGGGGATGTTCGACGCGCTGACTGCCGTGCTCCTTTTGCTTTCTGTACTGTCATTCCTGCGGAACAACAAATTCCTGTCAGGAATATTTTTCGGCCTCAGCCTGATCAAGCCGATACCGATAGTCGCGCTGCCCGTATTTCTCGCGGTGATGCTGAGGAACAGGGACTTCAAAGGAACTATGAAGTTCGTCGCGGGAGGACTCGTCAGCCAGATTCCCACACTTTATTATTTTCTGGCCAACCAAGGCGCTTTCGTCAAAAACTTTTTCGAGTTCCAGATGGCGCGAATAGCCGGAGGCATCACGCCTACAAATATTCTGTGGAACATA
>CAZIJH010000003.1:3601-99768 GCA_964539655.1 uncultured archaeon | reverse complement strand
TTGGAAAAAAATCCATTCAAGCTGGCAAGCTGCAAGACGATTTCTTTATATGAAGCGCCTGTCAATTAACATTCAGGTGAACAAATGGTATTCGAAGCCATAGGGGCAACGGCGGGACTGGGTTTGGCATTCCTGTTGGTAGGCGCTCTTGCCGAATGGGGCAAGTTCAGAAGCAAGGCCGAAAAGGGAATCAGCTGGATGTCGCTCGGCGGTGTCTGGCTCGTGTTCTCTGGTGCAACAGCGATTGCAGCCACAGCGAACCTGTTCGGTCTCGGCAGCATCCTCGAATTGCTCGGGGGACTGACGCAGATAATCGGATGGGTGTTCGGACTGCTGGGAACGCTCTTCGTTGCCTACGAAGTTCTGATCGAGAAATAAAATTCTTGACCGGAAAAACGGTTTGAAATTTCAAAACAATTTTTTAATTTTTTCTTAAATTCTATTTTTAATCAATCACAATTTCATTCTTCTGAACGCGAAAGTTCCGATGACGACCATCGCGGCCGCGAATCCTGTCATCACGATAAAATCGGTCAGCAATCCGAACGTGGTCGTGCCGAGAATCAATCCCCGCATCGCGTCAACACCGTACGTGAGAGGATTCAGTCTCGTCATCATCATGAGCCACGCCGGAAGATTTTCCAGCGGATAGAGTGCGCCCGACAAAAAGAAGAGCGGAAAGTTGATGAAACTTCCGATCAAGCTGAAACCTTCAGGAGACTCCATCATGCTTCCTATCGTAAGACCTATTCCGACAAGGCTGATCGTCATGACGAAAAGAAAAATGTAGACGAGGAAAAAATTCAATCCGAACGGAATTCCGAAAAGCGGAGCGAGAAGCAGAAGCAAGCTTGCCTGGATCAGCGCGTCGGTCACGCCTCCCAGAACTTTTCCCATAAAAATTGTTGTCCTGCTTATCGGCGCAACTAAAACTTCTTTCAGGAAATCAAGACGCTTGTCCCAAATTATGTACGCTCCGTAAAATGTAGAGGTGAAAAGTATTGTCATAACTATCACTCCGGGATAGATGAATGTCTGGTAATTAAGATTCTCGACAGAGAAAGATGACCCGAGACCGCCTCCGAAAATAAAAATCCACATAAGCGGGTTTATTATCATTGCTACGATTCTCGATTTCTCTCTCAGGAAAATTTTAAATTCCCTGTTCCAAATTGCGTAAAGCCCGCTGATTTCGCTCATTTTTTCGACCTGTATGTCATTGCTTTTTCATAGAAGCTGCCTTCAGCCTGACCTTCGTCCCTGAATTCCCTTCCGGTGTAATGCAAGAACACATCGTTCAACGTAGGAGATCTTACCTCGACCGATTCAACTTTTCCAACGACCTTCAAAATTTCTTGCAGATGCTCGCCCGCGTTCAATACAGTCAGCGATATCGTACCATCCAGAGAACCGACATCTTTCACGTAATCCAATTTTTTTAGCGCTTCAATGTCGGGATTATTTATTTTCAAACGAATGATGTCGCCACCTAAAACTTTTTTCAATTTTTCCGGAGAATCCAATACAACAATCTTTCCGTGATCAATTATCGCAATCCTGTCGCACAGCCTGTCGGCTTCCTCCATGTAATGCGTCGTGATAATTATCGTGATCTTTTTTTCCTCGACAAGTTTTTCTATATAATTCCAAATGTGCTCTCTTGTCTGCGGATCGAGTCCCAATGTAGGCTCGTCCAAAAACAAAACTTTCGGATTGTGCAAAAGTCCGCGCGCTATTTCCAACCTTCTCCTCATTCCTCCGGAATATTTTTTCACCTGATCGTTTTTTCTGTCCGCGAGATCGACCAATTCCAAAACTTCCTGTATTTTTTTTTCTGACGCAGGAACTCCGTACAGCAATGCGTGCAATTTCAAATTTTCATGTCCGGTCAAAAGTTCGTCCGAACTCGGCTCCTGAAAAACTATTCCTATGCTTTTTCTCACGGACGAAGATTGCTTGACTATATCGTGTCCGTTCACTGTTGCTTTTCCGCCAGTTGGCTTTTGCAATGTCGCGAGCATGTGAAGAGTCGTCGTCTTTCCTGCTCCGTTGGGCCCGAGCAGTCCGAAAATTTCCCCCTCGTTTATCGAGAAGCTGATTCCGTCAACGGCTACAAGCTCGTCGAATCTTTTCGTAAGATTCTCAACCTCGACTACCATTGAAATCATTTCGTAATTGTAGTATTTAGTAGTAAGCTTCGATTACCGAATATGCATCTGCATTTTGATATAAAAATTTTATTTATGGATAGTTGGTGAAATTTCTAATCGCTCATCATTTACTATTTTACGGATTAAAAATACTTTGCTTAAATCTTTTTTGTCTCAATAAAAATTATGGACAATAATTTTCACCGAAATCGATTAAAAAAATTATTCACAAATGTCCTCAACAAACTTCATAAAAAAGAACAGTATGCATTGGCATGGTCAATCTACATGGAAGGTAACCCTAATTTTTATCGTATGGGGATATTATCTTTGGAGAATAAACTGTCTTTACTAAATATACCATATGAAATTATCAACCAATTTGAAGGAACGAATCACGAATTGACCGAAATATATGTTTCGAGAGCTTACTTAGAACAAGTAAAACAAATCATGTTGGGAAACAAATAATTAAAATACCTTTTCTACTACTGTGACACAGATAGCAAGCAGATTGTTATAGTTGTGCAGGGGGTGGGATTCGAACCCACGTAAGCACTAAGCTACCGCGTTTCTTCTTTCATCTCTTGAATCAATGCTCAAGAAAAAATCTTGAGCGCGGCCCGATTGACCAGGCTACGGGACCCCTGCGTTGAAACTAACTATGGTTTGAAGGTATAAAAATTTTAAGAAAAAGAGAGTTCAGCTCATAGCTTCGAGTTCGCTTTTCAGCTGGTCTATCTGGCCCTTCAGGTCGGCTATGCTCGCGTGGACTGTTTCAACGTCGTGATACTCTTCCTGTATCTTCGCAGAAGATTCGTTGTGATATCCCGCAGGCCTTACCAAGTCCGTGTCGAGATTCGAAAGCTTGCCGTCCATTTTTTCGAGCGCGTTGACAATAAGGTCCATGGTCTGCTCCCTTGCCTTGTCGAGCTCCCTGAGAGTGACGAAGGAATTCCTGACCATGACAAGGGCAGTCCTCAGATAACCTATTGCGGAAAGTATGCCGCGATAACGGTCGATCTTCACGAAAAGAGGCGCGAATCCCGGAGCGTCGATCTGCTTAGGCTCCTCCTCCCTCTGGCGCGGAGCCTGCGTCCTAGGATTTGAGATTTCCTGCCTGCCCGAACCTATGTTGTGCCTCTCGATTATGCTCTTTATCTCGTCGATCTGGCTGTCGCCGTCGTACGAGTCCTTGGCCTTCTTAGTACCAAAAAGGGACATGTTATCTAAGAATTAATTTGGATTTTCGGCTAATAAATAAGTTATTCATTGCTAAGTTTATACCTAACGGTTAGAATTAAACTTCTGTATATACCATATTTTAAAATGAATTACAAAATCAGAAAGTTCAACTGGAAAAAATTGAATCCTGAAGGACTGCCAAAAGACGCGGCAGGTACAATGAAATTCTTCAATGCTGCATTAGAGAAAAAACTCTACCCGTTTATTCCTTCCGATTCGGCAATAACAAAAGAAGTAATTTTCCAAAAATGGATGCCCTATTCGGATCAAAATATAGGCTACGTCGCAGAGGACAAAGATGAAGGAATTGTTGGGGCAGGAATTCTGTTTGTATTGGATAAAGATTCTAGCGAATTTCAGATAGCTTTGCATCCCGAATTTATCGGACTAGGAATAGGAACTGATATAACAAAATCAGTTATTGACGAATCCAAAACAAGAATGTTAACGTTCGTTGTTCATACTTCTACAGAAAACTTTGGGATGCAAAAAATTTTAAAAAAACTGGGTTACCGACCGATAATAAGAATTAAAAATTATCCGAAATATACTGGGAAAATAGACGCAACTGTATTTGACGCTTACGAATATGTGATAAAGTGAGTGCGCCAGGCGGGATTTGAACCCGCGCTGCAAACTTGGCAAGCTTGCGTCCTACCAGGCTAGACTACTGGCGCTTGTTTTAAAATAACAACTTTTAGAATAAGTGTTTAACGAAATTAAACCTTTATTCGAAAGATTGGTAGTCGAAGACCAAAGGTTCTGCAATTTTGAGTACATGCTCGCGCGCGACTCTTACATGGTCAGGATGCTTGAGGTAATCAGCAAGAACTTTCTTACCCTCGAAATTCATTATGAATCCGTGGGTGTACCCATGCGTTCTATTTCTTTCATTGCTCGTGTTCTGGATGCGTTCAAAATTCAAAATCGTGGGTATTGTTTCTTGGAGGCCCTCAAGAGCCTGGTACATTTTTTCGATTTGATCCTTTTTAACGCCGGATTTTAATTTCAGATAGACTTGGTGTTTGATTATCATGCGATCAATCAGCCAAAAATTGCGCCCATTCCCTCGCCCGCGCTCTGTTCTTCTTCCTTTATTTTAGCAATGACAGCTTTCTCGTCCTTTTCCTCCGCGCGCTTCGCGAGATCCTTTGACAGTTCCAAAATTTTTTTGATTTGCTCGTCAGTTCCCGAAATATACAAAAAATAATTTTTCTTACCAATTATCGACCCTTCACGCGACGTTATGCTTGCGCGCGAAGTAAGATCGTCCTTGTTGAGGATCTCCTTCAGCTTCTGCAGGTTCTTCGCTTCAAGCTCGAGCACTATTTCCATGAAGAATTAATTGTCCGCAAAGATTAAAATGATTTTCATTTCTTCTTGACGAGCACAACTTCCTCGACGCTGATCGCTCCCGATGCGCACGTGTCCGCAACTTCTTTCAAGTCGTGCTTGTCGCAGCTCTGCGCCTTGACGGTGGATTTTCCTTCCTCGTTCAGCTCGAAAACCTCTGGGCAGAGTGCGGCGCAAACCCCGCATCCGATGCACTTGCTTTCGTCGACTTTCACCATTATGATTCCTTTTTCTAATTCTCTCTCGGGATTTAATAAGTTTCGGTTGTTGAGCCCCAGACGGGATTTGAACCCGAGGCCTCCTGTTTACGAAACAGATGCTCTACCAGGCTGAGCTACTGGGGCATTTTAAAGCAACTATAATACTTTAGACGTATAATATAGTATTTACTTTTTAGGGATATGGTCGGGTTGGCAAAGGAAAAGAAAGAGGAATTTCAGGAAGCCGTTCTTTGGCACAAGGAAAGGAATGGCGTTAGGTGCGAGCTGTGCGCCGTCAACTGTTTCATTTCAAAGGAGAAGCTCGGCGCGTGCCAGTTCAGGAAAAACGTGGACAACAAATTGTTCACAAGCAATTACGGGAAGCTGACTGGTATTAATATAGACAACGTCGAGAGGAGGCCACTTTATCATTTCTTCCCGGGATCCGACACTTTGTCGATAGCTGGACAGGGGACGGAAGACTGGCAGATCTGGACGGACAGGCTGCCGGCCGCGCCGAACAAGGAATTCGCTCCCGAGTCGATAGTGAAGATGGCGGAGAAGGAGAGGGTGGATTCCATAAGCTACACGCACGCGGAGCCGACGATATTCTACGAGTTCATGTTCAAGACGGCGAAGCTTGCGACGAGAAGCAACATCAAGAACATACTCGTCACGAACGGAGTGATAACCGAGGAAGCGATAAAGAGGATTTCGAAATACATCAACGCAGTAGTTGTCAATTTTGTCGGGTCGGGCGATCCGGACTTCATGTCGAAGTACAGCGTGGTTCCGACGATGGACCCGATACTCGCGGCCTTGAAGCAGATGAAGAAGCAGAGGTTCCACATCGAGATAACGAACACGATCATCCCGCAGATCGGCGACAACCTGGAGAAGTGCAGGAAGCTGTGCGAGCACATAGCGGCCGAGCTAATGCCAACGATACCGTTCCACATTCTGCAGTTCCATCCGACGACGTACACGAAATTTTCGGACCTCCCTTTCACGCCGATAGAAACTCTGGAGAAGTGCGCTGAGGAGGCGAGGAGGGCCGGACTGAGATACGTCTACATCGGAAACACGATCGAGCCCCACCAAGCAGAGAACACTTTCTGCTACAACTGCAGGGAACTGCTGATCGAGCGCGTCGCGAACAAGATGAAGAAGAATTCGCTGATTAAAGACAGGTGCCCGAACTGCGGCGTGAGAATAGACGTGGCTTCGTAAATTCTCTTACTCGACAAAATAGTTCCATAAAATGCCAAAACTTATTATTTATATGTTGAGCTTCTATTTGATTTAGTGGTTCGATGGAGAAAGACGAAATAAACGAGAAAATTTCGAAGGGATGGATAAAGTCCAGGCTCTGGTTCGAGGTAATGGCTGTAGACAAGGAAACCACGGAGAAGGCCCTGAAAGAGCACATAGAGAAAGTCAAGAAATCAAAGGACACGCTAATTTTGTCGGAAGTTTACGAGCCGGCCCAGCAGGTGGACAACCTCAGGGGAGACGTCAAGACGGCATTCTCGCAGGCAGCCAAGGTCGAAGTTATGACAAAGAATATCGAGGTGCTTCTTTATGTCGTGATCTTTTTCGCGCCGTCCGCAGTCGAGGTGCTTGAGCCGAGCAAGCTCACTATAGGTATGGAGACCGTGCAGACGATAATGAACTCGGTTTCCGACATGATCCACAGGTTCGCCGCGCAGGGAGCTGGCGGAGTCGTAGTTTCGATGAAGTGAAACTGTTTCAATCTCCTAAAATTTCGCAAAGTAGATAAGCAAGAAATCCGTTAGATAAGTTATGGGCGTCCTGAAGGCGTTTGCAACTGTTTCATTCCTGTTTTCATTCGCAATCTTCGCATCTGCAACTGTTGCAGACATATCTTATTATGGTTCCAGCTCGACTTTGGACTCGTCCGGAAACGCGAAAGTGGAGCTCATCCTGACTTTTGAGAATCCTATAAGGGAATTCGCATTCGACATCAGGGGCAGGGTTGAAAATTTCAAGGCGACAAGCTTCGGAATCCCGGTCCAATGCACTCCGGTGATCAGGGGAGTCACCACAGTCATATGCAAGCTCAATCTCAACGAGGCAAGAAAGACCATACAGATAAATTACGACACGAAAGACTACGTGAAACAGCTGGGGAACAAGTATTTCTTCGATGCCGACTTCAGCATGGACCAGAATATGCCGAGAACAACAGTTTCGGTCAGGCTTCCGGAGGCTACGGCGCTTGTCAGCGAAGACGGCAAGCCGCAGAGGCTCAGTTTTGCCGAGAATGCAACAATAACGAGTGATGGAAGAATTATCATAGTCACATGGAACATGCAAAACATCACTTCCGACAAGAGACTGGAGTTCGAAATCTATTACGAAAGCCTGGTTGTGCCGTTCTGGGCAGAGTTGAGGATAAGGTACATAGTCATTTTCGCTGTGGTCACCGGAATAGTGGTCGCCCTCATATTGATGAGAAAGTCGAGGAAGTCGCAGGAACTTGTTCTTTCCGTCCTGGACGAGTTTGAAAAGAAGGTTATCGACGTCATAGTGAAAGCCGAAGGCGAAATAAACCAGAAAAAAGTCGTCCAAGAAACCAACCTCTCAAAAGCAAAAGTCAGCAGGGTGGTTAAAAGCCTCATCGAAAGGGGCCTCATCGAGGCGCAAAGGCTTGGAAGAACGAATAAACTGAAATTAGTGAAGAAAAAATTCAAGATGTAAGAAAAAAGGTGTTTAAAGCCTTTATTTCGATTTTATCGATTTATTTTATTCGGAGAAACAATTAGACGTTTTTTAACAATTTTTTACAGGTTTTAAAGGGTTCTTAGATAGGTGACTGAAACAATTGTGAATAGTTTCAACCAAGTTTTATATCCCTCGTTCAGCATAATTAATAGTAAGAACCCAAGCGCTGCACACTATACTCTAGATATGGTAGGCAGTGAAGGTCAAAAAAATTGGTGAAAAAAATGCAAATTAAAAAAATGGTAGCGACAGGTTTATCAGCTTTAATGGCTGGTGCCACGCTAGCAGCAGCAGCTTTAGCAGCTGCAGATTTGAAGGATTTCCCAACGAACGTAGCTAGTGTATCAGGCGGAGTCTCAACTCTCGACGCGTTCATAGTAGTCGGTACAAACGCCGCTGCCGCGGACATTGTCGGAGCTTCTGACGTCGCTGCTAGATTAGCTGAAGTTCAGTACACAGTAACTACTGTGCCGGGAACGACATCATCAACAATAGACGGAGTGGAGAAGAATACAATTGGCATAAACAACCAGTTGGATTCTGTAATGCCAGATCCGGTCAAGAACATACACTACAGTGGATTGAAGAAGTCCACCTATTCGTGGAGATCGAACGACTACGATTACTCTGAGCAAATCTCATTGGGTAACATAGAGTTCAACCACGATTTCGGTACTGACAAAATAAACGGTACTGAGAAGCTGTATGTAGCGTCTGACGACGTCCAGTATCAATGGCAAGCAGACGAAACATTGACAGGAACTGGTTCTACGACAACTCTGAACTACACCTATCCAGTAAAAATAAAAGTATTGGGTAAGGAATTCCAGATAGTCGGAGCAGGCTCTAACTCTGCAGTGATGCTCGCAGGTGCAATAGGTACTACTAACAAAGAGGGAAGTTCTACTACAGGAATAGTAACAGCAGACGGTGCCTACACGGTATACGTCACAGCTGGTGTAAACAACGATTGGGCAACATTCCAAGTCAAAGACAAAGATGGGAAAGTTGTTGACTCGTCAGTTACAGTCACAGGCGAAGGAAATTCACAAAAAGCCGAAAATGCAGGTCTCGACATAAGACTGACAGATATCAGAGTAGCTGGAACAGATCCATCTACCCAGCATATCGAGGCAGACATAGTTGTCGGCAAGACTGGGCAAACCCAGAAGACTTACACGACTTCATGTGATGTAACTTCGACTGGAACATCAGACACAAAGTTCTCGGGAACAACTGATTGGTGTATAAAGGTTAGCGGTTTCGGAACAACCGGTCAAATAACGTCCGGTGATCAGGTAATCGTAACCTACAAGCCTTCGGATGCTCCTAAATACTTCGATTCAACGACCACTGGGCCCGGCTTAGCCGGAACGGGAGCCGCTTTGAAGCTTCCGAACAGCTACGGTGAAATCGGTTTCGAAGGATGGAACACAGCAAAATTCGTACAACTTGACATTGCAACAGGTGAATGGACAGCATACAACAATTCTGACAACACGCAATCTCTCGGTTCCATGAAAGGAATCGAAGTGAAGGCCGACGTTGCAGGATCGTTGATCAATCCGCACACGAACACAGGATACGAGAAGGTATACCTGCTCTTCAACAGGACAACTGGCAACACAACGAATCTCGGAGCCCCAGTAATGGTAGGCTGGTGGGATTCTGCGAATAGCAAGGTCTTGGTGAGCATCGGAACGGATGGAATTGCTGGTGCCGGTTTGTACTACAGGAAACTGAACATCACAGGCGGAGCCTATGATGCGGCAAACGTTGGCGCAATTGCTAACGCCTACTTTAACTTCACGTGGAACGTGAGTTACGGAGGAGCTTCAGCTGTAACAGACCAGCAATTGTTGACTTGGAACGTATCGTTGCACACGGACATGCGTGTAGCAAACAGCTATGTTTCAAACTTCACAATTGGAGCAGGCAACACCTTGAATGCCAACACAGGAACACAATCTCTTAGAATCGATTACAGAAACAAGTCCGCTTGGACTTCGACGACAACGGTACCTGATCTCAGATTGGGTAGCGCTGACAGCGCAGAGGAATTGGATGTAGTTTCGCCTCAAACAGATCTGGACGGATCTCAAAGTTTCGACAGCATCGGTAAGGCGACTCAGGACATCGTAAGCGACGGTGGTATCGTATCGGTATCGCCTGGTTCGTACTCTGGCGGTCAGAAAGTTGTAGTCAAGGTTCCAGCAGAAGCTTTGAGAGTCAAGGCTTATGTTGGAAAAGCTGGAGGAACCGCTTCGTCCAGTTCAACTTACAACAAGATCAAGTCAATTGATTCCGCTGTTGCAAAGTTGGCAAGCGAAGCTGGCGTAGGATCTGTAGCGAGGACAAAGAACCTTGTGTTGATCGGTGGACCATGTGCTAACTCACTAGTGCAAGAACTTGTTGACGGAGGAAAAATAGGCGCAACTTTCACATGTAAAGATGGAAACCCAGGAGCCGGTTGGACTTCGGGAACAGCTTACATATGGGCAGTTGACGGCTACTTCGCGACAGGAAAAATTGCAATAGTTGCTGCTGGTACAGACTCTGCTGACACGAGATTGGCGACAAGCGTACTTCAACAGTACGACAACGCTAATGTCAAGGGCAAGCTAACAGGCACTGCTGTCAAGATTACCGGAACAGATGTTGCTTCGGCAACAATTGCAGCCGCGTAAGATTGAAAGCTGAACCAGAAAAGCGAAAGGGACAAATTTCCTTTCCTTTTTTTTCTTTTTCAATTCCGACATGGCGAAAGTATCTCAAAATTTGAAATAAATTTTTAAAATAAGATTTACAACATTTTCAGAATTTCTTCTTCCTGACGTTTCATGTAGAAAATATTTCTTTGTAGATCCGAAAGAGAGAAATCAAAATTTATTCCGATTGAACTTGCTATTCTTCTCAGCTCGCCCATCTCCCTTGCCGATGAATGCCTGACGTCCCCTTTGAAATACACTTGCTGGAATCTGTCCAATATGTCCGAAGTCCTTCTGAACATTTTCTTGACGCTGATCCCCTCCTTTTTGAGGACACCGATCATCTTAAGGCTCAAATCAAACCTGTCTTTATGGACAAGCTCAACACCATCGAATATTTTGCAGGGAATGTACCCGCTGTCGCTTAATCCGATGATCAAAATTTGCGGATACGGCGTGTCTTCCACCTTTTGGATTCCTTCCCTCAAGTTTTCGGATTCCGGAAGGCCGAAGAATTTCTCAAAATAGATTTTACCCTTGTCAGAAGTCTTTAAGACATCTCCCCTGTATGATGTACTTCCGGTTTCATGCAAAGAACTTAGACCGTCAGCAACGCCTGCGTAATCTCTCATGGTCTGTATTGCGAAACGGGTGAAATTGTGTCTCACTTTCCTTTTGAACATGTCCGACTTGCGTTCTGCTATACAGCACGCCGAATCGCCCATGTAGTGTCTTATGTTAGCTTCCTGATCAGTGTATACAACGAAATCGATATTTTTTGACAGGACTTCGACTGCATTGATGTGCTGCTGCAATTTTGAAATGTAAAGTCTAGAATTGAAACCGTCGTATATTTGGGATGTTGATAAAATTCCTTTCGAGTCCAGTCCTTTTTGTAGAAGTTCCAAGTCGGCATTGGAATCCGAAGAGACAACAAGAGATCCCGGCAGCAAATCTTGTTCGACGAGGACTATCTGACCTCTATCGTATTCTGACAGGCCGTCAACTTCCATCATAAAGGATATCTACAACCGTTAGAGATTTAAGTTATTCGAAAACTACGCGACTCTATAAACCGTCACTCGGCTGCCGCCTTTTTGAAAAATTTTCTCGGTTGGATATTTTAGCTCGTCCGCATAATCAGGCGTTGTCGGCTCGAAGTTGTCCACTATTGCGAACGAAATATTTTCGCGTGAAATTAAATTTTCAAATCCATCTTCGGTTTTGGGAAATGGAACAGCAATCCTTCCTGATATGTAATTTATTACCGGATAGTTTTCCGCGATTATTTTCGAACCAGTCGCGCTGTTTTCTTTGACGTATTTCGCGGCTTCCATCATCTGCGATCCGGACCCGGCCTCTGCAATAACGCGATTGATCCCCCCACCCAATGACGCAATGGAAATAACCAGGACTACAAAAAAAGCAGGATAGAAATTTATTTTGAATCTCTCCGCGAGCCTGGAAAATCCGGCAGCGAACGCAACGTAGTACACGGGCAGAAATGCAACTATGTACCTGAGTTCTTTTCTCTCAATCGCAAACGAGAAAAAAACAAGGATTACGATCGCGGTCGCAATTACAAAGCTGTCCTTTTTCTTCAGATACAATGCAAGCGGAATCGCGAACAGCGCACTAACGCCGAACAGCTCTGTCCAGCTCGACAGGTACGTATTCCAGGGCCCGCTGTAAAATTCCGGACCCACCCTGCTTACCTCTTCCTTCATCGACCAGAGCATGTCGCCGTGCTTTGCATAGTTGAAATACATCCACGGGGACAGAACAATCAGAAATGCAAAAATCGAAATCGCAAATTCTTTGGAAAATATTGTTTTCATTACGTTTTTCTTTTCGCCCTTCATCAAAATTTTGTAGGCAAGATACAGCGCTATGGCCGGAAAAATTATCACGGCCGTGTATTTCGTCATGACGGACAGCGCAAATATCGCGGCTGCGGGAATCAAAAACATTTTTTTATTTTTCTCGAAAGCAAGGTAGACGAACAGCATCAAGAGAGTGAACAATGTTGCGAAGACGGTTTCCGTCAGAATTTTTTGACCGAAATAAATGTAGATCTGCGACGACGCGAGCAACATCGAAGAAATTAGCGCAGTCTTCTTGTCGTAAATTTCTTTCGCGAGAAAAAATACAGCTGCAACGCTGGCTATCCCGAAAATCGGCGAAACAATTTTCATCAGGCTCTCGTTAGGATAGAACGCAGACAGCAGATACGGAAACAGCGGGGGCCTGAAAGATTCGTCTCCGCCATTGATCGAATAGCCTTCGCCAGCGACCATGTTCTTCGCCAGGCCGAGGTAGACAGCCTCGTCCCACCAGTATCCTTTCTCCAAGCCAGCCAATATTATATACGGAGAAATGGAAATGACAGCGACCAGAGAAACCAAGATTATCCAAATATTTTTTCCAATTTTTATTTTCGAACAAAGTTCCATAACTAGTATTTTCCTCAATTATAAGTATAATTAAAACTACGGTGACAATATGGGAATGCTGGACATAGTTTCGGTGGCAGGATCTCTGCTAGTGCTGTACGTATCGTTCGTCTACATACTTTCGTACGTCTCCAACAAAAAAAGAGTGAATGCGGATCCCAGCCCGCCGCGCAATCTCCCCAAGATAACAATTGTGATCCCCGCGAACAACGAGGAAAAAACCATATCAAAAACTCTAAACTCGGCATTGAGCATCGACTATCCGAGGAATCTTCTGCAGATAATCTGCATCAACGACGGAAGCACGGACGAGACTGGAAAGATAGCGGACAGTTTCAGGAAATTTGGAGTGCAAGTTTTGCACAAGAAGCAGGGAGGCAAGGCTTCGGCGTTGAACCTGGGATTGGAAAAGGCCAGCGGAGAAATTTATGTCTGCATGGACGCGGATTCGACAATAGAAAGCAACGCACTCATGAAAACAGTCGGATATTTCGCGGACAGCAATGTGGCATCGGTAGCAACCAGCGTTAAGGTTGACAAGCCGAAAAACATTTTGCAAATGGCCCAGTCGTTCGAATACGTATACAACATATTTTTGAGAAAAGTCCTGTCGTTCATGAATTCCGTTTTTGTCGTGCCCGGAACTTTCGGGCTCTACAGGACTTCGGTTCTCAGAGACATCGGCGGCTTCGACGAAGAGAACCTGACAGAGGACATGGAAATAATCATGCGCATGCAGAAAAAAGGATACAGGATAGAAACTTCGTCGACAACGTATTCGCACACGGCGTCTCCCGACACTCTGAAAAAACTTTTCGATCAGAGGACGAGATGGTATCAGGGCTTCCTTGCTAACAGCAAAAAGTACAAGCAGATGTATTTCAACCAGAAATATGGCGACCTTGGAGTTTTCACACTGCCGATTTATTTGGTGTTCATCGGATTCCTTTTCTTTTTCGTATTCGGAACGGTCTACGATTTTTCTTTGCTGATTTTTCATTTCGTTAACGTGCAGCTGATGGCGAACATGCTCGACATGTCCATCTTCGTCCAGAACCCGATTTCGATCATAGGGGTCTTCAGCATAATATGGATGCTGAACATAGCATTCGCGCTCGCGATGTCGTACCAGAGTTTCAGGATATCGAGGGAGAAATTCGGAGTTAAGGCCCTGATGATTTTCGTTTTCAATTTCCTATTTTACGGATTTGTCATGGCGGCCACGTGGGCGACGAGCATATACAGGGAAATCAGGGGAGAGAAGACCAAGTGGCGAAAGTAAGCAAAAATATTTTTGTCACTGCCGCAGTGCTGACCGCGCTAGTATTTTCTAGCGGAATAGTTCTGGGATGGTACCTCGACCACAACAGGGTGTCAATACTTCAGTCGGAAATAGGAGACCTGCAGGCAAGCTTCACCAATTTGGATCTCGAGAATTCCGTCTACCAGTCGCTGAACCAGACTTCCCTCTGCAACATCTACATAGACAAGGCCACGAAATTTTCCGGAGAGGCCGACAGGCTGGGAAACATGATAAACGACTTTAGGATAGTGAACCAGTTCGAGCGCGACGACATAGATGCGCTGAAGAAAAAATACACGACAATCAATCTGCAGTTTTGGCTCCAGATGGTGAACCTGAAAAAGAACTGCGACTACAACACGACTACAATTCTTTACTTCTACAAGATTTCCGACTGCGACGAGTGCGTTGCGCAAGGAATTGTTCTTGATTCGATGAAGAAAAATTACCAGTCGAATCTGATGGTATTCGCAATCGACCGCGACACTGACTTGGGTGTAGTAAATCTCCTGAAGACCGTGTACAATGTGACATCTGTGCCGTCCATAGTTATCGACGAGAACCTGAAACTGGACGGATTTTACAACGAGACCTCGATAAGGAACAGCGCTCCAAAACTAATTTAAATTATCGTATTCCAATTGATTAACATGCAACTCAAAATCAGCAAAAATAAAATCAAAAACGCGTCGATCTTCATAGGACTGACCGTCATTGTTGGCGCGATACTTTATTATTTCAATCCCCTTCCGGTCTACGAATGGACGTACGAGGGTGAGAGGTTCGTCTTCAGGGAAGATCTCAAGGCCGCGAACAATGTAGTAGTGTCGCCCGACTGCAAGACGATCTACAACACGTTCAACAATCCTTACATCTCCAACGTGACTGTCTATTTCAAGAACGATCCTGTTGACTTCGACTATTTCCAGGTGGAGGCCGTGGAGCTCAGATACAAGATAACGAGGTACAGTTCGATTGACACGCCAGAAAAACTTATCTGGTATGACAGGATTTACACGTCCGCCGCGCAATGGAACCTCGAGGAGTATCCGATAGGAAGCCCGAGCCATCCGAGGATATACCTGATCGGCCCGACTTCGGCGAAGGAGAATTCGGTAAGAATGGACAACTTCACGGTCGTGGTCCAGGGAAGGACGTTGAAGGAACTCGATTACGCGACAATCAAAGCTATGATGTGCATCTTCGGAACAAAAATATAATTTAAAAAATTATTTTTTTACAAAAGTTTCAGCTTGCCGGTTACCTTGTCGATATTCTTTTCCTCAGCAGGTCCGATTGCGAGGGCAGTGACGGTCCCCTCTTCAAGCTGTGTCAAGCCGGCGTCCCTTACAAGGAAACTCACCAGCTTGGATTTTTTCGCTTCGCTTTGAATGATTTTCATCTCTTTGAGATTCGGGATTTTCAGCAAAACCTTTTTCGCGCCTGTCCTGTTCCATTCGCTGACCGCATCCTGATCGGAGATAAGAACAGCGCCGACCGACGCGTGGGCGGCATGCGCGGCGAGCTTGCCTTTTCCCCATTTCAAATCCTTCCTGACGACTATCGCCTGCTTGTAAATTTGGATCACCCGAAATTAGATTTGAGAATCGTGTCGAGATAAGGAATCGTGAACGACCCTGCATACGCAATTAAAATTGTCTTTATCGTTTTTCCGATAAGCGTCGCTATGAAAAATTTCTTGATGCTGTAGTTGCTCATCCCGCTGAGTATCCCGATTATGTCGAACGGAAACGGGAGGAACGATGTCAGAACTATTGTCAGGAATCCGTACTTGCTGAAAAGTTTCGTGAAGAAAATTATTAAGCCGGGCTCCTTTTTTTTCTTTTCAAGAATCGTCCTGCCACCGATTCCTATGAAATAGCCAGTGAGCTCCCCGACAGCCGACCCGATTCCGGCAAGAATTCCGACGAGCAAAGGGTTAAGTCCGAGACCGGAAGCAAAAAATATTATGAAATATATCGGGAGCGGAAGGAAAATTGTCGAAGTTGATATAAGGCTGGATACGAAAACAGCAATGTAGCCGAACTCGGTCAGAAAATTCTGCATCCAGGGCATCAGGCTTTCGAATACCATCGAATACTAATTGGAATTCATCCGATATAACTTGTTTTCTTGTCGGGTTCCTGTCCCTCTTTCTGCGGGACTATTACCGGAAAACCTATAGGAGCCGGAAGCTGCAGCTGTTCTGTTATTCCGAGGCTGAAGGTCAGGCATTTTCTGAAAAGATAGTTTTTTATTTCCGCATCAACATCAATTGGAAGTTTCTTTTCCTTGTTCCATTCCTTGACGAGCTTCTTCGCATCCTTCGCAGTGTAGACAAGCTCTCCAGACATCTTCACGCTGCCTATGTTCGGCTCGTAGGTCGTCGAGAATTCGAATCCCATAACGATCGATGACTGGCCTTCCATGAAGGGTATAGGCCTTTCCTCAACCGAGGATATGATCGGAGTGGAATTCACGTTGAGGCTGTTGATCTTCTGGACCTCGTTCCTTTCTCCCTTGACGGAGTTCAATGAAAATCCTATTACTGGCATATTTTTTCACTTCGACTTCGAATAGAAATTTTATAGTAATATTGATTCTTATACTTTTGTCGGACGGCCTCTGTCGGCCGCGAGATAGTTTCTTATTCTCAAGGCGATTCCGTATGCCAGCCCTATGAACAGGCCGCCCAAGTGGGCCCCGCGCGCGATGTTGCTCGGAACGAAGAGCCCCAAAAATTCCGACACGCCCCACAGGAAGGCGGCGAGTATCATCGGCAGCGGAGCATAGCCGATATACACCATTGCCAGCGGACGCATGACAGCCATGGCGCCGACAATCCCGAAGACGGCACCGGAGGCTCCAAGCGCAGGAATATCCGGATTTGAGGACGTGACCATGTAGCCAACGTTGCCCACAACCCCTGCCAGGAAGAAAAGAACAAGGAAACGCCTGGAGCCGATAGCTGATTCGAGCTGGATTCCGAACACGAAAAGCGCGAACATGTTGAAAAAGAGGTGGGGGAAGTCAGCATGCATGAAAATCGAGGTAACGACTGTCCACGGCTTGTCGAAAATCTGGCTCGGGACGAACATCAGGCCGTCAAGCGGAAGCAGAAGCTGGCCGAAAAACACAGCAAGGCACGCTCCTATCAGTATGAAAGTCCATCTCGGGCTCCGGTTCTCGCTGCTTTTGGCCATGTGTACCAATTATATTCCCTTGGAAACCCAAATATACAGTAGGATTTGGGCAAAGATGGTCGGTCAGAAACAAACTTTAAATACCTCGTTTTCCAAGTTTACCAAATGCCTTGGCAAGGGCAGGATGGTTATGGATCAGAAAAATGAAACAGTAGCAGAACTGAAGGGCGAAAGCAACCTGAGAAACATGTTCGTGGCATTTTCGGTGCTTCTTTTCGCGTTCTTCGTACTCGACATATCGCTCACGAGCGTCTCTGTCGGGCAAACCTTGACATCCATCATCAACCTGATTCCGTTAATCTAAGTCGGATTTGTCTTCTAGCTGAACATTTTAATTCCTACAAGGCCAACTTATTCATTACAGCCCCGTCGTCTAGCGGCCAAGGATAGCGGACTTTGGATCTTCGATCTGAAGTGCTGATTTCAAGATGAAGAGTAGCAATCCGTTGACCCCAGTTCGAATCTGGGCGGGGCTACTTCCCTCTTTTTCTAAGCTTGAAGAAAAGCCATATTGCAAAGACTATTATCCCGATTACGACAGCGAGGTCGAGCCACTTGAGCTGCTTCTCGATCAGCTGCCAGTTCTCTCCGGCGACGACTCCGATGTACGTCATGGCGAAGTTCCACGGTATTGACCCGACGAACGTGTAGACGCAGAATTTCTTGAAGTTCATCCTCGCGATTCCGGCCGGAAGAGAGATCACCGTCCTTACGACCGGAAGCAGGCGGCCGATGAAGATCGTTTTGTCTCCGTGCTTTCTGAACCAGTTTTCGGCAACGTCGAGATGGTGCTTGCTCAGAAGAAAGTATTTCCCGTATTTCAGGATCGCTTTGCGTCCGATGAAAGCTCCGGCGAAATATGCGATGATGGAGCCAACCAGGTTTCCGACCGAAGACAACAGCACGACTGTCCACAAGTCAAATTGGCCCTGCGCCACCAGGTAGCCGGCGAACGGCATTACTATCTCGCTCGGGACGGGCATCACGGCCGACTCGAGAATCATCAGGAAAAATACTCCCGCGTATCCGGTAGAGGAGATTATTTGGAGGATTATGTTGGTTATGAACATGACCAGTCCGCCGAAAATTTCATAAACCATATACAAATTTCATTTTTCAATTAAATAAATCCAAACACAATTTAGAATCAGATAGCAATGTTTTGGGAAATCGTTTCGTTGGTTCTGATTGTCGTTGTGATTTTCCTTGTCTCAAAAAATATTCAGTGGAAATTCAAGTTCGAGCGGAAAGTGAAGGATTGGGTAGAGAAGGAGGAAAGGAAAATCCGCGAGGACGCGATTTTGCGGAGCGCGAGGACACTGTCCGGAAAAACTCTGGAAAGGCTGATTCCGTTTTTGGAAAAATTCGACTACGACCCGCATGACGTGAGGTGGCTCGGCGATCCGATAGACCTCGTGGTGTTCGACGGGTACTCGAAAAACAACGGAAGCGATCTCGACCAGATAGTTTTCCTCGAGGTCAAGTCCGGACAGAGCAGGCTGACAAAAATCCAGGAAAAAATCAAGCAGGCGATCAGGGAACGACGAATCAAGTGGGAAGAATTCAGGATTTGATCAGAAAAGAAGAAGAAATTAAAATAAAAAATTTCCTGATGCACCTCGCATCAGGAAGAGAAGATTAAATTAAATCAAATTTATCTCTTCTTCTTTTTCTTTTTAGCCAACTCATTTCACCTCTTTGATAAATATTATTTGTGCGAACTGTGTAATAAAAGTTCCTAATTTTTTTTAGAAAATATTTTCAGAATTATTTCAGAAAAAATTCCGGAAAAATTTACTTATAGTTGACTTCACAGATAATTTTCATGAAAATAAAAATTTCCGCGACGTACGAAGGAAAATGCTCGATCTGCAAAAAAACCGCTCTCGTTTTTTCCGCCGGCGACGAGGACACGCACAAGACAGCGAGCGTATGCAGGGACTGCTCTCAAAAATTTCCGAACAAGCAGATTTCGGATTTGATTGAGGAGTACGGCAAGGAAGATCTCGACTCATTCAAAGAAGGCATGAGCGTAAATAAGTTCGGCACCGCGGGATAATTTATACTTTTTCACTACAATAGATTCATTCGGTGTCCTCTTGAAAGTAGATTACAGCAAGGTCGCAGACAAGGTAAGATTCTGGAAAAAGATAGTCGAATCCGCGAAAGATTTCACAGGGACTTCCCCGCCGAGCATTTTTGTCGGCAAGGCGTTCTATCCGAAAGTATTTGTCGGAATCCTTTCGCCGCCTGTTCACAACGAGTCGGCAAACTTTCTCGACTCCCCAGAAAAATGGTACAGCCAAAAACTTTCGGCAGACGAAATCATGAACCTGCGCGGCCAGCTGATATATTCAAGATTCCAGGCGAAGGCGGTTGTCAGGCCGTCCGGCAGACTTGAGGAAACAACTCAGGAAGTAGCTATGGCGTCCAAGCCGACTGACGTCGAGATAGAGCTGAAAAAGAATCCGCAGTTCAAATTCACTTTCGACTCGTGGGTGACTCCCGTAGGAAACCCCGCGCCGGTCCTCAAGGCGAGGGTCACGGAGAATCCGCATGTCGACAGGAAAGTCGACTATGTTGTCGGAGACACGGATCTCAAGGCGAAAAACGCAGTCGTGGACCTTTACAAGAGCGGGATAGACGTCAGCAGCATCCAGAAAATTTTTTCAGCTGGGCTCCTTGGAATAAATTTGCAGAGGAAATTCGTCCCTACAAGGTGGAGCATAACCGCGGTCGACGACACAATCGGGAAATTTTTGGCGGAAGAAATCAAGGATTTCCAGGAACTTGGGGAGATAAGATATTTTTTCAACAGCTACCTCGACAATTTCTACCACATAATTCTCATACCCGGGCCGTACCAGTTCGAGCTTGTCGAATCATGGATCGACGAGAACGGAAGGCGCGTGATAGGAGCCGACTACGAGAACCATTGGGGCAGGAAAAATTACGCGGACAACACACACGGAGCGTTCTACAGCGGAAGGCTTGCAGCGATTGAATATCTGAAAAAAATAAGGAGGCAGGCGAGCGTAATAATATTCCGCGAGATTCTTCCGGACTACAATCTTCCGGTCGGGATATGGCAACTGAGGGAGGCAGTGCGTGACGCGTTCAACAAAAATTATGAGACATTTTCCACAGTCGATCATGCCTTGCAAAAAATTTCGACGGTCACCAAAACTGGAGTCTTGTGGAAACAGAACAGCACGCTTCTCAAGAATCTCAGCCGACAGACAACTCTCAGAAAATTCTATCCAAGTAAACCACTCAGCTGAGTGGTAATTTTTTATCGGGAAATTTTCCGCAGATTAAATCATGAAAAAGAAATTCGTCTGTCTTGTTCTGTTGGCAGTCTTCATGTTTTCGATATTCCTCGTCCAAAAATTTCTCGACAGGCCGGCTCCGAGCCAAAATAATTTCGTAGTCTCAAAGGTCATTGACGGGGACACGTTCGTGCTTTCGAACGGAAAACACGTGAGGCTGCTCGGAATCAACGCGCCAGAAAAAAACGAACCTTATTTTCTAGAATCGGGCGAGCAGCTTGCAAAGATCGAAGGGAGGAAGGTCAGGCTCGACCGCGACGTCGACAACAAGGACAAATACGGAAGGCTGCTGAGGTACGTTTTCCTTGACGACCATTTCGTGAATCTCGAGCTGGTCGAATACGGATACGCAAGAGCTATGAACGTGAGGCCCAATGTGAAATTCGAAAAGGATTTTGCAGAGGCGGAGAAGCTAGCTAAGAAGAGTTGTCTCGGATTATGGGAAATTAAATGTGTATAAATCTGTCACAAACTTTACATTCAAAATGGGTACAGGACTTAGCGAATACGAACGCAGCGCCATTCCAGCGTGTGATTTCAACTTGAAAGATTACGAGCAGCTTCTTTTGCAGACCAGAGACTTGCAGAAAGTTGGTCCATATAAAATTGGAGCCCTGTTAGCGTTTAACGGACTTCCAAATGTCGTGAAACTTACACGAAGGTATACAAATAAAAAATTGATTCACGACCAGCAGAAATTCGGATACGAAGATCAAGACGATACAGAATACGATGAAATCAAAGCATCTGTCGAAGTTTGCAAAAAATCTGGCGTTGATTACGTAATAGTTTTTCCACTGCTTCCTGGAAATCTGGAAAGATGGGTAAAGCACGCCAACAAAAATGACCTAGAAATCATCGTTGGAGCCCACATGACCTCACCAAATTTCACGGTAAGCGAAGGATGGATATGGCCTGATCAATGGGTCGAGGAACTATACAGAAGAGCCGCAATCATGGGAGTTACGAAATTCGTAATTCCAGGAAATAAACTTGATTCATGTAAACGTTACATTGACATAACAAGTAATCTTGTAGGTGACCCAGAATACATCGTTCCTGGATTTTTTGGTCAGAACAAACTTTGGCCAAGAAGCAATGGAATAGAAGAATTCAGGAGAATTTGCAATTATTCTTTTTATCCCATATTTGGGCCAATCGACGGAATAAAAAATCTTGGTCAGACCGCAAGAAAAGTTGCGGAACAGTTGTAATTCTCGATGTGGATTTAAAGATTACTTATCTATAAGATTTTGTGACAGATCGCAAACAAGGTATTGTCGCGGACTTATTGGGAGTCCTGTTGGAAGACTCTTTTCCACCAGTTGTAGGAATTTATGAGAAAACACATCGTTTAGAAGAAGGAACATTACAATATGCAAAAGACAAACATTTGAAACCTTTCTTTTTAGGTCAGATAGGATATAGAGAATTTTGGAGAAATACATTCAGAGAAGTCGGAATCGAGCTGACAAATGGACAGATTGAAGACATTAATCGTAAGGTAATTGATGGAGCTCGTCCTTACCAATCCTTGGAAACAGTCAAAAAACTAAGACCAAAATATGTTTTGGGATTGTTAACAAATTCTCCAGATAATTGGTTAGAGGCATGGGACAAAAGATATGGCCTTTCAAAAATTTTCGACGTTGTAATTTCTTCTTGCCAAGTCCACATGAGAAAACCTGAAATTGGGATGATGGAACTTCCTGCCATCAAGATGAATCTTCCGGCTTGGAAAATAGATTTTCATGATGACAAGTTGTGCAACGTGGATGCGGGGATCAAAGTTGGAATGAATGGGAATAAAGTTACGCCTGGAATAAATTCTTTTTTGGGATATGAGCGTAATGGTAGATAAGGAAAAATTACTTGAAGACATAGGGCTGTCTAAAAACAAAGCGAAAATTTATCTTGCTCTACTGAATCTTGGATCCGCGACTGCAGAAATGGTTTCTAAAAAATCTGGAATTCACAGAAGAAATGTATATGATTCTTTGGAAAATTTACTTTCGACTGGGCTGATTAATTTTTTGGTCAAAGACAACAAAAGATTTTACCGGGCCACAAATCCGTATTTTTTACTGGACATGCTTGAGGAGGAAAAAGAGAAATTGAAAAAGAAGGAAGCGAACGTGCTTTC
The DNA here is from genome assembly GCA_964539655.1 of uncultured archaeon. Lineage (GTDB taxonomy): Archaea > Aenigmatarchaeota > Aenigmatarchaeia > CG10238-14 > SCSR01 > CAZIJH01. The sequence continues at coordinate 76,936 of CAZIJH010000003.1, read as the reverse complement.
CGCGATATCCGAGCTTCTTCCGATTCACAACGTCTCGAAGAACGAAGATTTCGTAAGCATACACAAGGGGGTCAGCGGAGTAAAGTTCGTCTTGGACAACATCCTGAAAGAGTCAAAACCGAATCTTGTCCTCGGCGCGCACGAACCTCCTCTGCCGATCAAGAATCATCTGGAAAAATTCCACGAAAAAAGAATAAGACTCGGAATAAAGGAGAAGCTGCTTTTCAACAAGGACGATCGCGAGCGAGCGCTGAAACTTTCGAAGTCGCCATTCACGAAGATCAGATTCATACCGAAAAAATTGAACGAGCACATCGCAATCAACATATACGGCGACAAGGTCGCGATAATCATGTGGTCGAATCCGGTCGCTGTCCTGATCGAGAACAAGAACGTCGCCGAGAATTTCAGGCAGTATTTCAAGATACTTTGGGAATACTCGGAATAGTGGCACACCGATACCACCACGCAAGCTTATATTTTTTCTAATTTTATTTAAAGTTGGTAGCATGGTGGTTCTAACTCAAAAAGAGCAAATTGCAAGGAGCAGATTGTGCCTTCCTTTGGACGTCGATTCTTCGAAAAAAGCGATTTCATTGGTAAGAGAACTCCGTGATTATATTGGTTTGGTGAAAGTTGGTTACGAATTAATTACATACTCCGTTAGCGAAGGCGTCAACATTGTTGATTTAATGAACCAAGAAGGAGTCCAAACTTTTTGGGACATCAAGTTGAAGGATATTAAGAACACAGTTTTAGGCGCCGCTAGAGGAGCAAGTAAGCTCGGTGTATATGCATTTAATTTACATGCCGATGGCGCTTCGGAAATGATGAGAGCTGCTTTACAGGGTGCTAGAGAAGGAGCAGAAATTTACAATACACAGATTCCAAATGTTTGGGGAGTTACAGTTTTGACAAGTATCAAAGATAAACAACTGAATGAAGAACTAGAAATTCCGGGAACAGTTACCGATAAAGTTGTATGTTATGCAAAGCTTGCAAAAAGTTGTGGGCTTGACGGAGTTGTTTGTTCTGCTGCAGAATTGTACGCTTTGAAACAAGTTCCAGAACTAAATGGACCATTCATGTATGTCACACCTGGAATACAGGCCGTTGGCGGAGCCGTCGGAGCAGATCAAAATAAAGATAGGGTGTTCACTCCAGGTAATGCGATAAAATATGGTTCAACTATTCTTGTAGCCGGAAGGACAATTACACACGTCGAAGATTCAAAAAACCCCGGCAAACTTATACCAGCCACTCCTGACGAGATGCGTAAAAATGCTTACGGAATATTGCAAGATATGGCAAGGAATTTGTGAGACGCATGGATCAAAAAACGGCGCAGATTTCTGACGAAAGGAAAAAATTAATCAGGAACATCAGCGTCGGCATCAAGCAGGCGGGAGGAATTAATTTCGGTTGTTATACATTGACGGACGGCTCGTTGAGCCCGTACTATGTTGATTTGCGCCCGATGATGTCCACTCGTGTGATGGTTGATGGAAAGGTTCTCGGCGAGCACATTGTTGACGCTTACGAACTTATGATCAAGGAAGACATCGGCGCGGACAATATCGATTTGATCATCAGCATTCCAAAGGCGAGCCAACTGTATGCCGGTGCGCTCTGGGAAAGGACGGGAATCCCGGTCGGCTATGTTGAAGAGGGCGAAAAAGCCTACGGAATGAAACGCAACGTGGAAGCGTTCATGCGAGACAGAGATAGAATTGTTTTGGTTGACGATTTGATAACTTCGTCCAAAAGCAAGAAGGGCGCCATCCAATCCATAATTTACCAAGCAGAGAAGGACGGAATAAATGTAAGAGTCGATGATTTGTTGGTTTTGCTTACCAGATTACAGGGCGGTCCAGAGGAATTGTTGCAGCACAAAACTCCAGTCAGTCCAAATGGCATAAGGACACACTATCTCATGAACATTCTTGACATGATTAATTGCTTGCATCAAGAGCAACTTATTTCTGCCGAGCAGCACAATGTTGCGGTAGAATTTACAAAGACAAGAAAACTTGACGAAGAGTATGTAAAGAAACACACACAAAAATTTAATTGATATTTTATTTGATCCTTCTCGGCTTCACTTCGCCGAATTCCAAAACCGACGAGCATTTCCTGCAGATCGGGCCGCCGTTCTTGATCTGTATGTCGTCGAACTCAACTTTCCCGTGATTTTTGCAGAATTGTCGCGATTTCATTGCATTTTTCCTCGATTTTTGCCCGAAATTATAGAAAGATATTTTAGTTTATACTTCTAATAAATATTATGTCGAAGTTGCCAAGAATCAAAAAAAGAATCAGGAAAATCAGACGCGTCAAAACTGTCGACGACTTCATAGAAGCCCAGATCGAGAAATACAACGAGATAGTCGAGGAAAACGGAAAGGATATTCGCTATATCGGATAGGCGTTTCACTTAATTTGGGAAGATTTTGCAGCATTTTCTATCTTGTACTTGACAACAAAGCTAGCAACGACAAGAATCACGCCGCCGACAAGCATAATCATGTAGATTTGCTCGACCGGCTTGAACAGGCTGTCAAGAAGCGGGCCGGCAGCGGCAACAAACTGCTCAGGAACTGCGCTCAGCAATTTTCCCTTGAAGTAATTCATGACGAAGAACGGAAGCCCGACGAAAATGAAATTTATACCGAAGCTCCTGAGGCGTCCCGACCATGTTTCGATCAAAAAGAAAAGTATCCCGCCAATCACCGCCGTTGCAATCCAAACGTAAATTTGAATTTGTTTGAAGAAATCGTTCGCATTTTTTGAAAATAAAATCGTGATGCTCGGCTTTTCTGACTGGGTGACGCAGGAAAGGAAGTCGCAACCGTACTCCTTGTAATAAATTTTCTCGAGAATCTGCCCGCCCATCGCCGCGCCCACATTGCTTTCGTCGAGATTTTCAACCTGGCTGCAATCAAAAGTGAGATCCTCACCGGACCCGCTGAGACTGATGGATTTCGTTTCGGATGACGCGCACAGTTCTTTCAGCTGTAAAAGTCCCGCGCTGATTTCTTCAGGCGTGCCACCGCTGGTGAGCTGGCCGCTGATGAGGCTTCCGACAATTTTATTTAAATTGCCGAACTCCGTGAAATTCGCGACGCTCATGACGAGAAGAGACGAAACAAGCAGCAGGCTGAAAAGGATGCTGAAAACAAATTTTCCCAGTGCTCTCAAAATTTTGACAATCATCAAAAACAATCAACTAATTTTTGGAATATTTCTGTATAAATATTTCGTCTTCGAGCGCTCTCGCGTCCTGTGAAATTGGAACGGTCTGCGGCAGCATGTAATTCTTGAATTTGGTGATCGCGTTCTTCAATTTTATTTTTGCAGGAATCTTGTACGGCTGTCCGACCAGATTTGAAGCGAGCTGCATGAATCCTATCGAAGCGTCGGAGTTCGGCCTGAAGTTCATCACAGGGGACTTGGAGACCATGCCGAAAAGAACATTTTTATCGAACGGGATCTGTCCGATGACGGGTATGCCGGTGACTTCCGAAATAGCCTTGTTATTTATCTCGTGAGTGCCGCCGGTCGTCATGTTCAAGACCAAATTGACATTCTTCGCGCCCTTCACAGCTTTCAGCACCTCGGAGCATCTCAAAACGTCGTTGATCATGGGTGCGAACGGCCCGGTAACAAGAAGTATCTCGTCGGCGGCGTCCAAAACAGTGAGAGCCTCTCTTCCAAGCCCAGGAGCGGCATCGAGTATTATCACATCGGCCTGTCCGGAACTGATGAGCTTCTTCAAATGTTTCCTTATGCTTGTAGGCTCGAGCCCGATAACATCTTTCATGTCGAGCGAGGCTGGTATGTACTTTATCCCGTAATGGGTGTAAACCGCGGAAGACACGTCGACCTTCCCGAGCATCACGTCGTTCAGGGTATACTTGTAATCCGAAGCGCCCATGTAGTAGGTCATGTGCGGCGTGGAGATGTTGCAATCGATGATGAGAACTCTCTGGCCCAATTCGTGCAATGCAACCGCGAGATTGGTGACGATTGTCGTCTTTCCGACCCCTCCCTTTCCGCTGCAGACTCCTATCACTCTTGTCAAAAAATTACCTCGTAAGATAAATTTCCCGTTTTGAGTAAATAAAGTTATTCAATCGAGTTCGCAAAGAGAAATTTTCACTACCGCAGGTAGTTCTGAATTGTCATTAGGGTTATTTTTGCAAAGAAAATTTATGAACGGCGAACTGAACAACAATGGCAACGGATTTGGAAATAAATTCAATCCGGGCTGGCAGAAGCAGCAGATCAACGGGAAGTACATAAGGTCTCTGTACATCAACATCGACGGAGCATGCAAGGGAAATCCTGGGCCGTCCGCGTTCGCAGTGATAATCAAGGACAACTACGGAAAGATTCTCGAGGAGTACAAGGAATTCATCGGAAACGGCACAAACAACCTCGCGGAATACAAGGCGGCGATAAAGGCGCTCGAGCTGGCCGCGAAATACTGCAGGAAGAAAATCTACATATTCAGCGACAGCGAGCTGCTCGTGAACCACATTACAGGAAGATACAGGATAAGGAAACAGGAACTGCTGAAGCTGCTGATGGAGATGAAAATTCTGGAAACATTTTTCACGAGCGTGAGATATTTTTACATCGAGCGCGAGCGCAACGAGAAGGCCAACATGCTGGTCAACAGCGTTTTCAACGAGAAAAATAATTTAGTCAAAAACTGACGGCTATTTTTTGGTATCGGACGAGGACTTGAATTTCTTGAGGGTGTCCGGCAGTTCTTTGTGAAGGCACGAGCAGAATTTTTCAAACTCCTGAGCTTCTCTCACAATGTAATTTTCAATCTCGTCGTATTTTTTCTCGCTGAACCATTTCGGCACGATTTCTCCGCTGTGCGGCTTGCCGGTAATCTTGTCGAGCCCGGATCCCTTGAAGCTGCCGTTGTTCATTATCACACACAAAGATTTCAAATCAATGAACGGCCTGTTGAGAAGCACGTCGATAGCAGGAAGGTTGTGGACTCTGCATCTCTCGATGAAAAAATTGTGCTCGAACCCCAGATTGAACCCGACCGGCACGAAAGAGAAAACATTCGGATCGGATATCCCAGACTCTTCTATAAATTTTTTAATGATCTCCTTCTCGTCGGATTCCCACGATTTAAGAATTTTCAAATTCCCGATCCGTTTTCCAGTCCTGCTGTCGAATCTCGCGAACTGTATCGTTATTATCTGGTCCCTCTTCGGATCCTTGCCGGTAGTCTCGATGTCCAAATAAAAATTCGGCATAAAGAAATTATTGTAGCCTGTAAAATAAATATCAAAATTAAAAATTTAATTTATCCGATGTAGGCAGGCATCGGCTCTTCCTTTTCCCTTATCTTTCTCTGCCTCTCGATGAACTTTTCGTAATAAGACCTGACATCTTTAGAGATGCTCGGCACCATTTTCTTGAGAGCGTCCTCGAAATTCTTCATCCTCACTTCCTTGGATTTTATGTTTTCTCTCAGCGAATCCATCGCGGCTTCTCTAGCTAGCGCTTCCAAGTCCGCGCCGGAAAATCCGTCCGTCTTCTCTGCAAGCTCTTTGATGTCGACTCCCTTGAGCGGCATGTCCTTCGTGTGGACTTTCAAAATTTCCAACCTTCCCTTCTCGTCAGGAGCGGGCACGAGAAGCTGCCTGTCGAATCTTCCAGGCCTCATCAATGCGGGATCGACTATGTCCGGCCTGTTTGTCGCAGCGATAACAACAACACCTTTCAGTTCTTCCAGACCGCTCATCTCTGTCAAAAGCTGCGAGACAATGCTTTCAGTAACATGCTCTCCGTATCCTACCGCTCTTTTCGGCGCGAGTGCGTCAATCTCATCAAAGAAAATTATCGTAGGCGCGACCTGTTTCGCTCTTCTGAAAAGATCCCTGATCATTTTTTCGGATTCGCCGACCCACTTGCTTTTCAGCTCCGGACCTTTTATCGAAATGAAGTTTGCCCCGCTCTCATTCGCGACGGCTTTCGCCAAAAGTGTTTTTCCTGTTCCCGGCGGACCGTACAAAAGAATTCCGCGAGGCGGATGTATTCCCATTCTCTCGAAACTGTCCTCGTACAGCAACGGCCATTCGACCATCTCTTTCAACGACTGCTTGACATCTTCGAGTCCTCCTATATCTTCCCACTTTATTTTTGGAATCTCGACAAGGACTTCCCTCATCGCGGACGGCTCGACCATTCTTAGCGCGTTTTCGAAATCTTCCTTTGTTACGATGAGCCTTTCAATAACTTCCCTCGGCAGTTCCGTTTCTTCCTTCCATTTTATTTCTGGCAGGACCCTTCTCAACGCCGACATTGCCGCTTCTTTCGCGAGGCTCCACAAATCGGCCCCGACATAACCGTAAGTTATCTCGGCGAGCCAGTTCAGATCAACATCTTTCGCGAGAGGCATGTTCCTCAAATGTATTTTCAAAACTTCCAATCTTCCGCTCCTGTCCGGAACGGGAATCTCTATCTCGCGATCGAACCTTCCTCCCCTTCTCAACGCCGGATCGATTGCGTTCGGCCTGTTCGTCGCGGCGATGACAATTATTTTTCCTCTCTTCTTCAGCCCGTCCATCAAAGTCAAAAGTTGAGACACAACTCTGCGTTCGACTTCACCGCTAACCTCTTCCCTCTTCGGCGCGATAGAATCTATCTCGTCGATGAAAATAATTGTCGGCGCATTTTTTTCCGCCTCGTCGAAAATTTTTCTCAAATTTTCCTCGCTCGCACCGTACCACTTGCTCATTATTTCCGGACCGGATATAGAAATGAAGTTCGCTCCGGACTCGTTCGCCACAGCTTTCGCGAGCAAAGTCTTTCCTGTTCCAGGAGGTCCGTACAAAAGAACTCCACGCGGAGGCTCGACTCCGAGTCTTTCGAACAACTCTGGATGCCTCAACGGAAGCTCGACCATCTCGCGAACTTTTTGTATAACAGGTTTCATTCCACCGATGTCCTCGTATGTAACGGCAGGAATCGCTCTTTCTTCAAGCTTCATCGATTCCGGAAGTTCGGGCAAAATTTCCAGTTCGGTCTCGTCCGTTATTTTTACGATTCCGGCAGGCGTTGTGTTGGTGACGATGAATCTCGTCTCTCCGGCGATCGGCGTGAAAAAGTTCTCCATGTCCATCCCGAAATCTATTCCGAAAAATTCCTCGAAAATATTTCCGCCGCGGTTTCTCCTGCGCACGACCGGAGAAGGCACAAGTATGTCGCCCTTCACCATCGGCCTCATGTAGATGTTCTGCTTGATCAGGTTCGGAGAAATGTGGATTATCATTCCTCGCTCGGCAGGAGCGATAACAACTTTGAGTCCTTCCTTCACGTCGGCCTTCCTTATCTTGACGAACTCCCCGACTCCGCTTCCGCAATTCCTTCTAGTTATTCCGTCCATCCTGACAAGGTTCAGCCCGACATCAGCCGGATACGCGCGGACAGCGATGCCTGCTGTTTTCCTCTTGCCCTCGATCTCGATGACGTCGCCTTCCTTGATGTTGAGTTTGGAAAGCACGTTGGAATCTATCCTAACTATTCCCCTTCCCGCTTCTTCCCTCGCGGTTAATTCTCCGATCTTTATCCTGATTTCATTTTCCTCTTTTGAATCGGCCATTTTTCATTCTCTCCAAAAATTACAACCTGAAGAACACTTGTCTTTTTTTGTTCTTGTTTCTATCGTTTTCATAACCTTCCGCGTCCTCTTCGTCGAATTCGTCGTTCGCTTCCTCGAAATCGTCGAACATCTTTTTCATGTCGTTCTCCTCGAGCAAAACCTTGAACGCCCTCCACATGACCTTGTTGCTCCATTCCTCGAAAAAATCGGTTATCCTTTCCACCTCGTCCTCCGGAACTATGAACGAAGACTGGTCGACTTTCTCGTGCGGCATCTCGTCGAGTATCCCCGGCCTCTCGTACTCGTACGTCTGCGTCTTCTCCTCGTTCGGGACTACCTGCTTCCATCCGTAGAGCATCCTGAAGAATTTCGTCTTCTCGGAAGCCTTCTTGAACTTGCTCGTCTTCATGGAGAACGTTATGAGCATTCCCTTTTTTTCGGTCGACATTTTATCACATTTTTTAGTACAACTGTAACATAAATTTAGTATTTATTGTAACATAAAAAGTATATAAAGATTGTGGATGGGGGTTCTGTCAAGTTAAAGGTTGAATTTGTTTAAAATAAGTTTTTGTCAAGATAGGTTGCTAAGGTTATTCAAAATTCGGTAGCTAATCTATTTTTATAGTTAAAATATTGTTATTTGAATAAGAGTAATGAATTTTTTATGAACACTATTGCAATAATACCAGCATTGGAAATCATGAAAGCTGTAACTGATGTAAATATCCAAAGTAGTGGAGCTGATATCAGACGGAAAGCATTTGATTTATCAACTGATTTGATGTCAAAAATTTCTGTCGAAGTTATTTTAGAAGGAGCACTATATTCGAGGATATCAACTCGATTAAATGATGACCACAAAAAATATTTTGAAAGTATCTATAAGATAGACCATTCTGTTGAAGGTGTTAATGGATACAATATTAGTGAATCAATTAAATGGATAGCTAAATCAGAAGCAAAAAATAGAATTGTGATAATTCTTACTGAGAATTTAAATTCATACCAAGTTTCAGACCCAAATATCAAAGTTTTGAAACCAAATGATTTTATTAGTAAAATAACAAATGCCGAAATCCAATGTAATAAAAAATTCTTTACGTCTTTCAATGATGCTATAATATCAGAGGTAATGAAATGATTTCAACTTTAAATAATCTAGGAAAGATATATATATTATTAAACTAGCTATAAAACGAGCTGTAGATTGTATGACATTAAAATATGCAAAATTGGCTCGAGTAGAGAGGTTACCGCTTGAAATACAAGAAACTATAGGAAAAAAAGAAGGTCTTGTGATTATAGAAACTAGGAACCCAGACTTACATGAAGAATTCAAACTAATAAGCTCTACAGGCGGTATTAGAGAATATCTTCTGTCTTTAGGAAATTTCAATGATATAGAAATAAGTGACGAATAAGTTATATTTTCTTTCTTAGTAAGCTAAGCCATCTATTTCTTTCAAGTTGCAAGTCAATATTCGCAACTTGACTTGGTGTCAATCCGTCCAAAGTTGTATGCGGTCTTATGAAATTGTAATAATTTCTGAATCCGTTCGACAGAATCTGTGCCGTGTTTTTGGTTTTGAATCCCCTCATTACCTTGTCTCTTTCCCTAAAAGTCGAATGGAATCTTTCGACAAGGTTGTTGTTCGGCTTCTCTTTGAGAGTTCGCAATCTGACGTGCATGGTCTGCGGAGCGGATTCCATTCTCGGTCTTCCCTTCGGCTTGAATTCCTGCCTGCAAATTAACTTTAAACATTCGGAATACGTATAGAAAATCATGTCAAACAACACGAGCATGCCGTTCTATTTTTCGATGATTGGCGGAATCCTGATATTAATCGGAAGCCTGATTCCGTTGGGTTTCGGTCCAATGAGCTTTGGCGGTTACGGTCCCATGGGCAACATGATGAACTACATGATGGGAGGATACGGAATGATGTCCGCATTCGGAATGATGGGCGGATTCTATTACTTGCCTGTGATTGGGGTCGTATCCGGACTTGTGGTTTTGTATTCAGCGCATACGCTCTCCGGAAAGCCAAAGGAAAGCAGCACGTGGGGAATGATGATATTGATTTTCTCGGCAACCGGCCTGATTAGCGGAGGAGGATTTCTAATCGGATCGCTGCTCGGGATAGTCGGCGGGCTGCTTGTTCTTTCTAAAAAATAATTCTCAAAAAGTTTTCGGAATAAAAAATTCTGTTCCCGGTGCTACAAACCCAGCGTCGAAATCTTCTTGGACAGTATCAGGTAAATTATTATCGCCACGAGCGACGACACTGTCGAAGAGAATATCAAAAGTATTGTGAAAACGAATTTCACATCGTTGTTTGACGAAATCAGGTTCACGGGCAAAAGCAGGTTGGTGAACACAAGAGAGAACACGACCGCGACTGCGATTATGAAAAGCAGCATCAATGAAAAATTGACAACGTTGCTCGTCTTCCGCGCTTTTGCCACAATCAAAATTGAATTCGTATTTTATTAAACTTTTTTTTTCGATGCAACTTTAGGAGACTTTTCAACAACGGCTGCTACAGCCGCTTTCTTCTTCGCACCCTTTTTCTTTCCCCAGTCCGCCTTCGTCACGCATTTCGGATCAAGGCACATCCTGAACGGGCGCCGCGCCTTCCTGATCACCTGGATTATCGGAGTGCCGCACTTGTCGCAGACTTTCCCCGTAGCGATTATCTTCGCCATCCCCGGCAGAGGATATCCTGTCTGGCACGACGGGTTCCATTTCTTGTCCTTCCATGCTTCCTTGCACTTGCCTTTCACTCCGCCGCATATGTCGCACTTGCACTTGCATGCCGTCCTGGTGAATCCGCATTTCGAGCACCTGAAATAACTGGAACATCCAACGAAGAATTTCCCGCTGAATCGCGACCTCAAAATTTTCAACTCCCCGACCTTGCAATTCACGCAAGTGCCCAGATGCCTCTCCTCCTCTCTCGATATCTGCAGCCCTTCCAGAAGTTTCTTCCCGATCTTCTTCTCGTTCGCCTTGAATTCCTTCAACAAGTCGGTCAGGATTTCCTTCGACTCGTCAAGAACTTTTTCCTTTTTCAGTTTTCCGCCGAGAACCTGCTCCGATTCCTCCTCGAATTTCCTCGTAAGCTCTTCGGACAATATCCTCGGAGAATATTCCTTCAGCGATTTTATAACGGCCTCTCCCAGCTTCGTGACCTTTATGCTCTGGCCGAGAATGTATTTCCTGTCGTAGAGAGTCTTCAGAATCTCTGCGCGCGTTGCTTTTGTTCCGAGCTCCCTTTTCTCCATTTCCTTCAGCACGCTTCCCTGGCTGTATCTTCCAGGAGGCTGCGTCTCTTTCGAAAGAAGGTCGAGCTTCGTGACTTTTATCTTGTCGCCGATCTCCAATTCAGGAAGGATCAATTCCTCGGTCGACATGTACGGGCCGTAATAGCTTGTCCATCCAGGCTCTATTGTCCTTTTGCCGACAACCGTAAAATTGTTCCCGCCTACGTCGATCGTGACCGTGTTGCTTTCCCTTGTCGCCTCGTCTCCGAAAACAGCCAGGAATCTTCTGACTATAAGATCGTACAATCTTTTCTGCTGCGAAGTCATCTTTCCGATGTCCCCGACTTCGAATGTCGGATATATTGCAGGGTGCGCAGGATCGTCACGAGCGCCTTCCTTCGGAACAAGCCTGTCCTTATTCAGCAACTCGTTTGCAAATTTCTGATAAGATCTTATTGTCGCGAGAGCCTTCAAAATTTTCTGGTAGCCGATGTTTGCAGGGAGTTTCTGCGACGACGATCTCGGATAAGAAATGATACCTGCCTGGTACAGACTTTCCGCGATCGACAATGTTTGCGTCGGCGAATATTTGAACTGGCTGAATGCTTCGGACTGAAGTTCCGTCGTGTTGAACGGGACAGGAGGAGACTGCTTGTACTCCCTTTTCTTTACGGATTTTACGACTCCGTCTTTCCCCTTCGATTCCTTGAGTATTTTCTGCGCCTGTTCCTCTTTCCAGATCTTGTCTTCCTCGTGGTTAGCGACGACATCTTTTTTGTCCATGTTCACGTGCAGCTCGAGCTGCCAGAACGGAGTCGACTTGAATTTCTTGATCTCGGCTTCCTTGTCGAAAAGCATGCCGAGCGTCGGGCCCTGCACCCTTCCTGTAGATAAAATTGCAAATCCCTTTTCAGCGGAATTTTTCATCGCAAGAGTGAGAGCGCGCGTCAGATTTATCCCCCAGAAGAAATCCAGATAGTGCCTCGTCAGACCCGCTTCGACCTGGTTGTAATCTATGTTCGCCGCGGCGTTCTCAAAAGAATCTATCAGCTCGTCTTTCGTCATTGTCGAGAATTTCATCCTCTTTGCCTTGTTTTTTCCAGCCATCAGTTTCAAGATGTTGTATCCTATCACAGCGCCTTCGGTGTCGTAGTCTGTAGCGACTATGAATTCGTTTCCGTTCTTCACGAGCTCCTGCATGTTCTCGAAATATTTCTGCGAGAACTCGTGGCCCTTCTTGATGTGAGTAGGCACCCATTGCACGTTGAATATCGGATACTTCCAGCCCGTTCCGTCTTTCACCGTGTCGAGCACAAACAAGTGGCCAACCGCGCATCCGACAATGAATTTCTTTTTCTCCCTCGTGAACTCGTACCAGAACGCGTCCCTTTTCTCAATCTTCTTTGCCTTTCCGTTTGATAGCGCCTGCGCAATCTTCGTCATCGCGTCGGGCTTCTCTGTAATGATTACCGTTGATCCTGCCGCCGGCATTTAATCTAATTCGAATATAAAACTTATAAACCTGTGCCCTTACTCTATAATAATAGGCTGGGACGGCGCTTCCCTGGCGCTGGCTTCCATGTTTGCGAGCCTGCTTTCTAGCATGACGATCCTCCCAAGAAGTTCGGATATCTGCACGCTGAGAATCGAAACCGGACCCTGAAGTTCAGAAATTTTTTCATCAATATTCCCACTTTTGACAGATCCGATTTTCTTGTCGAGATCCCCCAGCCTCCTGCTAATTCCGTCCAGCTCTTCCCTCCTCGCACGCTGCAAAATCATTATCTTGTTCTCGTCAATTTTCTTCGAAAGGTTGTTAAGCGCTTCCGACATGCTCGGCTGTATCTTTTTCTCGATCTCGGAAATTCTCTCTTCGACGTCCTCCTTTTTCGCGCGATCCAACGCAAGTATCTTTACGCTGTCGATCTCCCTGTTGGTTTTTTCTATGCTCTCCAAAACTTCTGGGAATTTCTTCTCAATGTTCTTTATCTTGTCCAGTCTCTTGTCTATGTTGTCGTACACAGACTCAATCCTGCTTGACAGCCTCCTCATCTCGCCCTCGACGAACTTGAACTGATCCAGTTTCGATTCCAATTCCTTGCCGAACGCCGAGGCCTTCTCAAAACTTTCGAACTTGCTAACGGAAGACTCGACCTTCATCATGTTTTCAGAAATATCGTGCGCTACGTTTTCCAGAGAATCCAATCTCGAATTGGTGACCGAGTAGTCTCTCTTTATTATGTCGATCTCGCGCCGTATGTCGTCCGACAATTTGCCAGTCCCCATCGAATGCAAAAATGAAACGTTTTTCTCGATGCCTTCCATCTTCATGTCAAGCTCGACTTTTCTTGTGAGGAGGTCGTCGACTATGTTTTTCAGATTGTCAATCTTTATGGAAAGAAGCTGGAAGTCCGGACCAAGCTTCACGCCAGGCGCGACAGTTTTCATAATCGTCAAATCGTTTCTCAGCGACGAGATTTCCGAAGAAATGTTCTGTATCTGCTGCTCGACCTGATTTATATTTTTCACTTTGCCTTGAATCTGGTCAAGGACCGCCATCTTGTCGTGGAATTCCTGAGGAAGTTCCTGCTTGACTTCAGTTTGCTGCACAGGCTGTTGCGCCTGTTCGGCTGATTTTTCGGATTCTCCGGTAATCATGTTTTTCAATTCTATGATACCAGCGTTTTCGACCATGATGAGGTCTTCAAGATCCTCGACCTTCTGTTTCATCTCGTCTATGTCGGAAAGTTTCTGCAGCTGCGCGGGATCGAACTCCCCAAGCTTTTCCTTGAGGTCCCTGAGCTCCGTGACGGCCATGTCGAGCTCGACCAGCCTTTTCTCGGTCTGCAGAAGACTCATCTTTACTTTGTCATCGAGAGAATCCGTTGCCATGTTACCTAAATTAAGTTATTTTTCCCTAATATTATGTTTTTCCATTCTGAGGAAAACGTACCACATCGCCAGTACTGTGATTATAGAAACGGAGCTCCACAGGAAAAGGTGCATGAAATCGAAGTATTTCTCGAAACTCTCGGCGCCGAACGACAGAGAGACGATTATCGTCGTCAGTATGCGCACAATATTTACGGTAAATAATGTCGGCAGCGCGAAAGCGAGGAACTTCAATTTTCTTTTCCAGACGACTGACGGCGTGGCGGCGACGAGAGCGGAAAGTACGTAGAGGCTTTTCCATCCCGAGGAGTCCCACGATATGTCCACCTGCACGAACTGTTCCTGAGAAAAAAGGAAGAGGCTGTGGCCTTCGATCGAAAAATTGTATCCGAAAATTTTCAAGAGATAGAACGCAATTGTCGCGACAAAATCTTGGAACTGGACGAACGAGAGATTGTAATAAATTATCGCGTAGAGCGGTATTGCAAGAAGGTTCAACTTGACGAGAAATACAGCGAGCGATTTCAGCCTTTTGTTCAGATCTTTCCTCTTCGGTTGTTTCTTAGCCATTCGGACATGTCGCCTGCTTTCTTGCTGTTTTTTTCTATTGATTTCCTATTCGCTTTCCAGGCTATTATTGCAGCTGCAAGCGAGTCCATCTCGTGCGCGTTGCTTATCTCGTCGAAAAATTCGCGGGTGATCTTGTGCTTTTGTCTGACAGGCAGCGGCTGTTCGGGAAAGAATAATTTTGATCCGAACGAAGTAGAAACTTTCTCGACGTATCTCGGCGTCGGATTCTTGTCAGAACTTATTATGACGGGCCTCCCAAATGAAGAGACCAGACTTATTATGTCGTTCTTGCTCGCGTTCTTTTTGCTCGTTGTGTAAACCAGATTTCCTTCCGTGTCAAGAATAGAAACTCCGACCGTTGTTCCGGGATCAATGCCGACGATCAAGGACCTTATGATTTCACCTAATATTTCTTGGTAATCAGAGTTCTAATATTTTTCGCAATTATCTTCCCTACGCCGTGCACCTTTTGCAATTCGTCCTCGCTCGCCGAAAATATTTTTTCGACAGATCCGAAATGTTCGAGGAGCCTCTTCGAAATTACCGGACCGATTCCAGGCAAACCAGCAACAATCATCTCTTTGTATTTGTTGTCTTCTACGGGTTTCTTGCCGACCTTGAAAACAATGTCGTGCCTGTGCTCCTCCTGCTCTTTTTTTACGATCCAAAAAATTGTCTGCGCCGTTTCGTAAGGGTTTCTTGTCGACAGCACGGAGACGTCGTCCCTGACAACGATCGACGCCAGAGCGGCGTACAGCGCATTCTCGCTTATGTTCCTGTTCGAGCTGCCCTCGATAATCAAAACAACTTTCTCGAAATTCTCCCTCATGTTTTCAACCTGCTCGAAAAGCCTGCTGTCGATTATCGAAGAAACGAAATCGCTGTGGGATTTCCTTTCGAATACGACCTTGTCGCTTGCGATGAAGTCTCCGACCTCCAAAGAATTCTTGACGACGGTCGCACCGAGCTTTTCCAAATTCGCAATAACCTCTTTTTCTCTGTAGTCCCCTATGATGTGAACCTTTCCGGGATCCCTCAGAATTTTTTGAGTCTGCATTTTCATTTCACCCAATCAACCAAAGTCTTTTTGCTTCCGACCTTTCCGCTCTGCTTCATCCCGTACAATATCCCTTTCATCTTTTTTTCTTTTTGCAATGACGCGAAGAAGTAAGCCTCGTCTCTCGTGTCCCTCGTAATGAGGAAGATAACTTTCCCGGTCACCTGCCTGCCAACTCTTCCGCGCCTCTGTATGCTCCTGATCTCGCTAGCGACCGGCTCGCAGACACCCGCGTAGCCGACTGCAGGGACGTCACTCCCTCCCTCGCTCACAGAAGTTCCGACCAGGACATTGAACTCGCCCGCCTTGAACCTCTGCAATGTATCAACCTGCTCCTCCTGCGTCATTCCCTTCCCGTTTTTCACGGCCTGGCCGACAAGCGTCTCGGTCGGGACTCCGGCATCGTTCAGAATTTTCGTAATCTTGTCGACAGCCGATCTGAAGTTCGCGAAAACGATTATCTTTATTTTCTGATTTTCTTTCTGCATTCGGAGAACGGTTTCTTTCAATTTTTCCAGCTTGGGATGTTCGATCCCTTTCGAATCGAGGTCTTCTACGATTTTTATCGCGTCAACAATTTTCTGGTTTTTCAGCAATCTTTTATCGGTCTGCTTCGCGCTTGCCGAAATCCTTTTGAAATATTCGTTGAGGAAAGAAATTCCCTGCGTCTCGAGCAGCTCGATTGCGTGCTCCAGCTTGATCGCTTCGGCGGAGCGCATGATCGCCCATATCAGCCCGTAATTTTTCGTCGCCGCGTACCGAGCCCCGATTTTGTTCTGCAATGCTATCAGCATTCTTTTCGGCGGCCTGTACATCGGGATGTAATGCTTCTCTTTCAGCCAGTAAAGGTCGTCTTTCAGAACCTCCTCGAGTAGCGATTTTATTTTTTTGAATTCTTCCGGAAAATTCACGTAGATGAATTCCCTCTCGATCTGCTTGACGTATTTTTCCACGTCGGTGTCGATCTCCGTCCTAATCTCGACGGCCTTGATGTAAAGGTTCTGGATTATCTCGTTGATTTTCTGCTGCGTCCCTCCGGGCGATGCTGTCAGCGCTAGTATCAGCGGATTTTTCGCCTGCAGCATGTATTTTTTGGCGATGTAAGGGTACGCGTAATCCTTCACGGCCCTGTGCGCTTCGTCGAAAACAACAAATGAAAAATCAGCGAGATTAATTCTTCCAGACTCGAGATCGTTCTCAATCGTCTGAGGAGTCGCGATCACAACTTCGGCTCTTTTGTAAACTTCCTTCCTGTCATCCGGATTTATTTTTCCCGTGACGAGCACAACGTCCTCGTCCGCAATTTCGGTAAATTGCGCGAAGGTTTTCTGGTGCTGCGCGTTAAGCGGCCTGGTGGGAGCGGTGATCAGAACTTTGCTGCCGGGAAATTTGTCCAATCTTTTTATCGCTATCAAAACTGCAATCAAAGTCTTTCCCATTCCGGTTGGGATTACTACAAGGGTATTTTTTTCGCCGGCGACTTCTGCAATGTTTTTTTGATAATCTCTGATTTCAATCGGATTTTTCAGAAGACCCATGTCTCTATAGTGTCATCGGATAGATTTAAAAATTCAAAACTGTTAAACGATGCTATATGAGACTGGCAGCTTTGTTCAGCGGAGGAAAGGATTCTGTCTACGCAATTTTTCAGGCGATGAAAGAAGGGCACGAGATAAAATACTTGATCACGATGAAGCCGAGAAAAGCAGATTCATGGATGTTTCACAAGCCGTTGATTGAATTCACAAAATTTCAGGCTGAATCGATGGGGATAAAACAAATAATGGCAGAGACGGAAGGCGAAAAAGAAAAGGAATTGGATGATTTGAAAAATGTTTTGGAGAAAATAAAAAATGAAATTGACGGAGTAGTTTCTGGTGCATTGGCGAGCAATTATCAGAAGACGAGGGTCGATAATATTTGTAAGGAACTTGGATTGCAAAGCATCGCTCCTTTGTGGCAGGCGGACCAGATTGAAAGATTAAGAGAAGAGGTCAAGAAAGGCTTCAAAATTATGATCACTGCCGTCGCCGCTGAAGGATTCGACGAGAGCTGGCTGGGAAAAATCGTTGACGACAAAGTGATTGGCGATCTTGAAAAGTTGCACGAGAAGTACGGGATACATCCCGGATTCGAAGGCGGAGAAGCGGAATCATTTGTTTTAGACTGCCCGATTTTCAAGAAAAGAATTAACATAAAAGATTTTACCAAGATTTGGGATTCCAAAACACAATCAGGTTACATCGAAGTTAAAGATTTTGCTGTTGCAGATAAACAATAAGTATTGGATGCCGAGGTCGCCTAACCCGGTATGGCACTGGTCTCGAAAACCAGCGAGCGCAAGCTCTTGTGGGTTCAAATCCCACCCTCGGCGCATCATCTCAGATACAGCTCCGCTTGCAACTTTTGCTCTTAGGTTAGACGAGAATCTGTGAAAAATGTGGTGGCGTTATAATTAGATTTAAACGCTATTGACTAGGCGTTAGTACTATTGCTAAATGCACCGATATTTTCTAATTTATCACCCCATAAATTTATTTTTTGTTTTATGTCATTTGAAAGTCTATCAGAAAATATCCTTGAAATACTTGAACTATTTAACCATATCATTGCTAAAATATCCTTAAGTCGACTTTCAGTTAGCTCTCTTTGATAAGATGGACCAAAAGCAACAATTTTTTGTTCTCCTAACATTTCTTTTTGTACATTGTCTATTATACCAAATACACTAGAATGGGCATATGAGCTCATCCTTTTATAGGCAAGTTTAAACTTTTCTTTGATATCTGCTGGCAGCAAATCCATTATTTTACCAGGTCTAAAAACATCCCAATAAGCATTGAAAGTTTTCTCGTTAGTTGGGTCTCTATGTTCTTTGTATATTTTTAATTCTTCATCTGTTGCCCGATAAAGTTTCTCAAGTAACAGATGTGCTTCAAATGAGGCCCGTAAATTATTAGCTGAACTTGGGTATCTACCTTCTAATGCATCATTAAAAGCCGAACCTAAGAAAATCAATGAGTTTGAATAGACTAGACTTATTGGAGAAAGTCGTGGATTAATTAAATCTTCTTCTTTTGTTACTGTGACATATTTTGCTAATTGGTAAAGAATTTCGAATCCTTTATCACAGAGTTTAACTAATTTTAAATTTTCTAAAATAGGAAGATTGTTTGTAGACTCAATAAATTGAATATTTTTCCAATACGCAAACGTTTCCTTATATCTATTTTTTAGAACAATAAAATCTTTATTGAATATGTTATAAATTTTTCCATGTATAATATTTCCATTGTCATAAGTGATACTAATTTGAGGCAATCTCTCGATATTTTTCATCATTAAATTTTTTATTTTCTTTTCAAAGAGTCCTTTAGAAAAGGATCTAAAGCTGAACAAATCTATGAAAATTGGTATCAGAAAATATATTGCAAGTAATGTTAAGAAATATAAATTCTTGTTAAGTATGTTTGGGTATAATGCAATTGATGCTAAAATTCCTTCCAAAGAAAAATAAAAAATTACTGGTCTCAAATATTTGTAATAAGCATTAACAATTTTTGAATTATCAAAGAATATTTGTGAGAATGTTAACACTATTCCAAAAATACCCAATAAAAATAATATTATCGCATTAACAAAAAATATTATAATAAATGCGTTCAACCACCATGAAATGAGATATATAACTAAAGTAGATAAAATTAGCGAAACAGAAATAATGATTTGTTGACTTTTCAATAAATTTGATTCGTCTTTTCTTTCTTTATCTAATCCCAAAATTTTTTGTACATTATCCAAATGTAAAAACCATTTTGTAATTTTACCTCTTTCTTTTGAATCAGAAATTTCTTGTTTTAAGAATTGGATAATTGATGGTAAAATTGATGTTAACAATACGAAAAATGATGATAATGAAGCAAAGATTATTAAAATTGAATAAGGTTGAATACTTGGTGGTAAACTATTCTTTATTGGTTCGGAAATACTGTTTGATAATGCTAGTAAATCATCTAACATATTTGTATAAAGTTAAGCAAAAGCTAAATGTTTGTTATTTTAAATTAGCTAACTATTTCTGCATGTGAGGCCAATACATGAAAGTAAGTTCCTAGCGGAACTTCACGTATACAAAGGAGCCGCGTCCAAGCTGCTGGTCGCACCCTCGGTGCTATAATAATTTCTAACTGTAAGATATTACAGAAGTTCCTGATACGCTTTCATTTGTTGCAAATAAATTAACACGAAGTTCTTTTGTTAGAAAAACACGTTTTGTTTGGTCAAATATATAAAATATAATTTTACCTTTGATACGCTCTCCATTTATTAGATCATGATTTGTTTTTATATAAAATGTTTTTTCTAATTTATTCCCAATATCTAAAATTTGTCTATCAATCCATAAAAGAGTACCATTTCCACAGTATTGAGCAAACTTAGTATTTCCATAAGAGTGATCTACTTCAAAATTACCAGTACAATTTGCAGTTAAAATAACTACTGTATCTGTAGTTCCCCTATTTGCAATTGATAAATTAAATTCTATTTGAGGATAACGAGTAGGTATTGTACCATTAATCTGTGGATTTTCTGGCATAATGTTTAAAGCGTAATATAGTTTTGAATCTAATAACGGTGTAGGGTCAATTTCTAATTGAAAACTATTTTGAGCAATAATTAATGTATCTTTTGCTATCCCTACAGTCCAAAATGAAAATAAAGTTGTAATCAAAGCAGCAATTGTTGCAATAAAAGTAAGTATAATAAGCGAAATTTCGTACCAATTTTTATTATTATAAAATTTTCTAATTAAGAATGTTTTATTCTTTTTAATTAAACTATATTTTTTTGTCAGTTTCAATTCAATATATTTTTTGATTCTAAAAGAACGAGATATGATAAATATAATTCCACCTATGAACATAATCCAAGAAATAATGACAAAGAGTCCCACAAAAGTTACTTTCTCTGCAAATGTTATAGCAACTCCAATACCAGCACCAATGAATCCAGCAGATAAAATTTCTATAAATTTTTCAATTTCTTCTTGAATTGTCATATTATGACTTCTTTTTCTTGATTTGCTTTTCCAAATTTTCCGAGAACGACGTCGCAGCTTCCTCGATCTCGCTGCTCATCGCCATCACGACCGCGTACAGAGAGATTATCGTCCAGATTGAAATCACGACAAGAACTATTCCTGCCAGCGCTGGATGGATTCCGTCGAGTATCGGCTTGAAAATCAGAAATACGATCGACGCGAGGATGACGTACGAAAGATTCCTAAAAGTCTTTCTCAATTTGTGGAGCCTCGTCTCGTCGACGGATTTCCTTCCGTTCCCGACAAAATATATCACGAATCCCGCGCTCGCGTCGGCGACCTCCCTTATCTCGCGGAACGTTGCTGAGATCATGACGAATATGGAAACAATCACGATCAGGTTGATTATCTTGGACGTCTCTGTGTCGTATATCAGAACTCCAGTGCCGAGAGGAATAAGTATGTTCGTGCCGAAAAGCCAGATGAGCATCGCGGCGCCGAGAAAAATTATCGATTTCGGAAGGCTGGCGCGCAGCTTCCTCGCCGACTCGAGATAGACGTCTACAACTTTCCTCTTTCCGGGCATAGTAAGATTTTGAAGAATCAAAAGCTTAAATACCTGTCATAGTATCTAGATTATTAACGAAAGAACTGGAGTAACTCAAGGAAAGGACTAAAAGTCTAATTCTGAAAAGGACTCTACGTTTGATTGTAAAAAAAACCAAGTAAACTAATGGAGGAAATTTAAATGAGATTTGAAAGAAGAGGAAACTTCGGCGGTGGCAGAGGATTCGGCGGAGGAAGACGCTTCGGCGGACCGCGTGAGGACTTGCCTAAGCCAGTCAAAGTCGGCGAAGAGTACGACGTTGAGATAAACGAAGTCGGATCTAAGGGTGACGGTATCGCCCGCATCAAGAACTTCGTTGTCTTCGTAAACGGCGTAAAACAGGGTGAAAAGACCAAAATAAAGATAACCGACGTGAGAGACAGATTTGCAATCGGTGAGAAAGCCGGTGCAGCTTCTGAATCATCTTCTGAATCAACCGAGACTGCCGAGGAGTCGACTGAGACTTCCGAGACGGCCGAGGAAGAGACAGGATCTGAAGAGGAAGAGTCTGAAGAAAAATCTGAATAAAGATACAAAAGATAATCTGAATCGCAAAAATTAGAATTTTTTTATTTTACTTTCTTGAAAATTCTAAAAATATATTCTAAATCCCACAAGTTAGGATTATGAAAGTCGGGGAAAAGGGACTTTTTTACAAGACATCGCGAAGAGCGTATTTTTGGAACTACGTAATGGCGGGACTTGTCGCGACTTTTCTTATTTTGCTTGTTGGCCGATTCGACATAGGCTTCAGTCTTGTCCCGAGAAGCATCAACGAGATGATGGACACCTTCATAATTCTTGGAATCCTGTCGGTCATTTCATTTCTTGTGGAAGAGCCCATCATGGAAGGATTCATAAGAAAGTACCACATTACGACGAACGAGATCGTGAAGATAGAAGGTTTGCTGAGAAAGAAAAGGCTGGTCGTTCCGATCCAGAACATCGCCGATGTTTCTGTCAAAAAAGGAATACTGGGAAGGATAATGAATTTCGGGGACGTCGACATCAGGGGATTCAAGGACGAATTCACGATGAAGGGAATGGCAAATCCGGAAGAGATACAGAGAATATTGCAAGCCAAGCTCACCCTTTTCAGGGGAACTGGCGGCATGTCGAGATCGAGAAGGAAAGAAAATACGGAAGACACCAAGGAAGTCAAAATCGAGGATTCCGACTTGACGATGGGAGAAGAGGACTAATTTATTCTTGAATTGGAAATTTAATTTATGCCGGTCAACGCTGGACCTGAATATTATCTTGCGGAGAAAAAATATTTCCAGGCGAAGAACAAAGAAGAAAAAATCCGCGCCCTCGAAGAAATGATCCGTACGCTTCCGAAACACAAGGGAGCTCATAACCTTCTCGCGCAGCTGAGGAAAAGGCTGGCTATTCTGAAAGAAATGAAATCCGGAAAGACCTCGTCCAAGCCGAAATTCTCGATAAGGAAAGAAGGGGCGGGGCAGGTCTGCATAGTGGGCCTCACAAATTCTGGGAAGAGCCAGCTGCTGTCGTCTTTGACAAATGCGAATGTCCAGGTGAGCGATTACCCTTTCACGACAAGCGAGCCGAAAGTCGGCATGGTGGATTTTAAAGGAGTGCTGATCCAGCTGATAGAGATACCGTCAACATTCGACAGCGACGCGATAAGCTTGCTGCACGGCTGCGATTTGATTTTAATTCTACTCGATCCTTTAAAGGATACCAAAATGCAGCTGGCCGAAATAACTGGCATGCTGAAAGACAACGGCGTGAAGAACAGGAACATACTGATTGTCGGGAACAAGTCTGACATCGCGCCGAAAAAAGAATTGTTTCAGGTGTCCGCGAAAGAAGGAACTGGTTTAGAAAAGCTGAAAGAAAAAATTTGGGAAAAGCTTGGAATGATACGCGTCTACACAAAATCTCCCGGCAAGCCGAGAATAGTTCCTCCCGTGACTGTGCCCGCTGGGTCCACTGTAAAAGACATTGCGAGCCACATACACAAAGATTTTCTGAAGACGTTTAAGTTTGCGCGGGTATTTAACAATACAAAGTTCAGCGGGCAAAAAGTCGGGCTCGATTACAAATTAAATGATCTGGACACAATCGAAATTCACACGAGTTGATTAAACTGGCAGAAAAAAATACTCCGAAAATACTTGGTGAAGAGACCGTATACAAAAGGGGAATTGAGGTTGTCATGGCAAAAGTAGATTTTGGAGACGGGACGGTACATGACCAAGAATACAGAAAGTTGCCAGACGTTGTCGCAATTGTTCCGATAGATTCGGAAAATAACGTGTATCTCTGTAAAGAGTGGAGGACAGCTCATAGAAAATATGTTTTGCAGATTCCGGCAGGCAAGTGCAATGAAAAGACCGAAGACGGGAGAATCAGGCAGGCGCACAACGAACTCAGGGAAGAAGTCGGATTGGACGCCAGGAAATTAGAAAAATTATATTCAGGCCTGTTCATGGCAAGCATCCAATCAAATGTGAGCATCTATCTTGCCCGTGAACTGTTCGAATCTAAAAAGAATCCCGATTCCGACGAGAAAATAGAAGTTGTAAAAATCCCCTTCGAAGAAGCATTGAATCTATTTTCAACAGGAAAAGAAGAGACATTAAGCTATTCTTACCTTGGACTTGTTCTTGCAAGGGATAAGCTTGGTTTGCAAAACAAAATTTTTTGAGAAAAAATTTCCAATAGATTTAAATAGCAGCCCTGCAATAATAACTATTTAACAAAAAGATGGAGACGCACGATCCTAGGAAATGTTAAAAAACAAGCAGACTCTTCTTCTTCAGTCCAAGACATTGACAATCGGAAACAGAATTCCAAAAGATTTTTTCGTAACCTCGGGTGTCGGCGAGAGCGACATAACTGTCCATGCTGGCTCTTATCATCTGGCGCTCAAGGATGCGGGGATAGAAAAATGCAACATAATCGTTTATTCCTCGATTTTGCCGGCGATTGCACAGAGAGTCGAGAAGCCGAATAATTTGGTGCACGGTTCGGTAATGGAAACAATAATGGCGACTGCCGATTCCAAAAAGGGAAAACGCGCGACAGCCGCGATTATTTTCGGATGGCTTTACAACAAGATGACCGGAGAAAAGTACGGCGGGCTTGTCTGCGAATACCACGGAGGAGAAACCGAAGAGGAAGCGAGAAAATCTCTCCAAATGAGCCTGAACGAACTTTTTCAAAACGGGTTTTCAGAAGATTATGATTTGCGCGGAATAGAATTTGTGTCGAGAAGCACCGTGCCGATAAAGAAATTCGGAACGGCAATCGTCGCAATCTGCTTTACGGATTACGAGTATCCGATAATCAACGAGAATTAAAAATTATTTTTTCTCGAAATGTTTTTTGACGAGCTTGATCACGTTCTGTGCGTCGGCTTTGCCTCGCACTTTGCTCATCACTAACCCAATTGCTTTGTTCTGATCTATTCCGGGCTGTTTCAAAATTTCCAGAATAATTTTTTCTATGTCCTGTTCCGAAATCTGCTCAAGATTCAGCTGCTTCAACGAAGCTGAAATTTTCTCGTCTGGATTTTTCGCCAAGTGTTTAACTATTTCGGGAATCGCTTCCTTCGCAATCTTGCGTTCTGATAGCAAACTGAAAATTTCCTTGAAATGCGCGTCGGTAAGACTCTCGACCGGAATCTTCTCCCTTTTCTCCAAATCTTTCAGCACCGAAACAAAAGTGTTGGCAACGACGGACGATTCCAATTTATTGCCGCCCATTATTTCTTCAAAAAGATCGAGGTAATCGGACCGCAATATTTCTTTCGCAAGCAAATCAGATAGTTTGAATTTTGTTTTTAGCTTCTGCAACTTTTCTGTCAATGGTTCTGGTAAATTCTTTTTAATATTTTGAATTGTCTCTTTCGAGATTGTTACTGGAGGAATA
This sequence comes from uncultured archaeon, assembly GCA_964539655.1. Lineage (GTDB taxonomy): Archaea > Aenigmatarchaeota > Aenigmatarchaeia > CG10238-14 > SCSR01 > CAZIJH01. Next base: position 51,969 of record CAZIJH010000003.1, on the reverse strand, counting down.
TCGGTTTCAGGATACATCCTGTTTGCTCCAGGAAGCGGCCTTGTGAATTTAGTTGTGCCGTCCGGATTAACTGAACGCGTTTCCTTGGAAATTTCCTTGGCGCTTAGTTGTCTGTCAATTTCTATTTCTATAATTTTGGACATCATGCCGAGATCCTGCACGCCTTTTATTTCTACTCTGTCGCCTTTCGTGCTAATGTTGATGTCCTGCCTTATTGATCCGATGCCGCGCTTCATTTTTCTTGTGGATTTTCCAATCATCCCAATTGTAAATGCAATCTCCTGAATTTCTTCCGGCGTGAAGCCTTCCAAAATATCCGTGTCGATTTCGACGAGCGGAACGCCCAATCTGTTTAATCTGAAAACCGCTTCCTTCTCGTTCTCGCTGACTATCGCGCTGGCGTCTTCCTCGAGCCCAACATACGTAATCGGAACTTTTCTTCCCTTGTAATCTATGTGACCGTCCATGCCAATTATCATCGTTCTCTGAAAGCTTGTCGGCGTGCTTCCGTCAATTACAGTTTTTCTCATAACTTGGACTTCGCTAGAAATTTTGCAGTTAAGCATCAGTGAAATTTGTATCGCGATTTCTAGAGCTTCCACATTCAAAGGATGCGGCGGCTCCTCATCTAACTCTACGAGACATGTCTCGTTCTTGAAAACTTGGTACTTGAAAATTCTGTTTCTCAAAAGTTCGTGCTGCGCTGCTATGTCTATTTTTCCCAGTTCACTTGCGACAGGATGCTGTTTGCGCGTGACGATTCTTATAGGATCCTTTTCCTTCATCGTCGTCAGGCTGTTGCAGAAAAGTTTGTGCTTGGTGTCGAGCTGAAGATGAATCTCCAGACCCGATCTGAATTTTTTATTTTCCATCTTTCACACCAGGAAAGATTCGCTGGATATCTGGCCGGATATTTCGCCAGCAATATTTTTTTCCATAATTTCTTTGACGTCTTTCATTTTCTTTGTGTGTCCGAGAACCCACATCAGTTTCACCATAGCAGTCTCCGGCGTCCAGTCAGCGCCGTCGCCGATCACACCGGCGTCTTTCAGAATTCTTCCCGAGGAATAAACGTTCAAATCGACTCTTCCGAAAATTGTCTGCGGAGAAATGACAACAGGAACTCCCGAGTCCACAAGACTTTTGATCGACGGAATAAGACTTTTTGTCAGCTTGTCCTTTGACGGATTTGTCGGGACGTGCCCCAGCCCGGTAGCGGCTATTACAATTCCATCGTAATCCCTTTTCATTGATTCCAAAAGTTTCGGCTTAATTCCGGGATGAATGTAAACAATTCCGACATTCGAATTCATCTTGTCATCAAGAACAAACTTCTCTTTTGAATTACGCTTCCTGTAATCGTTTCTCAAATATTCGATTTTTTTTTCGTTGAACAAAATTTTTGCGAACGGCGACACGTTGATAGATTGGAATGCGTCCCTTCTCGTCGTGTGCATCTTCCTGACCTTCGTACCCTGATGCAGATAGCAAAAATTGTCGTCCATTTCCCCGTGCATGCAGACCGAAACCTCCGCGACATCCGATTTCACGGCGGCAATAGTGGAACACACGAGATTCACGAGATTGTCGCTGCTCCCCCTGTCGCTGCTCCTCTGCGATCCGACAAGAACAACCGGGCTCGGAAGATTTTGCAGCATGAAGCTCAGCGCGGCGGACGTGTAGTGCATCGTATCAGTGCCATGAGTAATCACTATGCCATCCGTTTTCGATTTTATTTCTTTTGCAACCTCTTCGGCAATTATTTTCCAGTGGTCCGGCGTCATGTCTTCGGAAAAAATGTCAAATATTTTTTTCGCGTCGATGTTCGCAATTTCCTTCAGTTCGGGAAAAGAAGTTACCAAATCGGACGGCGAAAATGCTGGGAACACCGCTCCGGTTTTGTATTCGACTCTGCTGGCTATCGTACCGCCGCATCCCAGGATTGACACGTCCGGCTTGTTAGGATCCTTTTCGACGCTTTCTCCAGAAGATTTGAATTCTATCGGAGTTCCCTTTTTGACGAGCTTGAATTTCATGGTTTTTTCGTATCTCATGCCAACATTGTAGCCGTTTTCCAGTTTCAAAATAAGTACAGACTTGTCGCCGGCTTCTGTCTTCGGCATGATTATTCCCTTGTAGGTCTCCTCGCCTTTCGCAATTTCTATCGAGTCACCTATCTTTATTTTTCTTTTTTTAAGAACCTTTTCTATTTCAGGAGAATACATAACCAACAATTAGATTTGGATGTCTAGTTATAAAATGTTATTTTGCGAACGCAATTTCCACGATGTCCCTATTTTTTAGTTGGTAATCGGCCGAGAGCTTCTTTTTCGTCCTGGCATCTATCCCGGCTATGAATTTCTCGCCGAGCGTCGTATGGACCTTGAAAGCGAACTCCTTGACAGTGGTTCCGCTAGGCACAAGGAAAACATCCGGTAATACGTTTCCGTCCTTGTCCGTTAGCTTGTTGGCGTCAGCAACAGGAAAAACTGCGATGTAATTCAACAGAGAGAATACGGAATCGTTCAAGCATTTCTGAACCCCCGTCGATCCGTACTTGCCGACAATTTTTTTTATTTTTTCCAAAGCAGATTTCTGTTGTTCGTTTGAAATGTTTTTAATTTCGAAATTATTCCCGGGAAGATAATCTATCAAATTTTTCTCGGCGGCTTTTTTCAAAGCGATTTCGTAATCTGCTGAAGTCGGGACGGATTTCAAAATTTTTAATTTCTCGAAATTTTCCTGGGCTTCCGGCAAATCGATCTTATTGGCCGCTATTATCATCGGCTTTGAAATTTTCCTCAGCTCGCGCGCGAACTCGTTGACATTTTCAATCGAAAATTTCTCGATAAGATTTTCAATGTGTTCACGTTTAATTTCAAGGCCGCTCAACTGTTCTACAAGCACATTTACAATATCCGATTTTGTTTTTACTTTTCCTATCTTCACAGCGGCTTTCTGTATCACCGAGGCGAACCAGAGATCAATTTCCTCCTCCAAAAATTTGATATCGTCTTCCGGGTTCCTTCCTGTCGTTGGCCTGCCCTCCTCGTCCGTAAGTCCGGAAAAATCCACAACATGAATGAGCACGGAAGCCTGACGTATGTCGTCCAAAAATTTGTTTCCGAGTCCCCTTCCTTCGTGCGCGCCAGGAACTAGTCCAGCAACGTCTACCAACTTCACTGGAACAAATCTCTTGCCATCCTTGCACATCCCGTATTTTGGACTGCATGTCTTTCCTGATTCCCTGCATACGCAGTCGACAATAACATAGGCAGTCCCGACATTCGGGTTGATCGTAACGAAAGGCCTGTTGGCAATCTCCACGTCGATCATTGTCGCGGATTTGAAAAACGACGATTTTCCAGAATTTGTTTTTCCTACAAGCCCGACGATCATTTCAATCAAATCTAGATAAGAATCGGAAATTTATAAACAGTTGTCTACCATGTTCGGTTATACACAAAATCTATAAGGTTCATAATTTTCTTTCCTTTATCAAGACTGTCCTTAAACCTATCCTCGATTAGAACTCCAATTTTTTCTTTTTCTTCCTTTGCTCTCATCATTCCATATTCAATTGAATCTTTGTCTTTCATTTCGTAAACCAAGTCTATAACTTGATCATAAAAGGAATCTCTTTTTCCAAAAGTATTTTGGAATTTTTCCAATTTTGATTGATTATTCATTATTTGTGATATGTAATGATTAGCTGGTAAAGTATGTTTTCCTTCTAAAATATCCCCTCCTGGTTCTTTTCCATACTTACCAAGTATCTTGTCAAGCAGTTCCTTTTCAAGTTTTTGTAAATCAGAAACGCGCTTGCCAATTAACAACTGCGGGTCCAATGTCAATAGGTATTTCAAATTCAATACGTCGTCAATCGGCTGGAAAACTCTGCCACCGACAATTCTTCCAAGAGTTCTAAGATCATTTACATAACCATTTACTTTGTTTGCTATAATTGCTCCTGCTGCAAACGGAGTTCCAAGCGTGTAGTCACCAGCTTTTTCAGTCGCATCTGCAAAATACATTTCTTCGGTCCAGTTTCGAAAATCTCTTTTCATCGTCTTCATGTATTCTGAATACTGCCCCTCTCCAGTCGTCACCATCATCTGTGTCCAGATGTTCAAAATTCTGTCAGTAATATTTTCTCCCCAGATAGGTTTCGCAGCATTTAGGCATTGGAACGATTTAACAAGTGCTTCAGAATAAACAAGCTGCGCTTTCGTAACGCCGATTCTCCTAAAGAGAGCAAGTTTACCGCGCCTGAAATATTCATCGTCGTTGATACCATCCAATATTACAAAAGAGGTTTGTGCAAACTTTGAGCCAGCCCCGAGTGGAATTGTTTTATCTGGGTCGGTCCCGAGAGATTCAGCTACAAGATAAGTTGCTAGCTCTCTCAATCCCTTTCCACCTTCAAGGGATTCTCTCAAGCTATCATACATTTCAGTTGGCTGAGAATTTGTCGGCAAAATGTTTTCTTCAATCCATTTGTCAATTTTTGTTCCGAGAATTTTGGATAAATTTATCAATTCTTCTCCTGCTCCGACTTGAAGAGGTTCCGACATAATACTTATTATGCTTAATTGAAACAGATTTAAACCTTTTCCCTTTCGGAAAAATCTATTCGGTTCTCATTTTCATCCTGAAATAGCACTCGGGCTTTTCCATTTCAATGTTATGTGTTCCTTCAATTTTTGCATTATCCCCAATTATCTCGTTCGTGATTCCTTGGCAGTAATCCGAGCATATGTTGCATAACATCGGTTCCTTCATTTCTTTTGCTAGCATGGCGAACGGGCATTCCCTGACTACGGTTTCTCCTTTTTCCACGTCTAGCTTGAATCCCAAAATGAGCGCGGCTATTTTCAAAATCTGCGAGGAATTTTCAGGGCCTTTCCCCTTTATTCCGAAAATCTCGGCGAGAACTTTCGCGTCCCTTTTTCCGATCTCGTTCAATTCCCTTTTTAATATAGTGTTGGTTATGCTGTAGCCTTCGTACTTTATCAGCCTCGCGGCCAGAACAGAAATTATTCTCGTGAAAATCCCACCGAATATTTTCGTGCGCTGCGTCTCCGGCATGTCCTCTATCTTTTTCTTCAGATAGTCGAGCAGCTCAACCTTACCTTCTTTTTTGTTCTCGTTCGGCTCCATCTAATCACCATGCACGTAAAAAGATAAATCATTCCACGCTTTTTTTGGGCTGCTCCTGCGGGCAGTACTCGCAGTATTCGTTTCCCGTCACGAACATCCCGCACGGAGTCATCTTGACGTCCGGATCGTAGAACAGCCTGACCTGCTCGAATTCCGGAACTATGGAAGACGCGTTTCCGATGTTGACTTCGACGTGCCTTATCCCGGGCTCCGACCTGATCTGGTGGTCGAGAAACATCTCGAGCTGCTGGTAGCTTTCGGCGACTACGGCCATAGTCAAATTGTGGTTGCCGGAAGTCCTCGTCATCTGAACGACGAGCGGGCTGTTCCTCAATTTTTTGACAAGAATATTTACTCCTTCCGCGTCGGCCTCGACCCCGATATTCGCCTTGATCGGAAACATTTCGATCGTGTTGATGACGACAGTTGGCCTGATGACCCTGTTCCTAATCAGCCTTTCAATGCGCTCCTTTATCGCGGCGGGCGTGACGTTCAGTTTTTTTGCAAGAGTCGTATATTTTACCCTGCCGTTTTTGATAAGTTCGGAAATGAGGAATCTGTTCGTATTGTCTAAATTAATTTTGCTCTTCATTCGGGCCAGCTATAATTCTTTAAACTAGGTTATATTTATATTTGTTTTTTAGTTTTTTTATAGGCTACTAGCAATTATTGCCAGTTTTTTTAGTTATTAAAAGAAAATTTCTCGGTTTTTTTAGAGGCAATGTATATATATTGCGCAAAATATTAGAATAGAGGCGGGATGGAAAGGAGCATGATAACGAATGAATTGGGCAACAAACGTAATGAAAGAAACGTCGATCTGCAGCATCTGTCTGGAGCCAATTTACAATTTCATATGCGCCGACTGCCTGCATAAGGACGTCCAAAAATGGATGGAGTCGAAGTCCGTCGCGCTGGCCTTGCAATTCGAAACCTTCCATCATTCACTCGACAGGCATTTCTCAAGCGAGCACAATTCGGAATTCTGCATAAAGTGCAGGAACGTGACCGATTCGGTGTTCTGCATCTACTGCTACGTCAAGGAAGTCTTCCAGTGGATCTTCTTCAAGGATCCGTGGCTTGCGCAGAGCTTCGTGAGGCTCTTCAATTTCGATTTCGCAGGAACAGGATTCCTGATGATAGACGAAATAAGGAACCTCTCGCCGATAATGCTGAGCGAGAAAAGGGGAAGCACCGACATAAACATCTGCGAGACGTGCGAGAACCATTCCAACAATCTGGTCGAGAATGACGGGGATTGGATCTGCGAAAACTGCAACGACTACCTGAACACGTCCGCGAGAAATCAGTATCTCGAAGTGGGAGAAGGCCTCGTGCTTTCGTAAATAGAGCGGACCATATTTTCAATCTGTATCAGCCTCTGGTTCAGCGATTCGTACTGTATCTTCATCCCGTCCATCTGCATGGTCATCAGGTCCAGCTTAGCCTTGATGTTGTCGGCAGCAATATTTCCGGACGAAGGAGACGGCGAGTTGGAATTTGAAATCGCAGGAGTCGTTGCTGTCGCGATTGAAGGCTGAGACGGCGACGATGAAGGCAATCTGTATTTCGCTTCGAGGGATTTTATTTCGTCCGGCGACATGTCATCATTCTTTTTCCCAAAACTGAAAATTTTTTTCAGAAATCCGAAATCCATTATACATTCACCAATTTATTTTATTGAGCTTCCTCTGTGAGCCTGAACTGATTTTCGCTTTGCGGCATATTAAACTTCTGCCTTATCTGCGACTCGAGCTTGTAAATTCCGTCGCGGACCCATTGGACGTACTGCCTGCGTATCTTGTTGTAGTAGCCTATGTTGTAGAGATAGAAAAACGGCGTGTAGAGATATTTTTCGAAAAGTTTGCTCGCAGGAAAATCCGTGTTGACGAAACCGCTGATTATTATTTTCACGTTCCCCGTCTTCGTTTTGTCGGCGGGCTGAGTGCCCCAGAGAAGAACGTTTACTTCAAATTTAGTGAACCTGTCAATCCCTTTCTTGACTTGGACTTTTATGTAAAAAGATCTCGGATCACCTGATGCGTCCCATTTGAAAACCGGTTCGAACATGTGGGTACCCTTGGCTTCGAAAATGGTCCTCATCATCGGATCGACTTGCGGATATATCGATACCGGGTTTGGTCCGTCGTATACCAAAATCAATTCTTTTCTTGGCGCGAGCGCGTCGTCCTGAATTACAAATCCCATTTCAACAACTCTGATTTTTAGTTCACAATTTTATTTTTATTATTCCTTCGGCAAAATGTTGAGGAAACTTTTTATCTCGTTCTGCAATGTGAGCATCGAATCCCTGCAGACTTCCTTGTACCTGAATCTTTTTTCCTCGTAAAAAATTTTATGCCACACGGACCTGAAAATTTCGTAGAGAAGGCTCCTTTCCCATACGGTGTCCTGCGGATAATCTGTCCTCAGAACCCCGTCAATAACTACTTTTATGTCTCCTTCCTTTCCGAATTCCTTGCTCGGCTTCACGCTTCCGCTGAAATCCACCCAGAGAAGGATGTACGAAAACCTGTCAAGATCCTTGAACGCCTCTATTTCGCCGGAAAATTTTTCGGGAACAGCCGAACGGCTCCATTCGAATTTTTTTTCCTGTATGTTCTCGGGCTTGATCTTCAACACGGATTTCAACAGCTCCATGATTTTCGGATAGACTTTCTGCGGATTAGGCCCGGAATAGTTGAGAAGAAGCTTCGGAGTCGGAAGCATGCAGTCTTCCTCGATAGTCAGTTTTGTCCTCGCGAAAATTACCATAATCTTCTATTAAATTTTAGTTATTATAAGACAAATAAGTATTATAGGTAATCTCGATGGTATTCGTCAAAATAGCGGGAGCAGGCATCCTGTTTCTAGGGGCTGTAATTACATTTTTGTTTCCGTTCATACTCGATTACCAACCCAAGCCACTTGCCCATGGTGGACTTCTTGTGGGATTCGTCTTGATGGCCGTCGGAGCGTTCATGCTTTTCGCGGGTTGAGTCAATGTCAAGCTTTTGCGGAACAACACTTCAGAAACACCTGACTTCGGGAAAAATCGGGCTTGCGGCGGAATTTCCAGGAATAGTTCCGGGAAGAATATGGAAGGTCGCACCGCTCAGTCAGAGAACCGAAATCGATGTAACGTTGCCTCTGGGAAAGGCGAGCGGCCTGTATTTCGGACTTTTGTTCCAGCTGTCGAAGATGGGATTCGATGTCAACAAAGTTGATGAGTGGACGGAAATCTCGCCGGTGCATCCGCAATTTTACCAGCTCACTGTCCAGCAGAAGCAGCAGCTCGAAGGGCAGATCAAGAGCGCTCTCGCAGGAATACAGACATCAGTCGGCGATTACGAATTGCTGAATCACGATTTGAGAAAGTATAAAGAGTATCTCGATTCCTTTGAAGAACTCGAAAAGGCTGCTGACAAGAAGGACGAAAAAACCGCGAAAGAAAAGTTACAGACTTTCCGCTCAATATTTATCGACCAAGTCGACGTTCATACGGGCGAAGGCGTAGCTCTCAAACTTATCGCAGCGAGATGGCCGACAATTATCGTCGATTTCATGCGTCTCAAAGAATCCGACACCGACCCCAGAAAAATTTCAAGCGATTACAATGTTACCGAGGCAGAGGGGGTTGTGCTTGCAACAAAAAACAAACTTTTTGTAGAATGGAAAAAAATGTTCAAAACAACAGTTCAGGAAAGATTTGTCAGATTAAAACAATTAGTAGAAGCGAGAAAAAAATCGATCGACGAATACAGGCAAATGGCGAAGCCGTACATTATGAGGTTCAAAGGAATAAGAGAGCTGGGAGAAACCGAGGAAGGCAGAGGAATAATCAGAAGTGTTTCATGGATGAGGCCTTCAACACAAGCCGTGTCGATAGAAGTCGCGGAAGTCTGGGCGTGGAAACCTTTTGTGATTCCAGAACTTCACAAGGCGTATTTCGAGGCCATCGATGAAAAAGTTTCAATAGCCAAGTCGGATTTTCCTCAGGAATTCAAGGACGAGATAAGAGAAAATTTGGGAGCCGAGAAACTGCAGGATACGATTCAAAAATCCCCGACAGGCGTGGAACCTCTCGACAAGTGGGTCCTTTATTTTAGAGGGGAGCTGGAAAAATATTACAGAGAAAATTACAATGTGAATGTCACATTGACCACCAAAGATTTGATTGATGTAAGAAACGATTTTGTCGGTAGTTATTCCAAAAAAGGCTGGCAGGCCACGAAATATTTCCAGACGATGGAAATCCCGACGTTCAGGACGGTTTTCAGAGGAGCTGACGGTTCCGAATTCGAAGATTTGACTTTCGGAGATTCCAGTTATCAAATGCAGCTTTCGCTCGACACCCAGAATGTGATTCTCATCAGGATGCTCGAGCTAAAAATAAAAGAAAAAGAATTCGAGTCGTACATCAGCGACATGCTTGGCGAAACTGCAGGCGGAAAAAAGATAGAAGAGATGTTCAAAGAAGACTATCCTTATCTGAATAAAAAGAAAGACGAGCCGGTAAAGGAAAAGAAAACTCCCGCCGACAGGCCGATAATGACACTCGACAAAATAGTGAACAAATTCGCGCAGAACATAGAATTTATAAAACCAGGAAATTACGAAGTCGATTTTGTCGATAGAGTATCTTCGGTGTATTTCAAAGAGATGGCAAACTTTGCGTATGTTCCAATTGTGAAATTTATTAAAAGCTCTGCGGGCTTCTGATAAAAATTTAGAAGTGGGAAGTAAAAATGTCAGATGAGAAAAGTAACAAATATACGATAGCAGTGTCGAGCGGAATGGCGATGATCGGAGGGGGATCTACTCCGCCCGAACTGATTTACGGGCTAGGCGCAAAATTTTTGTCAATTACAACTTATGGTGTGAAGTTCGTGCAAGTCGACGTGGAAAGCCCGGCGGAATTCATACAGCCAGGATGGATGGCTTCGGTCCAGCAAGGCGTTGACAGCCTCGGGATAGGATGGAGCTTACACGGAGAAATCAACGAGACAGTCGCATGGGACACGGCCGTCGAAGTCTACTGGAGAATTTCGCATTCAAGATTGCATGACTATCTCGACCACATGTGGCTCAAGTTCGTAAAGGAAGAAAATGAAAAATACAAACCGAAATTCATAAACTTCCATGCGTCGAATGCTGGTCCGATTGGGATTTTCCCAGCAACGTTCAGAACTAGATCGGAAGCCAGCGTAGCATTTGACGGAATCTCCGATTTCACGCGCCTTTGGGAAAGCAAATCCGAAAACGAGGAGCACGAACTGAAAAAATGGTTCAAGGAATATTTGCTCGAGATTCTCATGCCGTTCGAAACGTTCTCGATAATGTTCAGCAGCTATTACGGCGTGAAAAAGGAATTTCAAGAAGAAATCGACAAAATTATCGGTGAAGAGCTGCTCAAAGAAATAATCGAAGGGCACAAGGGAGGCCGTGATACCTTGAAGACTCTTTTCGAAAAGGATCCTGCAAAATCTCGCGAAGTAATGTATCGCATATGGGTCGAGCACACAAAGGAAAGAGGGTCGAAGGGACAGATCGACAACGAAGAAATCGCGTACCTGATCATCGCGAAATACATGGAGCTGAAAAAAGACGACCCGAACGAGCCTGTGTGGGGGATATTTTTCAAGTCGGAAACTTTGGAAAACCTGGCGAAAAACTGGTACAAGTACGAACTCGGAAAAAAGGGATCGCTGATTGACAAGGAAAATTGGAAAGTCGATTTGTCAGGCGCTCCCGATTTGATAGCGGCGGTTTCAGTCCGTTACATAATGGGACATTTCCAAGCAGCGCCACCATTGGATTCAATACGTGAAAGGGAAAGATTGTGGAAGGAAAAAAACGGCGGCAGCGAACCGACTCCGGAATTTTTCTACAAGACCGCGTTCGAGAAGATGAACATATTGAAGATACCTTTCGTGTTCGAGAATCCTGAGCTATCGCAGCAGTACGCTCTAGGCAGGCAGAGGATAGTCCACCTGAATCAGATTTACAATTTCGTCAAGTCCATGAGAAAATTTTCCGACGAATTCGGGATCCTCATCGATTTCGAGCATTACATACACAATGCGCTTGATCCTAGCAATGAAATAAAATCCTCGCCGGAAGATGTCGGAAAATTTTTGAAAGCAGTGCATCTCTTTTCGCCGACGCCGTTGCACAGGCACATGCCGATCGAAGTCGGATCCGAGGACCAGAGACATATTTACAATTGGCTGTACCAGCTGCGCAAGAAAGGATTCGAGGAAGGCGTCTTCATTTTTGAACGCGGAGGCGGGCAGAATCCCGGAGAATACATCAAGACAAGCGTCCAGTCTCTCAGGCTCATCGCGGAATATCTCGAGAAAGACACGGACCCGACAAAGCTTCCGATGGAATTTTACGGGGTGTCGAGGGAAGGATTCTACTCTCCAGACAGGCAGTTTGCGATGATCAAGGAACATTATTTCGATCCGCTGAAAGGAATGCTTAAATCTCCTGAGGAGGACTATACGTTCTTTGGAAAGTTCGCGATAGAAGAGGGAAAGAAAAGGCCGGAAGAATGGAAGAAGGAAGAATTAAAATAATAATTTTCTAAAAATCAGTTGGTCTGGTTGATCAGCTTGTTTGCTTCGTCTATCTCGTTCTTGTCACGCGGGTCTAACCAATATCCTGAAAGTTTGCAGTAGCCAATCTTTTTACCACTGTCAATCAAAATCTGTATCGAATCTGTCAGCTCGTATTCTCCGCGCGAAGAAACCTTTGTCCGATCGATTGCTGAAAAAATATCTTTCGGCAAAATAAACAGCCCGGTCATCGCGAAATTTGTCGGAGGAACTTCCGGCTTCTCATGGATTTTTTTGACAAGCGTGCCGTTGATTTCGAGTATTCCGAATTTAGAGGGATTCGAAACTTCCTTGGTGCAAAGAACGCCGTCGAAACCGAACCTGTTGACCATCAGCTTTTCGATACTAGACGGGTCGAAAATATTGTCTCCGTACAAAAGCAAAAATTTGTCCTCGTTTATTTTATTCTTCGCATATCTAACAGCATCTGCAGTCCCGCCCTTCGGATTTGCCTGGAACGCGTAATCAATTTTCACTCCGAACTTTTCACCGTTCCCGAAATAATCCATTATCTTATGCTTCATGTGGCTGACGACCAGAACTATTTCGCTGAAACCCTTGTCGCGCAGAAGTTCGATCGTTCTCTGAAGAAGAGGCTTATTGGCGTACTCTATCATCACCTTGGAATTGCCGTTCCCGATCACCGGGCGCAGCCTAGTGCCGAGGCCACCTGCCAGTATTACTGCTTTCATGCTAATCACAATAAACGTTAAACTTCATAAAGCCTTTGCGGGCTTAAAATCAAAATAGATTGCCAAGACTTAAATAAAGATAAATCCCAACGATATTTATGCCATTGGAAAAACTCGAAGAAGAGCTGGCAGACGTGGAACTTGCTAAGAAGCAGAAGAAAAAGGAAGAACTTTCTCACAAGGATGAGCTGATGGCAAAGGCTGTCAGGTTCACCAACGAATCGCGCAGGCAGTACGGGGACATAATAAAATCGGTTCTTGTTTTCGGATCAATAGTGCGCGGAGACATAAAGAAAGGAAGCGACGCTGACATGTGGGTAATTTTGGACGACACTGCGACTAAATCGTCGGACGACCTCGAGAAGGTTCAATCTCATCTTCATCTCATCGCGCACGAACTGAAAGACCTTCACGTGCAGACCACGAACATAACGGAATTCTGGCAGTGGGTCAAGATGGGTTCCCCCGAGCTTGTCAATTTTCTGAGATACGGACTGCCGATATACGATACAGGTTTTGTGAAGCCCGTGCAGAGAATGCTGAGCATGGGCATGATTCCGCCGAGCGAGGAAACAATTTCGCTGAAGGCAAGAGCATCGGAAGCAAGATACAGGAAAATAAAAATGGACATCAAATCAATGATTTTCGAATTGAGGTATACCGCGATGGATATAATACAGGCGGCAGTCATGTACCATTTCAAGGCACAGCCGGACTACAAAGGCGCGATAGAATATTTGGAAAAATTCGTGAAGTCGAAAAAACTCGAGAGAAAATATCTCAAAAATTTCCAGGACCTCGACAAATTGTGGAAGGCAATAGACCACAAAGAAATAAAGGAAGTGACGACAGAGCATCTTGACCAGGCTTTGCATCTTGCGAAAGGACTGATTGAAAGATTCAAGAAGCTCATTCCAAAAGAAATTCTCGGGGAAGAACTTCCGGAAGAAGATTGAACGAAATGGCAAAGAAAAAAACAACAAAAGCAAAATCAGTGAAGTCGACGACTGACACGAAAGAAAAAAGATTGAACATAGTCAACGCTTTTTCCAAAAAAGTTTTGAAGAAATACGGAAAATTTGTAAAAGCAATTGTGATGATGGGGTCCGTTGCGCGCGCAGAATTCAAGCCGACGAGCGACATAGATATTTTTGTTGTAATCGACGACACGACGCAGCAGCTCACTCCAGAAATGTTGGACAAGATTGACGGAGACTTGGAAAAAATTGCGGACAGCATTTCGGACGCAAAGATAACGATCAAGACTCCCGACGGAAAAGAGGAAAAAATAAATCTTATTTCGGTGCAGCCGTCTTACACTCTAACAGATTTTTGGGACTATGCGCGCGTTGCACATCCGATAATTTACAATTTCATCAAGGAAGGAGTCGCAGTGTACGACACAGGATTCTTCATGCCGATAAAAAAACTTTTGGAGATGGGAAAGATTCCCGCGACAAGAGAGGCTATCGAAAATTATATGGAAGGCGCTCCGAAGAAAATAATGCGCGCAAAGACTGTCAAACTCTTGATGCTTGCGGAGGACGCGTACTATGCGATGCTGAACAGCTCGCAGGCGGTTTTGATGTTCATGGGGCTCGAGCCGCCCGTCCCGAACAAGGCATACGAAGAAATGATGAAATATCTCGTCGAGCCCGGAATAATCGACAAGGAGTATGCCGAGTGGCTGAAAGAAATAATCGAGATTAGGAAGAAGATTGAACACAAGGAACTGATGGATGTTTCGGGCACTTTTGTAGACGAATGGCTTGACAAGGCCGATAAGTTCGTAGAAAAAATGTTCAGTCTCCTGAATGCGCTTGAATTGAGGAAGAAGGAAAAAGTTTTGGAGAGAACGCAAGAAGTCTTGCAGAAAGCAGCGACACATGCGTTGAAAATAGTACACAAGATTCCAGAAGAGGCCACGATGGAGGAAGTCATTTCAAAATTGAAGATGCCCCTTTCAGAAGCGTTCAAGAAGGATTTCATCGAGACGAGGAGGGTAGACGGTTATTATTTCGACATCTGGAAGAAGATTGATGAAATGAAAAAATTGGCCGACGAAAAGAAAATCGACAAAATTCCGGAGAAGGAAATCAACGATATGAGAGAGCATGTTAGAAAATTGATTCACGACTTGTCAAAGACATTGAAGAAAGACGAAATTACCGAAGAAAAATAATTTACAAAATTGCTTTTTATGATGAAGTTTGGCACGACAACAAATCCGATGAAAGATGTCCTCAAGGAAATTTCTGAAGTAGCTAAGCACAAATTTGATTTTGTGGAAATTTCCATAGAGCCCGAAGTTTTGTTCAGCAATGAAATAACTGTACAAAAAAACAGGATCAAAAAAATCCTCAAAAAGGGAAACATGTTCGCCACAGTTCACGCTCCATGGAATTCCGAACTTGGAAATACATACGAGGAAATACGCGAAGGATGGTTTGACATATGCAAAGACATAATCGATTCTACAAAATTGATTGGAATCAAGAAATTCAACGTTCATCTTTATTCGCAGCAGGATCTGAGAAAACAAAAAATAAAGAAAGAAGTTATCAAGAACAATATTCAGATTTTGAAACGGCTTGTAAATTACGGGAAAAAAAGAAACGTCGAGATTGTTTTGGAAATAATGCCTGGAAAAAATCAGATACACGAATTTTCGGATATCAAAAAAATTTTGGATTCCGTGAAAGGAATTGGATTAAATTTTGATTCAGGACACTGTTTCATCAACGGCAGGATGTCTTACATCAAAAAATTCTTGTCGACTTTCAAGTCGAGAATTACTCACGTACATTTGCATGACAACCATGGATTAAATGACGAGCATTTTCCATTGAGAAAAGGACTGGTAAATTTCAAATACATCGCGAATTTCTTGAAGCAGATGAATTATTCAGGGACGGTAACATTCGAAACGTTCCACGGCGGAAATGAAAAAATAAATGCGGTGAAATCGAGAGAGTATTTCAAAAGATTGATGAGAAGCTAATGTTTCCAGATCTTTTCCTTTACATTTTCATGTTTCTCGACAATTCTTGCCAAGACAAAAATTAAATCAGACAAACGATTTACGTACCTTAAAACTTCTGAATTAATTTTTTCTTCTTTGGATAATGACACGATTTCTCTTTCCGCCCTTCTGCAGACAGACCTTGCCACATGCAAATTGGCTGAAGATTCCGATTCGCCAGGCAAAATAAATTTATCCAATCTCGGAAGTGTGTTATCCAATTCATTGGTTTTATTCTCTATCCAGTCAACATTTATTTTTGATATAGAAACTACATTGGCTCCTGACAATTCAGAACCGATAACAAACAAATCATTCTGGATTTTTTCCAAAATATTTTTCAGATTGTCATCAGAAATTTTTGATTTAGCCAAACCAATGAATGAATTCAATTCATCTATCGATCCTATCGCGGATGTGTTGCAAGAACATTTCTCGATTTTCTTTCCGATTACAGAAGTTTCGCCTTTGTCTCCGAGATGAACTTCCTTAAACATGATGATTAGTTAGTGGAGGAAGAATAAATTTTTGGATTTAGCCATCTTTGATTGATGCAATTTCAGCAGGCATCAATTCTTTTTCCATTTTTTCCGCAAATTTTCTTGCAATTGGTGTAAGATAAATTTGTGTCGGATTGTCGTAAGTAAAGAGACCCATTTCAATACATTGATGCTCTAGGTGAGCGATAGAAGTAAACTTCAAACTATTTGTATCGCAAGTTTTTCCTTCTTTGTCAAAATTAAAATACAAATAAAGTACTGCGTCTCTTAAAGATTCGGATTGATCATCGATTTGATCATGAAGATATTTTTGAAATTCTGCGGACACAAAATCACCAAAGAAATTATTCCTCTTTGGCTCTCTTCTCTACTTCTTCCTCGATTCCAAGTTTCTCGACGAGTTCCTTGTACCTGTTCCTGATCGTGACTTCTGTGACGCCGACTATGTCAGCGACTTCCCTCTGCGTCCTCTTCTCGCCGATCAAGACAGTAGCGACGTAGATCGCGGCTGCAGCGACGCCTGTCGGGCCCTTTCCGGAAGTTATGTCGTGCTTCTTCGCCTTCTTCAAAATCTCGATTGACTTCGCCTGGACCTTGTCGGACAAACCGAGCATCGATGTGAACCTCGGAACAAATGTGACAGGATCCGCGGGCAAAATTCTTACCTGCAATTCCCTTGCAATGTACCTGTAAGTCCTTCCGATCTCCCTCTTCTCGACTCCGCTTGCCTCCGAAATCTCGTCAAGAGTTCTCGGAGAATCGAATTCGCGCGAGACTGCGTAAGTAAGCGCAGCGACGACGGATTCAATCGATCTTCCACGAACAAGACCCTTGTTGACGGCCTCTTCGTAATAACGAGCAATCCTCTCGTGAATAGGTCTTGGCAGGTTGAGGAACGAGACGATTCTCTGAAGTTCGCTCAATGCAAAAGAAAGATTCCTGTCCTTAGATTTGATAAGTCTCTTGTGCCACTTTGTCAGTCTGTAATATTGCGCTCTCTTCCTTGCTGGAACTTTGTAAAGCTCGCCGAGACCCTTTCCGATTTCCGTAGTAAGTCCCTTGTCATGTTTTGTGAAAGTGAGAGGAGCACCGCTTCTGGCCCTCCTGGACATCTGTTCGCTGTCGAACGCCCTCCATTCCTGGCCCGTATCAATAATATTTTCCTTCTGGACAAGACCGCACTTGGCGCAAACCAACTCACCGCGCATCGCATCTTCCACGAACTGCGTGCTTCCGCATTCCGGGCAGACGTTTCCCCTCTTTGCAACTGGTTTCTTTGCAGCCATTTTTTATCACTATTTCGTGAACGTTAATTTCCGTAAGACTTTAAAATCTATTAACCGTTAAGCATTTAAACCTTTGCTTTTCTGGTTCTGTCGCGGATTTTATTGACGGAAAAGATGTCGTAATTTATTGATGGCTAAGGTAATACTCGCGTAATATGTCTGATTAACTGGATATTACTCGTAGTTTGCCAGAATGCAATGATTAAATATATTGGCATACTAATAAAATCTGTCCGAAAGGGCAACATGGGACACTTTTTCTGACACGCGACGCGAAAGAAGAAGCTGACCTTCAAATGATGAACAGGGTGAGAAGAAATGAGCACTGAAACGAATAACGAAAACGGTTCTTCGGAGACGTTTATCACTGAAGAAATTTATTTGACTATCAATGGACAGCCAAAAATTGTCCGACTTGTATTCGACCATACATTGATGAATTTGGCGATACCGAAACTTGATGAAATTGTCAGAAATGTTGGTCTCATCTCAACTGAACATTGGAAAAAAGCAAAATATATAAATGATTATGTCTCCACAAGATTTGCAATCCAAGATACAAAGATAACACATGCCGCCGAAAAATGCAAAGGCGAAGTTTTGAGAAGAATTCCAGAGGAAAAACATAACTCATTCTCGACAAAACTTATGTTCAAACATATCGAATTCAGCGACGTCACCGCGAGCAAGCTTCGCGAATCGGCTATAAAGGTAGCAGACAACGTCGCATCGGACAACAGATACTATGTTATTCTTGTTCCAGCAGGGGACGTTGATACACAAAAACTAATCGATAATGCATGTGCATGTCTGGAGAAAGAACATGTTGGTTTCGAATGTAAGCATATTGACGAAGTTTTAAAAATTTTGAGATTCAGAGATCCGTTATGCAAAGATATCGAGAAAATATTGAATCAAAAAATTGAAGAAGTTCTGTCAGGTTAATGGTAATTGTTTACTCGTCATTAATGCTAAATGCATCTTTGAGATTGATTCCTTCTTCTTCCGCTTTTTTCTGTATGAAGTCAGTCGGACTCACATCGACCTTTTCGACAGTCCATTGTCCAGCGGAGCCGTATTTTACACCTACAGCTACTAATCCACTTTCTATTCCCTTTGCTTTTGCAGCTTCTTTTGCCTCTCCTTTTAAATTCTCTGCTAAAGCAAATTTGACGTCGTCATACTTTTTAGTTTCTATCATATTTTTCCATCTCCAAACGATGCGTATAGATTGATTATCCCCATACTATTTAAAATCGTCTGGTTGGACGAAAACGATTTTTTATTGAGGTTGATTCCTCTATTCATCCGCAATCTAAATAACATTAGGTTTTGCATCATTATAAATCTTTTCTATGATTTGTTATAAAAATGATTTTCCTATAATTTTTAAAGATTGTTTTCAAAATACTTACAAAAAAATAATTTTGTATTATTATGTAGTATTTATACTTGTAAATACAATGTATTATTATGTCAAATGGTGAAATCAAAACCAACCAAAAAAGCTTTACGGCAAAAGTATGGAAGACAGGCAATTCTTTTGTTGTGACGGTTCCCCCTCTTGTAAGGAAAAAAATGGGGCTTAGGAAGAATCAAATCGTGGAGGTCACGATAGAAGCTTAGAAATAAATAACATGGGGTAGATTGCTATGGTCTTAGACAACCACAACAATCCACTTACTAATAAAGTGGATTTTCAGGATAAAAAGCTTACTGACAGGGAAGTCAGAGGGTATTCGATTCTTGCGAGAGGCGACAGTCCCCAACCAATCAACCAAGAGACTTTCTTAGTCCCGTCGCAGTCGAGCAACAAAAAATATAAGGTAGTCCTGCGAAATGAATGGACATGCGAATGTCCAGACTTCCTGTATCGAAAGCAGAAGTGTAAGCATATTTATTCAGTGGAATTTCTCTTGAAATTGCGGAACAAATTGGACGATTCTGATCTGGAATTCGCAGATGACATACAGGAAATTCATAAATGCCATTTCTGCAGTTCGGAGAACATCATTAGAAACGGCAAAGTGAAAAACAAGAGCGAGAAGAAGCAGAGATTCTGGTGCAGGGATTGCAACAGAACTTTCTATGCGGACAGCGAATTCAATTACATAAGGAATCCGAAGATAATCACGCTTGCCTTCGATTTGTATTTCAAAGGTCTGTCGTTGAGGAAGATTACGGACACGCTGAACCAGTTTTTCGGCATGAAGATACATCACGAGACGGTCAGAAGGTGGCTTATGAAATTTACGGACTCGATGAACGAATACACCAAACAGTTCACGCCGAAGGTAAGCGACGCTTGGCATGTGGACGAGCAGGCGATAAAGTCGAAAGGAAGTCAGAAATGGGTGTGGAACTGCTTGGACGAGGAGACGAGATTCCTGATAGCCAACAATGTTACTGACGAGAGGACTATACCAGAAGCAAGGCAGATATTCGCTAAGGCGAGAGATGTTGCAAAAACCAAGCCCGAATTCGTCATAACAGACGGATTGCAGGCTTACAGGGACGCCATAGTAAAGGAATACAAATCGTGGAGAAAACCAGTCGTGTCTCATGTAAGGCTCGAAAGCATCAGAAACAAGAGGGCTAACAACAACGACGTCGAAAGATTTCACGGGACGTTCAGGGAACGCGACAAGACAATGAGGGGATTCAAAGGCGGAGAGCAGAATTTCGCCGACGGATTCAGAGTCTACTATAACTTCGTCAGACCGCATTCTTCTCTCGGAATGACGCCTGCACAAGCGGGTGGAATTAATCTAAACTTGGAGAGAAACAGATGGTTAAGTTTATTGAGGAATAGTTTGAAAGAAAATTCTAAAAATTAAATGTGTCTATAGGTTTGAAAAGAATTGTTATATTTTCCTTCTTACATTTATGACAGACTTTATTCTGTTCATATAGTTGCTTTAAACTAATTGGAAATTGTTCTTGTGATACCCAAGTGAAACCACACTTCTCACATTTCATTTGAACTTCTGGTTTACTAAAAGCCATAATAAACTAATGAAATTTGACATTTAAAAATATCAATAAAATGCGACAAATCTCATTTTAAGCCTAAATCAATAAGATTCCTTGACAGAACCGCTTTTCTGGGTTTTGGAGCTTGATTAAGGTCAAAATATTTCGGAAAAATTATTTATCGGCAGAATTGCAATTATTTTCAGAGAAAAATGGTGAAAGATTTCCCGCTCGCTCCGCTTGAAAAGATCGCAAGGAAGGCCGGATGCGAAAGAGTCTCTACTTCAGCCTTGAAAGAAATGAAAAATATTTTGATGGAATTCGCGGACAAAATTTCAATTGACGCCGTGGCGGCAGCTCATCATGCAAAAAGAGTGACCGTGAAGAGAGAAGACATCATGATGGCGACGAGATAGAAAGCATTATATCCGGTCTAATTTAAATTTTAGTTAATGGTCGAACTTTTGGGACTGATGTTCGCAGTTACGGCTGCCGCATGTTTTGGTTCCTATCTAGTACCTTTCAAAAAGGCCGGAAAAGTAGACGTCAACAGATATCAGCTTCTGATGGCGTCCGGTATTTTGCTGTCGACATTGATCGCAATACCCCTGCTCGGCTTCTCGTTCAATTTCACAATTTTCGGGCTGATTTCTGGAATAATGTGGGCGGTAGGAAATTCCATTTCGCCGAGGGCGGTCGAGTTCGCAGGACTGTCGAGGGCGGCACCGATATGGATGGCCGGTGTCGTCATAGTCTCCTTCCTGTGGGGGACATTGCTGTTTCAGGATGCTATACAAAATTTCCTGTCCGCAATAATCGGAATAGGACTGCTGGTCCTTGGGATGCCGCTTATCGTGTCGTCCAAAACTGGCGAGACAAAAAACAAAATGAAGGGAATCATGCTTGCAGCCATAGCCGGACTGGTATTCGGTTCCTACGTCATGCCTCTCAGGCTTTCGAATTTGCAACCGAGCAATTTCATATTTTCAATGTCTCTGGGGATATTTTTCGCAGGCCTCGCGATTTACATCATCTCGATTTTGAACAGCAAGAAAAAATCCGAGAACAGGTATTTTGTCAACGGAATGTCGTCTGGAATTATTTGGAACATCGGAAACATCAGCAGCCTGTTCGCGATAAGCTCGATAGGATTGGCGATCGGATTTCCGCTAACTCAGTTGGCAATTTTATTCGCAGTCTCGTGGGGAGTGTTTTATTTCAAAGAAGTCCAGGACAAGAGCAAGATATGGAAAACTGTTCTCGGCGCGATAATCCTTATTCTCGGCGCGATAATCCTTGCAGGATCCAAATAAATTTCAGTCCTCGAAAGTTTCTATCTCCATGTTCTTCTTGACGAACTTCGTGAACTTTCCCCTGAACGTCGTGGCTCTCACGTGAGTGTCGTCAATGAAATGGTACTCGTCGTACTTCCCGATCTTCCTCGGCTTGTTGAAAATTATCTGGTTGCGCTTGACTCCGTGCTCGTCCATCCATTCTTCCGTAACTTTTTTGTGATCGTCAGTTCTCGCGGTGAAATAGCAGATATAATGCCCCTCGTCAAAAAGTTTGTTAGATTCTTTGATCGCGTCCTCGAATGGTTTTGCATGCCTCATTCTTTCAGCGCCCTCCTCATTCCTAATATTTTCGCAGATTGTCCCGTCGATGTCGATTAGAAAAATTCTCATTTGTTAACCACCGAACGAATTACTATTCGAAAAAAGAATTAAAAAGTCTTTGCGACGCGAGAAAAATCAAAAACAATTATATATATTCAAATAACGAATTTTTTGTAAAGTGTTCTGATGGCAGACAAGACAACGACAACAATCAACCACCTGAAAGAGGGAGGGTTCGTGCTTATTGACGACGTCCCGTGCTTTGTCAACAAGATTACAGTGTCAACTTCAGGAAAACACGGACATGCGAAAGTAAGAGTTGACGCGACTGGCATGCTTGACGGCGTGAACAGGAGCATAGTGAAGCCCTCGCACGAGGCTGTCAGCGTTCCGATTCTCGGAAAAAAGAAAGGTCAGGTCATCGCGATAGTCGGAGACAAGGCCCAGATAATGGACATGGAAGATTTTTCAGTTGTGGAGCTTGACATTCCGTCAGAAAGGAAAGACAAAATAATTCAGGGCGAGGAAATAGAATATTACGAGATAATGGACATAAAGACTTTGAAAGAACTGAAATAATTTTTAGACAATTTTATATTTTTTCTTGTACTCGTTGAGGAATTTTCTGCTTCCGACCACAAATTCACAGAACTGCTTTCCCGTCACTATACACAGCGTCTCGATAGCATCGACTTCCTCTCCGAATATGTATGACATGCCTCCGGCAAGCATGCCTCCCCAGTAATTGTCGACAGTTTTCGAGTCAAGCTTTTCAAAAACCAATGTTTCCGAAGGCAGTCCCTTGAAATTAAATATCGCAAATTTTTTCTCGTAATCTATTTTGACAATTTTTATTTCACCATAGCCGTTCATCTCAGTCAAGTTCATCAGAATTTCGAGCATGTCCTCCTTCTTCAAGGGCTGCTTCTTGTTGAGATCGATACAAAACTGGTGAACAGAATTTTCCATGGCGTTATAAAGATCTTTTTCAAATTTCTTGTTCTTCATCGACAGCTTGATAATCATCTCGAAAAGTTCGATTGGTATTATTACGACCCTCTTGCCGAAAATCTTCAATTTTCCCTTGTCGAAGCTCAGCTGCTTCGCGATCAGCAGTTTGCTCACGAATGGAAGCATTTGTTCTCGATATTAAATTTGAATTTGCCGCAATTTAATGCTTGTTCAGCAGCTTTTTGGTGAGCAAATTTATCATGATGATATTGTAACACTCGTACATCATTTGCTTGTCATAAGGGGAATGTTCTTTAGATTTGTTTAAAGTCCGATTATCGTGGAAAGCTATGTCCGCCAAATAAATGGGGGCGGTCTCACGTTCGGTGCCAAGATGGCCAGTCACGGCCAACGCGAAATATCTGTCCATCAGGTAAACTTGGCGCAGGTATCCGGAATTTCCTGATCCGTGCATGCTGTAGAATTTCACTTTTGCGTCGGCATATCTGGGATCTATTTTCAGGAGCTTTGCCTCTTCCTGCGCATGAGGGAGCACGTTCGACACCCATCTAGGGTCGTTCAAACGCGATTTTTTGTCCAAGTTAGAATCTTCCTCTATCTCGTCATGCTTCTGAAGAACGATCACTTTCTCTCTTGCAGCCTCGCGGACGTCATGCACATCTATGTGGTCGAAAAGTATTTCCAACGTCCTAGCAAAACTTTCCGCAGCGAGCCCGTACTTCTTGTCGTCATGAAATACAAAACCGTTGACTTCGTTGACCGCTCCCTCGCGCGCAAGATTTTCCAGACGCTCGTCAAAAGTGAAAAATTCGTTCATGACACTCAATTATCTAAATTTAATTTTCGGCTACATAAAGAATCTAGTTTAAGCCTCTGCAACAAAATTATAATATGCGAAAGCTTGCGTCATTTGCCCTTTTGTTTTCGATTTTTGCAATCTCGCTCTCTTCGATCGCACATGCGACCGCAATCTACTCAGCAAATTCGACAGGCGCGGATCTGAGCGCATTTTACACCAACGAAAGCGTGTACGTTTATGCGGACAACAACGTGACGAACAACAACACCGCAGTGAGAATTTACATCGTGAAGGACGGCGGAGCCCCGACGGACGGATCCGAAATCAGCGGGCTTTTCGGCTACAGGTCCGTCAACACAAACACTTCCGGGCACATCGAAATAGAATTGGCACTCGTATCTGGAGCAGCAGCCGGCGATTACGATATACTTATCGACGTGGGGAACGACGGACGATACAACGCGTCGAGAGACCACATTGACAGCGGGTCGGCCGCAGGATTTACATTGAAAGACATCCCGGCGCCCTCGATCGCATTCTCGCTCGGCGCAAACACAAGTTCCGACCACTCGACGAACTACGGCGACAACGGGAACATAGCAATGATGCAGATGAAAGTAAACACCGGCAGCGAGGAGGACGTGACGATTTCAAGTTTTGACATCAGGGCGTACGGCACCGGAAACGACAAGGACGGAGTCTCGGTTCTCGGCGTATATCTGGACAATGATCTGGACGGGAAAGTTGGCACGGACGACAAGATAGTCAGCCTGCAGAAGTTCGAGAAGGACGATATCATAGCGGTCGTCGGGTTAAACCAAATTATACCCGCAAACTCCACGAAATATTTAGTCTTCTCGTACAAGATGTCGAACAGCACCTCAAACGGACAGACGTATTACTTCGAGGTGATTGCTGCAAAAGTGTCGGCCGCGAGCGGAAAGACCGTGAAAAGTTCCGGGCTGATATTGAAATCCGCGACGAAGACGATCTCCGGATCCGCCCCAGAAGTGGTATGCTCTTCTTATTCTGACAGTTCAACATGCGGCCTGCAAAGCTCGTGCAGCTGGTGCTCGGTCAACAGCACATGCAAGAAAAGCAGCGAATCATGCGTTGTTGCGAATTGCACCGGGACACTGTCGTTCGATCTTGTGCAGACAGGCTCCGTTGTCAGCGCAGACTTCAAAGGACTTTCAGATTGCGGCGGGAAATCGATCTATCTGAAGGAAGCCAGCTGCGACGGGACAAACGTCAATTCGTGTTCGGTAACCGGAACTGGGTGCAGCCTGATGTTTACAGCGCCGTCGTCGAGCAAAAATTATTTTGGATGCGTTGATGAAAACGGAGACGGCACTTTCGATCAAGCCGAGCAGTCTTCCAAACTTTTCGTTATCAGTTCTGTCAAATCGGAAGAAGGATCCGACATAGTCTCGTTCATAACTTCCAACTACATCCTGCTGGGCGGAATTATTTTCGCAGTCGTAATAATCGCAATTTTTATCGTGAAGTCTAGGAAGAAACCCAACATGAACAATGAAACAATCGGCCAAGCTGCTAACTGATTTGTGTCAACCAAAAATCTATTTACTCCTACTTTTTGAAATATTTTTGGGCCTCGTCAAAATCCTTTTTCGAATTTATGTCGAACCAGTATCCGGAGAACAGAAATCCGAACATGAGATTTTTGCTTACCAGATTCGGGTAGACATCGAAAGGCAGCCACTTGCCGGGGTACTCTAGAAGTTCCGGCTCGGCCATAAAAATTCCCGAACTGACGATGTGAGATTTGGTCTTTTCTGGCTTCTCGTAATATTCGACAATTTTGATCCCGTCGAGCTTGATGTTCCCATAATTCTTGGCAGGATTGTGATGGGACGTGACGGCCAACGTGATCAGCCCGCCGTGAGTGATGTGGAACTTGAAAAATTCGTCAAGATTTATTTTGAACAGGTTTTCTCCGGGAACCACGAGAAAAGTGTTCTTTACTTTTCCGCGAAGAAGTTTCAACCTCTCATTGTCACCGACAACCCCGTTTTCGTTTATGTATTCGATGTCGACCCCGAGCATGGACCCGTTCCCGACTATCTTGAAAATTTCCGAGTTGAGATTCTTTTCGCCCACCATGTAAATGTCCTTGAAGTTGTACTTCCTGAGTTCGCGTATCACGTTTTCGATAATATGCTCGTCGTTTATTTTCCCTACGACCCTGAACCAGTCCTTTTCCGTGACGCGTGTGAGCAGGCCGTTGGCGAAAACAACCGCGCTCTTCTTCTCAGCGATTATCCTCTGTATAAGATGCTCGATGGCCTGGGACCTGTTGCGGATCACAAGTCCGTCCACGAGGCGGTCTACTCCTTTCAAAATCTTTTCCTCGATCGTTATCGATATCTTCTGCTTCATTAATTATTGCTTGATTCGAGCAGGTTCTTATAATTATCGGATAAGGTAGGATAAAGGTAGGATATTAATGCTTACGTCTGCTTGTAAAGTTTTATGACAGGATTCCCAGGAGTAACATTCGGAAAATTGAGAATTCCCCTTCACAGCTTCATGGAAAATTACGAAGACGGCGGATGGGGTGTTCAGGATCTTGTTGTAAATTACACTGTTGACCCGAAGGAGCTCAGATTCGATGCTGAGAAGAATGAGTGGTTATACAATCCTGAAGGTTCTTCGTGGCTTCCGAAAGACGTTTTGGACTGTCTGAAAGCTACTGTTGAAAAGAAAAAGAAGGATGCGGAGCTTACAGGAAAAATGTTTTTCGACGGACAGCAGGTAAGGCTTTACAACTTTTCCGCGTTGGGAGAGGAAGAGAGGCCGGTAATCCATGTTTCGCCCGTTTCGTTTTTCACATACGCCGCTACAAACAAGGCGCTAAACGACAAGATACTCAAGGACGTCAACGATAATCCGACCAGCATAAAAGAAAAATACAACGTCGATGTTCATTATCCGAATGACGTGCTGGCAAACCCGATCGGCGTGAGCTCGGCAATAATAAGAGAGCCGGATCACGCCCTTGTCATGGTGCAACGAAGCTCGAAGCTTGCGGTGTATCAGGATCTTTACGGCGTAGCTGCCGCGGGTTTCATGGATCCGCTAAGAGACAGAATAGCCGGAGCCCCGAACCCGTTCAAGACAATCCAGCGCGAAATCAAGGAAGAGGCCGGAATACCTTGCGATACAAAGGACTTCAAATTGTTCGTTGTCGGAAGAGCGTGCGACGATTTGCACGGAGAACTTTTCGGTGAATACAAGACAAACTTGAAAGTCAACGAGATTTTGAGCACGCAAAAGAAAAGCAAGTACGAATCATTGAGAATGTTTTCAGTTCCGTTCAATCCCGAGACCGTAATCGGCGGATACAAGGACGCAAACTATCCTGGCATGGTAGGATACAGGGATTTCGAATTCAACGGAACGAACCCGGGACCGTGGGTCCCAGCACATGCAGTCGCTACTGTGTATTCTTTGATCAAAACATACGGCAGAGATGCCGTGCTGAAGGCCGCAAACGATTTGTAGGTAGTTTTAGATGAGCATATCATTAGACCAAGCAGAGAAAATGATGAAGGAAGCTCTATTTGTCGGTTGGGATGCGCTGCAAAAGGCTGGAGAAGAAGCCAAACAACTACAGGGAAAGCAGATTGACATCACAACTAAAGGCGATGAGATAGTCGGCAATGCTGTAATCGAATTCCTGAGAAGCAGAAATATTCCTCTTGTCATTTACACCGAGGAAAAGGGCGAAACCGATGTCAACATCACTCCCGATTATCCAATTTTGATTGACGACGTCGAAGAAGCTACAATAATAAACCAACTAAGAGCATCGTCCCATTCTGTAGTATTTGATGATATTGATGGCACCAAGAATTTCAAGGAAGGACGCAACATGCTGCCTTACGGAACCATACTCGGTGTTTTCGAAACTGCGGATCCAACCTTTGACCAATGTCTTGCTGCGGGATTTTTAGATTTTCCTAGCGGAAACCTTTATTCTGCTGTAAGAGGACAGGGGACAAACGTAATTGAGAGATTCGCATACGGCGGGAAAAATGTGGAAAGAGTGAGAACATCCGGAAGAAAATCGATTACAGCCGACAAGCCTTTGACATACCTTGCTGACAGTTATATGTTGGGAAGATTCGCTCCTTATTTCGCAAAATATTCCGCTGAAGGACAATTGCCGGGAGATTTCAGATCGAAGGCCGCACATCTTGCAATGGTCGCGGACGGGAGTGCCGACTTGTTCATAACAGCGGACGCATGCGCAAATCCAAAAAAGAGAGCGACAGGAGAAGAATTGGGTCCAGGATATCTGTTAATCAAAGAAGCAGGCGGATCAACCCTAAGCTGGAGCGGCTATGACATAGCCAATCAAAAAGTCGGTTTGGGAACAAAAGATACTTTTGATGTAATTGTCGCGTCGTCAGAAAAATTGGCGAAAGAAATCTGGGAAGAAATGAATTTGATGCCTGAGATCGAGCATTACGTACAAAGAAAATATTATTCGGGAAAATAATACAGAAAATTAGATATAAAATTATTTTTTCTGTTTTTCTACGTATGTCAAAATAGCTGGCATTATTTTCCTAATCTCTCTCCAGTTCTCAGAATTTTCTGACCTATAATTGGCCAATAACAACTGCGTACTGCAGGCAGCATGTTCGCCGCAGTCGGCGCCTTTCAGGTAATTAAACCCGTGGCCGATCAACTCGTGATCCATACCGCTCTGGTTATACATATTGAAAAATTCTTCCGGCGAAATCCTGCGATAAGTATCTGCAATTTCCTTCCGTTTTTCGTCGGCAATGTTCAGATTCGATAATTTTTCCAACAAGATTTTCGGCTCGTCGCATGACAAATTCTGCGGAAAGACGCCAACAATGAAACCTTTTTTCTTAAGCTGCACATCAGGCAGGCAATAACCGAACAAGAAGTTTTCCTCGCCTTCCATTCTGGAAACCAACCTTATTGCAGAGACGTCTTTGAAATCTCTGATTCTGGTTAAAAGCGAATGATCCAAACCTATTTTCAACGCCGCATCAATCGAATTTGCTTTCCATTGCTGGAGGTCGGGATATGTTATTTCTTTCATTTTCTTCGCCTTCTAAAATTTACTGGTCGGCAGATTTGTCATTCCATATTCTTTTTGTAAAGACTCCCATTCCGGACTGTTTTCGTCTCTGACAAATTCAAATACTTCTTGAAGTGATTCGGCATCCTTTTCAGCAGTTTCCAAAGAGTTTTGAGATTCTTCTTTCGAATGCCTTCCATAACAATATCTCATGGTCCTCATTCCTAATTTATTCCCTGCAAAAATTTCTTCCTTGATGTTGTCTCCAACGACAAGTATTTCAGAAGGCAGACATTTTTTCTTTTTCAGAATTTTTTCGAATGCCTTTTCTTTTGTTCCATTCTGGCCGACGTAAAATATTTTTTTGGGACCAAAAATCGGAATCATGAACGTTCTATAAACCTTTTCTCTTTGTTTATGAGAATATCCTTTAGTGACTAAATACGGTTCTGCGCACCCAATTGGGCTGGATTGTGGTCCAGCTCCGAAGGACAAAAGGTATTCCACAAAATTGCCATCAATTGGTTTTATTTTGGACAAATTTTGGTTTGCTAAATAATTTCTTACTGCTCGTTCGGAAACATCGCATCGAATGTGTTTATTAAATGATTCAATCACTCTTGTGAATGAATTTCCACTTCGGTATGCTTTTTCGATTTTGGACAAAATTTTCTTATCTATTCCAGCTTCGTTAAGTATTTCTATTGAAGACTGGTATGCCTGATCAGAAATTTTATCAGTGTCCAATAATGTGTTGTCCAAATCAAAAATTACGGCTTTAATCATTTATGATCACCTTGAGCGAAAATTTGGTAACAATCAACAGAAACCCTATTGAATTTATCAGTAATTTTCATTGCTTCAGCCAAAGCTTGCTTGTCGGCTATGTATTGTTTGCCGCACAGCCAATCATGCAGCTTGATCTGGCATTTTTCATTCGGAACAACCTTTATAGTGCCCACAAACAATCCATCACTTTTTAATATTCTGTAAACTTCTTTCATGCAGGTAGACTGCTGAGGAGACTGTTTTGACAAATCGGCATCGCCTACTTCCCATTTGTCTATGTGTGATATGACATTGTTTGCGACAATCAAATCCACAGTTTCATTTCTAATCGGAAGAAGTTGGGCAACTGCCGAAATAGTCTCAGGAATTTTAGGGGTTTTAGATTTTGAAATACGTTCCCTTATAGGTTCGATTCCGACAGAATATGGTTGGAATCCGCCTTCCACCAAACCGTTATCCAAAATTTTCAAGCCCCCGCCGTTCCAACATCCTATGTCCAATATCGTAAGCTCATCTCCACGATTTCTTGTTTTGTAAAAATGCTCCAATATAACTGGAAGGTATCTACTTTCATACCAGTCTTCCCATGTGTGGCCCCGATCCCAAATACGTATTTCTTGTGTCATTTTTGTTCACCTATTTTTCGAACTTCATTTTCCATCTTGTTAACATATGCTACGAATTCGTTGACTAAATCCCAATTGCGTTCAGGCTCAAACAAACCAGTTTCCAAATCGTAATGACTGTTCAGAATTTTGATGAGAGTATTTTTTATATAGTTGTAATCGAAGCTAGTTCTATCTAAATCACCTTCGCAATAATGCGCAATGCATCTTGGAGATTTCAGTTCGCCTAAAACACACCCAGAATTTTCTTTGTGGTAATCACACTTACTGTTGCCCATGAATATGGGAGAACCCCAACCGATTCTTTCTTCTTTCCATTCCGGAACTAAAATCTTTTGCTGCTCTTTATTTCTCATTTCAATAATTTTCTTGTATGCCGGTCCAGTGAGCCCATCTTCCACATAATCTAAACCAATACTGCAGCAACCAACACCATCTGTTTTCCAACAAGTGTCAGGTGCGATCTCAAAAAGTTTTTGGAGCGCTTTTGTACATTGTGTATATTGAGTTATAACAACGTCAGCAACTTTTTCCATGTATTCCTCAAATTGCTCTTTTGTTTGGAATTTGCTGTCAATCATTCTTCCTCACCCAAAAATTTTCTCACGGCCTCGCGAATAACTTCGCTCCTGCTCACGAATCTTCCGGACTTTACTTTTTCATCCAGCTCTTTCTGCAAATCTTCAGTCAGGTTAATAAGAATCTTTTTGGCCGGCATCACATTTCCTCCTCTGGCAGGTTGACAGAAGGAGCTCCGAATCCTTTTAGATGTTCGTCTAGCAAATTTGCAAATCTCTGAGCAAATTTCGGAGAAACATCTCTAAGATACGCTACAACTTTCCCATTCGGATCTGTAGTGATCTGATGATGTCTTTTCTTGTCGCCGAAAATAGTCTCCGTGTAATCGCAAGAATTTTCGAATTCCGTTACATAATCCCTGCTTGGATTTTCCTTGACGGTGCTGGCTTTCGATTGGTTTGTATAAATTATCGGTAGGCCGCTAAGATGCGCCGCGACGAAAACGCGTTTCGCCAGATTCTCGTAATCAATGCCAAACAACGAGCCCGTGTATTTGTATTCTATCATGTAGTCGGATTTTCTAAAAATTTTTCCACGTTTTCGGGTTTCGTCGATCTGCTTGTTCCAGAGATCTTTGCAATTGTTCAAGCGAGCAAATTCTTTATGCGGCATGAAATCCCCTCGAATGAGTTGACTCGCATGTCACGATTTTTTGTATCCTTGAAAAGTAGTCCGGAACAAACCATTTGATCCTCTCCAAGTCCACCTGATCGATTGACCTGATTGCCACGTCATACAATCCATTTTTGACATTGTAACCGATTTCGAGCAAAGAATAATCAGGATGCTCCTTCACTCCCAGAATTTTCCTTAAGTTTGTATAAAAGTCCTCGTACAGATCCATGTCAATAATTTCGGTAACTGTATCTTTCCCCAGACTGATCGGCGTTTCCAACTTTTCTTTCATGCGCTCTCTGATGTTTTCAGGAACGCTCAACGTGAACAGCGTGTCGTACAGTTCTCCGCCCGGAATAAGCATTTTCTTGTTGGCAGCTTTTATTTTTAGCATATATCCACCGTATATATTTTGTAACTACCTTACAGTGACTATATTTAAGCATTTAGCTTTTGTAGAATATAAGACAGCGGCTACATAGAATAAATTGTGAAATTACTGATCGTTCTTGCAATGATTTTGCTGATTGCGCCTTCTATTGTTTTTGCGCAGGAATCAAACGAGACCGTCAATGTTCCGAAAAACGAGACATCAATTCCGTTCATTGGGACGCTCAGAGGGGTCTACGATTTCCTCGTTCAGGTGAATCCGATCCTGCTGCTTGTGTTCGGAGGAGTTCTCGTGCTAGTTTCGAAATTCGCGAGATGGGTGGGGATAATCCTGATAATAATCGCGCTGATACATCTTGGGCTCTCGATTATACGGTAAAAATTCTTTCTGTTACGGAAAGTTTCCGCGCACGACCTCGTTCGAAACTCTCTCAATTACTCTTCCTCTTTCGATTTTTCTGAAACCACGGATTGTCTTCCTAGAATTCCACGTGGTATTAGTCGCCGCCGGCGCTCCTTCTTCTGGTTTGTATATGCGTTCCTTGTATCCGGTTTTTCTTGGTCTGGTAAGGAGAGCCACCATGCCCAAGCAGCTCCGAGGCTATTCAATTTGTAACTTCTAACGAGGCGACCATCAATATTTCTTGGCTTATCTTCATCAAGAAATCTCCCGGTTAACATATCTATATTCTCGTAGAGCACTGCCTTACTGTAGATTTTGCCTTGTTTCTTGTAGTACTCCTCTAATTCAGGAATCGTAAAGTTTTCGTACTTGGCGAGAACCGGCAATAAATCTGCTTGTGTTGATGTCATAAAGCACTTCTGGGTCTGACGCCTAGTTCTCATATGAAAACTCAGTATGGCAAAATTAATAAACATGTAGTATTCATATGCGTACTGAGTATGTGTATGACAACTCAAAAAAACAAAAGTTGTGGAATCGACCCTCCTGAACGAGGGAAAAGTAGTTCTCGAAAGAGAACAGGACGAAATGTCGTCCGAACTCAACGTGAGTGATGGGAAGGGGGCTGAAACATACAAGGCAAGTTTCCGCGCACGACCTCGTTCGAAACTTTTTCCCTAATTACTTTTTGATTCAGTAAACCGGCATTCCCGCAGATAATCTTTTCTTTATGATGTCAGATACGAACTTCCGCGGATTTTCTGCCAGTTCCTTTAATTTGTCTGAATCTGGCTGGCTGAACATCACAGGATTTTTTGAAACATAATTTTCAACAGCATTTCTTACAGCCGAGTAACTTTCTTGATATTGTTTTATCTGACTGCGCTTGTATGGGCTGTAATCACGACTTGCTATTCCAATCCTTTCAAGCTCCCCCCTGCAAGAATTTATTAACATCCTGATGTCTCTTTCGTAACTGCCAAAATCGGACCAAACAAAATTGTTGCTATCTGTCCCAATTTTTTTGTAAATTTTATAATGATCCAGATTAGCATTTTTTTTATCTTCTGTCAAAAGTGCATCCAAGCTGGAAACAAGATTGTCGATATATTTTTCAGAATATTCTTCTTCAAACCTACCGAGAAATTCATTGAGCGCGGCTTTTGTATTTACAACGTAATCGTATTTGTTGAAATTTTTCAAGAATTCCATGACAATTGGCTGGGCCGATTTGAAATAGCTTTTAGGTTCGACTGTAATTTCACCTTTCAACAATTTTTCAGTAATTCCTAAGTGTGAGAAAAAATTCGGATTTATTACATGCTTCAGATTTCCAACTTGATTTATGATGTATTTTAACAGCCTTGGATTATTGGCGAAGATTCCCGTATCCTTTCTAATTAATTCTGCAAACAAGTTCGCTGCATGATAATCGTCCTTGTTTCCTCCAAGTATGGAATAAGTCTTTCCAAAAAATTCCCTGCCAACTTCAAATTCGTTCGGATTTGAAAGTTTCGACGTCGGAGGCAGCCATGGAAGCTTTGCAGAAACGTCTGACCTTCCTGCGGATCTTGTGACGCTGTCGTAAATCTCCAAAAGTCCGTTAAGCGATGGGCCGTCTGCAACGTACACAAGAATGGTCCCGTGCTTCGATTCCTTGTACAACGAGGACACGCTATCGAGAGAGCGCACAAAATTTGAAACTTTCCCGCTTGTCCAATCCGGCGTAAAATAAAGTATATCGTCGAGGCAGATCGCCCTTGTCTTAGGGGAATCCCTGCTCTGGCTGAATATTTGATCGAATTTTTTCGTGTCTTGATTATAACGGAAATAAAATATTTCATCCACATTTCCCTGGTAAAAATTTTTCATGACAAGGCTGCTGACAAGAGTCGACTTTCCGGTACCTTTCTCTCCCTTCACGCTTACTGCTTTCGAACGCTTGTATTTGAGATTCTGCAGGGTTTCGTCAAAACGAGAAACGTCTTTCAATCCGGTACTCAGAAAAAGATCGCTTATCTCTTTTATTTTCTCCTCTCCGTCTTTTCCTGTCTTATTGATGCTAAAAATATTTTCTTCTCCCTTAAGTTTGTCAAGCAATTTTTCGAGCTCGCCTAGCTGAATTTTATTTCCCCCAGAAGTTGATTCGGTTGACATATTTCATCCTTTGATGTAACTACGATAGAGTAATGATATTTAAACATTTAGATGCTCGAGAATATAGCTGACGCTGTTTTGAAATTTTTAATGAAAAGAAAAAAGTGTCTGACACTTCATAGGATTAAGCTGTTTATCAAAGTCTGGCCAACCTCAGGCTGTTGGGAAGAGCGGGCTGAAATCCTCGATCGAAATCTTGGATCTTACACCCCTCTCCCATCAAACTCGTCTTCTACGAGAGCCCTTGTCCGATTACCGGCGCTTGCGCGTCAGATTCGGAATGGTTGTCTATTATTCCCGGGCGGTTTCGTCCTTAGATGCTTTCAGGATTTATCCGCGCACGGCTTGGCTGCTCGGCTTTGCAATGAACAACCGATACACTAGAGGCCGCGGAGGGATGTTCCTTTCGTACTTATTCCTCCTTCCGGTCAGACAACCAGCACCTCCAGTAGATAGCGACCGAACTGTCTCACGACGTTCTGAACCCAGCTAGCGTCCCCTTTTAACCAGTGGACACCTGTACCCTTGGCTGCTGCTGCACAGCCAGGTGAGGGGGAGCCGACAGCGACGCACCAACGCGCCGGGTCAATATACCCGTTTGGAATATATCAACTCCTTCGAATTGGAAGATCGTCTAGTTCAGAACACCGTGTTCGTGTTCTTTTTTGACCGAACACTGATGCTCTTGCTATCAGATTCAAATGTGGGAGCGAAAACCACTGTGGGCTTTCACCGGCCACGGGCCCATTATCCCCGAGGTAGCTTTTCTTAGACCACCGGGACCCATTAAGAGTCCACGATGTATCGCTAACCCATGCTTTCGCAGCTGGATTCCTCGCTTTGCGGAATCCAGTCAGTCCAGCTTTTGCGTTTGCACTCTACTCCGGATTTCTGTCGGGTGATGCAAATCGATCACAAATCGTAATTAAAATGTATTCGGATAAAAAATTCTCATTATGGACGCTCATCAGCTACCTCCGTCTTCATTCTGTTTCAGACTGGAACGGTAATAATCACCGCGTCAAAGCTTCTGAGAAAATTTCCCGAAAACACCTCGATTAGAAAGCTTTTGCTCCTTCTCGAGGCAAAATGCGACTTGCACCATGCCCCGGATGAGCTGAACTTTGGGAGACCTTGATACCTTCTCAAGGTCGTACCGCCCCAGCCGAACTGCCCATCTGCTGCTGTCCCTTTGCAGGTAAGCAGTAAAGTCCCTGAAGGCTAGTGTTACACTTTCCCCTCGGCTTTCGGCCAAAACCTAAGCCTATGACGGGTACTAGCTACGCTATGCAACAGAAACTTTACCACAACAACAAACTGCAGTAAAGCTCTACGGGGTCTTCGTTTCCCACTGGAGGTCTCTGGCTTATTCACCAGAATGGCAATTTCGCTGGGCACCAGCCTGGGACAGCGGGCAAGTCGTGAATCCATTCAGACAGGCCGTTAATTAAACGGCAAGGGATTACGCTACTTTACGACAGTCAGAGTTACTGCCGCCGTTTACTGGGGCTTAGACCACTTGAAAATGGTTTTAACCGACCAGTACTGGGCAGGACTCAGAGACTATACACATGATTTCTCATTAGCAGTCTCCTGCGTTTTTGTTAAACAGACGCTTACCCCTTGTTACTGAGACCTGCTTCCCCTTGCGGGGAAACAGGCATTCCTTATACCTAAGGTACGGAACTAATTTGCCGATTTCCCTAGACTGGTTTCACCCAACACGCCTTTGCCTTCTCAGCATGGACACCTGTTACGGTTCTCGGTACGGACATGAAAGATTCTTCCGCGATTCCTTTTCACGGGCTCCTGGAATCGGATGAACCCTGCATACGCAGGGCTGCTCCCGCTTTGACCTGTTTCTCCTCGTTACAAGACTCCACAGGTCTGTATCGGTTGACTTGCGTCACCCTATCCGGAAACGTCAGAATCGCGGCTTGCGTTGCCGCATTCGTACTCTCATGGTATCGGAATATTAACCGATTTCCCTTTCCACCGCTACGGTAAAGTGCGGCGTTAGGACCGACTAACCGCCAGCTGACATACATTGCTGGCAAACCCTTGTCCTTTAGGCGGTTGAGATTCTCACTCAACTATGTTGCTACTCATGGCAGGATCTTCAATGCCGCGCGGTCCACAACTGCTCACGCAGATGCTTCTGTCCACACGGCACGCCTCTCTACTCTTTCTCAAGCTGGGGTTTCGGCAGTCAGCTTAGTCTCTTCCATTTTAAGGGCCCAAATCCTCGGTAGGTAAGTTATTACACACTTTTTAACTGATGGCTGCTTCTGAGCCTACAGCCCTACTGTTTGTGGATTCAGACTCCCTTCTACGTTCAGCTGACATTTAGAGGCCTTAACCTCAGTTTGGGTTGTTCCCCTTTCGACAGTATAGCTTAACCATACTAACTCATTCCAGACTTCCACGCAGCCAATAGGTTCGGAGTTTAACAGCAAAGCTGGGTCTTTCGACCCTTGACTTCCCAATTAGTAACTCTACCCTACGGGCCTGCTCGATCCAGACTGCACTTACATGCATTTCGAGAGGAACCAGCTATCCCCGGTCTCGTTAGGCTTTTCACCCCTAATCCCGGCTCACCCGAAGGATTGGCAGCTCACAATCGGTAACGGCCCTCCACCCTGCTTTCGCAGGACTTCAGCCTAACCAGGATTAGATCGACCGGCTTCAGGTCTTGCCCCAGCGACTTCCCGCACTTTCATACGGCGGCCCACGCATCTTGCGATGTCACGGCCCTGTCGCTTTCGCTACGGCTTCTCGGCTTAGACCGATTAACCTCGCCGCAGAGGCAAACTCCCTGCCCCATTTTTCGAAACGGACGTCATGACACTGTAATCCAGCAATCGTACTGAAACTTCGCAGTTTTTTCCTTCCTGCTGGAACCTTCCGCGCCATGACTGACTAATACCAACTTGGTTTCAGACTCTTTTCACCCTGCTCGCGCAGTTTTTTTCAGCGTTCCGTCACCGTACTAGTACGCTATCGGACTTCGTTTGTATTTAGGGTTGGCAGTTAATCCTGCCAGGTTCGCGCTTCATATCCGAGAAACGCTATTCAGGATACTCGGCATTTTCTTTCCCGCATTCGTCTACGTGGCTGTCACACTTTAATGCCTCCCTTTCCAGGGAAGTTCGACTCTGCGGTTTGAGAAAGACCCAAGTCCTACAACCCCACATCCTTGCCGCCTTTCGGCGGAAGTTCGGTTTGCCCTCCGTCACTTTCACTCGCCGTTACTAATGACATCACTATTGTCTTCTTTTCCCATGGTTGACTAAGATGCTTCACTTCACCACGTTCCTATTCCTCGCGGAATTCTCCGAAGAGAAGGAATCCCATTAGGAGATCTCGGGGTCGAATCCTCCATGCGGATAACCCGAGCTTATCGCAGCTTGGCACGTCCTTCTTCAGCAAATCGAAGCCAAAGCCATCCACCAAGTGGCTGGTGTTGAAACCAGACCTCTTTGACCAGCTTAATCCTATGATAGTGTCATATTTTAACGGTTTCTTGTAGACAGTTCGCTCTTCATTTTCCATACGGCGAAACATGCTTTTTATCGCATGTTTTGCAACACATATGTCAGAGTGAATTTGTAATCATCAACCTACACTCTTCGACCCGCAACGCAGCAGATGCGGATGTGCATAAAACTCCAGACCAGATCTTGTTTTGGACTTCCGTTTGATTCCAGCTCAATAGGTGTCCGGTGTCTTCATCTTTTGGATTTTGAATCGAGAATACGAATCATGTCAGAACTTTGGGACACAATCACAGCTAGACAAAAGGCCAATGCAGATTTTTATTCTGCCATACCTGACACCGAAGTAATAATTTTATAGTCAGTGAGAACATTTAAATCTTTCGTACGGCCAAGTTTTCTAAAGTATGCTCAAGTACAGGCTCGAAAAAGGCCAGAAATTCTACGTGGTTTCGAATCTTAGGATACAGGCGAGCGTTTTCAAGACGCTCAAATTAGTGGACGAGACCGTGTCGTTTACGATACCTTGCGAAGTCACTGAAAAAGTGAAAGATGTTTGCACGCTGGACTGCTCGTTCGCCAATGTAAAGTCCGACAACAGCATGAGCGTGCTTTCGAAATTCTTCTCGATCGCATCCGGCGACAGGTTCTCTGTCAGGAAGGACATGCGAGGCGAGATATACGAAGTCCGTGGCGGGAAAAGAATAGAGAAAATACTTTTCGGATTCACTTTGAAAAATATTTTGATGTGGTTCGGCGCGATCCTGTCTCCTAAAGGCATGGATAAAAATTTCTGGACGTTCGACGACGGAAGATTCATTTACGGATTTCGAAAATCGCCAGCCAAAAAATACAAAGGAAAAAAGTTTCCGAGAATTTCAATCAAGTGTGATATTAAAGATCCACCATTTTTTATGAAGAACTTTTTGTGCAACGGTGAAGTCCTGTTTGACACCAAGACCGGCAAGATAGCTGTCTCGACAAAAAATCTGAAACTCAAATTATTCAACCTTGTGGATGTGCGCGTGACCGCCGACGCCGGAGAAAAGGATTTCATCTAGAAATTCAGAAGTACGTAAAAATTGACGATCCGCTTTTGTATTTCCCTTCGACCACCTTCAAAACAAACTTCGCAACATCTTCCGGCTTCTGCATCATCATTCTTGCCGCGACGCGTTCCACGCTGCTGAAATCTTTCAGATATTTTCCTTGCATGTCCGTATCGACAGGGCCCGGGCAGATTGCAACGACACTGATTTTATTTTTCGCGACTTCCTTCGCAAGGCTCTCCGTGAGGCCGATCACCCCGAACTTGCTCGCGCAGTACGCCGACAGGTTCACGAATCCCATCTTCCCGGCTCCCGAAGAAATATTCACAATCGTTCCGTTTTTTTGTTTGATCATTTGCGGAAGCGCGGCTTTCGAGCAGAGAAAAGTTCCTTTTAGATTTGTGCTGATAGTCGAATCGAATTCTTCTTCTGATGTTTTTGACAAAGGCTTCGAGACAAGTATTCCAGCGTTGTTGACGAGAACATCTATCCTTCCGAAATTCTTCACAGTTTCTTTGACAAGATTATTTACATCTTTTGAATTGCTCACATCAGCTTTGATTGATAAAATTTTGATTAACGGAAATTTTTCCTTCAATTTTTTTCCGGCATCCGCGAGTTCCTTCTTGTTTCGCGAGCAAATTGAAATGTTGTAGCCTTCGTTTGCCAGTATGGACGCCGTCGCGAATCCGATTCCTTTCGATCCTCCAGTAATTATTGCAACATTTCTTTTATCCATATCTAATCAAGACCGTTCCCGATTAATTTTTTTGAATTCATTTGCATAAGTTTGTTCCAATTAATCCCTAATTCTTCTTTCTTTTTTTTCACAATTAAAAACGAAAGAGTATAACCTCCCCAATGAGGAAAATATTTGCTTCCATAAAAGATCTGGTTGCAGAGATCTAAACTAATTAAATTAAGTTTTGGTTTGATTCTTCGCCAAAGTTTTTTGGCAACAATTTCGGATAGAGATTTGGCGCATTGGCATGTTTGGCCAGTAACTTCAAATTCAAAACATTCCGCCAATCCATCAAAAGCGAGCCTATCAAGCAAAGAATATTTCAATTCTTTTTTCTTGACCATTTCAAATCTGATAATATGGTTGAATTCGTGTGCGACTGTCTTTTCTAAAGAATCCCTCCAATCTTTGGCAGATCTGTTGACAACTATTGATATCGTTTTGCTATCTTGGAAAGTGAAACCAGAAGTACCTCCCATCTTATTTGTAATGAATTTGTCAAATGTGGGAGAAATTACGACGGAATATTTTTCCTTTGGCTTCAAAATTTTTTCACATCTTTCCAAAGTTTTTTTAACGACTGGTTTTACTTCGGAAAGAAATTTTTCATCCGGACATATTTGGAATTTACTCATAACTTATAACTGGCTTTTTTGTGAATTTAATTCTTCACAAGGATACTATCGCCAAAAAATGTGCTTGAAAATACCAGACAATCAGAAAGTTAATCGCGAAATTCATCGCCCGCTCGAAAAAATTTACGTATCCTTCCATGAGCTGCTGCTTGACCGATACGAAAGCGGCCTTGCTGAATATTGCAATCGTCATTGCCATAATGAAAGGCAGTCCCGCAAGCGAGCCAGCAACGGC
Source organism: uncultured archaeon (assembly GCA_964539655.1). GTDB lineage: Archaea > Aenigmatarchaeota > Aenigmatarchaeia > CG10238-14 > SCSR01 > CAZIJH01. The sequence continues at coordinate 11,535 of CAZIJH010000003.1, read as the reverse complement.
AGCCACGAGACCGTCGATCAGATTGTCCGGTGAAGGCACGAGCGGTGGCCATCCGATATCGATGGGCGGAGAAATCTTCCAGGAGATCATGTAAAGAATCCCGCCCACGAATGTCACGATCAAAAATCCGAATACGAACCCGAATACCGGGCCGTAAACGATTCCCACAAGTGCCATCGGTATTGTTGCGAGCTCAAATCCGAAATTGCCCGCAAATTTCAAGAGCGGAATTAACGCCTTGTCAACCCATATTATCGTGAAGATTACCGCCAACGCGGGACCAACATAAAAATAAAATACGGTCGACACCGCAGCGAGAATCAGAATTTCCACAATCATTATTTTTTTCCACTGCAGTTGCCGTGAAATATCTACCATAAACGCAAAATTCGGCGAGCATCCTGAATTTTTTAGAATTGACAGAATTTGAAAAAAGAAAAGAGGGCCGGTTTTAAAATTTCAATCCGGTCCTGTTAATTTGGTGGTTCTCTTCTACATGTCTTTCTAACTCTGCTCTACCAGGGAAGGTCACATTGCAGAGGAAACATTTCTCCTCCACTTTTTTGTCACCTAATGTAACAGTGTTTTGATAGGATAAAAACGTTGTGGAACATTAACCGAAAATTGAAACTAAACTTACCAAGTATTTATTCTCAATAAAAAATGGTTAATTAGTGACTGGATGAAATCTAATCTGGAATTTGAATTATCAAAACTTAAAGAAGAGTGTTTTCGTGAAACTGTTAAGAAAACTGCAAAAACATTTGGTTTGAAATTTACACCAACAGTAAAAATTTGGGATGGAGTTTGTCCGTATGGTAGTGGTAATGAAATAGCTCACGCACATCCAAAAATCCGTTTAATATGTATATCACGTGGTAATTTAGAAGGATTGTCACTTGAAGATGTTGAACAAACTGCTGTTCACGAAACAACACATATGCGTCATCTTGATCATGGGTCCGGTTTTGTAACAGATATGGAGGACGCTCAACTAACTTCTTGGTTAATTTCACATAAACCAAGCCAAGTGACAATTAAGTCTAAAATTAGAGCAACTCCAGAAATTGATAAATTAAGATGCAATTATCATCTTTGTCGTAAGAAAACAAAATTATTCAAATGCAAACATTGTGAAAATTATTATTGCAAGGAACATAAAGAACCTAAATTAGTTTTGACGTTACATTATATTAACACTCAGCACGAACCTCTGAGAAGTCAACTTTATGAAATCTATAAAAGTGAATCGGGACATCCTGATGTGATTTTCACAAAAGAACATTGGGAAGATTTAAAATTCCAAAAAGAAGAACATGAAAAAAAGATATGGGATGCTTTGAATAAAATGGGTAACATTTCTGAACAAGGGAACAAACATAGACCTAATTATAGACAAGTACCAATTAAAAAGTCAAGCGAAAGAAAAAATCTAATGATTGGAATTTTTATATCATTAGCAATTATTTTTGTCGGAGTTTTTATTTTTAATAATGATTTTTCTATACAATCTCCAACTGAGTTATCTTTAGCACAAATAGCAAATAACTTGACTCAATATGAAAATCAAATGGTTAAAGTCAATGGTACAGTCAAAATTTTTTATGCTCCACTTTACAATCGTACTACTTACTACTTAATACAAGGACAGAATGATATTCGATTAATTTCTAATAAAAATCTTAATACTTTAGCTGACGGTTCTATTCATTTTTTTGTAGGTAAATTAACTATTGTTGAAAAAGTGATTTCAATTATTTTACAATAATGTTTTTCAACATTAAAAATTACTTAACTGAAAATCTCGAAACCCGCCCGGAAAACTTGAACTCTCCTACCCAAAGATAGCTGCCGTCGAATGCGAGCGTTGAAGGCCAGAAAAGTTTGTCCTTGCCGATTTCAGGCAACTTTTCTGTTAAACTTTCTGCACCAATAATTACGTCCGGATCCTTGCCGGCGACAGCATCATCAACATTATTCCAGACCAGCACGCGATTATAGACAGTGTCCGCAACGAAAACGTGATTGTTGCTCACTATTGCGCTCTCGGGCAGGTTGAACATTCCTCCGGGACGGCCAACTTTCATTGGCTCGGCTGGATTGGTTGGATTCGTAATCAAATCAGAAATGCGATAAATTTTTGCTGTGTGCTCGTATGTCGAAATTGTGGTGATGTAAGTGCCGTCGCTGTAACATCCTCCGCCACCCTTTTGTCCCGCTCCTCCTCCTCCGCCTATCGCAGTCTCGACTGTAAATTTAGGAGGCGTGTCCTTAAGAGGAACATCGTCCCATACGTATGTCTTGTTCAGCTTGGAGGACGATATGTAGAAATATTTTTCATCTCCTGCTATGCAGCTTATGTCCGCAATGTTAAGATCGTTGATTTTTTTGCTGAAATTAACGTCGGGCTTTTCTCCGTTGAGCGGTAATTTTTTCCACACGAACAAGTAATCGGTGTTGTCCATTACTAACGAACCGCGAACTATTGCAGTATGTTGAGGCGGCGGCGAAAGTTTGTAAGCGAAATCTGGCTTGGCTCCGCTCTCGTCCGGCAGATTTTTCCACACATACATTATGTGGTTGAAATTAGAGAGAACAAACAAACTCTTCCCGTCAGTAAGGGGCGCGGGATTGTCGACAAAATAATTCGTGTCCTTCGTGTTTGTATTGACATCAGGCGCACCGATTGCAAAATCGGGAATTTGATTTTCCTTAGTCGGCAACGAATTGTACACAACAATCTTGTTGCCGTTGTAAAGCCCAACGTAAAGTTTGCCTCCAGCATAAACTGCCCCCGAGCCGTCCCCTGCAATAAAAGTGTATCCTCCGTTGTTGTCACCTGGACCGCCGCCTCCTACGCCAAGATCAGCCGCGTCGTTTTCGTTCTCGGGGAAAGAATTCCAGATGTAAAGTTTGTTGCTGATTACAACGAATTTCCCGTCCGGTGTGAATGCCCCTCCCCACATTATGTCGCCCTGTACGACCTGCTCTTGCCCTTCTTTAACAGGTATTTTTTCGCCCATTCTCTGCGGCGTGAAAACAAAAAAGTCATAAGGCTCATCATCTTTTGTCGGGAAATTTTTCCAGAAAAAGTTTCCTTGCCCGCCGTTGTTCGGCTTTGCATTGTGGTCGCCAATCATCAGACGCTTGCCGTCGCTGCCGATTGATCGCGGCGTCCCGAATTTGTCACCCGCGAAAAGAACGATGTCAGCCGGCTGATCGTTTGTTGTGGGGAATGCGTTCCATATCAAAACAGAAGATGACGCGGTGTTCGTCAAAATTAATTTCTCTCCGTCGGTCCACACCGCCCACGGCCAGCCTATGCGACGCTTTGCTTTTTCTGCATCTCGCGTTCCTGTAGATTCCCCCGAACTGACACCAGAATCTTTTATCTCTATGTCAGCTGACTGTCCGTTTTTTGTCGGGAACGAATTCCAAATCAAAATGCGGTCGTTGTAAGTGTCCGTGACAACCAATTTTCCTTTCGCGGCCGCGACGCTCACAGGCCAATTCAATTGATTCAATCCTTTTCCCGGATTGTTAGAAATAAAATCATTTTGTCCGATAACGAGATCAGGCGCAGTAGCATTGTTCGTCGGAAGCTTGCTCCAGATCAAAATTCTGTTGTTGTTTCTGTCCGCCAAGAGAAGGCGCGTTCCGTCTGACGCAAGATTTCCCGGATGATTGAACAATAGCGGGCCGCCCGCGTTATTGAAATCTATTCCGGCGAGCATGATGTCTGCATCCTGACCCGTGGCGAACCAACCCGTCGGCTTGGAACTTACAGTCTTGTATTTTGAATTAATTGCTGTTACAGAAAATTCTGTAGGCGGCGACTGAAAGCCTTGTTGCTGAAAATGTTTAGTTTGATTTTGTTCCAACGGTCTCCATCCTTCCACATTACTGCAATCTTCAGGACAAAGTCCCCCGTTCTTTTCGTTATCGTCACAAAAATTATCTGGACACTTCCTCGATGACTCAGTTTGCGAAATTGATTCTTGAGATAATGTTGGTGTTTTCTGATTTTGATAAATGAAATATATGCTGCCTAAAATTACCAAAATAATAACGATTGCAATCGCCAAAAATGGAAATTTTTTATTTTTCGTAAGTTGCATAGTAAATTCCTTTCGTATGCTGGCCGTAGTACATGAACCACTTGCCGTTTATCTTTGCTAATGTCGGATCTGCTGGAGGATCTGGCGAAAATTTCACCATTTTATTCTGATTAACCGTGAAATCAAAAGTCGGATCGGAAAAAATTCCATCCCGATAAATCACGTGATAAATTCCGGCATAACTCCAAAAGTAGATTCTTAATTCCCCGTCGTCCCATCTTACCCATTCCGCGCCGTCGGCCGCTCCCAGCAAGATCTCGTTTCTCGAGTCAATCGCCAGCCCCTTCTTTTCAAACATCAAGCCGTCTTTCGATGTCGCCCAGAAATACACATGAGTATCTTCGTTGGGGACTTTGTCGGTGGTCTGGTACATTCCGTCTATCGTGCCGCGATAAACCATTATGTAAGTTCCGTCGTCCAAGCGAATTGTTCCTTGCGCCCCAACGTTTTCTAAATCGAAACCGGTTTCAGTTTTGTCTATTCTTGTTCCGCTCTCGTCAATCCAGCTTAATCCGTCAGTCGAAATCGCACTTTTTATCACGCCGTCATTTTGGAAATACATTCTCCATCTTCCGTCAGGCAATTTTATCACATCAGGAAAAGTCGCGAATTCCTTTCTAGTCCCGTCTTCTTTTTTCCAGCTTATCCCGTCAGAAGATGTTGCCGAGTATACTTCCAATTTGTTTCCTGTAACTTCGGGCTCGATTGAATAATACATTCTGTAATTTCCATTTTCAAGTGACACAATTTCTGCATCCGCATAAGTGCCTGCAATCGCGACTCCGCCAGTTTGCCAATTTGTTTGCTGTTGTTGCGTCGTTTGATCGGAAGGCTGTTGCGAAGTTTCGCCAGGTTTAGATTGTTGAGGATTCAATACGAAAAATACCGCGATTCCTATAACAGCAACGATAAAGATGCCGATCAAAACTAGAGATGACAACCCTCTGTTGCCCATGATTTAATTTCGATTTTCTGCAATAAAAATGGATTGTTATTGCTCGATTTTATTGTCGTATGGATTTTTCTTTCCGAGGACCCGCACTGTAATTGTATCCAAAATTTCTTTCGTCTTAGGGTCTTCCATTTTTGAATCGGTCACACGTATAATAGAACTCACGCTATCAACATACTCATCGCCTTCTAGTTGCGAGAAGTCAGTTTCAATTGATATGATGGATCTCTTGTTTGAGCGAGCTATGTCAATGTACCATCCGTTGAGAAAATCTTCATACTGTTCCTTTTTACCTTTTACTTCTTTCTCTACTTTCCTGCTCCTAACAGATGGTCCAAAAGTCAGTAAGTAACCCAAATCTTTGAGATTATACAGATAGTCAATGATCGGAAGAATGTCTCGAAAATCTACAGGCTTTCTAGGTCTCAGCAATATCGTATCGGAATCAAATCCAATTGTCTCGATTTTCATTTCGTACTTTTCTTCGAGCTTAAGCTCAACTTTCATATCTGATTTTAAACCTAGATCGTTTATTATCATTCCCCTAAGTTCTCTTTCTGGAACCCATGTGAGTAAGGGAAGTTGATCATAATCTTTCTTAACGTTATGATCGTATCCGATTAGTTCAACAAACTTTCTGACTCTTTCAATATTTCTCTGCTTGATTGCATCTTCAACTATCCAAGACACAATTAATAAAATGTCTGCTAAATTTATAAGATACAAAACAAAGTCGTGTGGACCGGTCGGGATTTGAACCCGAGGCCTCTTCCTTGCCTGCAAAAGCTGCAAGGGAAGCGATCTACCGCTGATCTACCGGCCCGTGAATTTATCTTAATAGTTAATTCAATTTAAACTTTTATATGCGGTAGTCATTGCAGGATTGTTCCGCTTCCCACTATCCTCATCGGTGAATTCAAATCGAGAACCACGCAGCGTTCGTTAGGTTCGAATGCAAACGGCTTGTCTGTTGTCATTACAATTTCGATCGAATCGTTGGAAGAAATCTTTGCAGGCTTTATTTGCAGACCAGCACAAAGATGATAGCTCGATGACTGATTCAAGTCCTCCTTGTAAAATTTATTCTTGTCGAAAACAATTTTCAAAACAGTCCCGGTTTTCATCGAATCCTTGGCAGCAATAATATCTCCGCGAGAAATTTCTTCGGCAGAAGTCCCTTTCAATGAAACTCCCACTCTTCCCGGTGAATCCGCTTCATCCACATCATCATCGTGCATCTGTACGGATCTTACCGATACGATTTTTTTCTGCGGAAACAATTCCATGTCGTCGTGTTTTTTCAAAGTCCCTCTCCTGACGATTCCCAGAGCGACGGTGCCGACGCCCTTCACTTCAAACGCCGCATCAATAATAATTTTTGTAGGACCATCTAATGAAAACTGTTCTATATTTTCTATTTTTTGTTTCAATTCTTCAAACGTAACGAACTCATAATTTTCTAGCACGGTGGATTTGATAATTTTTTTAACGTCCTCGTCGAGGCCGTTAGCGATTACGAATCCCCTTTCCATTTTCATGCTGTCGAGCGCGACAATCTGCTCGCCGAGATTCTTGTCTATCTGTTTTATGTTGACGATAGCGTATTCCGCAAGGGCGATTGACTGAATGAGTGGCTGGATCTTTTCAGGAAATCCCGAAGGAACGATAAAAGAAAAAATTTTATCCGCGGATTTTTTCTCGTAGAACGTCATGTCCGTAACGCTTCCCTTCTTCGCGAGCTCGTCCGCAATCGACGCGTCTCCGAGAACTACGAAATTGACCGATTTCATTTTCATCGTCCGTACTGTCTGCGCCCGCGGCTAGGCCTTCCGCTGAAACGTTTCTTTCCCCCATGTCCGCCGTCACGCCCGAATCCTCCGCGTCTTTCTCCCGACGGCGCTCTGCCGTATCCTTCTCTTCTTCCCCTGGAGAAAGTTCCCTGGCCGAACCTGCGCACAGCGCCGAATTTTCCCTGAGAGCTTCTGACAACTGTGAATTCCTGGACGTTGACATTCATCTTCTCGATCCTGATATTCGTCTGGCTGCGTATCGTGTTGAAATCGTTCCAGTATTCTTCCGTCACAAAAATTATCGCGCTTCCCGTCTTTCCCGCCCTTGCAGTCCTCCCGATCCTGTGGAAGTAAACCATGGTATCCCGCGGCACGTCGTAGCTTACGACGCGCTCCACCGTGGGGACGTCTATACCTCTCGCCACAACATCGGTAGCAATAAGTATGTTCACCTTATTTGATTTGAATTCGTTGATGACGCGCGTCCTCTGCGGCTGCTCCATGTCGCCGTGAATCGCTTCCACTTCGAATCCTCTTTTGTAGAGATCGTCCGCGATTCTCCTGACTCTGCTCTTGGCCGCGCAAAAAACAATTGTCTTCTTTCCGTCCTTCAAGAGGCTGCACAAATTGTTCAGCTTGTCCCTCTCGCTCATCTCGACATAAAATTGCCTGACATCGACGTTCGATATCTCGTCCTTGCTCACGATTATTTTTTCAGGACTCTTCATGAAGTCGTGCGCAAGCCTTATGATAGCCGAAGGCATCGTCGCGGAAAACATGCTCGTCTGCCTTTCAGCAGGAACGTTTCTCAAAATTTCTTTCACGTCGTCGATGAAACCCATATCGAGCATCCTGTCCGCCTCGTCCAAAACAACGAATCTCACCCTGTTCAATCTCATCACGTCCTCGCGTATGTAATCCAACATCCTTCCAGGAGTAGCGACGACAATCTGTCTCGAATGCCTCAGAGATTGTATCTGTTTCATCATGCTTTCACCGCCGTATACTGCAGTGACTCTCGCGGTGTTTCCAGAAAATTTTCTCATTTCCTCGGCGACCTGCATCGCGAGCTCT
>CAZIJH010000003.1:0-3591 GCA_964539655.1 uncultured archaeon | reverse complement strand
GAGCTCTCGCGTACGCACAATTATCAGTGCCTGCGTATCATTAACATTCTCGTCAATCCCTTCGAGTATCGGAAGACCGAATGCGGCAGTCTTTCCCGTCCCTGTCTGCGCCTGACCTATGATATCCTTTCCTGAAAGAAGAATTGGAATGGCCTGCTCCTGTATCGGGAAAGGCTCGGTGAATCCTGCCTGCTCTAGATATTTCAGGCTCTTCTTGATTCCAAGTTCTTCAAAACTTTTCATTTAACACACTGCGGAATATTAAGATATAAACCTTGTTAATTTTTTTTAGAAAAATCGCTAAACAGATTTCAGAATCCTTTTTAAAGGTAGGATGGTTACTGATTTTTCCTGTGACCCTTTTCTTTGTGCTGCTTCAGGACTGTACGCGCAGCGACTTCCTCCGCCCGGCCTCCGTACCTGCCAGATTTTTTAGCCGACTCCTTGATGTGCTCGTATTGGCGCTGCTCCTTCGGACCCACTCCAGCTACGTGTTTTCTTCTCGGCATTTTATTCTCACCTAAGATCTATTAAAAAAATTTCAGAAGAACATTTCATATAAGGCTGATCTAAAATAAATCCTTGAATCCTATTCGTATGTCGAATATCCGGAGATCGTTGATTGCCCGGTACTCGAAGTCTGCCCAGTCACGTTGTAAACTGCGGACGACTGCGCAGTCATGTTCGATTTCAAGTCCTTCACGGTCGCTGTGATCGTGTACGTTCCCGGAGTCGAAGTGTAAACCGACCTGGCTTCTATCCTCGTCTTTCCTGTGTCCCCCCATTGTAGCGTGTAAGTCGGCGAGAACAATTTAATGTTCCATCCATCAGGACCGCTAGCTTCCACTATGAAATCCGACGAGCCGCATCCGAGCACCTGAGTGTTTTTCACGGTCGCCACGAAAGTGGCCTTCGCATTCGGAGCCAGGCTTACCATCTCGGGATAAATCGAAATCTCGGGTTTCACAAAACAAGGATCAGACTCGACCACAGTTTCAGTCACGTTTGTCTCTACCGTCGCGGGCGTCTTGTTTTCTGCGCTTGTCTGTTCAGGAACATTTGTTGCAGATTCGTCATCGACGACAACGTTGCTCTGCGTTTCATCCTTTCCGAAATTATTCACTCCGGAAAAAACGAGAACTGCGGCAACCAGCAAAATTACAAAGGAAATTCCGACAAGCGAGAAATTAAATTTTTTCCCTCTGACCTTTTTCATCAAAACCAATAATTATTTCGATTTCAGATGACTTAAGAATATTTTCTATGCGATTGCGAAAGTATTTATCCTGAACTTTTTGCAAACCGCTTATTTAAATTTTTCCGTGCAGAATTATGATATGGATGCGGGTTCGTCCAAAGTTCTGGAAGTCGATTTCACAGGCGCGAATCTCAACATCGTGATGGACGGGTCGTATGCTGACCAGTATCTCGTGAAAACTCTTTTCGGAGTAGATTCGATTGCGAGCCCGGGCGATTACAGGCCGAACAGCCTGCAGTCGATGATGAAAAGGCATTTTGACCAGAGCAGAAATTTCGTGATACTCAACGGATGCCCCGTCGTGGACTCCCAGTCGGAAGACGTGATGCAAAAGAGATCAATTATTTTCAACTATTCTCCGTCGATGGCGAATCAGGACGACATATTCCTGAACGTCGCGAAAGTTGATCCGACTTTGATTGATTATCGCAATCCGCCGGTCGTGAGCTACAAAGATTTGCCGGGCATCGTGAAGGAACGCAGCCTTCAATTCTCGCAAATACCGTCGAGTATTTACATGATCGACTTGCTTGAAGGATTCAAGCCGTCCAAAAAACCGATAGAGCCCCTTTCACTTCAGCAGGTTGTAAAGGACGCCCCACCGACGGAAAACAACTCAATCAAAGAGCTGAGAAAGTTGGAAGAGAGATTGGACGAGGATTTAGGAGGTTTGCAGCCACCTCAAAGATCGTCACGTAAAATCGAGAATCCTTTCAACCCCGAAGAAAAATGGCTCAGGCTCGAGGGACTCAACGTCAAGCGTGCCGTCGACGTGCATGGCAACGTTTTCCCTCCAGACATGGAAATTATCGCATTGAAAGACTACGACCTCCATCACATAGAACGCGATTTCGAACTTGCGGCCTTCGAGAGGAAAGTGAGTTACGACCACGTCGCGGACATACTCGAAGCTATATTGAATAACAAATTTTACGACAACATCATCAGGGTCGCAAAGCTGCAAAACGGGAAATACGGGCTGATGGATGCACAGCACAGGATGCACGCTTTCGTGGTTGCACGAGAAAAATACGGCCTGCAAAGATACAATTTCCTGTTGCTCGTCCATCCGGAGGAACAGGCGAGATCGATCTACAGGAAAATAAATCTGGGCAAGGTCCTCTCGTTGAGAGACCACACGAAAGCGATCGACGACGGCAATGTCAAATTTTTCAACGAGCTCAGGGAATGGCTCTCACATTATCCGCGCGACAGGGAAATAGGCTTCGTGGAGATGGCGAACGCATGGCTCTATGCCAAGAAATTTATCGCGCGCCCCGAAGCAAGGGACACGGAGAAGTCATTCAAGCAAATCACCGAAGCCGACACGGAAAGGATGAAAATTTTCCTGAAGGCCACTTGCAACGTCCTGGGGTCGAACAAGAAAGGTGTGCCGAGCTACAGGGCCGCCGTATTCAGAAACATTTTCAGACTTTTCGAAGAGAAGCATCTTGACCAGGACCAGCTGACAAGATTGATAGAAGTTGTTCAGAACGACGACAGAATTGTCGATCGTTCGATGGAAACAAACATCGGCGCTTTCAGATCAATCTACACCTACGTCCAGGACGATCTGCTGCAAAAAATTCTTACTCCGACAAAGTAAATCGGGAAAATTCTAATTCTTAAAAATTAATTTTTTTTCCCGAATTTCGGTCGGGAAAGAAAAATAAATCTTCGAGGCAGGACGGCTTTTGTATTGATGCCCGAGGCAGGAACTCGCTCTTTGCACGGATTTTTCCATTCATTTTGAATTAAAAATCCAAAATTAAGGAGGTGATCCAGCCGCACGTTCCCGTACGGCTACCTTGTTTATCGCTTCGAGAACCGATTCTGTCCAATCAGTTCACCTCCGGACTCATCATTGACAAACCCCGACTCAATATCGGGATTTTCAGAGTCAAACCATTAATATCATCTCGGAACTTTTTCGCGGCTCCTCGAAGTGGCGACTTAACCCCTCTTGCAGAAGACCAACTTGAATTGCTCGTCGCAATCCTCGATGGACTTCCACTCGATTGGTTTGACGGGCGGTGTGTGCAAGGATCAGGGACGTATTCGGCGAACGATTTCACATCTTTGCGAAGATCAAATGTGAGTTCACTCGTCAAAGACCGTTTCGAAATATATATTGTGAAATATGGATTTCAAAACATGCCTCAGAGTAGTGCATTGTATATCATCGCTACGCAAAGATTTGATGACATTCGCCTACTAGGGATTCCGGCTTCATGTGGATGAGTTACAACCCCCCATCGGAACTGGGCGCACTTTTAGGGGATTTGCTTCTCCCCTCGGCGTTGCGTCCCATTGTGGTGCGCATCGTGCATCGC
>CAZIJH010000002.1:77626-150622 GCA_964539655.1 uncultured archaeon | reverse complement strand
CGGTCGAGGGTTCGAATCCCTCCGGGCTCACTTTATTTTTTTCCAGCCGTACTTGCCGGTCAGTTCGATAAAAATCACTCCGCCCAAATCCTTCCTGATCAGCTCGCCGCTTTTTGTTTTCTTGATCCACAGAAGCCTCTGCTCTCCGCCGACGCGTCCGACTGGAGTGATAATGATACCGTTCGGTTTCAGCTGTTCGATCCATGCTCTCGGTATGTCGTATGGGGACGCCGCGCTCGAAATTATTTTGTCGAACGGGGCGAAGACAGGCAGACCTTTGGAACCGTCGCCGAGCACTACCGTGACCTTCTTTCCGTAGCCTGCTTTCTCCAGATTTTTCAAGGAAAATTTGTATGTTTCCGGGATGAATTCGATGCCGTAAACTTCGCCTTTGTCGCCGACAATTTCTTTCATGTATGCCAGAAGTATTCCCGATCCCGAGCCGATCTCCAAAACTTTTTCTCCTTTCTTCAAATTCAGCGCGGACAAAAAAATCGCATGCATGTGCGGGGCGGAGATTGTAACCCCTCCGGGAATTGGTTGCGGCGATTCGAGATACGCAAGGTCGATGCTCTTGGAATCGACAAAAATTTCCCTTGGTATTTTCATCAGGGCGCGCCTTATCGACCGGGACTTTATGTAGCCAAGTTTGTCTAAAACACTGACAAGATTTCTTCTCTGTCTAGCGAAATCCACGTTTTTTATTTAGTAAATCAAATTTGAATATATGCTTACTCCTGAAAGGGCGGTTGAAAATATCAAGTCCGTGAGGATCCAGGGTGCAAACGAGATCGCAATTTATTCTCTAAAATTCCTGAAGGCGTTCGCGAGGAAGAACGGGTTTGGATTGAAATTCGACGTGGCGTCGATGATGCTCGAAAACACGAGGCCGACCGCGGTTGTCCTGCACAATGTTTTGGAAATTGTAAAAAAGAAAAAGAACGTTAAAGCTATCGACGATCTTGTTTCGCGGCTCGAAAACTCGAAAAAGAAAATCGGAACCGTTGGAAGCGGGATTGTCAAAAAAAATTACACATTGCTGACGCATTGCCATTCGGGCGAAGCTCTTTCGGTGATCGAAAATTCGAAGAACAAGAAAATTTCAGTTATTGCTACCGAGACTGAGCCTCTCGAGCAGGGAATAAAAACTGTCAAGGAGCTTGCGAAGAGAAAAATTCCCGTGACCCTAATAACCGATTCCGCCGTGGCGCATTTCATTAGGGAGGTTGATGCAATAATTATTGGAAGTGATTCTATCCGCAAGGAAGGTTTTGCAAACAAGGTCGGCACTTTGCAGATCGCCGTGCTCGCAAAAGAATTCAAAAAGCCTTTCTACGTCGTCGGCAACACTTTGAAATTCGACAGGAGAAAAATTTTCAAGATCGAGGAGAGGCCGGCGAGAGAAGTATACAGAAAATTGAGGGGAGTCAAGATAAGGAATCCCGCTTTCGATATTGTTCCGTGGAATTACGTGAAGGCTGTAATAACAGAAAGGGGAATTTTCAGCCCGCAAAAAATTTCGAGGATGCTGAAATGAGCGACTGGTATTTGGATTTCATCGACATAGGATACAAGCCTGGCAAGGACGATCTTGTTTGCGAATTTAGAGTGGAGCCGGCGAGAGGAATTACAATGAAGGAGGCTGCGGGAAGAGTCGCATCCGAATCCAGTGTTGGAACATGGACGACATTGTACAAGATGCCTTCGCTTGTGAAAAGTCTGATGGCGAAAGTTTTTGAGATCAAAGGGAACTGGATCAAGATAGCGTATCCGGTCGAGGATTTCGAGCTGGGCAACATGCCACAGATATTCAGCTCGATTGCGGGTAACATTTTCGGGATGAAGGCGCTGAAAAATTTGAGATTGGAAGATGTGGACTGGCCGAAAAAAATTATTAATTCTTTCAGGGGTCCGCAGTTCGGAATTGATGGAATAAGGAAAAAATTAAAAGTGTACGGTAGGCCGCTTGTAGGAACAGTGCCGAAGCCGAAATTGGGGATGACGACCGACGAATATGTGAAGGCGGCTGGACAGATTTGGAAAGGCGGAGTTGATTTTGTCAAGAACGACGAGAACATGACATCGCAGAATTTTGTGAAATTTTACGAGACCACCAGGGATGTTTTGGAAATGCGCGACAAAATCGAGAAGCAGACGGGAGAAAAGAAAATGTATCTCGCAAACGTCAGCGCTGAAACTATCGAAATGATAAAGCGTGCGGAATTTGTCGCGGAACTCGGAGGAGAAATTGTAATGGTCGACGCTTTGACTGTCGGATGGGCGGGAGTTCAGACACTGAGAAATGTCTGCCAGAAACTCGGGCTTGCTGTTTACATGCACCGCGCATTCCATTCGACTTTCACGCGCAATCCGAAGCACGGCGTGTCGATGCTCTTCGTGAGCGATGCCGCAAGATTGGTTGGCGTGGACACATTGCACATCGGCGGTATGGGCAAGCTTGTTTCTCCGGCAGACGAGCTTTACATTTTGAAAAATGAAATCGAGGAAAAATTCGTCAAGGAGCACGGGCATGTTTTGCAGGAAAATTGGTACGACATAAAAACTGTTTTTCCGGTCACAAGCGGAGGAGTTCATCCGGGAATAGTTCCGCGACTGATCAAGCTTCTCGGCAAGGATATAATTATTCAGGCTGGCGGAGGCGTGATGGGACACGAGCACGGTCCGACTGCTGGAGGAAAAGCAATGAGACAGTCTATAGACGCCACATTGAAAAATATCTCACTTGAGAAATATGCCAAGAGCCATTACGAATTGAAGGTCGCGTTGGATCAGTGGGGGACGAAGACTCCGGTTTGAGTGATTGAATGAGATTGCGCACAAAATTTTTGGATCTCGAGGCCGGAGGAAAATTGATCGTCACACTCTCCAAGGAAGATGCCGAAGAGCTCGGAGTGAAAAGCCTCGGAAGGATAAAAATTTTCTACGGAAAAAAAAGCGTTACGTCAATTGTGAATGTAATGACTAAATCCGTGGCGCACGGCACGATTGGAGTTTACGACGAAGTGAAAAATTATCTGGATCTCGAGGGTTCGGACATAGTCGAAGTGAAAATTGCAGAGGCTCCTGTTTCGCTCAAATTGATAATCAACAAGCTGAAAGGAAAAAAGCTTACGTACGAAGACACGTACAAAATCGTAAAGGATGTCGTTGAAGGAAATCTCAACGAGACGGAAATTGCCGCATTTGTCGTGTCGCTCAACGATCACGGCGTGAGCCTTGAAGAAGCGACTGATATTTCCATGGCGATGTTCGAAACCGGGAAGCAGCTAAAATTCAACCATAAAAATATTTTCGACAAGCACAGCGTCGGCGGAGTCCCGGGAGACAAGACAACTATGGTACTCGTTCCGATAATCGCAGCCGCAGGCCTTACGATTCCGAAAACGTCCTCGCGTGCAATAACCTCCGCGGCAGGCACAGCGGATCGCGTAGAAGTTCTTATGCCTGTCAACCTCAGCGTCGAGGAAATGGAAAAGGTTGTGAAAGCTACAAACGGGTGCATGGTTTGGGGAGGAGACCTCTATCTTTCTCCTGCGGATGACATTTTTGTGCAGTCCGAATTCCCGCTGTCAATCGACCCTCTCTTGCTGCCGTCAATAATGTCGAAGAAGAAAGCAGTTGGAGCAACCGACTTGGTGATAGACATCCCGACAGGAAGGGGAGCGAAGTTGAAAACAATCGGAGAGGCCGACCTTCTTGCGAAAGATTTCATGGAACTCGGAAGAAGATTGGGGATCAGGGTGCAGTGCGTTGTCACGTATGGCGAGCAGCCGATCGGTTATTCGATAGGTCCGGGTCTCGAGGCTGTCGAGGCTTTGGAAATCCTCATGAGAAAATCGAACACAGCGGATGTGATTGACAAGGTGCTTCATGTCGCAGGGACTCTTCTCGAGATGTCTGGAAAGAAAAACGGCCGAGCGCTCGCGTTGGAAATTTTGAAATCCGGAAAGGCGGAGGAGAAGCTGAGGGAAATAATCGAGCACCAAGGCGGAGATCCGAAAATAAAACCGAGCGACATAAAGATCGGCGGGTACGGTTTCGATGTAGTGTCGAACAAATCAGGCATCGTGCATTGGATTGACAACAATCTTCTTGTTGAAATCGCCCGACTCGCGGGTTCTCCGAAAGACAAGGGGGCTGGAATAAGGCTTTACAAGAAAATTGGAGACGACGTGAAGAAGGGAGAAAAAATATTTACAGTTTATTCAGAAAAATCTACGAAGCTTTCGCAGGCTACAAAAGAAATTGACGCCGAGGCCGCATACGGAATCGCGACAAGAAGAGAAATGCTGATACATCTGGTGAAAGAAATTCCCGTGACCAAGAAAACTTTCATACTCGAGCGATAAAAAAATTTAAGGTTATGATAAATGTATTTGTCAAAAAAGGAAATAATTTTTGCTGTTCCTATAATTATTTTTCTTACAACTGTTTTTTTATCGTACACGGTCGGTAAACAACAATCTCCATCCGCAAGTTTTTCTTACGAACCCATTTTCGGTTGTACGGCTGACTGGTTCGACAACGCTAAATGCAGTATGGGTTCTGTCGATGTCGAGAAAGTAAATATAACGTACATGAATGAAACTTTCCAGTATGCGATGTGGTACGAGCATCAGGCTGATAGAATTGGATTTTTGCTTTCCCATGATGGGCTGAATTGGACAAAGGTTTGCGGAAATGGTTACAAATGCGGGATTACAAATGAAAGCTTTTTGTTCGCGCCGGAAGTCCTGATAGACGATGGGATATTTTACATTTACACTACGAGGGACAATGGCAACACGATTTATTCGTCCGCCAATGGCTACAATTTAACTTTGGAACTCTTAATTCCAAACCAAAATATGCAGGGATTGCAGGTTGTGAAAGTCGCCGACAGAAATTATATCTGGTATTTTCATCACAGCGAATATGGAATTTATGCAAGATCGTCTGACTCCGCGCTTTTCGCAGATCCTTTAACGGAGATATTGGTAATTCCGAATTCGACAAATAGGATAAGTCCAGATCAGTTTCATGTGGGAAGATACAATGGTTCAATTTTTGTCGGTCTGTATGGCGCAAAAAATTCGACGTACAGGATTCCTGACAGGACAGAAGGGTTCAGCGTATTTCTGGCAATATCCTTCGACGGCGTGAAGTGGTACAATTATAAAAGAAATCCGATAATACCGGCAATTGGGAATTACACTGCGTACCCGTGGGGAATGGAAGTCGGCTATCCGTCGTTTCTTATCGAGAACGACACACTAAGAATCTGGCATGATCTGTACAACGGGAAAATATGGCACGTTGGGTACAACGAAATTAAAAAATTCTCCTCTATCTTGGACATGAAAAATTTCGAGGAAATTTAATCTTCTTATTTCGCGAGAGTTATCTGGATTACCGAGACATTTATTTTTTTCTTCCCTTCAAATTCCCTTTCCTCTGTGTTTATCTGAATATCCCTCACCTTTATGTCCCGCATGAATTTTCTCCTGATTATCTCGGCTACATCGACAGCGCGAGTGATTGCTTTTCCTCTCGCTCTCAAATGGACTTCGTTCTGTCCGCTCGAGAATTGTGTCATGGTGGCGAGGACGTAGGCCATCGAAGGTTTCGATCCTATCAGAATTGTGTTGTCTCTGTTGATTTCTGGCATTGTTTTTTCCTCCAATTTTTGAGTTTGTTTTTTAGATTGTTGTGCTGTTTTTTGGAACAGCTGTCGCGCGTTAGTTTAGTTGTATATGGTATGTAAGATTTAAAAGTATTTTTCCCTTCAAAAAGAAATTAGTCTTGGAGAAAATGGGGAAACTTGACGATATCAGGCAAAAACTGAAAGAAAAACGTGATGCCATAACGTATGATGCCCTGAAGGAGAAATGGGGAAGTACAAAAGAAAAGGCAGGCACCATAAAAGAGAACGCATCGAAATTTAAATTCACTATCCTAATTGGAATAATTCTTATTTACATTTTTGGTCTTGCACCAGCTATGCCAGAAGCTTTCGGAATCAAAGGAAATTTGCCTGGTGCCATAGACACTCCTGTGTCCAATTATGTAGAGAGGCAGGCAGAAATGTATGTGGCGCCGGCTCTGCAGTCTGTTGCGGACAGTGATTTCATAGGAGGTGTTCCTCTCAAATATTTGGGAACACAGACCGGATGCTGGTTCGGAAAATCTTTCGTGCCTTCGGAAGTCATACAGCAGCAGGCTTATTCTCCGACAAAGGCGTGGGACGACTGCAAAAAGTTTTTGGTCACTGACAAGGCCGACGAGATAGGATGCACCAATTGTTACAGCATCACCTCGCTCGAACTGGAGACAATGGGCGTGAAGAAGGCTGTCGCGTCCGTTACGATCGATACGCCCGAAGGGAAGGAGTATTGCAGAAGCGAAGCCGGAATCAACAAGTGCGAAGAAATTTCTCCGGTGAAAAATCCGAAGTTCATGATGTACTACGATTCGAGCAAAGTCACGGAACTGAAAGGCATTTCGGTTGACAGCCGCACG
The DNA here is from genome assembly GCA_964539655.1 of uncultured archaeon. Classification (GTDB taxonomy): domain Archaea; phylum Aenigmatarchaeota; class Aenigmatarchaeia; order CG10238-14; family SCSR01; genus CAZIJH01. The sequence continues at coordinate 144,103 of CAZIJH010000002.1, read as the reverse complement.
GACAGAATAAAGTTGGGACTCAGCGAAGAAGTTGCATCAGAAATAGGTCCGTCAATATTTCCGTTGGAGATAACGGCTTTCATTCCTCTCAGCTGCGTTACAAAGGGGTTCAAGCCCAGGGCAGTTTTCTCCTACGACTATGACGCGTTCGGAGAAGCCAGAATAAGTCTGAGGAAGGACAGCACAACCAGCGCTCCTACCGTGCAGAATCCGATAACGTTCCCTGGCCCGATAAAACTCGATGTCATTCCAAGGCCGAAAGATTTCGCTTTTGACAGGGACGCGGAAATTTCTGTGACCATAGTGATCAGGAATTCGGGGACAGGCGACGCGAAAATAAATTCTGTGACGCTCAAGCAAAATCCCCCGCTGCAGCTTAAAGGAAATTATCTTACGTTCCAAGGATGCGTCGGACCATATGCGGGCGAAGTCAAAACTCCACAAGGAACACAATCCGAGAAAATAGAAATCCCGAGATTCGTATCAACTCTTGGCAAAAACCAGCAGAGTAATAATATAGTCTGCTCGTTCGGAGCGGAAAATTTGGCAGGCTCATCGTCTTTCGACTTGGAAGATGTATCGACATACAGCTTCGAAGCCACGGCCGATTACACTTATCAGATAGCAAGAGAAGGTCAAGCAGTCGAAGTGGACGAAGTCCTCACGTGCGAAATCCCTACGACCGGATGGAAGACTTTGCAGGTCGAAGGATCGAACGAGCCGGAAAAGACAGACGACAATGATTGGAAGTCTTCTAATTATGACGACATTGGATGGACGACCACAGAGCTTCCGGACAGCGGAAACTGCGCAGGATGCTCGAGATTTTACAGGCAGGTGTTCGTCACCGACGAGTCTATGAAAGACAGCATGTATTTCAACGTCGCGAGCAGGGATGGCGCCGCATGCTATCTTAACGGTGCTGCGATTCCGCAGATCAATGACGTCAACGGACTCCATGAGTTGGGAAAAAAGGATCCGAAGAGCGGATGCGTCGAGGGAAGCAGCTACGATTACTGCGCGAAGCTTGCTGGACTGAAAACTGATGAATCAAACGTTCTTGCATGCCAGGTGAAAAGCAGGAACTCGGAGAACGAAATTGAATTTAGCATTTCGACTGATTCGGAAGAATATGCGATTGCAAGTACATCTACTCCAGCAACAACTGAAGTGATGGATGAAAGCATAAATTGAAAAATTTTCTGAAATAAAATATTTTTAAACTGGGGTTATCACTGCTTCTGCCCATAATCCATCGGTTTTATGAACAGGAACGAAGATGAGCAAGGCTTTAGTTTTCACTGGATCTATATTATCATTCCCGTCTAAAACAATCGTTCCATAATTACTTGCAGGTGTTTGTTCCAAGTAGCGGTCCTGCGGCAAGCCGTCGATGTTCTGCGCAGACGATGTGCTCTCGACTCTTATAGTCGGTCCGAAATTCGTGACCAACAATGTTACCAAATATTCTGTGCCGTCATCTGCAGCCGCAACTTTTATCGTTTCGTCCAAATTTAACCTCGTGATCAGGCTTTTCACGCCCGTGTAGATTTTCTTGAACGAAGAAGACTTGCCGACTGGCACGACATCAAAAGTAATATTGTAATTGTTCAAATCGGAAACAGGCTGTACTTTCACGGTATATCTCCCCAGCATCCCGAGTTTAGTTATTTCGGGTTTTCCGACAGTCCCAACTTCCAACTGGTATGTGCCATTTGCGGAAGTTGTTCCTTGCGAAATTGCACCGATTGTTCCTACGGGATTGTAGATTGATATGGTGAACGTGCCTGCAACTATTTTTCCGCTAACTACGACTTTTTCGCCTTGTTCATAAAACAGCTTGTTAGTCGATATTTGAGTTTTCTGACTTGACTTTGGAACATTTCCCTCTACGCACAATGAGCCCATCCAAGCCCACTTGTCAGCTCCGTAGACTCCGTCGTAAGAAGATGACGCACTTCCAGACTTGCATTTTTTGACGTCTTTATCCCATCCGCAATTTACAACAGCATCGTCATCGTAAACTTTGTTCCCTTTCACGCATTCGGAGCAGGTCGTTCTCGAAGAGCACGAGGATGTGTCGGACGGCGGCGCGACTGATCCAGAACTTTTGCAATTCTTCCATTTTCCAGTAGAACATTCCTTGCACTCCGGCACAGAGGATTCTTCAACATATCCGGACGCGCAATTTTCAGGACTGTCATCGCAATAATTGTCAGACGGAGAACCGAAATTTTCACACTCTTCTGGTAAATTTGAGATGACAGAAGACGGTGGATATTGTTTTGTTGGATACGGGTAAGGATATGGATAAGACTGAACCGAATTCTTAACAGGTTTTGCTATTCCGCATACAGTATCTATGTCCTCACAATAATCATTGTAATTTGGCAACACTGACAACGAATCGCAGTAACATCCATCAGGAGACTGGCCAGATGATGCTTCGTCATCGACTTCGCTGCAATAACTCACACCGTTGACTTGGCAAGATCCCGGCTTCTGTGCTATTGTCAAATTTGAAAACAATAGTATTGAAAATCCCACGATTGCAAACGAAACAAACAAGATTGCAAAATTGGACGATTTCATCAAATGTAAATTAAATTTTTATATATATATTTCTAAAATCAAGTAAATTTTATGGGACAGCCTGCCTCTTCGGGCACGATCTTCATTTTGATTTTGATCGCAATTGTTGTCATCGCTGCACTCGCCTACAACTTTTTAATTAAGGATAATCGGACGAATTCTGCTATAGCACTTAGGGATTGTCAGAACAAATTATTTTCATATTGTACTCAGTGGAGTATAGAAGGTTACAGCAGGGATTCCACAAATACAAGAAATCAACCTGGAACATGGGACAGTTTTGCTAGAGGATGCTCCGATCTGGATGTCAGGCCAACAGTAGACAAATGCACAGAAATTCTGAAATGAAGTAGGACTTACATGAATTTTTTCGCAAAGCAAATTCTAAAGTACAAAAAAATTATTGCGATAATTTTTATCGCGACTTTCGGCACGTTCTTCATAGCGCAATTTTCCTACGAGACTCTGACGAATTCGAAGGCATCTGTTCTCGATTTGTTCAACCAATGGGACGTGATCAGGTATCTTATCGTTGCGGATGGTGGATACTTTCCAAGCGTGGCAAAAGACCCGTCTTTAATCGCAGTGTTTCCTCTTCTGCCGTCTCTCATCAGCTTCCTTGTGATATTTGTCGACAACTCGATGCTGGCGGCGTTAATAATTTCCAATCTTGCGTTCGCTGTCGCATGCTTCTATTTGTACAAGCTAGTCATGTTTGAGAAAGGCGGCGACAATGTCGCGACAAACGCCGTCCTCTTTTTGTCGATATTTCCAACCGCGTATTTTTTCCACACGGGCTACACTGAAAGCCTTTTCCTGGCGTTCGCAATTCCCAGCTTCTACTACGCTAGAAAAGGAAACTGGATGCTGTCGGGAATACTTGGGATGTTCTCGTCACTGGTAAGAATTACAAGCGTCGCACTTTTTGCAGGATTAGTATTCGAATACCTTCATCAGAAGAAATTCAAATTAAAAAATGTCAGGAAAGATTTTATTTGGCTCATGATAATCCCGTTGGGATTGATTTTCTACGCCTTCATCAATTACCAGATTTTCGGCGATCCATTTGAATTCATAGGGGTGCAGGGCGGCTATTTCCACCGTGATGTCGCGCCGTTCTGGGAAGGACTGAAAAACTCATTCATCAATTCGCAAACCAGGAGCCCAAATGAGAATTTGATGATAGGATACAGCGAGATGTTCGCGGGTATAATTGGACTGGTTTCCGGAATTCTTGCGTTGAAATATCTCAGGGTCTCTTATGCCATTTACATGATCGTCGCTCTTTTCATCGTGACGTTCAATTCATTTTGGCTGGGCACGCCGAGATATCTTCTTACATTGTTTCCGATGTTCATCATCATGTCAAAGATAAGCGAGAGCAGGCAATGGCTGCATTACATATTTGTATTTTTCTCGCTGACGCTGTTCGTAATTTTCTTATCTATGTTCGTAAGAGGAATGTGGGCGTTTTAGAAAACAAAAAATTAAATTACACCAACGCTTGTACACGAAGCTCTACCAATTTTTTCGCGGTCAGGAGATCCAAAGTCCTTGACTCCAGTGCCGCAAGCGGACGGCCATGGCGGGGCAGACGCGGGCGAGAAACCGCTTACCTTCCAGCTCGTGCATGCAGATATCAGCGCAGCCTTGCATTTGTTCACATCAAAGCCGCTCTGAGAAGAGATGAAGTTAGTGTATAACAAATAAGCAACGACTGCCAGAACAAGTATCCCCAAAACGAGAAGAACTATCTGGGAGACTGCAAGACCTTTTCTGTCCATATCTTTCAAAATTAATTCTGTTCGGATGAATAAAAAGGTAACTATTGCCTTCAAATTTCAGCTGTTTCCGCCGACTGCGTTGAACGAAATTCCCATCGTGTCGAATACCATTTTGCCGTCGTGCATGTCCCAAAGTGCGTACTTGTTTCCGCTCCATTCCTTCACGCGAATTCTGGAATCGGCCTTCGCATAAGATGTGTAAGTGCATGTCTTGGTGTATTCCAAACCTCGCGGCACGCAGTCCCATGCGGGCTGGCCGAGAGCATCATAAACTTGATTTCCGTTTGCGTCTTTCATGTACTGTAATTTGCAACAGGTTCCAGATTCGCTGACATCGCAGTCTGCGTCAATGCGCGTTGTTATGCCTTTCGCTCCCGAGTTAATTTGGAGATTTTCAATTGAGAATATCTGCTGGTTCTCTGTTGTATATTCGTCCTGCAAACTTTCAAGATTTGATTTTATCGACTGTCCTATTTCATTCATGGTCTGGTCAATTGATTTTCCTGTACCGGATTGGTATACATCGCCTGAGCTCGGCTCGCTTTCGTCTGCGCAGTATGTTTGCGAATAAGAAGTCTTAGAAGGTATCGAACTGTCAACAGCGCTGTTGAAAGATTTGCTTGAAGTAAATTGTTTTGCAACATCGATTAGCCTGATTATGTGCGCCTCAATGCTATATTCAAAATCAATTGCAGTTCTTATTTCAACGTTCCTGTATTTCGACGAAATTTTTACAGGCTTTGCAGTTGCCGAAACCCTGTTTGCATCCACCGAAACCGCCGTATCAATTTTCGAATCTTTCAGCGAACTTATCAAAAAAGTATTTTCAGGCTTGGTGCTCTGAACGTATTCCGGATATTTTTGCAGGAAAGCGTTCGCGTAACTTTCAAAACTGGATTTGATCGCAGATCCAGACTTTATGTTTTGGATGGCCGAATCTGTCAACAAATCTTTGTCGTAGCTCGCCCAATAGTCTCCGGTATTCAACGAGTCGTATGTCCCTTGGATAAACGAAAGCTTGAAAGAATTTTCTATCGAGCGCACGATATTCTCGGCTTCTTCCGCATCCGTGAGAGTCTTGGATTCAGCAAGCTGCCTCTGCGTAATCGAAGTAAGATTGAATGCGAAGCTGAGTATGAGTATCCAGACTACGAAAATCAGCCCGAGTGCAACCAATGCATGTATTATCCCTTTCATCTTCTGATCACCAATGGCCATGCCGAAGCAGATATGAGAGACTCGACTGTTCTTGACGTAAACTCGAATTTTCCGACTCCATATATCACGAGTTCCGAATTAACAAGTTCAGATTTTCCGTTTTGTATCACGGGCATCGGCACGGTGTTTCTGAATTTTACAATCGATGTGTCGCAGCTGAAGCCTGGAATGTTCTGCGAGATTAATGGAATGAATTTAGTGATTTTCTCGAAAACAATTTTGGATTTCGATTCCTTCGAACCTATCGAGAATCTGTAGCAGGATCCTGGCAGCGCAGCGTCAACTATCTTTTCCAATGTCGACGTTCCGGCCGTATCGAAATTCTGATCGTATCCTGCGATGCCGCTGATCTTGTTGACGTAGAGGAACATTTCAGTATTCTCTTCGGGGATGCTTAGCGGAATTATTGCTGACAGAAAAGTGTTGTATGAATTTATGTTCATGTAGTCAACTGCGAACGTCGTGACGTGAAGCTTGAAGAAAATCAGGAACAAGAAAGCCATCGTGATTACAACAAATCCTGTCAGGAACAGGAAGAATATCGAGCCTATTCCTTTTTTCTTTTTTTCCATGTTGGTCACTTAGAGAAGAACAAAGTATCTATCCATATTCTTGGGGCATTTTTATTTTCGCCGAATGCGCCTCTTTCGAATCCAATCGATTTCACGATTTTCTTGTCGAGGAAAGATTTGTAGCAAAGATTGCTAGGTTGGATTTTGTCGATTTCAACAGTCTTCAATTCCCAATAGTTGGGAGTTTTGTATTCCAATGGAATTTTGCATGTCGATTCTTCTCTTCCCTCTCCGTTATCCAGCAACAAAACTAAATTTATGTCGACCGGACCGTCGTACGTCACTGCAAAGCTGATCTTCTTGTAGATTTTTGCGTCTATCTCGCTTTTTGTGTTTCCTTCGTCGTCGGTGAAACTGGAAAACATTACGTTGCACATCGGTTCCATGTTGTCGAGTCTTACGCTGCTTCTGCTGATTTCAGAGACATCAGCATTCTGTTCATCGGGGTCGTCCGAGACCGAAACACATGGATCGTTCGATAGCGGCTTTAATGCAGACTTAGTTTTCGCTGCCACGAACTTTGAAGATGTTTGTTCTGTCCATCTGTCGAAATTCGCAGGCAGAGCTCCGACGAAATTTTGGGATTCTGTATACGGCGGTAATGTTATTGCCGGACCGGACGAAGTCTTTTCTAAAATAACGTTGAAGCAATTCGTACCGATTTTGTAGCCCAACGCGTTGGACTTTTCAAAAGTTTCGAGCTCTGCGGATCTTTTTTCTTCAACAGAAGACGTGCAAACATATTTTTTGCACAGTTCGTTTTCGCTGCCCTTTATTTTCATGCACACCTGCATGTTCGCCTGGTCAATCCTTATGCTGTTCGTCTCGACATCGTCCTTGTCGATGAGTATTTGCTTGACAAAATTCTGATCGTCGTTGCATGTCCTGCTGATCCAGAATGCAAGTTGCGAAAGAGGTGTTTCTGCAATTTCTACCGATGCCACTCCAGCAGAACATTTTCCATTCTCGCACACGTTCACAAACCTCTCGGCCGATGCGGCAGGAAGATAGCCGCTACCGAGATAGCATGCGGACATCTTGCTGAAGTACGCGAATTTTTCAGGATTCGAATTCGTAACCGGGCTCCTTGCATTTGCCGTAGGCTGTATGCTTGAAACGTAGAGAGTCCTCCCGTCTTCTTCTGCGTCCTTGCCAAAATTGGCAACCTTCAGCAGATAATCGTATTGCAGCATGTCGCAGCACCCAGACGCCTTCAAAATTTTCGAAGGGTCTGCCAGACTTTGGAGACTGAAAGAATTCTTGACTGGAATATTGTTTGCATCTTTGACCAGGAAGTCGCTCGAAGAGGAAATGGAATTTATGAAATTTATCGCGGCGCGCTGAACATCCGCGCCCTGTCTCTCAAGAGAAATGTCGATGAAATTTCCCTGTATCAGAAGAACTATTGTTACAACGAATGCAATTGAAAGCACCCACATTATCATGTCTTCTAGATCCATCAGGCCGCCTCCGATTTTACTCTTATCTTATAATTTTCGTAATCGGTGTCGTAGAATTTTTCAATCGTAAGTTTCCTGTATGTCACGCTTTTTTCGCTGAAAGGAAATTCCAATGCAAAATTATGCGAGGCGCAATCAGATGTGAGAGTCGAGGATGCCACGCTTTTCACGCACACGATGTAGTTTCTGATCGTCACGTCGTAGATTGCTCCCTGGCTCTCGGACTTGCTGCCTAGAATGTATTGTGACGTCGCTTCTCCTGAAACCGATGCGAGTGAAGAAATCCTTCCGGCCAGATCATTGGCGACGACATTTGACATTCTGAATCCGAAAAGTATTGCGATGTCGGTCGAATAGTTTATCATCCATATAAGAAACATGAAGAACGTTACCAGAAAAATTATGATTGAAATCAATTTCGAGATGGTGAACTTTCCCATAGTATCCTGCAATAATTATGTCTTATTAAAAAGAAATGCGCTAGCATTCGTCGGAGGACGACAGGAATTTCAGATTCAGAGGGCTTATAGATACCTTGTAAGTGTCTTCGCCTGACTCCTCTGGCAGCACGCATCCAGAGCCGGACAATTTGGCCGCGTTGCACCCCTCGATGCAAAGAGCGTCTATGTTCACTGGGAAATTGTTCTCGCCCACGCCCTTGTAGAATTTCGTGTCCGAATCAAACGAGTCACCGTTTTTGTAATTGATTACATACCCGTCGCTGTAAAGCAGAATCTCTTTGGTGCAGTCCAGGATTTTGAACTGTTTGATCACTGACGACGTCGGATTTCTGAAATTGGTGGCGTCGTTGACAAGTTGCATCATAAGAAATTCTTGGTTCGAACTGCATGTTGGTTTGAAGATTCCTGAGAAGAATGTCACGTAGAGTGTTATGATTAACGCTACAAACATCGCGGTCATCACTATCCTTGCAAGAAACTGTTGCTGTGTCATGCTGTACACCTAGGCTGTCGATTCCGTGACTTTGTCATTCGTTATCTTCACTCTGTTGCCTGTGATTTGGACTTTGTATGTTCCCGGATTGACGATTATGCCATCCATCGCGAAAGTTACGCCGTCGCCGAACTTCTCATTCTCGTCCTGGGATTTGAATTTCACGTTCAGTATTCCGCTTGAAGCCGATATTCTTTCCACGCATCTGTCGTCGAATTTGAATTCGTCGAAAAACTCCTGGTTGCCAAGGGCAGCCGCGTTCGCTCTAGCAATTAAATCCCGTATGTTAGACTTCGCAAACTCCTCGCAGCTTCCTCCCAAAAGCACCTGAGACATTTTGGGAAAAATAGTGGCATCGGCGATAAAGAAAATGATTATGAAAATGACTACTACTCCTATCAGCAAATCGGCGGAACTCGGCATAATATTATTTGGAGTCGACTTCTAAAAAGGAGACTGTTCATTTAGGCAGTATGTTTTGTGCCACGCAGTCTATAGGCAACGTAGTTCCCGAACAGAATTCGGCAATTTTATTAGAGCTCGGATTGCATGCTTTCGGATCGCCGCCGAATTTGCACATCGTGCAGATCCTCAGCTTTTCCGCGGTACATTTGTTTGCGTCTATCGCGCTCGTCCCGCTCATTGTCTGCGTGTAAAGGACCCATATCACTATTGCGACAACTATTATTCCGATTGTCAGAAGAACGATTTGGGTTATGGCAAGACTACCTTTCTGTTCAGAACTGAGCATAAAATATTATTAGGGTTGGGGATAAAAATAGTCCGTTATGCCGGTGGGGCGCATTTGTATTCTGCCACGTACTTTTTGGTCGTGCAGAACAGGAAAGTATTCTGATTTTCATCTTCGGTCTCGCACCATTCGCAAGCGGAGTCATTTCTGCAATTTTCTAGAGTCTTATGCCCTCCGCATCTCTGCGTTGCTTTCTCGATTGCATCGGGGAGGCCTGAAATAAAATCGTTTACAATACCAGGAGCCTTCCCTTGCAGTAAGTCCGAAGAGAAAACAAAAATGACAGCCATCAGAATTATGGCCAGAACGATTGCGCCGACGTAAAGCATCGAAACCATTTTAATCTCATGATTAATTGTATCCCTATAAAGAAATTTTTGGATTTACTGCTGGGTATTCGGCCATCTGCTTTCGGTATTGTCAAGAATCTGATCGCAGACCACTCCGCTAGAGCCAATCATATACAACGTTACTTGCGATGTTGCTCCTGTTGTGAAGAATGTTGTCGCGAGCGAACCTGCGACTGTTCCAACCTGGCATCCAAGCTTGCCCCAATCTGACATCTTCGATTTGCTAAGCACGCAGTAGTTGGGATCCGTGCCTTTCTCTTTGAATTTCAAAATGTCGTTGAACCTTAGCGTGACCGTGTCTACGCTTTTCACTCCGCCCACGATTTCTTGCGCGAAGTAAGGAGAACTGCAATCAGAGACTGTCACCAGATTTCCGTTTACGTCCTTCTGGATGTTAATCGGGACTGCCCGGAAATTTGTCTGCTTCAAAATTAAATTGTACTGATTAGCTGACCAGTCGCTCTTCAACTGTTTTTTCACGTCGTCTATTTTGTCAAGCGAATCGTCGTTCACGCATTTGAATATGTCGTCAGTGTTGTATTTTTTCTTGCAGTCTGCGAACGAGATGCTGAAAACTTTTCCGTCGACTAAATTGTTCTTAGACTCGTCTTCTTCGAAAGATTCGATCGGACCTTTCTTATCTTTCTGGCCGGCGCAGGAATTCGTGACCAGCTTCAGAAGTCCTTGTGACTGATCCAAACATGTTTCTGCGAATCTTTTTGTCTCGTCGAGACAGAACGAATAGTCATCGGTAGAATACTTGTTAGCGTCGTTCGGATAGTACACGTAGCACCAGAAGTCCCTTATCTCGTAATAAATATTTTCGCTTGTTTTCAGCGCGCCGTTGCATTTCTGGTCTTTGCTCAAAGATATGTCGACATTCGCTTTGCACGGGCTCAACGCGTACGCCCTTTCGAATTCCTCGCCGTCGAGATTTATTGACGAGACTTTGGACGAGACGAACACGTCGCTGTCCTTTTTCAACTCGTAACTTTCCCAATAATTTTCTTCTCCGGAAAGCAGAAGCTTGTTTGTCATGAGGCAGAGCGTGTTCCCTCCGCAGGTCTTGTGCAGAGCTTCGTTCGTGTCGTCAACGATAGAATTGTAAGAAAGTATGTACACCGCTGCCATCAAAATTAATCTTTCCGAAGTTTCCTTTGGCTCCAAATCTGCAGGCAGGCCCGTCAATCCCTTCAGCAGCATCGGCGCCTTCTCTGTCAATGCTTTCTTCACAAGACTTTTCGCTGCGTCCTTCGTGCTCTTGTCTTCCAGTCCTTCCAACGTTCCTTCGTCCAAAAGCTTCAAGGATTTTTCAAGCCTTCCGATGAACTGTCCTTTCAGCGAGAGCCCTGAATGCTTGTCGGCCGTATGCAGCTTGGTCAGCAGATCTTTGTAGGCAATTTCCGAAATTCTTTCCGCCTTTTGGTCCATCTTGCTCAGGACTTCTTGGAACTGTTGGACATTTTTGTATTTCTTGGCGGACTGCGCCATGCTTTTGTCGAGCAGACTCTGCATTGCCAGGTCGTCCAAGTTTTGCTTGAGCTGCGCGGCCAACTCTGGTTTCAGAGCACTGTCAAGAAGATTGCCTGATTTGGAAAACTCTCCTGAAATAATTTTTATGTCGTCAGTGGCTGTTTTCGCAGAAGCGATTGATGGGACTTGTTTTGCGACGTCGTCAGCAACTGAATTTGGAATTCCCAGGTCTGAAATCTTCACGAAATCCATCATTTCTTTCACGACAAAGTCGTCGTCTGGCGTGCACGTGCTCGGAATATCTCTGCATGTTTTGATGTATTTTTCAAAAACTCCTGACCAGAAATAATCGAACCTGTTGTCCAAAGTTATCTCCAAGTGGTTTTTCTCGGCTCCATCTGGCATCTTTTCCAAAATTAATTTCTTGACATCGTTTGTAAATTTCTTCACGTTCTCTTTTTTCAAAATTTGCTTGACGACATTTTTACCAACTATTTCTTCGATTCCTTCCGCAGTCGCATATGTAGACACGAGACGCGCAGCCGTTAATTCTTCCAAAGCCTTGACTCCTGCCTTCGATGCAAAATTCTCGAACAGCTTTCCTTTCAGCCCGACATAAGTGTCTTTCTTGAAAAGCGCGATTATATTTTTCGGAATATTTTTCAGTCCGTTTTTAGTCGCGGATATTTTCGATCCTCCGCCCGGCGCAAGATTCAGAAGCCCGCCAAGCGCAACGCTGGCCATCACCGATGATATCTCCTTGTTTTCGCGCGTGAAAAGAACCCTGCTTTCCGACGGGAAGTATTCGTACGAGAGAACAAAGTCTGGCTGCCCGACTGCGCCTATCCATTCCGAAATAAATTCGTTAGCTTCTGCGACGTTGTTCAATCCAATGGCTTTCAACATGTCTCTGAACGTCTGGCTTTGAGGCAGCTCGAATTCCAGAACCCTGCATGACCATTTGTCATTTATCGAAGTCCTTTTGCATTCGACGTCTTTTGGAACGCATGAATTTTTGTTTGTGCATGCGAACTTCGCATAAATCTGACTTGCGCCTGTGTCAGTTCTTTTGCATCCACCTGTCTGCTCGCTGGCACTTCTGAATACGAATTTACTCATGATATCTTGGCTTTGCGAATCTGATTTTCCTGTGCAGCTAGCGACTGACAGGGACTGCGTGGCGGCCATGTCGATTCCGCATTTGAGTGCTTCGACTGAGCTTAGAGCTATTCCAGTTTTGTCGTTGCATTTAGTAGGTATGGAAATGCCGGGCAGGCCGTTTCCGAAAATTGAAAGCGCGACAGCGATTACAATTATTCCGATAGCAAGTTTGACTATAAGTCCGATAGCAAGGCCTTTTGAAACGGCGAACATTGATTATAATTCAGCTTTTAGAAATAAAATGTTTGATTTAAGGTTTCCAAAACATGTTCGAGAACGCGCTTCCGAGATACAGATAAAATTGACTTGTTACGCTGTTGTAATTCGTCAGAAGATACCAGATAATCACTGCAAGCGCGACAACAATTATTGCTATGCTCACTATCATTTTTACTGCGTCAGACATCTGCCCACTATGATTATTTCGGAAGGCAAGATAAAAAGTTATTAGCCCAGAGGACCCAAAAGTCCCCCAACAAACAATGTGCCTTGTTTGATTACGTTGCTGAATCCCTTTATAAGGAGATCCCCCACATTTTCGACTAACATGAAGACGAGAACCAATATAACCAAAATTATCACAATAGACACTACCACCGTCATTGGAAAACTTACAGCAGCCTTTTTTGTCATAAATTAAAATTGTCCGTTGCTTTTCTTAAGTGCATATCTTCTTTGTGGGATCTTCGGGATCGAACGTGGTTGTCCCTAACTGTTCGCATGTCTGCACAGTGCTCTCCAGCTTTTCTCCGCTGATGTAATTGATCAGCGTTTGCCCGAGACCAAGCCACACGAGCAGAAACATTACAATGATTACCAGAATTATCAGAAAGGCCATCTTCTCGCTGACTATGCTGAGCCCTTTTTCTTTTTTCTTCATCCTATCTTCACCAATCCGTTGAATGTTACGAAAGTTATGAGAGATATCACGGTGAATATCAGCATCCCTCTGAATAGTCCGTTCGCGATGAGCTTATGCTTCTCCAGCGGGTCGTCTCCGTGTTTCAGCGCTGCGAGGAAAATCGCGAGCGTTAATATAACTTCGAGCATGTAACCGCCGACTATGAGGACGAACCATTGTATTGGAACTATGCGAGTCACGTCGACAAGCGAGCCGAGCGTGTTCTGCTGCGAAAATATCGGATTGCTGGAAAGCCCCGTGAGTGTCGCAAGGAACATTGATGTCTGGACGAGCACCGAAGTGAGCAGTCCTGCTATCGCAACGATTATAGCGGTTGCGACAGGCACGAGTATGGCTAGCATGAACTGCATCTCGCTCGTGGTCTCCTGCAGGATTTCCTTGAGATACTCCTCTACGCGCTTGATTGATTTGAGATAGCCGGAAACCGACATCATTGCGACTGCCGTGGTCTTCGATCCTCTGTTAAGCGATTCTACAAAAATCTGCAGTATGTTTTTTATCAGCTTCGATGGATAATATTTTATCACGCCTTCGTTCTGGTCGAAGATCGCCTTCTGTATAGTCATTCCGAATTCTTTGACGTTGTTCAGAGTCTTCGTGAACAGAAATGAAATTTTGAGATTTCTTATTTTTGTCAGCAGCTTTTCTATCGATGTCTCAACGGAATATCCTGAAGACAGAATTAATCCGAGCTCGTAAAGGGCTTCGGTGAATTCGTTTTCGGTTATGATGATATCTTCCTTTATCTTGATGTTTTTTCTGTACGAGAAGTACGAATAGATTATTATCCCTGCAGCAATCCCCCAGATGACGACAAGGCCTCCGATTATTTTGCTCAGCGATATCATGCTCTCTTCGGATTGGATGATGAAATATCCTAATGCGATCAGTGATATCGAGACGGCGATCGAAATCGGAAGCAGCGGAATGATTTTATTTTTGATTTTGTAAGTGCCGATCTTGTACGCATCTGGATGCGTCGATATGTCGACCACTCCGAAACTTATCGGGCGCTTTTTCAAAGTTTCCATCATCATCCAGTAGACGATGAGCGGGAGTGCTACATTATAGATCAGAACGAGCAGCTCTGCCCGGATTGACTGCGAAAGGAAAATGGTCATCACAGGAAAAAGAATTATTGTCAGTACAGGAAGAGTGATTCCCAGATAATTTATAATGTTGACCGGATTGTTGAGCTCCGCGCTGTAGGTCTTCATCCTGTCAGTGTTCCTCTCCAAAATTACGTTGACAGCTTCCTCGTACATTTTCAGCCTTTCGCTCTCGGCCTTGAAAGAAGACGTTCTGATTATGTCGATCGCTTCGGAAAACTCGTTGTTTTCCTGTTTCCATTTTCTTGCAAAAATTTCTAGCGCATCGTCGCCCGTCTTGTATTTTCCGAGCGACATGTCCCACGCTATTTTTTTCAGGTCCCTTCCCACGATTCCGCCCACGTTGACGGATGCGAATACGAGAGCGTTCTCCAAGTTAGGAGTTATTCGCAGAGATATGACCATGTAAAGTACTGACAGCAGGAGGTCTGACGTCGCTCTGATTCTCGTGAACGCAAGCTGGTTCGGAAGATACGAATAGATGTAGTACGCAAGTCCTGCGCCTCCCATTATCCCGACGAGCAGTGCGAGCATCGAACCGGTGTAGAAAAGGGTCGCGACAGACGCAACAAGCGCCAATATAAAAATGAAAATGGAAGTGATGTAGATTGACGATGGCTTTATTTCGTAGCCGATGAAGCTGGCTTGTTCTGTTATTCTTTTCTCGGCATCCTTGTCAACAGGAAATGTTATCGGAATTTTCCCAAACGAATTGACCAGATTTTCATACCAAGTGGGCTTTGGCTTCTGCACCTCGGCTGTCAGATACTGCCTGTATTCTTTGGATTCTGTCAATCAAATTACCTAGATAGAAATTCGTTTTATTTTAGCTAATGTTTTGTCATTGCTTATTTTATTCTCGACTTGAACCACTCGAGCCATTTTTCGTAAATTATTTTTGAATCCAGCGATCCGACTTCCCTCCTGACCTGCTCGGAAATTATGTGGAACATCTCGTTCGATTCAACCGAAATCTCCGCTTCAAGTATATCGGGCCTCGCAAGGTCGCGCGAATAATCAACAATCGACTGTTTTATTTTAGACCTCAGCAAAATATTTTCCCAGACAAGATCCCATGAACCTCTCCAATCCCTTACCTGTTTTGAAATCTCGTTCAGCACTTCGGATTCACCATCAATTAAGGTGTCTGTTGGTTTCATTCTGTCTTCGTGCGCAGAATATTGCAAGAGCTGCACAAATCCTCCTTCGTCTGCCGGATCAGTTTTCCATTTCTTCCTAACTTCCGTTACTTCGGTCACTCTTCTGAATCTATGAAGTCCGTCTGGCGAGCGCAGAAGATTCGCGATGTTGATTATGTCAATTGCCTTGAAGCTTGTCGGCTTCACTCCGAGATCGT
The DNA here is from genome assembly GCA_964539655.1 of uncultured archaeon. Classification (GTDB taxonomy): domain Archaea; phylum Aenigmatarchaeota; class Aenigmatarchaeia; order CG10238-14; family SCSR01; genus CAZIJH01. The sequence continues at coordinate 128,400 of CAZIJH010000002.1, read as the reverse complement.
TCACGACCCTGTCGAAAACTCCGTACGGCGATTCTCCGTGGATCGTTCCCGCGACCACATGCGCGAGCGCTCCGATTCTCATCGCCTCAAAAAGCGCGACTGATTCCGTGGAACGGACTTCTCCGACGATCAATGCTGAATCTCCGAGACGCAATGCTGTCCTCAGCGCCTCCTCTGGCGGAAGTTCTGTTTCTACTCGAGTGATTACCGAGCGCGATTTCAATCTTTCGATATTATAATTTAATTCCCTCAACGCAACGACAGGTAACTCCAAGGTGTCCTCACTGACAACTATTCTGAACTTGCGCAGAATTTCGAGCATCATCGCTCCAAGCAGGGAAGTTTTTCCGCTGCTCCTTCCGCCCGCGATAAGTATCGATCTTCCTCCGTCGATTATGAAGCTCATCAGTCCGGCGTACATCGGATCTATGTAATTTGCCTTCATGAAAAGTGGGAATGTCCAGGGTCTTTCCCTGTGTCTCCTGAATGCGAACGCGAGACCTTCTGGAGAAAGTGTTCTTGTTATCGCTGCGACTCTTGCTCGTCCGACTGCGAGATTCAATTCAGTATCGAGGACGGGATTAGCCTCGTCGAGCGGCCTTCCGGAAAACAATCTGAATCTGGTTGCCCAAGATTCCGCATCCTCTTTTGTCGGAATAAGATTTGTCTCGCATTCCTCGTAATCTTGGTGGAAAATGTAGATCGGCGAAGTGCCGATCGGCGAATTCACATAAATGTCCTGCACTTTTTCGTCCGCCAGCAAAATCTCCAAAACTCCGAAACCCGCAGTGTATCTGGAAAGTATCGCGGCCAGCTCCTCTATCTCCTGAGTTGTCATCTGCATCCGCGAATTTCCGGACAGGTCGCGTATCAAATCTCTTCCGATGTTCATGAAAATTTCTCGGGATTTTTCCACCTCGACCGATTCCTGCTCGCTCGGCTTGTGCGCGGTGAGGTATCTTCTTGCGGAATCGAGCACCGAATATTTTTCCTCGCTCAGCATGAATTCGCGCGGAGTGACGTGATAGATGTTCCTGACTTTTCCCGGGACTTGGAAAATTTCGACAAGAGTGTTTCCGACATTGTATTTCTCGATCGTCTTTCCCATTTTCGGGGGCATCGCCATGTATCTCGTGAGCATGAAGTTCGGCCTGACGACCGGCGAAAAAATTTCCCTGTAAAGGCTCCTGTCTCCGAATTTGAAATTTCCAATTCTCGGAAGGACGCGCTGTATCAGCAAAGTATTTTCGAGCAAAAATCTTATCGGCTCGAGTCCGTACATCAGATAATTGTAATGGCACGTCTGGTGGCTCATGTCCATGTGCACGTTTTTTTTCGTCGCGTTAATCAAAGTGTTTATCCTTACGTACGCTCCAATCGGATCTTTTCTCAGGACTTCGAGCACGAGGAACTGCAGTTCGGCGAGCCTGTGCGGAATGTGCGTCTCGCATCCCTTGTCCCCGAGATTGTTGATGCTCAAAATTTTGTCCTGGTTTATGATCCTGTCGTAAATTCTCGATATTTCAATCAGCATCTGCGTCTGCTCGAAATCGTACTCGTTCTCCCTCGACTCGATCAAAACTATCCTGTTGACGTCTTTCACTTCGCGCAGTTTGTCGATGACTATCGCCATCGCAGCTTCTGAATCTTCTATGCTCGGGGCTATGGCCCAGTTCGCCGCGTTTATCCTCAGCGCGCCGTCAAGAACTTCGTACTCTACTGCCATATCTGAATATAATTTATCTGCTGTTGACGGCAAATATTACTTATGGTCTGGTTTTCATGGTAGAGACTGCGGACATACGCGTGCTGACGAGCGAAATCGTGAAAAGGATAAACGAGGACGCGCGGAGAATCAGGGTGATGGAGCAGAGGATCGACAGGATTGAGATGAGCATGGCCTCGCTCGAGGAGCAGACAAGCAGCCACACGTCTGAAACCAAAGCCAGCATTGACAAGCTTTCTGAAAGCGTGAAGAATATTTTGGATAGGCTAGTGGTCATCGAGGCGGAGATTTCGAAAATCGTCGGCGACCTCAGCAAGAAAGTCGCGAAGAACGACATAAGGGAGCTTGAATCCTACATCAGCCTGATGAACCCTCTTACTTCAGGTCTGGCGACGAAGGAGGAAACAAAGAAGGAAATCGAGGAATCCGCCAGCAGGCCGAGAAGAACTTGAAAACTAAAAACGTAGTTTTAATATAGCTCAAAAAGAAAATTAGTTTATTGTGATTTGATGGATCTCGAGCTTCCTTTTATGAAAAAAAAGTCTCCCGGAGTCATCCAAGGAAAGGGAATGGTTCCGGTCGACCGCGTGAGAGAGCTCGCATCGCGCGGATTTTCCGAGCCGGAGATGATAGACGTTTTGAGAAGGGACGGTTTTTCTCCCGAGGAAATAGACAAGGCATTGACGCAGGCTCTGCAGATCGGAGTGAGCGGTGAGCAGCATCAGACGGCTTCAGCGCCGCAACCGACTCCTTATCAGGCTCCTCAAATGTCAGCGGCTCCCCAGCTTCCGCAACTTCCGCAGAAAGAGCAGCAGCCGGACATTAACGAATTGATGCCGCAGATTCCGGAAACTTCTCTGCCCGAAGATTATTCCGCGCAATATCCGACGGAAGATTACATTGATTACATAGTTCAGGCAAGAGTGTCCGAATTCTCGGACAAAATAGGAGACATGGAAAAGAAGATCAACGAGCTTGACGGGAAAATAAATTCTGTGAACGAAAAGATTGTGCAGATTTCTCAGGGCAAATCCGAATCGCACGAAGTCGCGAACAGGATAGAGAATTTCAACGACACCGTCAACGACATCGGGTCGAGAGTCGGGAGCCTGGAGAGGGCTTTCAAGGAAACTCTTCCGGCGCTGATTGAATCCGTGCGCGGTCTCGGAGACGTCGTGCAGAAGATGAAAAAAGAAGGATAAATTTCTAACTTCACTAATTTTAACAAATGGCAACTTTTCAACAAGCTCTGAAAAGGCTGAGCAGGAAAAATGCCGATCTGATTTTCTCGTTGAGAGAATTACGATACAACAATAACGAACATAATTGGGAAAGGGGTCAGATTGATGCTTATCTGATGTTTGCAGCAAGCGCTCTCAGCGAAATCGGCCTTTACGATGAAGTGAAAAAGAATACAGAAATCAAGGAAGTCTATGCATCTGCAGCAAATCTGATTGAGAAGGCTAAAACTGAGAAAGGTTCGCTGAAATACAAATTGCAACCTGATGTGATTGTGAAAAAGTTAGCATTCTTGTCTTCCGACGCAAATATTTTTGAGATGAAATTACAGGCCACCAAAGAATACATTGAACGGTCGGGCGTAATAATCAATCATTTTAGAAAAATGGGGATTGAAGTGCAGACGCCCGATGAAATTCTTGAACAAAGAAAGATAGACGAGAATGAAAATCTGAAACAAAGGTTGGCCGCATCTGCGCAACAAATCCCGCAACAAAGTGCGCAGACATATCTGCAATTTTCCAAGGACCAGTCAACTTTAAAGGACCAATTGCTCGGTCTTGCTAGCGCGCTGATGGACGAGGTGACGCTCGGCAAGGAGGTGAAGAAATGGTCCAAGGAAGTAGGTAAGACTCTCTACTCTTCACCGCCGTCTCCCGAGGTAGCTGCAAAATGGGAATCGCTTGTCGAGGATCTGGAAGGGATAGGGGACAACGAGCAGATAGGACCGCAGTACAAGCGCGTCATCAAAGGAAGATTCGACAAACTGATCGGCAACATCAATTGAAATTCGATATTTTTTCTACAACTTCCGCGCTGGATCCGAATTCGAACGTGTAAGTTTTCAGTTCTTCGTACAATATTTTTTCGAAAATCTTTATTTTGTCGGTTTGCGATTTCATTGCAGCGCGATTCAGAAGACTGTTGATTCTTTCGCATGACCCGTATTGCATAGCCGGAATTTTTGACTGCATGAAATTTCTGATGGATTCGGATAAAATTTTTTCGCGGCTCTGATTGTTTTTCAGTTCTTCGAACAGCCGCCTTATCTCCAGGCTTTTTCTGCACGACGATCTCACATCTTTCCCGAGAGCGATTTCGACCAACGCGACTTCGTACTGCTTGATCTTTTTTGCAAGCGGAAAGATGCATTCTCTCCCTTCCGGAAATTTCAACTTCGTTCCCAACGGAAGATTGTCGTTTGCGTTTGCGACCAGTATGAATGGATGCAAGCCAATCCTCGATCTCATCTGCGCGTCGGAAATTTCGTCTCCCAATGTTATTTCCAAGGTTCTTTCGGTGAGACCGTGCTGCGGTTTGTACACGTCGGTGTTTATTCTTTTTGTCGGAGAGAAATTGAATTCCGGCTCGGCTAGGATTTTGTGATTCTCGTCGAACAGCCTGGTTCCGAAACAATTTGATGCCGGGATTCCGAGCCTTTCATGCCCGACAATCTGTACCATTTCAATTGGCGACAGCGAATTCAGGACAATCGCGTATCCGGACTTCAGCATTTCATCTCTGAATTGCATCGCGCCCGGCACTATTTTCGGATTGCTTGCGCCGTACGCGCATGCGTCGATATGCGCTTCGTAAGTGAGCCCCGCGTCGATCAGAGGCATGATCGCTTTCTTCGCCCTTTCGCTGTCGAAAGTTTTCTGCGCGATGACCAGGTTTTTCAGAATTTCTTTTTTCTGCGAATCAGAAAACCCGTATTTGTTTCCGATCGCTTCCACCCATCCTTCTGCGAAACTGCGCGAATCCTTCGAATTCCAGACGCCGTCCATGTCCGAATTCAGCATCTTGTCTAAGATCGTCCCTTCGAGCCTCGAATTTCGGGATCCGAGAAAATAGTCGTCGACTTTTATGGGGGTGAAGACTTCCGGGAAGAAGTCCGATTCCAGCACGGAATTTACGTACTCAGCAAAATAGCCGGCTTCCATCTTAAATGGAATTGTGAGGATTCTGGTAAATATAGCGAGTCTAGAATTTACTACTAATATATAGTGAATAATCGAAATGCTTAAATATACCCGATTAGTATTCACTGGAAGGTGATAAAATGGACATACCTGGTGGAAAAATTTGGTCAGCTAAACGCGACGTCAAGAAAGCAGGTTGCAGTTTCTATCAAACTGTAGCCACTTCTTCGGAAGCGATGGTTGGAAGTCTGTTGGATACTACGCCTGGTACTTACAATGCTGCAGGCAGAATACCGACGATTGAAGACCTTAGATTGGCCAAGAGCGTCTCACAACTTGTGAGAGACGTAATGAGATACAAAAACGAAGTTTGAATTCTTTAATTTCATGTTTTTTGTATCATCAACCTCTAAGTAGTCGGTTATCGGATACAATTAGAAGATGATTGATGTGAACAGCGAATTGGTGCAAAAGTTGCAGAAAAGGATTCGCGAGTTCACGCCTATTTCAATTGAGGATCGCGCCCTGATGCAGACTATTGACAACCAAGTTTTTTTCTTTTACACTCCCGAATTCCGCCACAAGGGATTAGTTGCCAAAGTTGCAGGTTCTTCTCCGGCGCAGAAGCGACTTTTGGAAAACGAGGCAGGGTGCATGAAAAAATTGTGGCAGATTGGTTTCGACAAGCCTCCTTACAAGGTGGCTGAACTGATTGGTTTTTATCCGGAAGACGGCATCCTTTTGCAACAGAGGCTTTTGGGAAGGTCTTACTTAGAAAATATCAAAGAAGTTTCGGACATCGACAAATCATTAGAAGCGTGCAACGGATGGATGTCGAGATTGCACGAAATCGACGCGGAAGAAAAAAAATATGTTCTCGGAGAGACCGACGAATTCAGAAGTTTTTATTTCGGATTGGACCGCGCGCAGTTTGACAGCGAAGCGGCTTCGGCACTGAAAGGAATGCTCGAGCAGCTGAAGGAAAAATCTTACATTTCAAAATTTGGAATGCTTCACGGCGATCCGAGCCTGCTGCATTTCATACAAGAGCCGGATGGTCTGTATTCGATCGATTTGCAAGGAACTATCGGGCCCGTGGCAAAAGACGTTGGTGTGTTTCTCGCGAACAACAAATTCCATTTGTATAACAAGTTGCTCGGTGCTGATTCCGTCGATTCTTCGCTGGCGAAATTTTTGGAGGGTTACGAAACCGGATACGGGACCGATTTTGGAACAGAGGCGGAATTTTATGCGGCCAAATCGTTCTTCGACAAGGCAAAGCTCGTGTCTGGAATGTCTAGGGAGTCGCTTTTGGAAAAATCCGCGGAATTTCTGAAAAAGGAGCCTGAATGAAATGAGGGACTTCCAAAACGTGCTATTTTTCAACTGGAACGGGAACGGCGGTGCGACCGAGGTCGCAAAAGACTTGAAGCAGTCTCTTGAGGAAAGGGGTATTCAGGCCGATGCTGTCTACAACAATCCGTATGGAGCTGTCACTTACGAACAAAACGGCAGGACATTCCAGTTTGGGAATTGGCAAAGATTCATGAACGACACAGAACACGTGAATCTCAAGAAATACGACGTGCTTCATTTCAATTCGTGCACGATGTCCCCGCATGAATTTCGAATGACAAAAAGTCTGACGAATGCGAGCATTGTCTATCTGATGCATAGCCTTATTTCACACGAGCTTCTCGGAGAGATGAAACCGAAATTGGATTTAATGCCCGACAACGAAAGGCAAAGATTTTTGCAGGGATACAAAAGGTATTCTGAAAATCAGCTTGCTCTCATGGATTTGGCAGACAGGATAATTTGTCCGTCCAAGTCGTACGTCGATCTCAGCAAATTTTATCATCCGGAAATTTCTATTGCGCACAAATCCGACGTTATTCCGAACGGATCGAATTTCTACAAGTTCAATTCTGATCCAAAGGTCGCAGGATTGGGAGAAATTAAAAAAAGGAATTTCAATCGGCAATATCCGGATGGAAAAATCGCTATGTTCGCTGGCAGGCTCGTGAGAGACAAAGGCGTTCTCGATCTCACAGAAGCGTTCCGCGAAGTCAAGGACGGGCACGAAAATTCTTCGCTACTTTTTGTAGGGGAAGGGGAAGCGAAAAAAGAAATTTTGAATTGCGCGTCAGCGAACAATCTTCAAGGCAGCGTATACTTCAGCAAATGGGTTCCGAAAAGGGAGCTGGCGGCATTTTACAAGGCGTCGGACGTTCTTGTTTTGCCGACGTACAAAGAATCTTTCGGCCTGGTCGCTCTTGAAGCGATGATGATGGGAACTCCAGTAGTGGTTTCTGACATAGAAGGTCCGCACGAGTTTTTCGTTGATCCGATGCTCGCATATGGAATCGAGCCGCATCGCCCCGACCAGATAGCAAAGAATGTGAATTGGATCATGGACAACCCTGAAAGGGCCAAGAAAAACGCGGAGACAGTGAAGAAAGTTGCGACTGAAAAATATTCGCTTGACAGGATAGCGGACAGAGTTATAGAAGTTTACAACAAAGTTAGAAAATAATTTCCGTAAAAGGTCTATAGTTTCGACCTTTGAATGTCTTGCGCCTGTTTGATTAGTTCTTTCAACCTTACTGCAAATTCTTTTTTCTTGTCTTCCAACTGTTTTATTTCTGCGTTCAACGAGTTTACCAAATTCGCATCGCCAGCGGCCGCAGGCAATCTTATCGTCCTTATGTCTTCAATCCTGTCCTCGATTTGTTCTATTCTCTTGTCCATGTTATCGACTTCCCTTTTAGAACTCAGAAGAGTATTTTTGTAAACATCCTTGAGATGCCCAGCTCTTTCATATCTCCACTGCCTTTTTCTTATCCCCAATCCTGTGGTCAGCGCTACTCCTCCGATGAACAGCGCGACGAATCCTAGAACAGCAACAACTCCAGACAGCTGGAGGAAGAAGCTGACTATGTACAAAAATGCGGAAGTTGGAAATGTCATGAACGCGATCAGGAAAGACAGAACCCACTGTATGGCTCCGCTTGTCTGGAAAATTCTTAGCGTCTTCATGAATCCCAGAACTATCATGAAAATTGCAAGGAACGGAAGGAATACGTTGAACAGAATTGCGTTTCCGGTCAGCCACTCGCTAGGAATGTTAAGGATTTTGGTAAGGAAGCTCGTCATGTCGCTGTTCAAAACGACCGGAAATTTCGCCGGATTTTCCAATCCTTGAGCCAGAACAACATTAGTTAAAATCGAAATCGAAATGAACGCGCCAAGAAAACCTGCGATGACTTTTTTCATAAAAGAAATTGTGATTAAAAGAATATAAAAAACGTTGCCCGGCTAAAGAATATAGGCGTTGAAGAACAATTTTCTTTATGGCTTTGACTGACTACGCGCGGATCATCCCGGCCGACCTTCTGTACAATTTCATTCTTCCGTTCCTGCTCATTTTCGCCGTGCTCTTCGGAATGGTTTCCATGCTGAAACTTTTCGACAAGAAGATAAGCTTCGTAATTTCGATCGTTATTTCCATCCTCGTCGCAAGCACTCCGTATTTCGCAACGTTCACGGTATTCGTATCGCAGCTCGGAGGCTATACTGCATTGATAGCGTTCGGCATAATTTTCATCCTCGGAATTGGCATGTATGCGACAGGAAAGACGGCCGACATATACAGCGAGAACATGCCGAAGTGGGGCAAGCTGAAAATCATAAGGAAGCAGAAGGCGGAACTCAGGAAGGAATTGAACAAGGCCAAGGAAAAGAATGACAAGGACAAGATGCACGCGGTCTACGAGCAGCTGAAAAGGCTCGAAGAGGACGAAGACACCATAATGCATTCCTGATTTGCAGCACGATTGCTTAATAAATTCTGAAAAACAAATTTCTATTAGGATAAAATGGCGAACCCGTTCGAGATCGTTGTGCAGAAAATGGTTGAGCTCGGATTTTACGACTACCTGTTTCCGTTCATCATCAGCGCCGCGATATTTTACGCTCTTCTGAAAAAATCCAGGATACTTGGAGAGTCGATCGTCACGAATTCTTTCGTCGCGCTTTCCCTCTCGTTCATGATTCTCGGCTTCCCGATCCTCGTCGGATTCAGCTTCGCGACTCCGCTCGCGACGTTTTTCACTCAGGCTACAGCGTGGATTTTGATTTTCGTCGTCGGCATGATCCTCGCGAGCGTATTCTATCCCGACCTTATGAAAGTTCTGGGAGAGCAGTTCACCAAGAGGACGACTGTGTACGAAATGCTTGCTGTAGGCGTGGCGCTGTTCGTCACGAGCGGAATGGTGCAGATATTCACGCTGGGAGCGAATCCTGCTGCGACAGGAAAGACCCCGACTACTCCGTCGGCTCCGACAGACATAATATTAATCGTTTCGGCCCTAATTATTTTCGTGGTGCTGATACTCATCGCGAGTTCTATATTCAGGAGCGGTGCGGGATAGATGCCAACCCCGTTTGAAATCGTCATTCTGAAACTGCAGAGCCTCGGGGCTTTCCAGTTCCTGTTCCCGTTCATGCTCACTGCCGCGATTTTCTACGGCCTAATCAGGAAATCAAGGCTTTTCGGAAAGGCCGAGGAGAACGTCGCGGTCAACACGATAGTTTCTCTTGTCGCGGCTTTCATGGTCTGGGCTTCTCCGGTGATTCTCGGAATAAACATAGAAAAATCTCTTTCCGCGTTTTTCCTGCAGGCAATATCGATGATGATGGTCATCGTGGTCGGTCTTCTCATAACGGGAATGTTCCTTCCCGAAGATCTTGCCGCGTCCCTCGGACAGAAACTTTTCGACAAGAAGGGTTCTGGAATCGTTGTGATTTTCGGAGTTCTGATCGCCGCAGGCGTGCTGATATCCAGCGGCCTAGTGAATCTCATAATCCCCGGAGGAATACTTTTGCCTTCTCTCGGCGGTCCGGGCGGCCAGGGTCTCTCAGAGGAAACAATATTAACTTTGATTGTGCTAATTATTTTAGCCGTGTCCGTCGCGGCGATAGTTGGATTCGGTGGCGGAAAGAAGAGTTGAATGAAAAATGGCAGGAATTTCGGATTTAATCGCAATGGGAAAGGACTTGGGAATATTCCAGTTCTACCTTCCGTTCATCATAACTTTCGCGATTTTGTACGGACTTCTCGACAGGACTAAGATTTTCGGCAAGGAAGCCAAAAACATCAATCTGATAATTGCCCTGTCCGCGTCGCTTTTCGTGATGGTCTTCACTCCTGTGGGTCCGGCCGCGATGCAGATCTCGACTTTCATATCAAACCTTTTTGCCGGAACGTTGATGATAGTTCTGACAATACTCTCGTTCCTCATAGTGATGTTCATGCTCTTCATACCTCTCACGGGCAAGGAGCAGCCTGATTTCGGAAAGTATGTCGGACTGATTGTAGGAATTGCGGCCATACTCGGAATCGGAGTCTTCATAACGAGCGGAGGCGCGGCTGTATTTCCAGGAATAAATCTCGGAGGGATCGGAGGAGGAGGATACGGAGCGCCGTCATTTTATTTACCCGGAATAAGCTCTCAGGACCTGGGGATTATCATAGTCGTCGTGGTAACTGGACTGGCAATCTACTGGATTAACAAAAGTAGTGGCAACAGCGTACACTCTGCTTCCGCGGGCAAGTAATTTTACGTAAGCTTGTATTTTGCTAAGAAACTGTTGTAAGCCTTTACTGTACTGTCCCTATCTTGTAAAATTTGTTCCTTGTACAAAGGAATCAGTGTCTGAAGTGCAGACTCAGCTTTTCCAAACAAATAATTAATTGGTTTCAAGTAGTTGTCTTTGTTCAAAATAGCTTTTAGACCGCCGAAATTGAACTTGTATTTCTTACCTATTTTCTGGTTGATAGAATCTATCAAAGGTCTAATTTTTTCGTATAACGCATCCAAGTTCATAAAACCCTGAGTGTTGTGGTTCGCACCGTTTAAAACGCCTGGAATAAATCCTTCCTGTTCCTTTCCGTCCCCATAAAGAAGCATTTGGAGTTGTCCGATATCGCTAATTACTTTGTCTGTTTCTTTTTTTGATGTCAAAACTTCGTTGAGATTTTTCAAAGTAGAATTCAATTTTTCACTTGCTTCCTCTGTGCTTCTGTATTCTTGTGACATATGCATCTGTTACTACTTATCAGTATATAAACATTTATATTCTTCATTATATATTTCCAAAATCTCCTTTTCCGAGAAGTGCAGATTTCCCGGGATCACCAAAACGCACGGAGTCTCGAAATCCATTTTCACTGCGTCTGAAATTTTTCCTGAGAAAATTTTTCTCGAATCGCTCCCAGCGGAAGAAAGGACAACTGTCTCGGAATTTTCGTCTATGATTTTTTCGCCGAACTCGTCTTCCATCTTCAAAATAATTTCAAGGGCTTCTTTCGGCGCCATGAATTTTTTATCTTCGGCCGAAACATCCAGCAGGCACATCGTGTGCAGTCCGCGCGATTTGTTTTCCTTTATCGTAATGTAAACAGATTCCGGAAGCAGCCCTTTTGTTTTTTCCAGAAACGGAATCGTAACTGTGGAACCGAATTTGTAGATGTGCAGTCCGGTTTCCGCGACGGCAGAAAAGATGGATGAATTGTGAATTACCTTTGTTTCGATCTTATTTTTCTTTGCGTCAACGATTAGCGAAGAATGGGTCGTCGCGACCAGCGGATCTCCCTGAACTAGAATTACAATATTTTTTGATTTGGCCTCCTCCAAAATTTTTTCTGAACTCTCCTCTAGATCCTTTCTCTGAAGCTGGATTATTTTCTTGCCGAAATTTTCCGAAAGCTTCTCGAAGTCACCCTTCCATTTTCCGGTATAGAGCTCGGCGTAGACTTTGTCGGCGTTCTTCGCGGCGTCGATCCCTTTCAATGTTATGTCGCGCTCGTCATTCAATCCTAGGCCAACCAGTGTGAGCATACAACAAATCCAGTAATCGCATGTTTAAATCAATTGCCTAGACCAAATAATTATCAGCTGATTTGCAATGAAAAGTTTCGACATAATAGGGTCTGGAGAAAAAGCGGTAGCGATAATCGAAGTTGACGACTCCGAGTCGAAGAACGAAAAAAAGATTGCGGAAAAGATAATGCTGGAAAACAAGATAGTGAAATCCGTTCTGAAAAAAACTTCTTCGAGAAAAGGTACAGTGAGATTGAGAGATTACAAATTTGTGGCTGGCGACAAAAATACCGAAGTGCTGCACAAGGAATACGGGTACGCAATAAAAGTCGACCCGCAGAAAGTTTATTTTTCACCGAGGGAATCTACAGAACGCCAGAGGATCGCGGGCCAGGTAAAGAAAAACGAGACCGTGATGCTGCTGTTTGCGGGCGTCGGGGTGTTTGCCGTGGCGATCGCGAAGAGGAAGCCTGTCGAGAAAATTTTCGCTGTCGAGATAAACAAGCACGGGACAAAATACACCGAAGAGAACGCGAGAATCAACAAGCTTTCGCACATCATAGTTCCGATCAATGCAGATGCGAGAAAAATTCCGAAAGAATTTTTAGGAAAATCCGACAGAGTCATAATGCCTCTGCCGTTGCAGGCCTTGGAATTTTTGGATGTCGCAGTAGGGTGCCTGAAAAAGAAAAAGGGGATTATCAACCTTTACGCCGTCAGCGAGGAAAAAAATCTTTTCAAGGACGTCGAAATGAAAATAAAAGATGAGTTTAAGAAGATTGGCAAGAAATACAGAATAATCGGCAGGCAGTCGGTTCTTCCGTACGCGCCGAGGAAATGGAAAGTAAGGATAGACATCAAAGTGATCTGAATGGCACACGAAATGGTAAACATCGAAAAAACAGAAAATTGGCTCAATCACAACTACCAAAAGGTCGGAGAGCACCTCTATGTTGATCCAAGCGTCAACTTGAAAATTCACGACACGAACAATGGAAACGTACAAATAGTTTTTCTCATGGGAGGAAGCGGAACTAGGTTGCTTCACGTAACCAAGGACCAATTTTCAAAGCACATGATCGGAATCGGCGACCACCCGCTGAGCAGGTACGTTTTCGATCTGTGGAGAAATTCCGGATTCAAAAATTTCGCGTTCCTCACCGACAACTCGCAGAAAGGTGATTCGATAAAAGATTATTACGGTGACGGGAAAAAATTCGGCGTTCAGATTAAATATTCTATCGAAGACAAAAAACTGGGATCTGGCGGTGCGCTGAAGCTCGCGATCGAGGACGGCGTGATAAGCAAGGAATTCGTGAATCATTTTCCTGACGACGAGATTGTCGGCTACGAAAATTTCCCGAAAGATTTTTTCAAGATAACCCAGGCAGCCAAGTCTGCCGGATTCGATGCGATAGTCATATGCGTGCCGGGAACCGTTTATCCTTACGGAGAGGTCATCGATCATGACGGGAAAGTTGTCGATTTTGTCGAGAAGCCGTTCATCAATAAAGATTCGAACATAGGAATTTTCTGGCTGAGCGAAAATGTTTTGCCGATGATAAATGAACTCGAGTCCGGCAAGGAAATAAAAATCGAGAGGACAATCCTGAAAAAGATTGCGCAGTCAGGAAAGATGCTTAAGGTCCTTCTGCCTTCCGAGATGTGGATCCCCGTCAACGACGATCCGAATTTAAAGAAGTTCGAGGAAATAATTAACAAGTAGTTACGCGGGGGTCCGATAGCCTGGTCAATTCGGCTGGCTTCAGGAGCCAGTAGCTTAGTGCTTACGTGGGTTCAAATCCCACCTCCCGCACTTTGTTGTCAAGCTTAAATAATTAAAATTCTACCAATCATTTAGAAATCAAATGAAAAGCGGGGAAATAATTTCAAAAAGACGTAAGGAAGACAGAACAGAACTTGAATTTCCAGATAATTGTGTTCCTGATTTAAAAGAAATATCAGAATTTTATGTACATTTTACGACTGAAAGGACAAAAGAATCCGGAGTTAGTACGGTTACAAGAAAAATTCTAGAGATAATTTACCATCTTCCTGGAGAACGCAGAGCAACCATTGGTTATGAGACTGAAACACATCGTGGAAGAGTACACGAACATAATATATACGATCAGCAGGTCGAAATCAATCCTGTAGTTTTGGCATTTCTTCAACAAAACCTTCCACCATACATGTGCGAACTTCTTCCTCAACTTCAATTAGTCGAAGCCTAATTACGAGCTTTTTTCCTTAACACTCTCTAATTACAAATAATGAATCCGATAAAATTCGTCATCTGCGATCTGGGAGGAGTGTATTTCACCGATGGTAGCTCGATTGCTTTCCATAAAATTAAAAAATTTATTAAATCTCAAGATAGTCATAAAGACAGATTAATCAACGAGCTTTTCAGGGAGGCTCCGGGAAAAGAAGGTTACCTGCTGAGAATAGGAAAGTTGAGCAGCAAAGAATTTTGGAAAATCGTTTCGCATAAGTTGAATCTGAACAGAGAGCAAATTTTTACAATAAAAGAAATGTGGCATAGTTCTTACAAACCAGTCAAAGGCATGCGGCCGTTAATAAGAAAATTGAGGAAAAATTACGAGGTTGTTGCTTTCAGCGGGAATACAAAAGAAAGAGTAAAATATTTGGATGAAAAGTATGGATTATTAAACGAGTTCGATGATTTTGTTTTTTCTTTTGAACATGGTATGAACAAAAAGTCTCCAAAATTTTACAAAATATTACTGAAAATTATAAAAGCCAAACCTGAAGAATGCGTAATCATTGATGATAGAGAAAAATTCTTGAAGATGGCCAAAAATCTTGGTATGAAGACAATACTTTTCAAGGATGCTGATAATTTGTCAAAAAAAAATTTGGATTAAATTCTAATTTTGTTTCTTACTTTTGAAACTGCTCCGGCTGCTTCGAATATTGACAATTCCATAAGGCCTCCAGCTACTGCGAGAGGGTTGTAGACAAGAATCGGGCATATGCAACATTCCTTCTTGCACACTTCCTGCAGCTGCTTTTCGCTGCCCATTGTCAATATTGGCACTGTGTATTTGCCTATGCTGTAGCCCAGCGTGGACCCTTGTGGCTTACCATCGACAAGATACTTGCAAGGAAATTTAACGACGCGCTTCGATTGCACTGCATCGTCATGAAGCCTTATCACAAGCGGCTCGATGAATTTTGTAAAATAAGGATTACCTGTAAGGGAATTCCTGTATTTGTTCACCAATCGGACGCCCCTACTGTGGCCGAGAACATCCAGATCATAAGGAGACACATACGGATAGACAATCATGAGTTCCGCGATTTCTTCCATCTTTTTCAGTCTGGATTTCAAACCCATACACAATTTCTCAACTACGAGATATTAAAAGTTAAATCAAATTCAGATTCTTGAGCAAGATGTCCCTGTTGTTAAGCTGCATAATGTCTTGTTAAGACGCAAAACTTAAATAAGCGACTTGAATAGTTTTCTTTTGCGAACACCGTTGTGCTTAAATTTCTACAGAAATTAAATTTAATCATGGAAAGGTTGCAGTACGAAGAAGAGAACAGGCAGAAAATAAGAGAATTCGTGTCTGCTCGACCTGACAAATATTTTGAAAATCGTGCGATATATAAGGGTGCTGGTTTAGTTGGGATTGATGAAATTACTCTCGACGCGATACTCGGCGACATGGTGAAAAATAGAGAGCTTGAATTGGATCCTAGGGGAGAGAATACTGGCGTAAGTCTTTACCGAATCAGGATTCATGCGGTCGCAAATATGAGAACGGCTTAAATCGTAACCTCAAAATTTCTTGTGCCACCCTCTCAAGCGCAATTTCAATCCGAAATGCTTTCTAAGCAGGAACAGAAGTTCGGGATGGAATTTCTCGCCGCTGTTTATCATTTCCTGTATCTCGTCCATGCCGAAAAATTTTACAAGCTCGACCTCTTTAGGATTCGAGTTGAACGGGCCTTCGCTGACCGTCTTGAAGGTTGTCAGGAATTCTTTCAGTCCGCTCGGAGCTTCGTAGAAGTCCTTGCTGAAAAATTCCAGTTTCGGATTCGTGCCGAGCTCCTCTTGGAATTCCCTCGCCGCCGCCTGCTCGTACGATTCGCCGGATTGCACGTGCCCGCCGACGGTCGTCGACCAGTGATACGGGCAAAACGGCACGTTCTTCGATCTCAGCTGCAAGGCGAGCTTATCCTTTTTGTTGAACACGAGGACATGAACGATTCTGTGCATCAGAAACTTGTCGTGAACTTCTTGCTTCGTTGCACTTCCTACGACTTCGTCATTCTTGTTGACGACGTCCAGAAATTCCATGATTCAAAATTGAACGACGATTAATAAATGGTTGACAAAATTCTAGTTATGGATGTGATCAATAAAATTGGGGCAATAATTTTGAAGAACAGAAAAATCCTTGTCGGAAGAAAGAGGGACAAGTTCATTATTCCTGGCGGTAAAATCGAGCAGAACGAAAACGATATCGAATGTTTGAGAAGAGAATTGAAAGAGGAATTCAAACTAACTTTAATTTCACAGGAATATTTCGGCAATTTTGAAGATAACGCTGCATTGGATCCGGGAATGAAAATTAAAATGGTTGTTTACATGGTTGATGTTGAAAGGGTTCCGAAAGCAGCAAAAGAAATCAGTGAATTGAGGTACATTAATTCTAAAGATGTCGGAAAAATAAAAATTGGTTCAATTCTTGAGAAGTTTGTTATTCCTGAGCTTGTAAAAAGAAATTTGATTGAATAGCTATTTAGAATAAATTTATATAATGCGTCACATACATTTTGTATGGTTGATATCGAGCTTGTTTCTACAATTATATTTTTCATTGTTGTCGGGCTGCTTCTGATTTACGACAGGAAAAACGTCCAGTTCAGCTACGGGATTTCGATCAGGAGATGGAATAAAGGGCTCCATCTTATCGACGACTTCGTCAAGAAGCACAGGAAAATTGTCACGACAGTGGGCAACATCTCGGCCGTCGCGGGCGTTGTCGGCGGAATCGTAGGATTTTTATTTTTGGTTCTCGTGACCGTGAACATGCAGCAGGCGTTCGGCCTAGTTCTTCCTTCTGTTTCAGGATACCAGTATCCCGGCCCTGTTCTCTCGATACCTTTCTGGTACTGGATCGTCGGAATATTTCTGATAATCGCCACGCACGAATCTGCTCATGCAATCTATTCCAGGCTGGAAGGAGTGAAGGTCAAAAATTACGGAATAATTTTGTTGCTGCTGTTGCCGCTGGGCGCGTTTGTCGATCCGGACGACAGGCAGATGAAAAAGTTGCAGACAATTAAAAAGCTGAGAATATTTTCAGCGGGAAGCTTCACGAATCTTCTTACTGCGGCATTGATGTTCGGTCTCTTGTCGGTGTCTTCAATTTTTTCTTCGAATATTTTCGAGAGTGCGGGAGTAAGTTTCCAGTCGACAATAGAAGGCACTCCGGCTGCGCTGGCCGAAATGAGCGGGACAATCGTCGCCATCAACGGATATCGTGTAGCTGGCCTCACGGATTTTGTCGACGTGCTGGACACTGTCGGTCCTGGCGAAGTCGTCGAGATAGCGACTACGGAAAATATTTATTCGATCAAGACAGTCGGGCATCCCGACGTGGAGGGAGCTGCCTACATTGGAATTTCAAATCTTAGCAACGTTTTCGCATACAAGGCTCCGTTTTCGGGAATCGTTCCAAATTCTGTTATAGGAGCGTTCGAATCTTGGTTCAAGCTGCTGTTCTGGCTCACGATCCTCAGCCTCGGAATTGGAATCGCGAACCTTCTTCCGATGAAGCCGTTCGACGGCGGGCACATATTCGAGGAGCTGCTGACGAAAATTTCAAAGGACCATGGTAAGCTGATGATGAACGTTCTCACTGTGCTAACAGTGTCGATGATACTGTTCAATCTTTTCGGTATAGGAATAATAAAAAGTTTGATGTAAAAAAAATTAAGCGGACTATTTTTTCAGCACGTCGATCCTTCTGAACTCGAAATTCCTGACAGGATATATTCTCCTGATTTCCTGCAAGATTCTGTTCTTCAGTTCTTCCGACAGGATTTTCTCGACGAGGTCTTCCAGGTTGTTCGATTCGACAAAATGAGTTATCATCTCCATGACCCTCTCGCGGACTTTCTTCTCGATGCTGGTCTTCACTCGCCTGGAAATGACTGTCAGCCCCTTCACGCGCAGCTTCAGTCCGTCCTTCGTGGCCAGGTCCTGTATCGTGTCGACCCTCCTGACTCTCCTGAGGATCATCCTCGAGATATAATCGCGCATAGCTTCCATCCCGTCGAAAACGGTTGTCGCAGTTGTTCCGTTCAGTTCGGATATCCTGAACTTGAACTTGAGGTAGAACTTGCTGTAGTCGTTCGAGATCTCGTACGCTGGCACCGTTATCCTTCTGCCGATTATTTTTTCTGGATTTCCGGTGACGGTCTTTCCGATCTCCCTTCCTCCGAATATCTTCGGGGCTACGATGAGGTACCACTGCTTGGCTTTCGCTTTCTTAACTGCCATTCATTCCACCTAATAGGTTATCAATCGTCTGCATAAATTCTTTTTCCTTGTCTTTCGGTATGTATCCGCCGGCCGCGTTCGCGTGACCTCCGCCCTCGCCCCCGACGGCCTTTGTAGAATTAAAAATTAGTTCCTTCAGGTTTATCTTCTTTGTTTTTTTCGAAATTCTTGCCGAAACTTTTATTTTTCCGTCGTCGCAGTACGCCAGTCCGAACAGCGGTTTTAGCTCGTCCACCATTCCGGAATTGATCACAATGGACGAAACTGTACCGATGACCGTGTCCGGGATCTTTTCCTGCGCAAGGATGAATGTCGCATAATCAGTTTTCTGCACGGCGCTCTTCGTATCTCGTATCCAGCTCATTCCGTCTCCGAGCATCTTCCTGTATCCGTCGAGAATTTCCCACGATTTTTCCATCACGCTGTAGTCTCCGAGCAGCAGCCTTACTGCTATGTCGTGGTTGCCCGTCCTTCCGCACGAATTCACAAGCGTGGCGAACTCCCTGACATCCTGCAGCTCCTGCGGCCTTCCGAGAATCGTATAGTTTTCTCCGAAAATATCGACAGCGTCCTCGTCGGTTTTCAGTCTCGAAATTATTATCGCGCTCGCGAGCTTCTGCAGCTCGTCCGACGTGAGGTCGCTCAGCTTTTTCCATCTGCCGTCGTGCTTCACCTGTATCCCGAGCTCTGACAAGAACTGGACTGCCTGCGATTCGGACCCAGAAATTCCGGGAATCACCGGATCGAAGGAATACGCGAGCGACTTGTAGATCGGCCTGCTGAATCTTCCGTAGAGCCTGATGCCTCTGGTGACCGAAATTTTTCCGAGCGTCTCCGCCTCGTCGAGAATTTTTTTCAGCAGCCCCTTGAACTCCCATTTCTCGTCGGCCTCGTCCGCGGTGGCTCCGATCAGAGCAAGGTCCACTATGTCCGCGTTGTGCACGTCGAACTGCTTCGCGAAAAGGTAGCACATCGTCGACGTCGACATCTCATCCTCGCCGAACAGCATCGGATTCAAATGAAAAAGATTCATGTGGCTGAAATCCGCCGGCTCGTGGTGGTCCAGAATCAGCACGTGCGTCTTGTCCAGAACTTCGCTCAGCAATTCCAGTTGCCCGCTTCCGAAATCCGCGAGCACGATGAAATCTTTCTCGGTCGCGTTCAGCTCGCACACGTTTTCCGAACTCAGCTGCTTCAATATCCGCAATTCGAAATTCATTCCCGCGCGCAAAAACATCTTCGTCAATATAGACGCGCTCGTTATCCCGTCGCAGTCGAACTGGCAGAAAACTTTTATTTTTTTCTCGGAGATTATCGGCCTGACTGATTTCGCGACCTTCTCAATCTCTTCGAGGAACAATCAATCACTTTTATTTTTTTATTTCTGGATTATGAGCTTGACCTTCTCTGGGTCGTAGCTGAAGTCCTTGTTGACTTTGCTTTCGCGCTTGTAGTACTTGACGAGCCTTCTTATTTTCGACTCGAGGTGCTGAAGCTGCGACACGGCGTTCCTGTCGGACTTCTGCCTCTTTATGTGGGTGCGGAGCTCGACAGCCTTCCTAAAAAGATTCATGAGGTCCTCGGGCATGACAGGATACAAATTGTTCTCGCGCATCACGGTCGTCACGGATTTCTGCAGAAGTATCTTCGTGTCCGGCACTCCGTGCTGGTCGCGCAGTATCGTCCCGATGACAGAGGAATTGTTCCTCTCCTTCGCAAGTTCGACTATAGTCTTCTCGACGTCGTCCTTCTTGGCCTCGACCCACGTAGGGACCATCCTGACAATGGGCTTCTTGCTTCCGTGCTTCCCCTTCTTCCTGCTGTACATTCTTGCCATTTTTTCACCGGTTGATTTTTATTTTTATTTTCCCTTGTCCTGCAAAAGCCAGACGAGGATTAATACAATAGTGAAGACAAACGTTATAAAACTTCCGAACAGCGCGATCGCAACCGGGAATCCCTGCTGCACCCATATCGCTATGAGGGTTCCGATCGAAAACAAAACGAGCCCGACGAAGATCAGGAATATCGACCATCTTTCGAGAGTCTCTATCTTGTTACTCCCTTTCAGCATACCTAGCGCGTTTTTCAATCTCATCGACCTTTTTCATCACTTGTTCGGCCCCGGCATGCGTCTGCCTGTAGCCTTTTACTATATTCTCCCAGCATGTTTTTAACGCTTTGTAATGAGTCGCCTTCAGAGCTTCCTGCATGACGTTCATGTCGACTCCCTGGTCCTCGATTCTTTTTGAAAAGGATCCTAGACCGAAGTCGATGAAAAATATTTTCTTGTCGGCAACAATCATGTTCGATGTCGTAAGGTCTCCGTGTATTATCCCGGCTGTGTGCAATTTTCCTATCAGCTTTCCGACTTCGACGCATATTTTTTTTATTTCGTTTTGTTTTGCGGAATCGAGGAAATCCTTCAGCAGTTTTCCTTCGATGAATTCCATCACGATTTTGTTTTCCTTCTCGTCGGTCGAAAGTATTTTTGGAGTCGGCACTCCTACGCTGCGGGCGTCCGTTAACAATTTTATTTCCTGCCTCGTCCTTTCCCTTCTGATTTTTTCATCGATTTGCGATATTCGGTAATCTTTTTTTATTCTTTCCTTCACGAGAACTTTCTGCCCGTCGAACTTGTCCAAGTATAATATTGCTTCCGCGCCCTGCTTGAGAATCTGCATACGGTCCATAATAAATTCCTTTTGTCAAGTTAAAATTTCTGTTGGCTCCAAAATGGATTCAAATCGAATAATCTTCTAGCTTCTGAAAGGAGCGACAAATACTGTTCGTTCAAAAGTTCTTCGTCATATGTTGGCTTAAGCAATCCAAAAATTTTTACTATTTCGTCAAACTCGCCTGGGATTACCAGCTGTTCCTTGTATTTCTGTAATGCCTTCGGATTTCCCGCCTTCTGTATCGTTGTCAGCAGGGTGGCATGAACGAAGGATCTGCGGAAATACGAGTTGACCTTATTTATTTTGGACAAAGGACTGCAGTCTCTCCATTTTTCTGGGCCCATTGCCAGGACCACGTTCGAATCGACAAGATTGTCGTTAAAAAAGCGCGTCAGGAACACGACGTCGTCCACGCTTATTCCGGCATCCGATGACACCTGAGAAGCGTCCATTTTTTTGATGTTGAACTCTTTTTCTTGGCCGTCATTGTCATAGATGAAAGTATCGCCGGATAAACGCCTTGCGTCGTCCTGTCCAAGATATACCAGAAATACAGGATACTGCTCCTCGTAATATTTCAGGTGGCCGGATATCTCATGATAAATGCAACCGGACATCTCCAGCCTACCAAAATGCTGAAACCAGTTGTCGGGAAATATGAGCGAGATATTTCCGCCTTCGTCAGAATTGCAATCTAATCCAACGTATCTTCCCGGAGAAAATCTGTATCTCACTCCGTGCTTCACATTTGATCTCTGTCTTGCTTCTTCTATTGTGTTTTCCAGAAATTTCTCAACGCGCATATCTTATGGAACGACGTTGAAATTTATAAAGTGATCGAGTTGTTTGGGAAAAAAATTGAATGTGTATTGAACAAAAAAAATTATTTCTTGAACGGGTTTATGGCTTTTATTCCGGGCACCTTGAAGAAAAATTTGTCCTCGGTGTAAATCTTGGTGATTCCGTTTTCTTTCATGGTGCTGACGACAATCGCGTCGAAAATCGTGCCGCCGTTCGCCTCCAATATGTCAAGGGCGTTTTGCACGGTCTTTGCGTCGTAACTTACCTTCGTCCATTTTCCGGACACTATCAGCGACTCGACGAGCGACATCGCGAGCAATTTTGGGACGGGCTTTCTCAGCCGTTCTGTCAAAGAGGCGTAGAATTCCGCCAGTATCTGGTTCGACACCACGCCGGCGATTTCGCCTTTGAATGCGCTCTGCATCAGGGCGCCGCAGATTTCTCTTTTGGCCGGCTCGCTTTCGTCGTGTACGTAAGTCAGAATATTTGTGTCGAAGAAAATTTCATCTTTCATAGAGTTCGCTCCTGGATTTGTACTTTTTCAGTCCGCCGTAACCCTTTCCTTCGATCTCTTTCATGACCTGTAGGAATTTCGCATATCCGGGATCAATCGTTTCCTTCTTCTTCAATTCGTCTACGGCCTCGGCCACGACTTTCGACATGCTCCCCTTGCCGCCACCGAACTTCTGAACGGCCAATCTTCGCAATTCCTTCTCAACGTCGTCCTTCAGGCTGAGCGTGATCACCTTTGACATACTATTTACTTATGTTAAGAACTATTTAAATATTTCTTGATTTAAGTAGAAGTTCGTTCCTATTTTCCTTCGTGTGCGGCCTTTCTTCCGCTTTCTATTTTTTCCAGCAGATCCGCCAGGTCCATCCCGAAATAAAAATCAGGCTGCGCCGATTGTTCCCGTCTTTTGTAAGTTTCTACGATGATGTCGCGTTTATTTTGCCTGTTCGTGTACGAGACGAGAATTTTGTTCCCCATAATTTGGGGCTTGCTATCGATTTTATAATCGCCGTCCGAAGGCGTTACTGCACCAACTTCTCGGCCGTCCAAAATCCTGACCCTTCTTACGCAGGTTCCGTAGTTGTTAGGATTTACAGAATCACTCATTTTTTCACTTCCTATTTTTTTCCAGATAATTTGCATACGTGTTTGATACATCATCAATATTTAGGAGGTGTTGAACTGTGTCTCGGCTGTTATCATTTATTGTGTATAATTTTCTCTGTTGGTGAGATGGGTCTTTGTAGGATGATACCGTTCCTTCTTGTGTCAAAGATTTTAAGTGTTTTACAACAGCACTACGTGGAACATGCGTGTCTTTAGCCAACTGAGAAAATGAAATAGCTTCCTCGGATATGTACATCCTCAATAGCAACATAGTTTCTGGTCTAAGGTATCGTCTTAACTTTTTCACATAATTCTGCAGATTAGTTTTGTCAGAATTCATTTTACATCAACTAATTCTCCTTATTGAGCAAGAAATCAGTTCAAGTTTAAATTCTTTGCTGGTAATCTGAATTTCATGAGTTTGTTCAAACGGCGCAAAGGCAACACGGATTACAGATACTTCAAGAAGGGTGGAACTGCCCAAATATACCTAGGGCCGGTGGGAAAAGAAAATCGGCAGAAAATCATAGAGGCATTAGAGTACATGGAGAAATTGAAACATGACGCCGTCAAACATTACAATGATGTCGAAGACCAATTGTTTGCTCTCCTTCCGCCGAAAGATGTGGAAGAGGTATATTTTCTGATTAAGAAAGGAAGCTGAAACAAAACATGAGTCTAAGCACCAAGAAGATACACGGCAATTCTTATCTGTACCTGTCAGCCGGCAGATCTAAAACTCGACTATTGGGTCCAGCAAACACTACTGATCCTTCCAAATTCAAAACCGAAAATGTGAAAGAAGGACTGGATTATGTTCTTCAGCGCGCAGAGAATTACGTTGATATTTATCTAAAGCTGATTTCCCTGCTGCCCGAGGAAGAAAAGGCAGAATATATTTCTAAATTGAAGAAATTGATAGGGAAGTAAAATTTTCATTTGTCAAAGATTTTTCTTAAGCAATCCAAGTATCTCTTTCCCCACTTCGTTCCAGAAATTTGCAATTTCCGTGGCCTGGGCGACAGATATTTTGTATCCGCGGTAATTCGCCTCGTTCCTTATCTGCCTGAACCTGTCCAAAAAATTAAGTTTTGTTTTCTGTTCGACTTCCATGTCCTTCAAAATTTCCAGACACACTTCGTGCCCTCCAGAACCCCAGGGTTCGTATCCCAGAGACCACCATCTTGCGTCCCCCAACTGCCGTACGGATTCGTACACTTCCCTGAATATGACCGTGGCATTTTCTTCGGTGACTTTCATCGACAGGACAACTTTCGTATTCATCGCGGCGGAGCTGAGCAACGATTTTATCCTTTCGTTGTCCACGCTCCTTATTCTGATCCTTCCGTCCCTGACGAGCATGCCGAGAAATTCTTTTCTCACGGGTTCACTTCCAGAAATCCTATGAGCACGATACCGTTCGCGATGTTGTTGAACAGGTTCTTGTCGACTGTTTTCCTGCTGAACTCGTGTATCTGGATCTTGCGTCCGCCGATCGTCTTCCCGATCGATTCGAGCTCCTTCAGCCCGGACAATATCTTGTATTCCTTGAATTCGTCGCTCTCCACGGCTACGTCTATGTCGGATGTAGAAATGTCCTCGCCTTTCCTGAAACTCCCAAAGAGTGTTATCGATTTTGGACGGCTGTATATTTCGTTGAGAATTTCTGTTATTCCGCTTTGATAAATCAAATTCAGATTGTAAATTATTTTGTTCTTAACAAAGAACCAGCTTGACTGGTTCGCTTTGATGCGCCAAATTTTCGTGAGTTTCTCGAGCTTGACGAATCCGTATTTCTCAAGAATGACGATGATGCGCCCCAGATTCGCCTTCGCCACGCCCGCCTCCTCTGCGAGGTCGCTCAGGCTGAACTCCCTTTCAGGAAATTTATAGAAGACCTCCTGCACTTTCTGGAGAGCGGTTTGTATATAGAACGTATGTTCGTTTTCATTACCGTGCGGTTCTATCATATAACATACGTTCTAAACTAGAACTATTTAAACTTTATTTTTTAGAGTGGCCATATTAGCGGCATTTAAATCGTTCAGCCACATAGCTAATTCTCATGCTGAAGGCAGACACAAAACTGTTGAGCAAAGAAAAAGGAACGTACACATATCCCGAGAACATTTCGATCGCGGGCATCGACTGCTGCATAGTTGATCCGCACGACGATGTGCTTGATGCGTGGTACAGGGTAAAAGGCAGTCCGGCGGCGGTCTTGCATATAGACAATCACAGCGATATGGCGTGCGGCGCGCTGGTTCCCAGCCAAATAGCAAAGAAATGCGACTTGGACAAAATGCGCGGAGAATTTTACAGGAAAAACATTGTCAGAGACATAAACATAGGAGATTTCATCTCTGTCGCAGTCACCGACGGAATAGCTGGCCCGATCTACCATTACGATCCGAGGAACAAATACATCTGCGCGTATGGCAGGATAGCCAACGGAGAAATCAAAAACGTCCCGAAAACACGTTTTGACGAGAGATACAACATTTTGTGGGAAACGACGACCGGCAAACATTCTGTTCCAAGCCCGGACATTATCGGCATGAAAGAGATGTGCGGCGAGATAAACGGTTCTCCGCGTTCGCTCATACTCGACATCGACCTTGACGCGTTCGCATCCGGAAACGACAGGATCGGGGAAGACGGCCCGTCCGACTGTATTTCAAGAATGGAAAATGTGCGCAACCTCCTCAATGGCGTGAACAGGCCAGATGTAATAACAATTGCACGCTCGCAGACTCCTATGACATGGTGTCCGCCAGAAAAAGTTGACTGGCTACAGATGGAAACGATGAGAATTTTGGAGCAACTGTATTCTAACAAAAAAAATTCGTAATTAATTTATTGATTTTTTATCGAGATTGATTTAGCAAATGGCTGATTCCTTTCTGTCTTAAATATGCAATCAATAAAATTTCTACTAAAGAATTAATGTCAAATTTTTCTATTTCTTCAAAAGTCCACAAACATCTATTTAGTAAATAATCTTTGATTTTTTTACGTGGCATATATTTTTTCAATTTAATTGTCAGTATACTACCATGCCCAATATGTCCGTTCATTATTCTTCTGTATAAATTATACGATTTTCCTACATAGAATATTTTTCCGCCAAAAAATTTCCTGTTTTTTTCTTTAACAATGTAAACTCCTTGAGATTTTGGAAAGGTTATATTTTTAATTGGTTTAAATTTCTTCTTAAGAATTTTCATGCACAATTTTCGAGATCTTCTTAAGAGGTGTTTCATATAACAGAATCTATTTTAAAGGAATAAAAATGAATCAACACTCTTACATAACTAGACAATTCATATGTACTAAGAAAGCAACTCTGAGAGATTAAGCAAACTTTTCGGAGTAATTAATTCTTGCGCTTTGGCGTAACATTTTTTCGACTTTTCTAATTTACCTAATAACTTTAATGCATCTCCTTTTAGTCGCCATGCTTCAAAACTTTTCGGAAATATATTAATAATTTCATCCACTAGTTTTAAAGATTTTTTCTCTTTGCCTTGCTTTATTAGAAGCCAGCATTTTGTTAAAAGTAATTCTTTGGATTTCGGCTCCAAATTCAATGCCTTCTTTACGAATCCCAAAGCTTCGTTGTATTTACCTAACATTCCAAACAGACGAGCTTTTTCCCCGAATACCAAAAAATTCACAGGAAATATTGCCAATGTTTCTTCTATTATTTTTGATGCATCTTCAATTTTATTCAAATTAAGTAAACATGCAATACGATTTGTATAAGCTCTGCTATAGTTTTCATCCAAAGATAATATATTTTCGAACTTTTTTAATGCAAGTAAGTTCCACCCATTATATTCTTCTTCATTTTTGACATAATTATCCATATTTTGGATCACCACACCTAGATTATTTAACGCGTCTAGAAAAGTAGAATCAATTTGCAAAGCCCTTTCAAAGCAGTCGTATGCAACTTTGAAGTTCTTCTGTTCCAACAATAAATTTCCTTTTTTGTTCAAAGTTGTTTTTGAGTTAGGAAAATGCGCTAATGTATCATCATAAATTCTCATGGCTTCTAAATGTTTATCTTGTTGTACTAAAGTCACTCCTTTGTTATCTCTAGCAATAATAAACGTCGGATCTATCGCAACTGCTTTGTCAAAACAGTGTATAGCACCAATGTATCTTTTCAATTGAGCAAAAGCATAACCTTTATCATTCAAGGCAATTTTATTGGATGGATCCAATTCTAAAATTTTATCATAAATTTCCAAAGATTCTTCATATCGTTTCATTGATGTCAAATAAACTGCTTTGTCAAACATGACTACAATGTTTTTAGGAGTAATTTTTAAAGCTTCTTCAATGAATTTTATAGCGTCTTCTGTATTACCTAATCTGTAAGATATTACAGAGAAATTTTGTAAAATTAAAGCTTTAACATTCAAATCAAAATTCTGAGAATCTAATATTTTGACTTTAATTATTTCAAATAATTTTTTCATCTTTACATTATTTTCTAAGTCTTTAATCTCAAAGAATTTTTGTTCTAATTCAGATTTAAGATCTTGTGGTACATTTAAGATGATTTCGAATATACTATTGGGTATATTATTTTTTTCTAATTTGGGTAATTTCTCGTCAGGAAAATATGCTTTTACCAAATGAGGAAACCTAAATAGCAAATCAAAAAATTGTTTATCTGTCCATTCAAAAATTTTACATGAAATTTGTTCTTGCCTTTTTTTTATATATTCTTGTGTATGGGTTGTGAGATGACTATTTGATATAAAAACTAAATAATCGGATTTCTCAGCATGTGCCCAGTCTATAGCTGAACTAATTTTAGATTCTGGTATACCATTTGAATATTTTTTACATTGGAAAAACCAAATTTCTTTTATTGTGGTTACTCCAGCTTTAGTTTCGATTTTTTCAGCAGTTATATCTCTACCTTTATCACTTCCTCCTCTGCCCACCCATTTAACATTTACAAAATTAAGTGATTTTACCAAATCGTAACACAACTCTTCGAATTCCTCGTCTGTTAGAGATATTATTTTTGAATTCCAATAACTTATTTTCATATTTTACTCTCTGCCTTTATTTTAATAATGAGCAGTGGACGTACTATATTCATCAATTTCAAAATATGTTGTGAAAATTCTTCTTTGGTAGTAATATTTCTTGAGGGAAGTAATTCTTTTTTATTCATCGATTTTAAAGTTTCTATCAAGTTATCTTTGACTAACTTTTTAAGTTCCATTTTTTTCTTAAAATCTATTTTTTTCTGATCAATTTTTGCATCGAATTCTGATGAGATGTAATTAACTATAGTGTTCATTATTATTTCTATTTGTTTATCTTCGTCATTCATCTTTATCTCCCTCTTTAATAATTTTATCTGCCACTTTTGTATTTACTTTATCTAGAGCAGCTTCTGCTGTTCTTTTGGCGGCTCTTTTGTATGTAACTTCATACTTTGATGAATTTAGGAAGCCATTTTCATTCAATGTTTTTGATGATTTCTCGACAAATGAAGATACATGAGGTTGTTGTATTGTTTGTAGACTACCTTTGATAACTTCTCTTGCAACACCTTTACCAACTTCCGTCAGGGCACCTTCTGTGTCGCCTTCGCTAAACTCTTTGACAACTTTGAAGATAATTTGTATACGATCTCTATTTACATATAGTGCATAACCCAATTCTAGAATGGGAGCGGCGGGCGGGTATATAGTCTTCCCAACTTCGACCAAAATTGGTAAAATTAAATCAGTAACATCAGAAGATGTCACACTCGTATATGTTCTGAGATTTCTTGTTTGACTAAAAGGTCTGCCAGTGTTGTCTATTCTTGATGCCGCGTAAGATATGCGGCTACCTCTCGAGCCACCACCCATTAATTAAACCTCCATATTCTTTTTTTAGATTCTCTAGAAACAATTCTAATCCCTTAAGATTATTCATGATTACATCTCTCGTTATTTCGCCTCTGTATTCAACCCACTTACCATGCTGTAAAACTTTTCTTCGGAATGCTTTCGTGTAATGACTTTGAGTTATGAAATCGTCCACGAAGAAAAACTTTCTTATATTTTCCTTCGACCCTATACCGTAAACAGCTAAATATGGGACAAACTTTCTAATTATCTTAGCATATTCTACACATTTTGAAATACGGAATATCTTATTATCTCTAAAGAATTCTGCTGTGTGTAGAGCGAAAAATGTAATTCCAAAAGATAACATGATTTTTACATGATTTTCAATTTGAAAAAATGTAGAACCTTTCACAAGACCAAAGGGGGTGCTTGCTGGACAATTTTTTACAAGCTTTTCAGTGTCCTTAATTATCCTATCGATTTCTTTTTGCGATATCTTAGGTTGACCTTCATATGTTTCTCCATCAGGAGTCATATAAAAATCTGGTCGGAAGTTATTGATACATTCTATGTACATTTCTACAGTAAAACCAAGTATTTTCTTATCAGGTATCACAGACGATAGTAAAATTCTGCCGTGATAACTCAAAAAATTGTGCAGACCACCACAGTTAATCACATCATAATATTTTAAATTGAATTTAGTTCCGTCCACTGATAGAAAGTCACTCAACCTAATTACAATGTAAGGACTATCTATGCAATCCCAAGGTCTGTAAGTTTTTGGTTCTGCCAGTTTGATTACTGGTACCAAATGCTTTTGAAATATATTTTTCATAATGCTTCAAGAACAGTAAGTTTATATTGTATCAAGAGAAATTTTTATCTAAGTGGTGCATGATTCGTTGGTTCGAATATGACTGCACATTCCCTCAACTTTTCTATTGCTTGTTTTGTCACCCCTTTCTAAGAAATTAGTATAATTTGAATCAGAAATACTTTTCTATAGAGCTATACGGAACTACTGCCCAGTTCTGCTATAAATTTATTTTTTATTCGAACCTTTGGTCAAGATGATTTTGGTTCCTGAAATCTCCAAGTTGAAATCCGATCCGTACAGGCTGTGTGCCTCCACTATAGCTTTCGGGATTGTTATTGTGTAAACCCCCGACCCCTGTTTTACAAGTTTAACTTTTATCACTACGTTGCCACCTACGTAACATTTAAATACCAGCGAATATAAAAATATCTATACGTAGATAACTACGTAGGGTTAAGCTAAAATAAAATCAAAGCGTTATGTGATAAGTATGAAAAGAACGACAGTGTTGGATTTATTCTGCGGTGCGGGTGGCCTAAGCAAGGGGTTCGAAATGGCGGGATTCGAGATAATCGGCGGAATAGATTTCGACAAATACTCCATAGACACATTCAAGACAAATCATCCGAATTCTGTGGCTGTATGCGGCGATATAAAAAAGATCGATGCAAAAGATTTTCTAAAGTCCACTGGAAGGAGCAATGTCGATCTTATTATCGGAGGCCCCCCGTGTCAGGGATTCAGTATGGCTGGCAGGCGCGATCCGAAGGATCCAAGAAACTCTCTTTTCATAGAATTTCTAAGATTTGTAAAGGACCTGAGGCCAAAATGGGTTGTAATCGAAAACGTTCCGGGCATTCTTACGAGCAGGCTTTCTGAAGGCAAGCTTGTAAGGGATATTATCGAAAACGAGTTCAAAAAACTCGGATATAAAATAGAACACAGGAAACTCAACTCCGCGGATTACGGTGTTCCGGAAACAAGAAAGAGGGTTATTTTCATAGGCACAAGAACGGACAAACCGATATCGTATCCTAGGCCGACACACTCCAAAAAGTATAGGGCCAACGTCGTCCTTCAAAAAATTGAACCGTGGGTTCCTGTAAAAGAAATACTGCTTCCAAAAAGCAAGGTTGACAAAAAATTCTTCCATACGCCTAGAATGATAGAAGGATTTAAGAAAAGAAAGGCTAGGAACGAAAAAATGGGAAGGGGGTTCGGTTTTCAGATACTCGATTTAAACAAACCTTCGTATACGATATCCGCAAGGTATTGGAAGGACGGGTCGGACGCGCTTGTCAAATACTCGGAGAATGAAATGAGGATGCTTACTCCGTTGGAAGCCGCGAGGGTTCAGAGTTTTCCGGATGACTTTATTTTCTGCGGAAGCAAAAGGGAACAGTACAGGCAGATAGGAAATGCTGTTCCATGTCTGCTTGCAAAAGCAGTCGCCGAGGAAATTAAAAAGGGTCTTCAGAATTCTTCAAATACCGAATAGGGCGCTATCGTAGTCGAACCCTTTGTGGTTCCCATACCAATACCTCCAGCTATTGCAGAACTGTAATTTATAGATCTGCAAAGTTTGAGAAGCTCGCATCTTTTCCAAGCAACAAACTTCCTATCGGTTTGATTGTTTATCTCGAGAATTGTACTGTAGCAATTGATATCTGTTGTTTTGATCAGATACAGATACCATACTATTCGAAGCGTGTCCCATCCGAAAAACCATTCCGATTTGTCGACTTGGTTTCTGTTACTCGGCCCAGGATCCTTTTCCTTTGTTTCGACGACAAAATATTTTCCGTTTTCAATGATTATTCCGTCAAAATCCATGCCATAGCTAATGTCGCGGCCTTTCATGAGATAATCGACAACGAATCTGGCACAGTACAATTCTGACAACTCTTTTTCCGAGAATTCGTCAAGGTACTCCAGAAGAGATATGTCCTTTGTATCTATTCTGTAGAATAACGGCGGTTTGATTAATTGGAATGAATCCAAGAAATCAGAGAGTCTAGATTTTATGAATTTGCTGTCTTTATACTCGTACACGTCGAACAACGGTTCCGGAATATCTAATTCCAACTGATGATTCGCTTTGACCTTCGTCTTCCCCCATTTTTCAGCAGGTTCTATCTTAAGGAAGAATAGCCTTTTAACAAGAGGACACCTCGATAATTTTTCATAAAAATCTTTGTACCCGTCAGGTGCGTCAAATGTTGTTGTAACATAAACTGTTTGCTTTTCACCAGCCAGCCTACCACCTTTGAAGAATATCCACCCACCATCGAGATATTTTATTTTATCGTCCTCGCATTTTCTCTTGAATTTCAATTCGCTTACGAAACCTCTGGACCTCCTTAGGTAAGAATGAGGAATTCTTATCGACGATGCGAGAAGCTTATGAAAATCTCTGATTATCTCTTTGACCATGATTTTAATTGTGTAATATGACTTTAAAAGAAAATAGCACTCCATAAGGTTAACAAAAAAAATTAAAACGGGCACGACTGTGTATTCAATCACCCATGCAGGAAAAGTCGCAACCCGTCGTTTTATTTTAGGGATAATTTGATATATGCCAATTTAGTACTCCGAAAAGAGGTATTTTACTCGAATTT
This sequence comes from uncultured archaeon, assembly GCA_964539655.1. GTDB lineage: Archaea > Aenigmatarchaeota > Aenigmatarchaeia > CG10238-14 > SCSR01 > CAZIJH01. The sequence continues at coordinate 96,181 of CAZIJH010000002.1, read as the reverse complement.
TGATATTCTACCTATGCAAAATCTGATATCATCCTCTAAATTATGTTCCCACAATCTAACAACTATGTATCCCGTTTTACGCAACTGTCTTGTAACTTTCCTGTCCCTTTCCATATTTTTGTTTATTTTTGGCAGCCAGAATTTTCCATTACTTTTGGGCGGCCTGTAATGTTTGGGGCACCCATGCCAGAAACATCCGTCGACAAAAACAACAATTTTTTCTCTGACTAGAAAATCCGGATTTCCGGAAATTTTCGGATGCGTCTTGAATTTTATTCCGGCTTTTTTCATTTCCGACTGTAGAAGCTTCTCGATCTTGGTGTCTTTTCCTCTAATCCTGCTCATTATCCAGCTTCTTTTCTGCTTAGAGAAAATATCGGTCATAAATTTATAATATTATTTTATTAACTTATTTCACTTTCAGAATCTCGTCGCAGTATTTCCTGAAGTCCGCGTCCTTTTCGTAAAAGGGCAGCAGTTCTGAATTCAGCGGGAGCTTCGGCTCGGAGTTGCTCCTCGGCTTCACGGCGCGCGTGTTGTTAGACGGATATATGGAGCCGTGATCCAGCGCGAATATGTCTTTCAGCTTGGTCTGTCTGCGGATGTTTCCCGAGACGTCCGCGTTTATTATCTCGAGGTAAGGATGGGTGAAGTCCCATAGGAACTGCCAGCACGAAAGGCAGGCGGGGAATATCTCCGCCTTGTCGTGGCCAGCGTCCTGGAAGACTACCACGATTCTTCTGAAGTCCGTCCCGTTGTAGCCGTCCGCCAGCGCCCTGACCAGCGCCACCCTTTCGGCGTGCAGCGATCCGTCCAGGAAATAAGTCTCGATGTTGTGCCCGCCATAAATTTTCCCGTCGAAAGTCTCAAGCGCGACTCCGACTCTGGTTCTGAAGCTTCTGGATCTCGATTCTTTGAAATCCGTGGCAACTTTTACCAGGTCGACGATTTCAACCATAAGGATTATTGGTAGTGGCAAGAATTTATTTTGATAATCGAGTCTAAGATAGTCAATTGTGAACAAGCTTTTTCTGAAAAGTCTATTTGCTCCTTATCATGTTCATTATACAACTGCGCTTCTCTTTTGTAAATACGTCAGTCATAATAATTTTATCTAAATTTTTTTATTATAATCATTCTGAATTTCTAATATTTTTAATTTTAAATCAGTCCGTTTTAAGAACATTATTTTTCTCTTTTCTATTGCGAAGATATTTGTATATTTTCAAAAATAAAATAACTTCTGCCAAAAGGCCCATTATAACTAAAATAATTAAAGAATTCGTCGACCCAAGAGCGATTAGAATAATACCTAAGATTGCATATATTACGACTAATAAATTTTTAAGAATTTTTGATTTTTCATTATCCAAAACACCCGATTTATCTAATGCCCACAAGAATAAAGTTATTCCAAGACTAAGCAATGCTAAATCGCCTGTATTTCTAAAATTTATTATATCTACTATCGACCCATAGATTGATTGAATTAACCCAGCACAAAATGAAATAAAAAAGATGAGAATAACAAAAAAATTAGGAGTTATTCTTGCTAAAAGATTATCGATATTTAAATTTAGTGTGAGCATAATATAGAATACTTTTTACAATTTAAATTATTCTATTTATTCCATCTAATTATCATTCCTATCATACAGACAGAAAATCAAGGGAATGAATTCGCATTGGTGATGGCAATCTTAAAATTGTTTTGTTCTCTTCCTCAGAAACTCCGCGCCCTCCTCCCTGAACCTGTACACGTGGTCCTTCCCGCATCCCAGCTTCCTCTCCAGCACGCCTTCCGCGTAGAGCCTCGTGTGCCAGGTGTACGCTATAGCCCGGTAGTTGGACCTTATCTGTCCTATTTCCTCCGCGCTCGCGTTGCGGTTCTTCGCTTCTTCGACAAGTTCGTACACGAGACGCATGGCCTGCTTCGGGGTGAATTCGTTATATTTCCATCTTGCAAACGCCTTCGACGCCAGACTGTAGATGCTGTTCTTCGAGTGTCCGCCGTGATTCAGCTCGAGGCATTTCCAATCGTCCGTCACCCTGTCGAGAAGCTTCTTCAGGTCCTTCTCAACCCTCTCCAGGCGGACTTCCGCGAACTCCAGTTCTTTTTTGTTCTTCGCCTTCCTGATGTCTTTCAGCGCGTGTCTTATTTCCTCGGCCACCCTTCTCAAAATTTAATGATGCGGGTAGCTTTAAATTCGAGCCTACGTTGCAGGAAACAGTACGTGTGAATTCAATAGGATTTTTATTTCAAGCGCGCACCGGAACGTAGTGTCGTTTTTCCGACCTGGCCGTGTACAGGTGCCTGACGCATTCATTGAATTCGTCGTCGAATCTCTCCACTACCGGGTCGTCGTCGCTGAGATCCCCGGAGAATATAGAATGTGCTCCCATTCCCGCGACTCCCGCGCCCATCGCCATCAGGCTTGCGTATTGCAGCGGCCCGGTTGCGAGCAGCGTTCCCGCGAATCCGGCAATTCCGGCGACCGCCTCCGCCTTCTTCGCGTAAGACGGCCCGCGCATCTGTTTTGAAAAATCGATGTTCAGATAGCCGTATTCCCTGTCTGGAAAAATTTCAGTCGAGATGACGATCTTCTTCAGCCCCGAAACCTTCTCCGCGTAAAATGCGATCGATGTCAAGTTGTTGTCCGCTCCCGAATCTTCGCCGCCCGCACGAATGTGTTCTACGTTCACTTTGAAATCCTGGGATTCGAGCCTGCCGAACATCTCCTTCAGGGGCTGCTCCAGGTCCTGTCCCCTTACGCTGCCCACCACGTCGCATACGAAAAACCTGCGCGCCAACTTTCTCACTGAAGATGTTCATGGTGCTCGCATGTATTTAAAGAAATTGTCCAAACTCCCTGGAATAAACAGGGACTGCCCGATATTTTTTAACTGAGGGAATTAAATTAATGATATGCTGAAACCAAAGTCTGTGAATTTTTCCAGGCTGGTCGCAGCGATAATAATCTGCCAGCTCGCAGGGATCATCGGTTCAGTCTTCACAATATCTTCCATTCCGACATGGTATGCGTCATTGGCGAAGCCAATCTTCACGCCGCCGAGCTGGCTGTTCGGTCCCGTATGGATCGCTCTCTACACCCTGATGGGGATCTCTCTATACCTTGTCTGGCAGAAGGGTTTCAAGAAAAACGAGAACAGAAATGCGCTGTACGTTTTCGGAGCGCAGCTCTCGCTGAACGCGGCATGGTCCATAGTGTTTTTCGGGATGCGCGACATCTTCGGCGGACTGCTCGTGATAATCGCCATGTGGTTATCGATAGCCGCGACAATCATCGCGTTCTACAAAATTTCGAAAAAGGCCGCGTGGCTTCTCGTTCCTTACATGATCTGGGTGAGCGTCGCGACTCTTCTTAACTTCTACCTGTGGCAGCTCAACTGATTACCTTCCGTATGCTTTCTTCCTGTGCTCGGATGTGTGGAAAATTATCAGATCGCTTTCGGTCCTGTAAATCAGCCTGAACTTTCCGACGCGTTCGCTCCTGTAACTTGCCAACTCGTTTGAAAGCGGTTTCCCGAGTTCGGGGTGCGACAATATCTTCTCGATTTTTTTGAAAACCTGTTCGCGCAAATTCCTGTCGAGCTTCCGCAAGATTTCGTCGAGCTCTTTTGAAACCTGGAATCTCATTTTTTGCCTTTTTGGTATCTGTCTCTGAGATCGTTCATTTTTTCGAATGTGTGTGCGCGGCCGTGCCTGATGTCGTCGGTCGACCTTTTGATGCTCTCGAGAAGTTCCTTGTTCCTCATTATTTCCCTGGTCTCCTTCTCGCTTTCTTCTTGCAGAATTTTTTCCCTCAAGACTTGTTTGGTGAGGTCCTGTATGCTCTTGTATCCGTGCCTTTTCACGTACCTCTCGGCTTCGCGCCTGAGATCTCTGGGAAGCCTAAGGTTTATCTGGCTCATATGATACCATTTGGTATCATCTAAATATAAAGATTTGTAACTTGCATGAGTGGCAATTTCGCAGTTGGAGCTTAACTTACGGAAGGCTTGTGCGCGTCCGCGATTTTGTAGAAGTCTGTCAGCAGCCCGACTACCCTCTGCTCGTACCTGCTTTTGTCTACTCCGACATCGTTGATGACGTCGTCCAGCTTCATCGTCATGCTAATTAGACGAGTGAACGATTCCGTCCTCGTTTCATTGTTCGAGAAGAGCTCGGCAAATTCGTTCCCGTCGCGCGTCAGCCTGAAATATTCCAGACCGTTCCGCAGGGACTTTATGTCGACGAGCCCGGCCACGTACAGCATCGTCAGCGCGTCTTCCAGATCGACTCCCCTTATGTTGCCGTACTTGAAAGGGATCCTCATCGCAATGTCCTGAATCTTCATGCCGGAGGGGACGTCGAAACAAATGTCGGCGTAGCAGTCGCGCAATATGTCAAGGATGTCGACCGCCCATTGGCTGAACACGTTCTCGCTTTCCGAATTGTAATTGAGCATACCAATCAAAAAATTGGAATGTGAATTTTAAATGCTTGACACGTGGGTGAGAGACTGGGAAATTGTAATTTAATTTTTCACGAGAAAAAAATTTTTCAGGTACATGTACGAAAGCAGCCAGTGCTTGTTCAGCTCCTTCTCGTAGTCCTTGAAGTTCGGGAACCTGTCCGATATGATCTTGTAAAATTTCGAATTGTGGTGGATTTCCTTGTCATGTGTAAGCTCGTGGAATATGATGTATTCCACCAAATCTTTCGGGATGAACGCCATTCTCAGGTTGAAGCTCATCCTTCCGTCATACGGCGAGCAGCTCGCCCATCTTGTTCTTTGCTTTCTTACAGATAGCGTGAATTTTTTCCCGCCGGTGAGCCCGCTGTATTTTTTGAGCACGCGATCTATTTCTTCGCACAGGATATTCTTCAAGATTTTTCCGAGCTTGCCGACGTGCCTGCGGTTTTGAAAATCCATGTTCAGCATTTTGGAACCTTTGTCGAACGAAAATTTTTCCGACGGGGCTATTTGATAATGGTCGCCGAGTATCGGCATCCTGTTCTCCCGCATGTCGGAATTTACGATAGACGAGACATTCTCGAGCATCGCGTATTTTTTGAGTATCCATTTTCTTTTCTCGCGCAGGAAATCCACTTCCGATCCGTCCTTGAGCCTGTCCGGGATCACGACCAAAAATCTGCCGGCACTAAAATGCAACCTGGCGTTCCTCACTTTCCTCCTCTCGAGAACGTAGTCTATCTTTCTTCCTCCAAATTCTACCGACTTGCTTACTCTCTTCCCTGCCCCGAATCTGCCCACCTTAACCATCCTCGAAAATAAGTGTGCATTCTATAAAATATATTTTTTCTCGGATGATTGCAGCCTGGTAAAATTTACAAAATTACAAATTTCAGAAAGCGATCAGCAATTCCCCTAAATTTTGGATAAACGTATAAATGTGAGCTGCATTTCTAATGATGGAGCTGTAAAAATCCGTGACAGAGTTTAGGAAAGAGACTCTTTACGAGGCGTACATCAAAATAAAAAGGGATGGTTTCCTCGAAAGTTTTCTTGGAATCCAGGAAGTTATGAGAAGGAAGGGGTCGTGGGAAGTGCTTATGGAATCCGAATACGGACTTCCGACAAAGCATAGCACACGTGAAACAATCGAAATACTGGGAATGAAAACGAGCACTTACTACAAGCGCATCAGGGATCTTGAGAGTAACGGTCTGATCGGCTTGTATAATGATGCTATTCCCGAGCCATCCTATTTTCCGACGCAACTTGGTAGTCGCATGATAAATTTGGCAAAATGCGTTTGTAATCAACCTGCGCGAAAAGATGTACAGGCTAATAAAAATTAGATACGGATTTGCGCCGTTTCTAATTTTCTTCTTGTAATTATGTACGGCGAAGAGGACGAAGTATTGGCGACAATATGCAAGACCATGGGCAGGCCGGAGTCTTGGGATGTTCTCAGGCACGCGATGGAAGGATTGCCTAGAGGGGAAGCCGGGGTGAAGCTCCTTGGTTATTCGAAGAAGATTCACTATGTTATCCTTAGAAAATTAGTCGATGAAGGGCTTGTTTTTTACAATGGTGATCATTTCACTTACTACGCCACAATGATGGGAGTTCATCTGTTGGATGTGGGAGAGGATTTGTGGGCCATGAGAGCTTCGGACGAAATTGGAAGTCTGTCCGTCGGTGATTCGGAAGAGCGCATAAGAAAGATTCCTATCTACCGGCAACATGAGCAGAGACTGAAAAAAGTTGCGGAGAAAAATGAAGACTTCTTAAAGAGGGACGCTGACAAAAAGAAAGCCGAAGAGGAGCAATCTGGTTTGCAAAATAAATAATTCACGCGTCTATTATTCCGTTCTCAGTTATTTTAAAAACACATTCGCCTTCCGGAAGGTTTGCCGCGTCCATGAGTTTCGCAATCTTCGTCCCCTCTCTCCCCTTTCTGAAATATAATCTGTATGTCGCCTGGTGCGCGAGGACGTGTCCGCCTACCGGCGCTGTTGGATCTCCGAAGAGGACGTCGGGTCTTGCCATTACTTGGTTTGTAACATAAACTGCAAGGTTGTGCGCGTCCGCAAGTCTCTGTAGTGCGTGTAGGTGCTTGTTGAGCTTCTGCTGTCTCGGCGCGAGCTCACCTCGTCCGACGAAGTCCGCGCGGAAATGCGAAGTGAGGCTGTCGACGATTATCAGCCCGATGTTCTTCGATTCGATCTCCTCGATCGCTTTCTCCACAAGAAGCACCTGGTGCTCCGTGTTGTACGCGCGTGCGACAAAAATATTTCTCAAAATTTTTTCAGGCTCGAGCTTCAGACCGCGCGCTATCTGCACGATCCTGTTGGGCGAAAATGTGTTTTCCGTGTCGATGAACAAACAGTTCTTCCCCAGCCCGCCTTTCTCGATTGGAAGCTGCACGTTGACCGCGAGCTGGAAGCTGAGCTGCGATTTTCCGCTTGCGAACTGCCCGTAGACTTCCGTGATGGCCTGAGTCTCTATCCCTCCGCCGAGAAGAGTGTCCAAATTCTTGCTGCCGGTTGTAATTTTGTGGGCGGCGAGTTTTCTCTGTAAAATTATGTCGGCCGTCTCGAATCCTATGTTCTGCATCTGCCTCACGGCGTTGATTATCTTTGTCGCCTGGCCCTCCCCTATCTCGGCGATCGATGCCAGCTCCGTCGGAGAAGTCGTGGCAATCGTCATCATGTCGGTGTACCCGATCTCGCGCAGCTTCTCCGCGATCTTCACTCCCACTCCGGGGATGTCTTCGAGGACCGGTTCTTTTTTACTTGCCATAAATCTCAAGCACCAACAAGAGTTTCCAACTCATTCAGTAATCTTTTACTCTCGTCTAAAGGATTTATATTTTTGATGTCGTTCGCAATTATTTCCATCGCGCCCGACATCTCGTTGTTTTTCACTCTTCCTGACACGATAAATTCCTTTCCGAGAATTCCTTGCGCTACAGCGCCGTATCTGGCCTGCTCGTCAAGAGAAGAGATCTCTCCAGCCTTCAGCCCACACGCCTTTTCAGCGACATCCCTGAACATCACCGCGCGCATCGTCGCCGACCCGTCGTCCAGGATGCACGAGATTATCATCGCCTGATCGGAACCCGAATCGAAAAGGAACCTTCCCCTGAAAATCTGGGAAACAGTCGCCTTGAATTCGAAGGTCCCGGGAATCGCGTCGCGGATCAAAATTCTCTGTACCGACCTGTCGGCGAAATATTTTTTCATCAGGTAATCCAGCGATGGAAGCCCGCTCTCGTTCTCGAGCGCCTTCACGGTCCCAAATTTTCCGAGAGAAATTTCCACGTCGCCAAAATTATTTTCCTTCGAAAGTCCGCCGGACACTTGTATCACATCGCCCATCTTCACAATGTTCTCCTCGATTATCCTGACCTGGTCGTTCCACAGCGGTATCCTGATGAATCCGGTCGAGTCGCCGATGAATATGTTCACGACCCTGCCGGCCTCCCCGTTCTTTTTTTCGAACTGGTTCACCGGGGAAATCCTGAACACGCGGCCTACAGTGTTGATGTTCCTCATTCCGGAAAAAATGTTGGATATCTGTATCATCCTCGTGCCGTTGTTCGGCATCGTAATTCCGAGCTCCCTAGCTACAAGAAGCCCAGCTGCCTCCTTGGTTATCATACCGGAAAACTCGTCGTGCTTCGCGTCCATCATGTCAGATATCTCCGACTTGGACTTGCCCGTCCTCTTCTGGATTTCGTTAATTATGTCTTCGACCGACAAGAAAATCTCAATCTAATTTTTGTGCGTCAAGGTTAAACCTTTTTCTTGGCCATCCTGATGTCCTCGTCTATGACTGTTTTCCTTCCCGCGTGCTTCGCGAGGGCGGCCGCCTCCTCTGCGATGATCATCAGTTTTTCCTCGAGTATATTCGCGATCTCTTCCAATGCGTCCTGAGAAACCCTTTTCGCACCTGCGCGCTTCAGTATTCTTTCAAAGGGCAGTCTTGGAAGGTACGCCAATTTGTCTCACTAAGATTATTAATCGTGCGGAGTATATTTATTTAATTCGGATTGGTTCGATGAAAATCTGCATGATAACCTCCTACCCTCCCGCGAAGGACGGGGTCGGCGATGTTTCTGTACGCCTGGTGGCCGGAATTGAGAATGTCGACAGCAAATCAAAAGTTTTCGTCATTACGCACAAACGCAACGACGCGCGGAGTGGCCCGAAAATTTTCAGGACAATAACGCAGAAGGTCTCGCACAGATCGTACATGCAAATCGCGAGAGAACTGAAATCTCTTCCCAGGACGATGAAAGAAGTTGATGAGGCTCTTGCAATAATAGAAAAAATAAATCCGGACATTGTCCATGCCCAGTACGAGCCGGGGCTTTATAATTTGTTCTTCCTCCCCCTGCTTTTCATGAAACTGAAAGAAAGAAAATTCAAAATCGTTCTCACGTTGCACGGCAGGGATTATTTTCCGCTGAACGTTTTCCACAAAAGTTTCCTGTACGGATTGCCGGACAAGATAATCGTACACACGAGAAGCCACGAAAAGAGAATGAAAAATATAGGAATTAGGAACGTGGAGACGATACCGATGGGAATACCGTCCATTCCGCTGAAAGGCAGGTTCGTCAAATCGGCGAAAAGCGTTTTCTTTTTCGGATACCTCTCGCCACACAAGGGAGTTTCGTATCTCGTGCGCGCGTTCAAGAAAATCGTCGACGAATTTCCCGACGCAAAGCTTTTGATTTACGGATCGGTAAATCCGATTCACGAGTCGGAAAGAATTTACAAAATGGAATTGGAAAACTTGATAGACGGGATCGGGTTGAGAAAAAATGTTGAATTCAAAGAAACGTACACGCCGAGGGAATTCATTCCGAAAATAAAATCGCAGATTGCGGTGTTCCCTTACGCCAAAAGTTATTCTGCCGGCCAGAGCGCGGCCTTGCTTGATGCAATCTCTTCCGGAAAAGCCGTCATCGTCACGAAAGTTCCGGGAATATACGAGAGCGTGGAAAATGGAAAGACTGGATTCGTAATCGAGCCTGAGGATATCGTACAGCTGTCGGCCGCGATAAGAAAACTTTTCCTAGATTCAAGACTTGTACAAAAGATGGGAAAAGAAAATCTATCGCTCGCGAAAAAACTTGAATGGAAAAATATCGCGAGGACCACGTTGAACCTATACGGAAAATTACTTTGACCTCTCGAAAAGAAGCCACATCATCTCGTTGAAATTTATCGAGCCGCTTGCAATCAGCTTGAACCCATTGTTTTCGAGCGGAGCGACGTAATCGTTTTTCGAATACTCGTATTCCCTCTCCCAGGAGACGTCGTGATGCTTCGACACGAAATCCTTCACGAGGCCGAACACCGATTTTTGGTTAGGCTGGAAAAGGAGTACGTATCTTTTCGAGACCCGCGCAAATTCTGAGAGGGATTTGGACATATCGGGAAGATGCTCTAGAACCCCGTCGGAAAAAACCATGTCGAAAGACTTCGTCCTCAATTTTAATTTTCTCGCATCCATCTGGAACACGTCCCTGTTTTTCTGGTAGCCGAAAAGCTTGTTGCATATCTTCAGCGACTCTTCCGAAAAATCCGCACCTATCGCGTTTCTGTATCCGAATCTCCTGAAAAGGTTCAGAGTCGATCCTGTCCCGCAGCCAACGTCAATAATTTTTGAGTTTCTCGGAAGGCTGGCTATTTTGTCTAAAATTTTCCACAAAACTTTTTTCTGCGAGGACTTCAGCATCCTTCCGAAAAACTTGAGCTTCTGATGCCCCTTCCAAATCCTCTCCCACTCGTTCTGCATCAAATCAGTTTAACTTAGATTTTCGAATGACACCTTAAATAATTTTATCTCCGGGTTCTGGTAGACGAGCTTGAAATTTTTCAATCCCTCGCCGTTGAAGAAGTACATCCTCGTGAACACGCTGTCCTTGACGGTCGGGTCCATGAATATCGCCGTCTGGTAGCTCTGGTCGAGCCACAGCATCCCGTTGATTACGTTTCCCTGCGTCTCTCCGTAATCGAGCATCCTCCATTGTCCGTCCTGAAAGTAGACGAGATTCTTAATTATTCCGTTCCTGATTCCCTGATTGGGAACATTGATGACGGGTATGATCTGGTTGTTCGTCTGCATTATTGTGATCGTGTCTCCGTAATTGAGATTGCCCTGTCCGTCGACGCTTTTCAGGGGGAACTGCGCGTAATTCCTTCCCGAGCCCGTCCCGAAATACGTGAGCCAGTAATATTTTCCGATGAGGTCGGCGCTGGCGATCACGTACATCTCGCTCGGACTATTGCAGGCGTCCGACGGAACGCTGCCGCCGAACATAAGCTTCACTTTGTCGCACTGCTCCTTTGTCAGGCTCATGTACTTGCTCAAAATTTTCATCGATTCGTCCTCGTCGGAAACAGCGAACGCGCGCCCCATGTCCTGTATCCTGGTGTTGTGGTCGTACACCGCGCACGACGCCGGACCGCAGTGTGCTCCGTCGGCCATAATTTTCATCCCGGTATATCCAGCAAGGATGTGCCCGGGATCCCACCACGTCGCTATGATCGCGTCCTTGTCGGCATTCGCTTTGATCCAGTCCATCATGCCTCTCCAGTTTCCGTTCACTTCCAATCCGCCTGTGAACTGGGCGAACAAGCTAGTGTCGGATATCTGCCAGACGACTCCGATAATTATGAATGCTATCACTGTCGCAGATATGGAACTCGGCCAGCTGTTGTTTTCGTCTTTCCTGAACGACCTGATGTTGTTGAGCATGTTTCCCACTACGAATCCTGCAGCGGTCGCGACTGAGAGCGAGAACAGGAGCGAGAACCTCACGCCTCTTGTTATGAGCCAGAACGAAATTATCATCCAGATTATTACGAAATATTCTGCAGTGTCAATTTTTTTTCTGAAAATTAATTTGTACGCCGTCACGAGCGGAAGCCCCACGAGAGCGAGCAGCATCGGGAATCCTCCGATCCTTCCGAGCACCTGCGAGAACCCGTCCGAGGTGAACACGTTGAGCGGCTGCAGCTCTGCGACTGAAATGTTTACGATGAGGCTCTGTCCTGTCAGTCCTCCGAAAATAATTATCGAAAGCCCAACTGCGAGTCCCGCGACCCCTCCTGCAACAACTCCCTTGAATCTGGAGAACGAGTATCCTGCGAGCGCGCCGTAGAGCCCGTATAACAATGCCATTACAATGTAAGACGCGCTCCTCATTGCAGGTTCTGTTATGCGTGAAATCAAAAGATTTGATCCTTGTACAAACTGGTCGTGCGGAGGAATTGTGTTATACGGCCACCCCATTGTCAGTATGCTCAGCAATTCTCCGAGAAGCCCGATGACGATTATCGCGAGGAAAATGTTTTTGCTTTCCCTCACCTTCTCCAAAATTTTCGGAAGAGTGATCTTTGTTTTGGTTTGAACCCCCTCGATAAAGAGCTCAATTATCTTGAAAATTATGTAGATCGGCGCGAAGAGGAAAAATATGAAGTACATGTACCAGCTCGCGTTCCAGTTGAGCGCGAAAACGAAATTCGAAACTATTGCAGGAAGTACGTAAGGCAAATATTTCGCAAAACTTTTTCCAAATTCTTTAACATTTTCGAACTTGACAATGTCGGCTTTCTTTATCGCGTAAAGCGTGGTGAGCAAAACTATGAACGAGTAGAACACGTCGACCGCATCGCTGTCGGGATATCCGGCCATCGACACGCTTATGAAAGTCGGCGTGGCCACCGCGACAAATGCGGTCATGAGTCCTCCCCATTTGTTCGTCACGTATTTTCCTGCAAAGTACGCGGGTATCGCCGCCGCCGCCGAGAACCATGCGACGAAATACGCGCTGAATTTCCTCAACGACAGTCCGAGCAGGTTTCCGAACAATGAATAAAATATTGCAATGGTGTACGGCCATCCGAGAGCGAAATCGATCGGCCTTCCCGGAGGATAGAAACTCTGAGTGTCCCATCTTGGCGGCTGGAAATTGTTTTCCAGGATATTTTCCGCGTGCCTGTAGAACCACCACGGGTCGTAGTCAAGAAGTATGTCCGCGTTCGCCGTGGACCATCTCAAAAAAACTCCGAGCCCGATTATTGCGGCCAGAAGCGCAAGATGCCAGTACCGCTTGAACAGGTCAAGAATTATTTTCTTCACTTGTCAACCTCTCTATGATTCTTAATTATTCGCTTATAAATTCTTTCGTAGTCTTCCGCGACTTCGCCCCACGTCTTGAACTTCTTGGCGGCCACGAATTTTTTCCTCGTCCCCAGATTTGCAAACGAAGCGACCGCTTCGGTAAGGTCTTTGACGTCCCTGATGTTCACGTGCACCCCGTGCTTGCCGTGCGAAATTATTTCGGTGAGGCTCGTGCCCTTCGTGACGATTATCGGAATCCCCATAGATGCGGCCTCGGCAGCGACAAATCCGAATCCCTCAGTGAGCGAAGGCATAACTGCGAAATCCGAAGCGCCGATTATCTTTCCGACGAACCTGTGGTCGCCAGTGTACTTTGCGAGTATGATCGACCTTTTCAAATCGGGATCTTTCGAGATCCTCGCGATGAATTTTTCGTACGCGGACTTGTGAAGTTCGGACAAAAGAAATATGAAACGGATGTCCGCCATTTTCGCGACCTGCTTTATCGAATCCAGCAGATATTCTATTCCTTTGAACACGGTCGGCTTTCCGACAAAGCATCCGATTATCTCGTCGTCGCCGATTTTGTAAAGCCCCCTGATGTATTTCCTGAATTTTTTCATGCCCGGATTGAATATTTCTCTATCTATCCCGTGGGGTATCACTACAATTTTTTGGGGGCTGATTCCGAGTTTCATCAGGTCTTTTTTCGTGTGCTCGCTCGGGCAAGCGTAGATTGAAAACGGAAGTTTGAAAAGTATTCTTTCCTCGGTGAAATAGAACATCCCTTTTGATTTCGTGAATTCCATCCATTCTTTCATCGACCATACTTCGTGCACGTTGAGGAATGTCGGGATTCCTTTCATCACGGACAGTATGTACGCGGGGATCATCGCGGAGTAGGTGCTCGTGTGTATCAGATCGTATTTTTCCTTGCTCTTCAGAACGTACGATACGGATTTCGAGAGGAATTCTTTTCTGTTTCTTCCGAGCCTGTGGATTTTTATCCCGTCATGCACCTCGTGATTTTTTGTCTTGTCGGAATGCGTGGTCAAAACTGTAACATCGTGTCCTCTGCGCACCATTTCTTTTGTGAGATTCAAAAACAGCGTGGGCACTCCGCCTACATGCGGATAGAAAAAATCTATTATGAAAAGCAGTTTCATTTTTTTTCTCATCGACCTTTTTTGTTTAGCAGCCTCTCTTTAACAATTGACGAGAAAAATCTATAAGTCTCTCTGTGGTGCTGGAATTCCGGCTTTCTGAAAGTGAAGAATGCCGTAACGATCGGAAGCCAGAGTAAAGTTTTCGCCCACATTTCCGGCGTGCCATGCTTTTTCAGAAACAGATATCGGTTCCTGTGGTAAGCCAGCCTGAACGGCGATCCGATTTTGTTTATCGTGTTCCCGTGCTTGTGGTAGATTACTGCCGACGGAACGAGATAGCATTTGTATCCGGCTTTGCGTATCCTGAACGAGATGTCCGCGTCCTCGTAGTAACCCGGAGAAAAGTTTTCGTCGAAAAATCCCAGCTTTCTCACCAATTCTGTTCTGAATATACCGCAGCCGCCTCCGACTCCGAGAATTTCTCTCGGCTCCATCCTCGTTGCCGATTTTGTGAATTTTTCCCCGCGGCTGTTCGTCGCGATGAACGATCCGTGAGTGACGATCAGTCCCGTGCTTTCGATGCGATCCCCGTTGAAATTAACAAGCAGTACTTGGGCGGCCCCCGCATCGGGATGCTTCTCGGCAAAATCGTAAAGATTTTTCAGGCAATTCTTGTCGACGTACATGTCGTCGTTCAGAACAGCGATATATTTCGTCTTCGCCGTCCTCATTCCCCTGTTTGCGCCCGCGGGGAATCCCAGATTCTTTCCGTTCTCGATGACTTTAATTTTGTTTTTCTTTAGCCACTCGATTGAGCCGTCGGTGGATCCGTTGTCGGAAATTATTATATCAAAATCTTTGAATGTCTGCGCTTTCAGCGAGGGTATTACTATTTTTAGATTCTCGAGGCCGTTCCAGTTCACAATCACGACCGTTATTTTCTTCATGTGAATCAAATTTTCCTTTTCGTGTATATTAACTTATTTAACCTATTCCGTGCATTATTTCTTCTAAGTATGGAAGGGAGCAACAACATCAATTTGGAGCTCGGAAACGTCAAAAGATGGATCGTTCTAGGTTTTTTGGTCGTCGTCTTGATGCTGGAGCTTCAGGTCACGACAAGTAGTCCTATCGCGTTCGGTGACGAGGGGTACCACGTAGCGACAGCAAGGGTGATCGGTACGGAGCAGCTGTATCCGAAATTCCATCCTCTGCAGGGGACCTTGCTGGAGAGCGTGACGTACAACAGGCCGCCGATGTGGAACTTCATCGAGGGAAGCTTCTACATGATGTTCGGATTCAGCGATATGTTCATTAAGATTCTTTTGCCACTCGTCTCGTTCTTCACCGGACTTGCGGCGTACCTTCTCATCAAGAAAATTTATTCCGAAAACGTTGCAGTGATCGCTGCGATAATTCTCGTCACGATACCTTCGTTCGTAACATATTCTGTATTTTTCTACACCGCCGTTCCGTTCGTGTTTTTCGCGACGATCGCGCTCCTTAGTTTTATTCTCTCGACAAAAATGCACGGAAGAAAATATTTGATTCTTACCGGACTGTTCACGGCGCTTGCGTTGCTGACAAACATAGCCGCGCTGTTCATCATAGCTACGATCGGAATTTACGCTTTGCTCAAACTCGCTTACAATCTCAACTTGCAGAACGTCGTGCATCTCGCAAAGAAATATGGAATGCTTCTCGCGATCGTAATTTTGTTCGTGTCTCCATGGATATTGAGAAACGTGATCGACTTTTACATTCCGGAATGCAGGAGCCTGCAGCACATACTTCAGGGAACGTGCACCAAGCCGGCGTCGTACACTTCCACGGGAGAATTTTCGGGAAGGACCGCCGAAGTCGGGACCGAGACGGGAATTCTGAAGATGGGTATCGTTCCGTACCTTCAGTTCGCGTACGGGATCTACAGCGGCAACAATATACTCAATCTGATCGGGGCGGCATTCGTGCCTTTCATGTTCGTCGCCGGTCTTGTGATTCTCGGAAAGAGGAGGAGCGAGCAGGACCTGATAGTCCTCATTTCTGTTTTCGTGATCGCGCTGATGTTCTATTTTGTCGGCGGACTTTCGTTCGGCGGAAGGGCTGAGGACATTGCGCGTTATTTCCTGAACGCCACTCCGATCATCGGGCTCGTTGCTGGGGTGTACGCGGATTCACTTCTCGAGCTTTCTCACAAATACAAAAATTTCATACTCGCTGGAATAATAATTTCGATACTCGGCATCTCCCTCGTGGGAGTCTGGCAGAAAACAGACTCGCTGAAAGGTCCGAAGCAGTTCGCTCCCGGATTTTTCGAGGCGTGCGAATGGATCGAGGCGAACACGCAGAAAGACGCGACGCTGCTTTCACTGCAGACCTATCCGACGATCTACAATTGCAACAGACGTGCCAACTGGGAAATTCCGGACAAGGGAGACATCCTGCTGAGCAACAATGTGAATCTTGTTACAGAGAGGCTGAAATTGAACGGGATAAATTACATCTTCGTCCAGAAGTTCAGCATGAGCACTGAAAAGTACGGCCAGAGCTATCCGATCGATTTCGTTAATATGCTCGAGACTAACAACAACAGCTTCCATAAAATTTACGAGAACGGCCCGTCTTTGGACGCGTGCATACAGGCCAGGGGATGCGACGGTGCGCTCGTGTATAAAGTATTGTAAAATATTTCAGATTTGAATTTTTATTTTCCTTCCGTATTCCTTGATTATTTTTTTGATTGCCAATTTTTTGTCCTTGAGATTGAAGTATTCCTTGACTATTCGGACTATCCTGTCCTCTTCCTTGTCCAAATCTATCTGGATCTTTGCCATTGACTCATCTTTAATCTAAAAGTATCTTAAAGTATCTTTATATATCTTGGAGTTATATAAAGATATAAGAAGATACATGAACGTCAAAATGATTTTTTCGCGTCTTGCAATTTTGTCAATCTTTCTCATATCCGTCATCTTGCTGAACGTTGGATATTCTATCGCGGCTTCTTATGGTAATTCTGAAATGAGTGTTGACGCTCAGCTGTACAAAATCGACAGTCTTGGGATAGGAGTGAGCTATACTCCTGACTGTTTGTACGAATGTCACATGCCTTTGAATTTTTCTTACACGGGATCTGAAGCAGAACCGACAAGAAGTTTGAACCTTTCTAGCATATATTACATTTATAATAAGCTCAACAGTGACGATGATCTCCAAATTTCAGAAGTTAATGTTTACTTCAACAGGTCTTTCTCGAAAGAAGTAGTCGAAACAGACTGTCAAAATGTTCCTGGAAAAACTCAAAACAATACAGACATAATCATAGTTTCGTGCACGTCGTCGTCCACAAACGTGGACACATGGAAATGGGACAAGATAAACATACGGGAATCTCCATACGAGAAAACTATAAACAAAAATTCGTGGACGATAATAGATTTTGTTTTGAAAAGGAAACCTAGGACAGGGTTCTGGGCAACCGACTTCATACCGGCTATATTCAATTTTGAATTCAGGGATTTCGCTTGGTTAAATTCGAGCTTCGCTAACAAAAAGCAGATTTCGTTGACGACAAATGTCACATCTGATGTTAGTAATGCAATTGCTCCGATAATCTTGGACACGTCTTCCAGCCACAGAAACGATTGCGCTGACATAAGAATTGTAAATAATTCAGAGACAGGAACAAGGAATTTTGCAATTGACAGCGGATGCGGGACTGCAAACACCGTTGTGTGGGCAAACGTTAATCTCTCTTCGAGCAGCTACGGTAGCCAAAATGCCGGCTATCATTATTACAATAATCCGAGCGCTGAGAATCAGACGAACAATCCATCGCCGTTCAATTCCAATTGGAAGCTGTTCATGCCGATGCAGAACAGTTATGAAAATTTTGCTGACGAGACGAACAACGGGACTATTAACGGCCCCGCACTTAACCAATACGTCACAAACGGCAGATACGGCAGCGGATTCACGACTTCGAACAACAGATGGATTTCTCTTTCAAATGCAAATCTGTTGGATCTATCAAGCAACTTCACGTGGGGATTGTGGTTCAAGCCAAACGGGACGGATGGCGGATTCCAAGCTGGACAACAAAGGAATTATTTCTTTGAAACTGGTTCGCCGACAGCTGGCTGCGGTTTCTGGGTCCAAACAGGCGCCATTAAAGTTGATTGTGCCGGAGCGGTTCAAAGAATACAGTATTCATACATATTTCCGACTGACTCGTGGGTCTTCCTAGTGTTCACAATGGATGGCGCATCCGACATAGGATATCTGTATCTCAATGGGACTCTTGTACAAAGCAAGACGCAGATGACAGCGTTAGACAGCACGGAGACAAGATTCACAATAGGGGATTGTACAGTGGACCAGTGCGTCGGTGGAGGCGTACATCTTTATGCTAACGGGACGATCGACAATCCATTTGTCGTGAACAGGATGATGTCGCAGAATGAGATAAATATTCTTTTCAATACAACGACAGTTTCCAGTTCCGCCGAATCTTACGCGGGAGAGATCAGCGAAAGTTCCGGAAGAACAGTAATTGAAGAAGGTATTCATGCTGCTCTCGGAAATTCCACAAGAATCTATACGGATCAGCAAATCTACATAAGGAATGCCAGCAACTACCAGCAGCTGTCGAGATTTGACAAGGTTGTGAAATTTGGAAGTCAGCGATGGGCGTTCAATTACATAACTGGAGTCGAGACACTTACAAACATGCCCGGATTGGGTAACATCTTTTACGTCCTTGAAATGCAAAACAGAACTTCGGCCAACATTTCGGCATCTGTGAAAAACTACATACTGCAGACGAAAGTTTCCTG
>CAZIJH010000002.1:0-77616 GCA_964539655.1 uncultured archaeon | reverse complement strand
TAGGATTTTTTCTGCTCGCATTGATTTTCTTATTTCTGATTCCGTCTGTCCAAGCCGACGATCAATATAAACCGTATTTGCACAAAGCAGAGATTCCAGATCATCCTAAAGTAAGTCTGTATGGAACCTACACGACAAATCTTTTTCCTGGATCGGCGTCGTACGATTATCCTATAGAAGTTCCGGGAGGCACGAACGGATTGCAACCCTCTCTTTCGATAAGTTACAATAGCCAGTCCGTGAAACAGAGACCAGGCACGATTGGAGCTGGATGGACTATAACTCAAAATTATGTTTACAGGGATGTCAACGGCACTCCGAATAATAAGAACGATGACGGATTCAAGCTTTTGCTGAATGGTGGCTCGTACGATCTTGTTTACGATTTGGTCGACAATTTTTTCCACACCAAAACTGAAACGTTCATGCGCGTCCAGAATTTCAGCGGCGGACAAAATACTTACGGACTGTTCTGGGTTGCTACGACGAAGGACGGCACACAATTCAGATTCGGTTATAATTCTGATTCCGAGCTCGCATCAAACTCCGGAAAAAGTTACGCTCTCAGATGGAACCTCGATCAAGTCAACGACACTCACAACAATAAAATATTTTATTCGTATCTCGAAGATCCGTACCAGGGTGACAAGGGAACTGTCTACCTGTCGAACATAACTTATAACAGCGACCAAAAAAGAGAGATCGAATTTGTCTACGAAAATTCTGTGAGGCCTGACATAAGATTCGTATTCGACCAGGGCAACATGCTAAATGAGACAAGAAGGCTTTCGGAAATAAAAATTTCCGCAAACGACAATCTGGTTCGAAAATACGTATTGGAATACTCCAATCTCAATCCTGAACAATCGTTGTCGTCTCTTTCAAAAATAAAATTTGTCGGCTCCGACAATTCTTCGCAGCTTCATCAAGTTTCTTTCGAATATTATTCGGCGTCAAACGGCTTCGCGAACCGAACGGACATATGGATTCCGCCGACAACATTCACTGATCTGACTTTGGATTTTGGAGTGAGGTTTGTCGATTTTAATAACGACGGCTTTGTGGATATTCTTCACGCAAGGGAATCCACCGGAGAAAAATATGCCTACTTGAATAATAAGTCAGGAGGATGGACTAATGTTACTTCTTCTTGGGTACTTCCAGAATACTTCACGCAGACCGACAACGTCGACAAGGGCGTCAGGTTCGTTGATTTTAATAACGATGGTTTCGTTGACATATTGCAGGGCAACAGCTATTTCGGCGGGCTGAAAAGGGCGTGGCAGAACAACAAGACCGGCGGATGGACGGAGGTTTCGAGCACATGGGCTCCTCCGATTTATTTTGTTCAATCTGGAACGGATAACGGCGTGCAGCTTGTTGATCTGAACGGAGACGGAAGAATAGATCTGTTGCAATCGAACAACGATATCAAAACAGCGTACATAAACAACGGCACCGGTTGGACTGACGTCAGTTCTACTTGGATTGCTCCGACAATTTTCACAAATTCCGGATCGGATACGGGGGCGAGAATTGAAGACGTCAACGGCGACGGCCTTCCGGACATCATCAACGCGTCTTCTGGTATAGAATCGCCAATTTTGAGGGCATGGCTGAATAACGGGACGGGCTGGATAGACTATTCTTCTGTCTGGGCCCCACCCGCCTACTTTGTAGGAACGTCAAGCGACGACAGAGGGTTCAGAATGGCTGACCTGAATGGGGACGGCCTCATTGACATCACGCAGGATGCGACAAACAGCACGAGCTCTGAAAAAGATACGTGGCTGAACAATGGAAACGGATGGACTCTCAACAGTTTTTGGCAGTCACCCGAACCTTTCACTTACAACGGGAAAAATATCGGGAGAAGATTGGCAGACATAAACGGTGACGGATTCGGCGATATACTCGTGGCTTATACTGACGGATATGGCCCGCACTTGTATACTTGGGTAAAAAATTCGACGACTCCGTTCATGCTGAAAAAAATCACGAACGAGTTCGGCGGTATGACTTCGGTGAGCTACCAGGAGTCCACGATCATGAACAACAACGGAACTGACAACTTGTCCGGACTGGGTTTCAACACATGGGTTGTGAGGAATGTCAGCCAGAACAATTCGATGAACAGTCAGTTCAATTCTGTCGGCAGCTATTTCTACAATTATTCCGGCGGAAAATATGATACTAATGATCTGGAATTTAGAGGATTTTCACAGGTGAATGAAACTCGTCCGGACAATTCTACGGCAATCCATTACTTCCATCAGGATTCCGCAAGAAAAGGAAAGGAATTCAAGACGGAAATTTACGATTCCGGCGGAAGGATCTTTGCGAAGAGCGAGAATGTTTTCAACTACACGAATCAGTCCGCAGGCTATTTCAAAGTTGTACTCTCTGCGCAAACTTCCTATTTGTACGACGGCAGCACGAGCAATCCGAAGACGACTAACATTTCTTATTCGTACGATTCATACGGAAATCCTACACAGAAAATTATGTTCGGCGATGTGAATGTTTCCGGCGACGAAAAGTTTGAATTCTATTCGTACGTGTATAATGCCTCGGCTTGGATCTTTGACAGACTAAGCAAATACCAGTTGTTCGCGTCCGATAATTCAACGAAAGTCAAAGAGACAAAATACTATTACGACTACCGGCCGCACGGAGTGGGCCCGACTGTGGGCGACGTCACTGAAATTGACAACTGGCTCGACACTGGCGGAATACAGAAAATAAAATATTCTTACGACTGGCATGGCAACGTAATCAAAGAAACCGACCCGCGCGGATTTGTGAACACGTACGATTACGGAACAAGAGATACAACATTCACCTATCCCGACTGGAATGATAATGCGTTATCTCATCGCAATGATTTCGCATATGATTTGGGGACCGGAAATGTTTTGTGGCAGTTTTCGAACAACATTAATCGAAGTTTTGCTTACGATGTTTTCGGAAGGATTCTGAAGGAGATTGAGCCGTACGATTCCGAAGAATTGCCGACGAAGAATTACTCTTACAATTTCAACGGAATTTCACCAGAGCAGATTAAAGTTTCGCAGCGCACTTCCGCCAACAAGACGTACGACGTTTATTATTTCTACGACGGCTTTGCGAATTTCATACAGCTGAAGAGGCCGACCGAAGGCAGCCAGCAGATTGTGAAGAACATTTTCTACGACTCGCTTGGAAGAGTTTCATCCGAGCAGAATCCATATTTCGATTCTTTCTCGGCTTCGCTGTCGACTCCTTCCACAATTTCGAGCAGAACGAATTACACTTACGATGCATTGTCGCGCGTGATACGTGTGACAAATCCGGATTCAACAAACATTACAATTGATTTCAACCAGAGAAACATCACAGCTTACGACGAGAATGGTCACAGGAAAGCTTACGTCCTTGACGGTTACGACAGAATTATTTCTGTTCTCGAGTACAACAACGACCCGGTTTTGAAATACGATTTCGAGACTGACATTTACAACACGAGCTACGAATACGATACTTCGGATAATCTCGTGAAAATTACAGATGCTCTTGAGAATATTTTTTCATTTGGTTACGATTCTCTCGGCAGAAGAATTTCTTTGAGAGATCCCGACCTCGGCAACTGGACGTACGAATACGACCTTGCTGGAAACTTAATTAGGCAGACTCAGAACGGCGGAGGAAACTTGATAACCGGTGATGGATATTATCGCGAGTACGACGAACTCAATCAACTGGTCAGAATCCGCAATGGTAGTTCTGCCAATTCTCCGATAATTGAGAACTATACATACGATCCGTTCGGTCAACGTATTAAGATTGCGAGAAATGATTCCGCCAACACGACGATCTACACGCCTTTCAGGGATTTCATGAGAATTGTCAACAGTTCCGGCACGTACGATTTCACCTACGTTTATCAAGACAGAGTTCTTGTCGCGAGAATCAATCCAGACGGCTCGAAGTGGTTCTACCATCCGGACCATCTCGGATCGACGAGCTTGATCACGGACCAGAATGGGAACATAGTCGAGAATACATTTTACAGTCCGTTCGGAGAATTATTGGGAGGAGGCAAGTCTGAGAACAAGCTGTACACCGGCCAGTTCGCCGACATCACAGACCAGTATTATTACGGGGCGAGGTACTACAAGCCGGGGACGGGGCAGTTCGCGCAGCCGGATACGCTGATACAGAAGGTCTACAATCCGCAGAATCTGAACAGGTACAGCTACGTCTTCAACAATCCGTACAAATACAATGATCCTAATGGTAGGGAACCGACAAAACCTCAGATAGATTCAACCGATACAATAGTAGACGCAATAAAAACTATAGAAAATCAGAATCCAAATTTATCACCATCAGGAGTATTAGATAAAATAGTTACTGGCCAAAATATTCTTAGCAACAGAGGTAACTTCCCAGAAAGTGCTAGATACGCGTATACAACTCAAGTAGGTTTTGTAGATAACTTACATTTCTTTGCTAATGCGAAATATTCTAAAATATACGGATCGACCCTCTTAAGTCTACTTGATACACCTGTAGAGATAGCACAGTATAGCGGTTTATTAGGTAAGCAACAACAAAGTGGATTTAGTTATGAAGATGTGCGTTCTAACCGATTAGGTAGAGATTTTGCTTCACAGTTAAGTAATAATGTACCATTATCTCAACAGTATTCTTCCTTCATTAACAAATTAGGAGGATCTAAAAATCCTCCGGTTGATATAGAAAAACAATATTCTGGTCTATGGTCGAAAATTCCAGACAAAGAAAATATAGGCCAACATTTACCTTCAAATAAAATTTGTATACAATGCAATGGTCCTGCTCTGCCTTATAGTCAAGAGCTACCAAAACCTACTGGATTTGACTATTTAATTCAGACCATTAGTAATTTCTTTGGTGAATCAAAATGAGACATAAAAATTATTCAAGACTAAATTTTAAGAATTCTCTACTGACTAATTTTTACTTGACTTCACTTATAATTTATTCTTTGATAGTCCTATATGTTGCTACATTTGAAGCTGAAATAGATTTTTCTCCAATGATAATTATAGCATCTGTAGTCTCATTGTCTTTTCAAATCCTAAACATAATTTTCTTAATCATTTCAATAAAGAAAAACTATCCTCGACTCCTTAATACTCCTTCAATAATAGAAATTTTTTCAATAATTATTCTATTTTTTTACAGTAATGATATTTTATGGTACATTGTGAGAGTGTCCCAAATAATTTTGGCTATTTATATAATTTTCTATTTTCTTCCGAAAAACAAACGTTACATAAAACTTAATTCAAAGGAGGCTAAGAAATAATGAAATTAATTTTCTTAGCCTTATTTATTTTTTTAGTCTCTTTAATTCATTTACAACCAACCTATGCCCTTGATTACATACAATCTTCTTCTCCAGTACTCCCGATTAATCTCACCATCTTCGAAACCGTTGGCACCTATGTAGATACGGCAACAAACGACTCCGGCAACTTCTCCAATTATCTGATAGGATTCGAGGTCTTCCTGGAAAATCATTCCGTTGAAATCGAGAACTACACCTACGATCCGTTCGGACAGCGCATTAAAATTTTGAGGAACGATTCCGCGAACACCACTATCTACACGCCATTCAAGGAGCTGATGTATATCGGAGGAAATGTATTATGAAGAAAATTAATTTTATTTTGTTTGTTCTTGGATTTTTTATTTTATTTTCTCCGGCAACTTTTGCGACTATTCAAGATTTTACATATGACAGTCCGACAAATCAAGTGAATATTACCTATGACCATCTAAACAGGATTCTGACTAAAAATTCCACTACGGTGAACATAACTTACGCGTACGACGGCCAATACGAAGGAACCCTGTCAAATATTACTTTTACGAACGGAAGCTACAGATACGAATATGACCAGAAAATGAGACTGATACGTGAAATCAAAACTGTCGATGGGATTGAATTTGAAAAAAGATACTACTACGACTCGATGGATAGGTTAGTAAAGCAGACGTTAACTCCAGGAAACGGCACCGAGTACTATTACAACAATCAGAGTAAAGCCGGAAAAATTCTCGGTTTCATAAACAATTCTTTCTATGATGCATTCGACAAAATATCGAACAAGACGTATTATAATTCGAAACTTTCGGAATTTTCATACGACAGCCAGAATTCCAGACTGAAACAGATAAAGACCGGAGACATTCAGCAACTGAATTATTCTTACGATTCGGTTGGCAACGTGATATTGATCAATGATTCTGCGAATTCCAAAACTTATAGAATGGTTTACGACTTTCTTGACAGGCTCGTTAATGCGTCAATCGATGATAAGACTTACATCTATTCGTACAATGCGATCGGAAACATACTGAAGATAGCGAGGGACGGATTGAATACGACGAAATTCATCTATGGCAATAGTCCTGTGCATGCTCCGTCTAGAATAACGACCGTCGAGTCCGGAATAGATTTGCACAAAGCTTCCAGTTTGAATTCGACTAATAGGACAAGGTACTTCGAATTCTATCTCGCGAATGAAAAGAATGCAACAGTTACAAATGCAAATTGGACAATTGATTTCGGAAATAGCACAATAGTCAACTCGTCTGTTCCGTTCAACGTAACCACAAACGAATCAATATTTTTTGTGGTCGAGCAGGAATTCAACGCTGGCGGGAATTACAAAATAAACTTGACTGCTCAATCATCTGGCAATTCCATCGATTTCGAAAATGCTAGCGCAAAGTTCGGAATATCTGTACAATCCCTTTCTATCACGGCAAGGGATGCTGCGAACACTTCTTACAGGCTGATAGTAAGGAACGATATGGACCAGACTTCTCAAAATGTCTGGTGGAGCTGCAACAACGGCCAGACCTCGGATTCCCAGTTCCAAGTTTCAGCCAACGGCCAATCCACTTTCGACAGAGTGTACGACTACGCCGCTTCTGGCCTGAAGACATTGGTGTGTTCCGTAAATTCGACTGACGGAAATGACACTGAGTCTGTCGGCTTCGAAATAAAAGGAATCGAGATTGAAGATTACAACGGCACTACCACAAGAGCGAACAACCGTTTAGTCCAATTCGCAATAAAGAATTACTACAGCCAGTCGACAATAAACTGGAACATAACAAGCGAGGGCCAGACATTTCAGGATCAGGTGACACTCGACACTAACGGAACCGCAGTAATTTCAAGGGACATAAATTACACGACTGACGGCAAGAAAACTGTATCCGTCGGAATATCGTCGGGTAGCATGAACGACATCTTCAACGAGTCTTTTGTTTTGAACGGATTGAACATCGGTTACTATGATATACACGAATCGAATAAGACCGACAAGATTGTCGAATTCGCAGTCGCCAACAACTGGCCGACAAACGAGACCATCTCATGGAACATTTCCGAGCCGAGCGTTTCAAACACAACAGTGAATCTCACTCAGGGAGAATCTTTGGTGGCGTATATTGAAAATAATTACGATTCTGGCAGAAGAAACTTGACGATATTGGCGTCAGGTGCGAATTCAAGCGACTCTCTTTCCGGCAGCTTTGTTATTAAAATTGCAGAGATAATTAGTCAGATTGTCCTTTCCGAGAATCCAAGCAGCGCGATTGTCGAGGTGATTGCAGGCAATAATGCGGGGCAGAGGCTGCTTTCATGGATATTCAACAACGGAGAGGAGGAAATTAATTCGGACCAAGCAACCACGCTTAACGGTTCGGAAAATGTTTTGATTCTGATTGAGAACAGCTATGATGCAAACGGAGTGTATCCGATAAACATAACTATCAACTCAACATCCTACAATGACACGCTGTCTGGTGCGGCAATAACGTAAGAGTCTGGCTATCTTTATTAATTTTAAACGTCCCAACTAAATTAACAAGCAAAGTGGAAACATGGTAACGATACTGACAATTTCAATCTCCATCGCGTTCCTCGCGACTTTGTTCTCGATTCCGTTTTTCATAAGGTATTTCAGGTTCGTCAAGCTCACGAGCACCGACGTGCACAAAGTCGGCGACCCCATCCTTCCCCATTCCGCGGGCGTTCCCGTCACGATGGGAATAATGTTCGCGCTCCTCGCGTACATCTTCCTCAACGTTTTCATATACGGGGACAACACGTCGATGCTGAAAATTTTCGCGGCGCTCACCTCGATAATGATAATAACTGCCGCGGGCTTCATTGACGATCTCAACGTCGTTCAGGTGAGGATTCTCGGGCACATAGAAGGAAAACTCGGATTGAAAAGATGGCAGAAGGTCGCGCTCACTTTTCCCGCGGCGCTCCCGCTGATGGCGATAATGGCCGGAATGACTCAGATGACGTTTCCGATCATCGGCACTGTAGATTTTGGACTGCTTTTCCCGCTTCTGATAATTCCTATCGGGGTAGTCGGAGCTTCGAACATGGTGAACATGCTCGGGGGATTCAACGGGCTCGAAGCAGGAATGGGAGCAGTATACACATTGTCATTGGGAATTTTCTCTTTCATGAATGGAAATATGGAAGCCGCTCTTCTTTTCTTGTCGACGTTCGCAGCGTTGCTTGCTCTCCTGAGGTACAATTTCTCTCCGGCGAAAATTCTTCCTGGGGACACTCTGCCCTACGTGCTCGGAGCGGTCGTTGCTGTAGGAGCGATAATCGGAAACATGGAGAAGATAGCGATAATCGTTATGACTCCTTTCATCATTCAGGGAATTCTGAAATTCTATTCGATATACAAGCTCGGTAGATTCGCGTCCGATCTCGGTGTCGTTCAGGCTAACGGAAAAATAAAATCGAAGTACGGAAACAAAATTTATTCGTGGACCCATCTGATGATGAGGTTCGGATTGACCGAAAGGCAGATCGTCGTCGGAATGATGCTGATACAGGCGGCGTTCGCGGCGATTCCTTTCCTAGGAATTGTCTGAAATGAATTTGGATATCTGCATAATCTGCTTCTTGAAAACCGGGGACTTCATGGAAATTATTTCGAACACTCTCGCGTCGTCTTTCGAATAATATTTCATCACCAAAAGAATTCCGAAATAGCTGGCAATCCCCAATGAGAGCAGCAAAAATTTGATTATGATGTTGTCGAAAAATTTGACCGAGTAAATGATTGCTCCGAACAGTATGCTCGACGAGATTATTTTCATGAACACCATCGAGTCGAATTTCAATTTTATTGATTTGCGCAGATACGCGTAACTCAGGATCGCGAACACAAGAGTCGAAGCAAGATACGACACAGCCGTGCCGAAAGACGAGAGAATGTACGTGAGTGGGAATGCCATCACGAAAAATGTTATTGTCGAAAGCACCACTATGTTCCTGCTGACGTTAGGCTTCCTTATCGCGTATATGCTGGAATTGAATATCTGCCCCACGCCCCAGACTATTGTCGACAGAGCGATTATCGGTATCAGCTGCACCGCAGGAAGATATTCCACTCTCGAAAACATCAGCAATATTTTTTCAGCAAAAACGATCAGGATTGTGAAAGCCGGGATTGTCATGAAGAAAGAGTAGCGTGTTGCGAAATTTATCAGCCTCATCTGCTTCTTGTTTGGATTTCGCTCCGTTGAAAGAGCGGACACTATCGGGAAAGACGCGGAAGAGAATGTTGAAGGAATTGTGGCGAGCGGCGACGAGACCGTGATCGCAATCGCGAACAATCCTGTTACTGCGGGACCTTGTATCGTGTTAAGTATGATGTTGGGAGCGTTTGAAAAAAGTATGACTGCTATCCCTGCGACGAATGCGGGAATCGCGTACTTCATTATAACCTGCTTCTTGTTTATTTTCGCCGGACTGTACAGGCTGAAAAATTTCCATCGCAATAAGATAATCAGGAAAAGTCCTATCAGCGTAGCTGCCAACGGACCGACGTATGCAAAGCCTGCGGAAATCATCGCGACCGCCAGTAAAATTCTCAAAATGTTTCCCACGAGGTTGGTTTGGAATATGTATTTCATGTTCTGCAGCCCGAGAAGAATGGAAGTCGACAGGCTCCACAGGGACCAGACGAACAGGCTGACTGAAACTATTATCAGCGCGTCAAGCGGAAGATTGAAAAGATTCGTGAAGAATCCCGAGAAAAGAATCATCGAAAGCGAGATTGCAGACACGATGAGTATCACGATCTTCATCGAGAATGAGACGAGACTTTTCAGCTTGTCGTATTGTTTTTTTTGCGCATACTCTGAAACGAGCTTCGGCACAGTCAGCTGCATTCCTATTAGGCTCAGCCCCGAGATCATCAGTATCAGGTTTGTGGATGTCGCGATTATCCCGTAATTTTCAGGAGGAAGCGTCTTGCCAATCACGAACCAGTATAGCAACGACAAAACCGTGAGCGAAAACCAGTCCGTGAACAAAAAGAAACTGTTGCCGACAAGCTTCTCTCCGGAATTCATAAGGTCACTTTAAAGATAAAGGGAATTCCGACAATTTAAATTAACGTCGTTGATCCGAAGAAATTATTTGTGCTTGTCCAAGAAGTTTGACATTGTCTGCACGATGTATTCTCTCATTTCCGGAGTCATTCCCTGATAGCATCCGACGAAGAACGAATTCGTCGTGGTGAGATCAGCATTTTCCAACGAACCTGAAACTCTGTGATCGATATTTCTGTATGCCGGCTGTTTCAAAATATTTCCTGTGAAAAGGAACCTGTATTCTATTTTCGCTCTCGCAAGCTCGTCGGTGATTTCTTTTCTCGTGAAATTCGCTCCAGGCTTTATCGTGAGCGGGATTGTATACCATGCCGGCTTCGCCTTGTCGACTGCTTTCGGCAAAACCAAAACGTCCTCGTAAGGTTTCAGTCCGTTGACAATGTAATTGAAGTTCGAATCCCTGATCTTGTTGAAGTCGTCGAGCTTCTTGAGCTGCTCGAGTCCGAACGCTCCCTGCACCTCTGTAATCTTCGAATTGAATCCGAGATTTATGAAAAGATAATTGATGTCGTAGTCTTCCATTCCGGCAAGATCAATGTTGTGATGATACATGCATTCTTTCGAAAGATCCTTCCCGCATATCTTGCACGGGAGCGCCCTTCCCCACATCCTTATCGATCTTACCACGTCGTGGATGTTCTCGTCGTTCGTGGAAATTATTCCGCCTTCTCCGCCCATCGTCATTCCGTGCGCCGGATAAAATGAGAATGCTCCAGTGTCTCCGATCGAACCGACTTTTCTTCCGTCGTATAGTGAGCCGTGTGCATCGCAGCAATCCTCGATAACACGGAGGTTATATTTCTTAGCGAGCTCCATTATCTTGTCCATGTTGCACACGCTTCCGAAAATGTGCGTCGCGATTATCATCCTCGTCTTGTCTGTTATCGCTTCCTCGATCCTATCGGTGTTGATCGTATAATTGCTGATATTTGTGTCGACGAAAACAGGCTTCAGCCCGCTGAAAACGAGCGAACTTATCGGCGTAGCGAAATTCAGCGCGCATACGATAACTTCGTCGCCGGCCTTGATCGGATTTTCAAGATGTTTGTTCATCATCGCATGCATCGAAAGCATGCAAGCGTCCGACCCCGTGCTCACGGCGGACGCGTGCTTGACCCCAAGATAGTTTGCAAAATTGTTTTCGAATTCCTCGACTCTCTTGCCGAACGCAAGTCTTCCGTCGAGCAGCGTCGACACAGCTGCGTTGATCTCGCTTTCGCTTGTCAGATCCCCCGAGTACTGGACAAAAGTTTCTCCAGGAACGAATTTCTTCTTTTGATTTTTGAGAACAAAGAATTCCTTCACGAGACTGTTTATCTGGTTTCTAATCTCGTTTTCGTCCATCTAACATTCCTCTATTCAAATAGTTTAATAAGATTCTTATAGTATTATTACTCAGCCGAGAAATTCGATTGTTAATATTGATTCAAATGATATCAGTAATAATCCCGACAATGAACGAGCCAGGAATCGGAGAACTCATCAATCGCATCCATAGCGTTCTCAAACAATCTAGGCACGAGATCGTAATTGTCGACAAATCAAATGACGACACTCCTTCGCGTGCGAAAAAAGCTGGGGCAAGAGTCATCAGACAGAAAGATAGCGGTCTCGGGTCAGCTTTGAAAACTGGAATGATTTCCGCACGCGGAGACTTCATAATTACAATGGACGCCGACCTGAGCCACGATCCCATTTACATCAAGAATATTTTGAAGGGTTTGAAAACTAACGACATGGTCATAGGATCGAGGAAGATCCCAGGAGGAAAGGTGGAAGGCTGGGGCGTCGACAGAAAATTTATAAGTTCTGGGGCCAGCGTGCTCACAAGAATGGTTCTCGGCATGCCGATCAAGGACCCGACTAGCGGATACCGCGGATACAGAAAAAATATTTTCAAGAAAATAAATCTTAAAAAGATCTCGAGCAAAGATTACAATTTCCAGATAGAAATCCTCTACAAAATTTTCAAGAACGGTTTTAAAATTTCGGAGATTCCAATAAAATTCGTTAACAGGAAAATAGGAAAATCCAAACTCGGGAGGAAAGAGATACCTGCATTTTTCAGGATGCTCGTCAGACTATCGAGGGATCACAAATGAAAGAAAGAAATTTTTTGGTAATCATTTTCGTTGCTAGCCTGTTGCTCAAGCTCCCATTCGCGTTGATGTCGGACGGATTCGGGGTCGACGAGTCGCTCTACCTTTACACCGCGAAGAAGATGGCGATGACAGGAGAGTTCGGCCATGCGCCGTTTGAATACAGTGTGAACAACGAGACAGTCACTTATCCTGACGACGAGGAAAGGTTCATCTCTCCGCTGCATCCGCTCATACTTACGCCGTTCTTTTTTGCGTTCGGAGAAATCGGGGCATTAATCGTAGGACCGCTGTTCGGCTCTCTATCGATAATTCTTTTCTACTATCTCGGAAAGATCCTGTTCGACAAGAAAATCGCTAAGATTTCTGCATTGCTCGCATTTTTCAATCCAGCATTGTTTTTGCTCGGAACAAGGCCGCTGACAGAGAGCACGGCAATATTTTTCTTCGTCCTTTCTCTAATCGCGTTTTTCTACGCGCTAAAAAATAAAAAATATCTGGTTACTGTTCCCCTGTTGGCGGCGCTGACATTCCTGACAAGATACCAGTACGGAGCCTTGCTGATAATTCTGCTTTTATCGTATGTTCTTCTTTCAAGAAAAATTAAGATACTTGTAGATAGGAATTTCGCTGTCGGGATAATTGTCGCGTTGCTTGTGATTGCACCGTGGATAATTTTCAACCTGAACGTATTCGGAAATCCGATAGGCGGGTCGGCCCACCAGGCTTCGTCCGATTTGGGATTCAACCCTTCAGTAACATTACTGTATATTCCATATCTTTTCGTCGTGCTCGGAACTTCCTTCCCTCTCGTGCTGTACGGAATCTACAAAGTAAGGAACAACAAGAATTGGATTCTCATCCTTGCAGGTATAGCAATTCTATTTCTCGCGCAGATATTCGTGTTCGGAAAAGTGGCAGAGGAAAGATATCTTGTCCACATTCTGCCGCTTGCATTCTTGGTCGGCGCTGCGGGAACTGTGACTATATTGAAGAAGTACAAGAAAATCGGCACATATATTTTCATTTCATTGATGCTCGCAAACATTTTCATCGGATTTTATTTCGCTAGCGTGTTTGCTAATTATCCGAGATATGCAGAAGCGAAAAGTTCGATCATGTGGACGAAGGACAACTGTAATTCTCCTGTTATGAGCAATTCCAAGACCCAAGTTTGGTATTACAGCGGATTTGAGAGCGTCCCGCTCAGGCCTGATCTGAATTCTTCGTTGGAGATAGCTGTCAAACACAGCGTTAATTGCGTGATGGTGACATTGTTCGAAGCTCCATATGTAGATCCGTTTGCGAACCAGGACGATTTCAAGGTCGGATTCAGGACAGACAAAACAATAATTTATAAAAAATAATATTTTAATACAAAAGAATCGGATTTGATTTAATGAAACATCCTGAAGTCAGCGTCATAATCCCGGCATACAACGAGGAGCAGGGCCTTGTTGAATGCGTCGACAAAGTGAAACAGGTAATGAAAGATGTCAGCCACGAGATCGTAGTTGTCAATGACGGTTCGAGAGACAGGACGGATGAAGTCGCTTCGAGGATAAAGGGAATAAAACTTGTGAGCTATACGCCGAATCGCGGCAAAGGATACGCTCTAAGGGCTGGAATGAAAGCATCAAGCGGAGAAATAATTGTTGTGCAGGATGCCGACATGGCTACGAAAGAAATTCTCAACATCATAAAGCCGATAAGGAACAACGAAGCGGATTTCGTGAACGGCACGAGAATGATCCTTCCGATGGAGAAAGGCGCAATGAAAAAGTTGCACGTTATAGGAAACTTCGGATTCGCTCTCGTCGTATCGATGATGATAAGACAGAGGCTCACGGACACGCTGTGCGGGTTCAAGGCGTTCAGAAGGAACACGATAGAAAAAAATCTGAAGGAGAACAGCTGGCCAGATTTCGAATACATACTCGAGGCGAAGAAGATGGGACTGAGAATAAAGGAAGTTCCTATTCATTACCAGAAAAGGAAGAAAGGATATTCAAAGATGAAAAGTTTCAGGCACGGATACAACATGATATCGATGCTCCTGAGGGCGATGTTCAGGTGAAACCGTGTCGATAATCGGCAAGATTTCTGGATCGAAGGGAGCGCAATATTATCACATAGCGAGGAACCCTAAGAGCGGATTCCATTACGACAAGTACAAAAAGATTTTCGAGATTCTGAAAAAGAACAGAAAGTGGAAAGTTTTCGAGCTGGGCTGCGGAAGCGGAATTTATACGAAGTTTCTTGCAAAAGATTTCGACCACGTTATAGCGAGCGACATAGATCCTCAGATGATCGAGATTGCGAGGAAAGAAGTGAAATGCGATTACGTCGTCGCAGACGCAACGGATATTCCACTGAAAGATAACACAATGGACATGGTGTTCGGAGTGAGCATAATACATCACGTGAAAAACAGGGACAGGATGTTCAAGGAAATAAGGCGCGTACTGAAGCCGAACGGCTATCTTGTCTTCTGCGAGCCGAACAAGCTGAACCCGATGACGTCAGTTTTCCAGATGCTGCAGAAAGAGGATGCAATCTCAAGATTCGAAGCGAGAAAATTCATGAAGAAATACGGGTTCAAGATAATCGCGATAAAGGAAATCCTTTTCAGGAACCCGTTCAGCGAAGGAAAATCGGGAAACAAAATCATCGAAAAGGCCGCAGAAAAATTACATATGGGTATGACTCTGCTGATGATAGGGCAGAAAGTTGGTTAGGATGTTCAAAGACAAGCTGCTACTCATTTTGATTCCGCTGGTTTTCGCCAGCCTTTTGATAATTCCGATTAAAAATTTCTCGTCGGGAGACGACTACGCATACTATAGCACAGTTGAAAATTTTCTTAACGGAAATTTCAGATTGCATGCCAACATCTCGATGACATTCGTGCTGCAAGGACTCTACGGCGCGCTCGTATCAAGCATCATAGGTTTCAGCCATTCGAGTTTGATCATAGCTACAATAATTCTGAGTGGAATAACCGTCGTATCCGTCTACATATTCTTGAGAAAGCTTGTCGGAAGGAAATTTGCATTTCTCGGATCACTTTTATTTCTTTTCAACCCGGTCTACTTCTATCTCAGCCACACTTTCATGACGGACGTTCCGGCGCTGAGTTTGGTCACACTGTCTTTCATCTTCATGTACAACGGTGTGCAGGAAAGGAAGTACAAATATATTCTATTCGGAATAATATTCTCGGCACTCGCATTCGGCATCAGGCAGTATGGACTTGCACCGATACTCGGTTTGGCACTATATTATATGCTCAACAAGAGAAGCGAACTTCTGAAGCTGAAAAATATTTTGCTGCTCATAATACTTCCGATATCGCTCGTTTCCCTGTGGTTCTACTGGTACTATTACGTTCACGGACCGTCGGACTGCATCACTAGCTACTTCACTCTCGGCGGAAACATATTGAGAACGCTCGGGAAAGGAGGACTATTCATAGGATACTTTTTCCTTCCAGTAAGTTTGATTTACATTGCTAATTACAAGAGTGTCGTCTCGGAATTCAGGAAGCTGAAAAATATTTACAAAATAATTGTAACTTCGCTAGTTGTCGCGATGATTGGATGGTTACTCTTCATCAACATCGTTCAGAAAGATCCTATATTTTATTCGACGTCTCTCTCAAGCAATCTTGGACTGGGTGCAACTGTGAATGCAATTTCAGGTGAGAAAAATAATATCTTTCCAGAAATTTTCTGGGTTCCCATAACGCTGCTAAGTATGGTGAGTGCAACGTCGATCCTGATTCATGCCCTCTCGCTTGCCAACGACAAGAAATACAAATTCATTTTTTACATTTTGATTGCAGAAATTTTAGCGATACTTTTCATCAAGGCTTTCTATGAAAGGTATTTGATGATTTTTATCGTGCTCATGCTGCCGTTCATGCTTCACTCGATAAGAGATTTGCGATATGGTAGGAAATTTTTGGCAGTTGGAATAATAATTTTCGCTGCGTGGTCCTTCTACGGATTGTACGATTATTGGAACTGGAACCAGGCGAGATGGGACAACATAAACTATCTTTTGTCTAGCGGAGTTGACGAGAATCTGATTGACGGCGGGTTCGAATACAATGCGGAAAAGTTTTTCGTGAAGTGCAACGATCCTCCGGGAGCTGTTAACTGGCACGGATGGGGATACAGCATAAGCGACGAGTATGTTATTTCCTTCAGCGTACTTGACGGTTATGAAGAAATCCATTCGGTTGATTACTTTGGTTTGCTGCCCTTTGGAGAGAATTCTGGTACAGTTTACGCTCTCAAGAAATTATAAGACAGCCTCTTCGTAGATTTCTTTCAGCGCCTTGTTTCTATTTTGGATTGAAAACTTGCCTTTCTCTATTTTCTCCCTGCCGTTCCTGATCATTTTATTTTTCAAGCCTTGATCGTTGACTATGGTTGAAATATTCTCAACCAGGGAATCTACAACTTCGGGCTTCTTTTTGACTTCGACATAATGCGAGAACTTCTCCCAAGTTTTCCACGCGAACAAGTAATCTTTTCCGTACCAGGAATATTTGTCGACATTTGTGATCAGACCTGCACCTTCGATCATTTCCGGGATTGCGAACACGTTCGTGCTCACTATCGGAACTCCGGCGCTCATCGATTCGAGAAACACCATTCCAAAAGTATCCATGTATGATGGCAGAACAAAAACATCGGCCTTCGAAAAATATTCGTCGAGAATTTTCTCTCTTGGGATGTTGGGCTCATGAAATTCGACATCCTGATACTTTTCTCTTAATTTTTCAGGAACATCGCTGATCACTGTGAGATTTACATCCATCTTGTTTTTCAAAACATCGTACGCCTGTAGCAATTCCATACCGCCTTTCGTGAAAAATCTTATGCTGACGAAAAGAAGATTCGTCTTGTCATGTTTTTTCTTTTTTACTTTCAATGGAGTCATTGCAGGATATACAATTTTTATCTTATCGTCAAACTTGCTGGTGTCGAGAGAGTTTCTTATGGACATCTCTCCTGCGTGCGTCCACGGAAGGATTTTTTTGCAGAATGGGGAAGCCAATGCATTCTCGACTTTTGTCTTGACTTTATCGAGCCGTCCTGTCTGGAATCCTACAAACGAAGCGACATGCTCCAAATCAATGACCCATGGCATTTTATTTTTAATTAGGAATCCGCTTCCGGAATGTATGAGATCGGCGTTCCCGACAGAAGGGATGTAGAAACTGTTCGGCTGGTTGAAAGTGTTCGCATAGATTCTCCAAATTTTTCTCTTTAGCTCGTTCTTAAAACCAGACTGCTTTGATGGGGAAACGAGTTTCGGAATTTCGTAAGTTACTCCCTTCGGGGGATGATTTACAAGCTCGTCGAACATGTGATGGTATCCCCGCCTCAGACAGACTTTCATATCACTCCGGCCTCCTGATAGAATTTCTCATGCATCTTTCTCACAATAGGATAATTGAAATTCTTTGATATTCTTTTTGCCCCTTTCTTATTTTTGTTAAACAAATTTTTGTCATCAATATATTTTTCAATATTATTTGCAAGCTCATTTGAATTTTTACTATTGTGGAACAATGCACAATTGTTGAACAAGTCAAACGTTCCTATTTTTGGAAGACACATTGGCAAACCAGCGGCTGCCGATTCGTACACTGCAAGTCCGAATGATTCGTAGTCTGAAGAGTTTGCAAATATAGTAGCTGAACTAAATGCGCCTCTCATTTCTTCGCGTGAAAGTAGTCCGGTAAATATTACGTTATCCAAATTAGCCAATTTTGGAGGAAGCAGCCATTCGAATCCCTTTTTGATGTCCTTCGGATTTTTGTGCCCTGCAAAAACAAGTTTTATCCCAACTTTCTGGCACGCATCGATAATTACTTTAGGATTCTTCACGCCGCGCGCTCCGACAGCCAACACAAATTTTTCATTTCCCAAATCGAATTTTTTTCTGAATTTTTTTCCGTCTCTGTTCTTTGAAAAGAAATCAAAATCAACAGGCAAAGGAAGCACTTCTATTTTTTTAGAATCTATTCCTTCTTTGATAAAATTATTTTTCGCATACTTTGTGAGCGCGATTATTTTGTTGTACCTGTTGAAAACGATCCTCCTAGCTTTCCTCGTCCACCATGTCTGGCCTATAGTGTTGAAGTGCGGCGTGTATATCGATTTTTTTGCAAATATCCCGCAGGATTCGGGGAAAGGAAACCCTCTTCCATGTGCGTGGACATCTTCTCCGGTAATTTTTTTTATGATTTCGAGATTGCTTTTTCCCGTGACCGAAACCATTTCACCGCCCGTTACGTCGGCAGCGAGTTTGAAATAATCCTCCTTCCCCTTAACATCAATTGGATAGAACGGGACTACTATCTTCATACTTGAACACTGCTCTTCACGCTTTTAATTATTATGCTGAACCCCCACGTCTTTGGCGAAAACGGCAATATTTTTCTGTTGCGTATGATGACGCCGTCTGTTTTTTCAGAAACTATTTTGAATCCAGTTTCGTTTAGCAATTTTCTTACAAGATCGAGATTGAAATCTCTTATGTGGCCGCCGAACTCTGGATCAAACTCGTCGGCGGACGCGCAGTTGGACGGGAGCTTTCCGAAAATCATTTTTATTCTGTTTGCAAGCGAGCAGATGTTCGGAGTTGTTAGAATAAGATGCCCGTTCGGCTTGAGAATTCTGGATATTTCTTTCAAAAGATTCTTTGCATGGTAGATGTGCTCTATTATTTCTCCTGCAACGACCAGGTCGAACGATTCGTTGTCCAGGGGTATTCTGTTTTCCAGATTAGCTTTTATGTCGGCATTCGGTCTGACGTCTATCGTTGTAACTTCGGACTTTTCTTTCAGCTTCTTTGTCAGCCAGCTGTCATTCACGTCGCCGAGGTTCAAGACTTTCTGTGGATTGCCGACCATTTTCAGAACGATGTCCTGCCGTATTGGATGAGATTCTTCCATTCGATCACCAGTCCAGGTCGGAAAGACTTCCTTTCCTTGGCCTCTTCACTGAAAACATGAGACTGAAGAATCCGAAAATCGATTTTATCGTGCTCGTCATATAATTGAACCTGCTTCCGTAGAAAGCAGTCCGTCCTTTGTACAGCATGAAATAAAATCCCTTGACCAGATCGTAGGCGATTACAAATGGGAACACGAGCAGGAAATCCAGAATTTTCAAATTTCTCCAGAATGCGAGGTACTTGTTCCTGATGTTCAGGAAAAGCTGTTTCTGGCTCATCTGCTTGTCCGACATTACCGAGACAGACCCTTTGTGATACACAACTGACCGTGGTACGTAAATTATTTTGTAGCCGAGATTGTTGACGCGCCAGCACAGATCAACATCGTCGTAGTAGATGAAAAACTGCTTGCAGAAATATTCGTCGAGCTCGTCGAGGACTTTTCTCGGGAACATTATCGAGCATCCCTGCCCCCACAGAGTTTGTTTCTGCTGGCTGAACTGCCTGCCGTCTTTCATCGTCAGTCCTTCGCTGACAGGCTTGCCGTAGAATTTTATTTTTCCTCCGGCGTACTGGAGGATGTTTTCTTTCCCTCTCCCGTAGAAGACTATTTTCGAGGCGGTTCCGCCCACATTCTCTCCTTTGAAGAAGGGTTCTACCAAAAATTTTATCCAATTCCTGTCAAGTATCGTGTCGTCGCTGAGGAATACGACGTACTTTCCTTTGGAAGCTCGCACCCCGACGTTGTTCCCTTCGCAAAATCCCAAATTCTCTTTGTTGAATACCGGCCTGATCCTAAGAGACCTGTTTCCCTTTATGTACTTTTTTAGCTTGTCTACTTCTTCCTTCCTCGATCCGTTGTCGACCAGAATCACTTCGAAATTCTTGTAGGACTGCTTTTTCAACGAATTCATGCAGTTAATCGCTTCTCCAGCGAGGTTCCAAGTCAACAAAACGATGCTTACGAGAGGTTCCTTCATGCTATCACTTATGATTGTTGACGAATAAAAATTATTTTTCCGATTCGATAAATTCGATTAGATTGTTTTTCGGCTCGAACCCTAAAATGTTCCTCGACTTTGAGATGTCTGCAATGAACGTGCTCACGTCTCCGGCATGCTGTTGCTCTTTCTGTATTTCGACATTCGGATTGATGATTTTCTTGACGCTATCCGCCAACTCGACCAATGAAATTCCTTTTCCAGAGGCAAGATTGAAAGTGTCCGACTTGCTGTACGAAAGTGCTTTTGTATACGCGTCGACTACGTCGCTGACATGAATGAAGTCGAGAATCTTATTTCCAAATACGGAAATCTTTTCGCCGTTTCTTGCTTTCTCGATAAACAGTTTTACAACACGCTTCTCGAGATCGTTTTTTCCGTAAACAAGAGCCTGCCTGAAAATTATTGAATCTATTCCGTAAATGTATCGGAACGAGTTGCAAAAGAACTCGGCGGCGGCTTTTGTGGACGCATATATGCTTCTTGGATTCAGGACGGTTTCCTCGTTGACCGGCATCTCTGTCCGATCGCCGTAGACCAAATAAGTAGAAGCGAAAATGAATTTTTTGATTCCGAAGTCTCGCGCAATTCTGAGCATGTTGATTGTCCCGTCGACATTCGTCTTGAAATACACCTCCGGATTCTTGTTGCTTTCCACCTCGCGCGAAAGAGCTGCAAGATGTACGATCGCGTCAAAATTTTTGACCTTGTCGCCTAGCTTCTCGGCGAGCATCTTATAATCTGTTATATCGCAATTCACAAATTGGGATTTGTGAGTGCTGCTCTGCTGCACGATATCAACATTCACAATTTCGTTTTCTGCCCCCAGCCTTTCGATCAGATGGGAACCTATGAAACCAGAACCTCCTGTGACAAGCAGCTTCATAAAATCCTACTCAATAATTCGTTCATAAATATTTAAAGTGTCGTTGGTACACTTCTCCCATGTGAATTCATTGGACCTGTCTAGTCCGCCGACGGCGAGTTTGTCTCTCAATTTCTCGCTTTCGATCAGTTTTGAAATCCCCTTTACCATGCTTTCGATGATGGGCTGAACCATGAGCGAATTTTTGCCAGCAATCTCCTGCGAACTTCCGGAATTTACCGCAACCGTCGGCACACCGCACGACATAGCTTCTAGCAGCATGAATCCAAACCCTTCCTGGAGGGAGGGGAACACGAATATGTCCAGCGAGTTGCAGAATTCGTTTAGCTTCGAGTCGGGTATGTATCCGTAAAAATGCGCGTTTGGAATCTTCATTTTTCTGAATGTTTCAAGATTTTTCCCGGTGCCTCCGACATGCAATTCCAAATTGTCGTAAATCTTGTTCAGAATTTTGAAGCTCTCTACGAGCAAGGTTACATTTTTCCTTCCGTCCAGTCCGCCGAAATATCCGATCCTTAATTTTTTGTGCTTCTGTTTTTTTACTGGGAAAAATGCCGAATGGTCTATTCCGTTGTGAACAACGAACATCTGGTCGTCTTTCAAGTCAGTGTATTTTTTTGCTTCGCTTCTCGCGTACTCTGACATGAAAATTATTGCATTTGCATTCTTGATTGCGTTGAAACATTTCATGTACCACATAGTCCGTATCTTATCTCCAGGAGAGAGATTTTTCCAGTCGTATGTAAATGGTATCACATCATGCGCAGACACGACGACATGTTTTTTTCTCGCCACGACCAACGGGTATCCTGTTGTGATCCAATCCGAATGGAATATGTCGGATTTCGTCATCAGAATTTTTGGCAACGCGAAAATCGGATACGGAATCCAGGAGAATGTTGGTGCTGGTATTTTTTTCACCCAGTTTTCTCTTGCATGAAAGCCGTCGTCCCTTACGTAAAGTCTGACGTCATTGCCGTCATTCACCAGTCCCTGCCCGAGATTGTAAATGTATTTGCTGATTCCTCTGCTCACTCCAGTGACTCCGCTGTAAGGGACTGTGTGGCCAAGTAAGGTTATTTTCATGAGACGCCCACCTTCGAATAAACAACATTCAACTTCTTCTCGATATTCTCGTAGCTGTAGTTTTCAATGTACCTTTCCTTTGCTTTGATTCCAATCTTTTTCCTTAAAATTTTTTCGTTGATCAGCTTGTCGAGACCATCTGCCAGAGAATCAACGCTGTTAGGTTCCACTACTATTCCCGCATTTCCGTTGTCAAGAATTTCAGGCACGTCGGATATGGAAGTGGATATTATCGCTTTGCCCATCATCATTGGCTCGAAAATTTTTGCAGGCAATTCGACTCTCGTGTAGTCCGTAAGCTTCGTGGGAATCGCGTATATGTCGCATGCTGCCACAAATTTCGGAATTTCCTGTATCGGCACATGCCCTGTGAAAATTGTTTCTTCTCCCGCAATGTTTTTGTAATATTCTATCTCGTTGTTGTTTATCGTGCCGCCGACAATCAGCAACTTCACGTCGGGCCTTCCGATTTTCTGCACGGCTTTTATAAGAAGGTCCACTCCCTTGTGCTCGTACAAAGTTCCAGCATGCAAAATAACAATCTTGTCTTCGAGCCCGTATTTTTTGCGGATTTCGTCGCCGTCGATTTTCTGGTCCAAAAAAATTTCCTCGTTCGCCACTTGATATATCACTTCGCCCCCGTAGATCGACTGCAAAAATGTTGTCGAGACTGATATGGAGTCTGCGGACTTGTAAGATTTTTCAGCCCATTTCAGAAACATTTTCTTGACTGGGTTGTTACCACCACCAACTGCGTCATAGTCGTCTATCGAAAGAACCAGCGGTTTCTTTGTGAACTTCTTTGCGAAAGCCGCCGCTGGAGCGGTGTGCGGTAGAAGTTTGAAGACATGCACAACATCGTAATCATTTTTCATGAGACGTGAAAAATTTTTAGGGAAAAGGCTCAGCATTCCTACTTGCACAGGATGTCTAACTACAGGTTCGATATATTCAAATTTTAACGAGCTGTCTTTCACGTACGGACTTTCTTTTCCGAAAAGTGGCCCGACTATGGTCACTTCGTGTTTCTTTGACAATATTTTTGCCGGAGGATAGGTCGTAATGAACGAGCTGCTACTCAACATCGGGCAAAGCATCAGAATTTTCATACGAGTTCCTCCAAATAGTCTGCGGCGGTTTTGGTGGATTTGCTGCTCGAATTTGTTTTGCTTTTAACATTTTTAAAATTATTTTTCCCGTTTAAAATTTTCAATATCTTTCCGCTGTCAAATCCTGCCACATTAATCAAACCTGTTTTCTTCAGCTCGGGCATTTGGATAAAATCGTTCAAAACTATGCACGGTTTTCCGAGAGCTACGCTTTCCTGCTGCACTCCCTGGCTGTCTGTAATTACGAATTTTGAATTTTTCATTTCACGAATGAAATCGACGTAGCTGGAACTTTTGAACAATTCTACTTTGCCGAAATCAATTTTTTCATATGCACCGAATTTTTTCAGATTGTACACCATCCTCGGGTTGAGCGATAGCACAACATCGATCGGCGAATTGTTTATTATGTTTACAAATTCGGACGCCTTGCCACCGCTTGTTATTGATCTCGTGGAATTTACCAACACGTATTTTCCTTTTCGCAAACTTGCGCCAGGTTTTATTTTCGTCACTTCTTTGATCACATCCGGAACCGTGTCTCCGATAAAAACAATTTTCCCTTTGATTTTTTCTTTCAAAATATTTCGTCTGCAGCTTTCCGATTGCACAAACAGGACGTCCGAAAACTTGTCACCGAACTTTGCATAAAAATCGAACGAGGACGATTCGTTTGTTTTCCCCCTCATCCCAGATTCGTAATGGACCAGCGTAAGTTTTTTGAAAAACAGGATCTTTTTTGCAAGCGCCACCAGTGGAATTATCTTTGTATTGCCGTGGTAGACTATGACTTCGCCCTCTTTAGAAAATATTTTTAGCAGCCTGAGGAAGGTAGAAAATCCCCAAGCCAACGTTAATGCGGCTGCTGCGGGAAAAAACATTTTCGACCAGACTTCCCTCAAAGATTTACCAAAATAGTAGTCCGGTGTGCGCAGCTTCAGTTCTCTGCGTATCTCGCTTGTGTCATGGTCGCCTGTGTCAATTACTTTGAAATTTAGTTTCCTTCTTGCCAGTTCCTTGATGAGCGGGGAAAATTTTATGATTTCTGCCCTCGTCCCGTAGACTATGTGTATCACGAAAAACTCTCCAATTTTAATTCGCTGCTGGAGTTAATTAAAGATTGGAACTTAGTTCTACTGCTGTGCCGGAGGATGAGTTACAAGCCAGTTGTAGATGTCTTTGAACACCTGCTCCAGACCGATCGTTATGTTCCATTCGGGATAGTGGGATCTGAACTTGCTGAAATCTGTTATGTAGCACTGATGATCACCCTCTCTCTTCGGTTTCATCTCGAATTTCATCGGCTTGCCCGTTATGCTTTCGATGAGCTTGAACGCTTCGAGGAGCGAAATCGAATTCTGTCTTCCTCCGCCCATGTTGTATGCTTCTCCGGGTCTCGGATTTTCGACGAAAAAGTTGAAAGCTCTGACGAGGTCTCTCGCATCGATCACGTCCCTCACCTGCTTGCCTTTGAATCCGAAAACGCTCAAAGTTTTTTCCTGCATGTTTGTCCAGAGGAAGAACGGCTCCCAGTTGTGAAGCTCTACTGCCTTGGCCATTGGCCCGGTTATGCAGCCCATCCTGAACGTTCCGACCTTCAGTCCGTATAATTTTCCATATTCCTGACCGTACGTGTCTGCCGCAAGCTTGCTCACACCGAAAGGAGTGTGCATCGTCCCGTCAGTAGGAAGAGTCTCGTCGATTCCGTCTCTGTCCTCGTAGTCGTAGCGAGTCTCCTTCTCAATTATCTTCGGTATTGTGTTTGGATTTTCACCGTAAACTTTGTTCGAAGAGCAGTTTATCATTGTCACATCGTCATTGTGCTTTCTCAGCAACTCGAGAAGCTTCAATGTGCCAACAGCATTTATCTCAAAATCTTCCATGGGTATATCAATAGACTTTGGATGAGACGGCTGCGCCGCTGTGTGCACGACGAGATCGACATCTTCGATCAAAGGTCTCAACTTGTCCACTTCTCTGAAATCCATGTTGTGGAACTGGACGTTTTTGAAATTGTCTTTTATGAAGTTTGCGTTCGATTGCGTGTTTCCGGCCTCACCGAAAAGTTTTGCGCGCATGAAATTGTCTACTGCTACTACCTGGTCTCCCCTACCCGCATAGAACTGGCAGCAGTAAGATCCTACTAGGCCCGCTCCTCCAGTGACTAAGACTTTCATATAACCTATTCACCTCGAAAAATATTTCAGCCTTTCCTTTTCTGCCTCGTCAAATTTGTCGATAGCGGTCTGTGACTCGGACCACTGTACTAAGTCTTTCAATCCCTCTTCCAGCTTCCATTTTGGACTGAATCCAAGGACTTTCTTTATTTTGTCTATATCAGAAAAGTCGTGCCTGTTGTCTCCGGCTCTGAACTTGTTAGTTATGTCCGGCTCTATTCCGGCTCCCAAAATTTTTGAAAGCAATCTTGCTATCTGCGCGATGGTGATCTGTTGCCCTGTTCCGACATTGTAAACGTCAGATTCTTTGGCTTTCTCCAACGCGAGCACGTTGGCTGCCGCAATGTCTTGCACGTGGATGAAATCTCTTATCTGATTTCCGTCTTCGTAAATTACTGGCTGGTTGTTATTTTTCAGCCTGCTCAAAAATATTGCAGCCACTCCCGTGTAAGGATTGTTGAGGCTCTGCCTCGGACCATAGACATTGAAGTACCTGAATG
Source organism: uncultured archaeon (assembly GCA_964539655.1). Classification (GTDB taxonomy): domain Archaea; phylum Aenigmatarchaeota; class Aenigmatarchaeia; order CG10238-14; family SCSR01; genus CAZIJH01. The sequence goes on along the minus strand of CAZIJH010000002.1, from coordinate 51,310 downwards.
CGACAGTTGTTATTCCGAGTGCTGCCGCGAAATCCATCGATATTCTTTCAGTGTCGTACTTTGACAGCGAATAGATCGCAAGATTCTGCACCGGCTTGTCTTCTGAGATTCCGACTGGATTGGCGTGCCTGCTACATTTTGTGCAATAAACTTCCCAGTCATTTTTTTCCAGCTGGTCGACCTTTCTTGAATTTGGATAGACGATGCCATGTTCCTCGCACATGTACGCCCCTTCGCCGTAAATGCTCTTTGAGCTCGCAACAATGATCTTCTGTATGTTTTTTCTGATATCTGGATTTCTGAGGATTGCTTCGTACATGTTCGCAGTTCCAATCGTATTTACGGAAAGGTATTTCACCGGCTGGTACATGCTCTGTCCCATTCCCACCATCGCGGCAAGATGGATTACCGCATCGACGCCTGTGAGAACGTTTTCCCATTGGTCGACATTCGTGACATCGCCGGAAACCATCTCGACATTCCGATTCAGATAGTCCGGCTTTTTTTCTCCGTGAACCTGCTTTTCAAAATTGTCGAATATTCTTACGTCGAATCCTTTAGAAACGAGAAGATCGACCGTATGGCTTCCGATGAAGCCCGCTCCGCCTGTCACCAAGACTTTCATAAAATCAACTAACCGCCGGGATTTATGAATTTTGCGGAGATGTGATCTTTCACTATCTGCGCAGCGCTTCTTATCGATTCTGATGTCGATCCAGCAAGGTGTGGTGTGAGAACTAGATTGGTGTTTTCTGTTGCGTACTTGACCAGCGGGCTGCCGACATCAAGCGGTTCGCATTCGAAAACGTCCAACGCTGCTCCCATAATCCTCTTGCTTTTCAGCGCTTCCAATAAGTCAGATTCATTTATTATTTTTCCTCTTGCGATGTTTACAATGAAGGAATTTTCTTTCATCATTTCAATTTCCTTTTTCGAAATCATGCTCTCGGTTTCCTTTGACAGGAACGAATGTATTGTTACTATGTCAGAAGTCTTGAGCAGATCATTGAATGAAACTTCCTGCGCTCCAATCTCTTTCACTGCATATTTGTTGACATATGGATCGTAGTAAATGACGTTCGCTCCGAACGCCTTTGCATATTTTCCGACCCTGCTTCCTATTCTTCCGAATCCTATAACGCCGACGGTTTTCCCTTCGAGTTCTGTCCCAAGGAATTTGGATCTGTCTTCCCATCTACCATTTTTCAAGCTCTCGAACCCCCACGGAATCTTTCTGAGCAAGTTCATTATAATTGAGCATGTGTATTCGGCTGTCGCTGTGGTCGCGTATCCGATTGAGTTGAAAACTTCTATTCCTTTCGAAGCTGCGTATACCATGTCGATATGATCGAGCCCAGCTGTCATCGAACAGATTAATTTCAGATTTTTTGCCGAATCCAGAACTTCCTTGTCAATTTTGGTTAAGGCTCTTACAATAACGATATCTGCATCTGAAATTTCTTTTATCAATTCGTCCCTGCTTGTCTTTTTAGAAACTATTGAGAAATGTTTCTCCAACTCTTCTTCTATGTCTTTCGGGAAGTATGTCGGCTCAGTTATTAGAATTTTCATGATTGATTACCTCCTCCTGCACAATCTTTGCATGGTTTTCCAAAATCCTGTTTGCATCCTCGTAGGTATTTGATTCGGCATTAATTTTTATTACAGGTTGTGTGTTTGAAGCTCTGATTAATGCCCACCCGTTGTCTGAAAAAACTTTCACGCCATCTATGTCCAAAGTTTTCATTCCATTTTTTTTGATCTTGTTTTTTACTGCGTCAACGACATTAAATTTCAAATGGTCGGAACATTTTATTTCAAAAATGTCCGTGTTCGGATATTTCGGTAACAACGAAACTATGTCAGAAAGTTTCATCTGAGTTCCGGAAAGCAATTCTGAAATTTTCATGCTCGCATATACCGCGTCGTCAAAATTGAACATGTCTGAAAAGTAAAGATGGTTACTGAATTCTCCGCCAAATATTGCATTCTCCTTTATCATCCTGTTGACTATGTGGCCATGCCCGACTCTGTTAACAAGCGGTATTCCTCCGTTTGTTCTTATGTATTCTTCAACGGCGGACGAGCAGCAGATGTCAAAAACTATTTTCGATCCGGGGTTAGATTCGAGATACATCTTCGAAAAAATCATTATCATTACATTTCCATTGCCTATAAAATCTCCAGACTCGTCAATTACCCCAATCCTGTCAGCATCTCCGTCATATGCCACTCCAAAATCAGCGTTGTTTTTCAAAACTTCTTCCTTCAATTTGGTAAGATGTCCATTCTTAGGATCGGACGGTCTAGACGGAAATGTACCGTCTGGTTGTTCGTTTATCAAAATTATTTCATGCCCAAGCTTGGTAAAAATTTTGGGGGCAACAAGGACTCCGGTTCCGTTACCAGTGTCTATCACAATTTTCAATTTTTTGTTAGCTTTGATCTTTCCTGAGACAAAATCAATGTATTCGTCAATTATTTTGACGTTGCTGGAAACATTCCCGATTTTTCCGTTATTCAAAAACTTTCCGCTCGCGAAAATTTCGAACACGTTTTCCATTCCGAACCCTTCGACTATCAGAGAACCGTCTTGGTTGCACAGTTTGAAGCCATTCCATTCTGGAGGGTTGTGGCTAGCGGTGACCATTATTCCGCCATTGTTTCCGTTTTTGGCGACGGCGAAATAAAGAACAGGCGATGTGACCTCCCCCAAATCAATTACATTGCATCCGACAGAAATTAGTCCGTCAATCAAAGATTTTGATAATGATTTGCTACTTGTTCTGAAATCCCTGCCGACGAAAACGTCTCTGCCGCCGATGAAAGTACCATACGCCTTGCCGATATTTTTCGCGGTATCTTCATTAAGATCCTTGCCGTAAACTCCTCTTATGTCGCCTGATCTAAAGTTTTTTTTTAGAATTTCTTTTTCCTTTTCGGCGTGTATTTTTATCCAATCGATCGTCCTTTTCAGACCCACTTCCAATTTTACTTTTGGATTGTACGCAAGCTTCAATCTTGCCTTGGAAATATTCGGACATCTCCTTCTCGGATCATCTTTCAAGTCGTAGTTCGGCTTCGTGTTTGTCTCGACGATAGAACTTGATCCTGTAAAATTGACAATCATTCTGGCCAACGTTTCTATTGTGATTTCTTCTTCCTGCCCGATGTTGAAAACTTCCCCGTCAACACCTTCAGTAAGTATGAGCCTGAAAAGTCCTTCTATTTGGTCTGTGATGTAACAGAAACTTCTGGTCTGCTTCCCGTCGCTGTAAATGCTAATCGGCTGGCCGTCGATGGCTTGAGAAATGAATTTCACGAGAGCCCTTCCGTAACTCGTTCTAGACTTCACATCGAGCCTCGGGCCGTAGGTGTTGAACGTTCTTGAAATCCTGATTGGCATTTTGAATTTCTGGAAAAAAGAATAGCAGTATGCCTCTGCGGCGCGCTTGCCTTCGTCATAGACGCTGCGCGGGCCAAATGAATTCACGACTCCATGGAAAGTTTCTGGAGTAGGAACGAACTCGTCGGGAGGATTTCCGTAAACTTCTGAAGTGCTCATGAAAACGAATCCACTAGAATTATTTTTTTTCGCGAGCTCGAGCATCCTTTTTGTTCCGAATATGTTCGAGTCAAGAGTCTCTATTGGATATTCCATATACAATGGAGGCGAAGCTATGCTTGCCATGTGAAAAATGTAATCGATTTTTTTGTCCGTGTCGAAGTTCAGAATGTCTGAACTGATGAATTCGAAGTTGGGATTTTTCATTAAATGTTCTACATTGGTTGCGACTCCCGAAACTAGATTGTCAACGCAGATAACTTTTGCGCCGAGGCTTATCGCAGTGTCGCACACCCAGCTTCCGAGAAATCCGGCGCCGCCCGTTACAAGAAAAGTCTTTCCACTAATTTTTTCCCTGAAACTTTCCAGGTTCTTCGCGATTGTTTCCACGTCTTGCTTAATTATTTGATCCATTTCCATTGTTTTTCACCTCTGCCACCGGCGGCGGCAAAATGAGATTATCGTGAGCGAGCTTATTTGCCAATTCGTAAGCTTCTACCGTACTTATGTCAATCCAGAATGGCAGCTTAGTTACGAACGCGGCAAGTTTGTTTTGGCTCGCGAGCGTAGGGAACAGCGAATGCTCGACTTTAACTTTTTCTCTCGATAGCATGTCGAAGACTTCCTCCACGTCGAGTATGTAGTATCCTGCGTTTGCAAGTCTGGACGGAGCCTGCTGCAAGGTCGGCTTCTCTATGAAATTTTCTATAAGATCAAATCCGTTTACGCTTTTCAGCTTTGCTATACCGAACCTGTGCACTTCGTTTTCAGGAGCTTCGAAAAGAACGACTGTTCCAACTGTCCCCAATTCCTTTTTGCATCTTTCATGATAATCAAGAAGCTTGTCAACGTCGACTGATGTCAGGTTGTCACCGTATGCGACAATAATTGTTCCCTTTTTGATGTGGGCTTCCTCAAGTACGAATCTTAGATCACCAGCCGTCTCTCTCTGCGGAGTAGGTATTGTTCTTATCGGGCAATTGTAATTGAGATTCTTGATGTAAGCGTCTATGCAGATTCCGTGAATATGCGAAAGCATTCTTTCCTGCGAATCCTCTCCGACAGTCCCCGATACTGCGAGAATTATTCCGTCTACGTTCTTTCCCATGACGCTCCTGATTACCCAGTCAACCATGGGCTTTCCTTTTACTGGAAGAAGCGGTTTTGGAATTCCGTAAGTGAGGGGTCTCAGTCTCGTTCCTTTTCCAGCAGCTAGAATAATTGCCTTAACCAGAATAACCACCCCATCCGATTCCACTGTATTCGACGCCGAATTCTTTCGCTTTCTGCGGATTTACGACTCTTCTTCCGTCGAATATCGGGCATTTTATTTTTGAAAGATCGAGATTTCTGAATTCGTCCCATTCCGTGAGAACCATGCACAGATCAATCCCATCCAGGCACTCTTCTTTCGTCGAGCAATATTTTATTGAGTCCTTGAGAATTTCTTTCGCGTTCGCAGTTGCCTGCGGATCGTATGCTTGGACTTGCGCTCCCTGGCTCAAGAGCGATTGTATAACAGCGATTGCTTTCGACTCTCTTATGTCGTCTGTGTCCTGCTTGAATGCAAGCCCCAGAGCTCCGATTTTCTTTCCGTTAAGATTTCCAAGTATTTGATTGGCCATATCAATCGCATGCGAAGCGCGGCCGTCATTTACATCAATTGTCGATTGCAGAATTTTCGGATCAACTCCGGCCGATTTTGCAATCGCGATGAGCGCCTTCACATCTTTCGGAAAGCAACTTCCCCCATAACCTATACCCGCGTTTAAAAATTTCGGACCTATTCTTGTGTCAATTCCAATTGATTTTGCAACATCAACCACATCGACCCCGGTTCTTTCGCAAATGTTGGCAATCTCGTTGATAAAAGAAATCCTGACAGCCAGCGCGGAATTCTGCGCATACTTTATCATTTCGGCTGTTGTTAAATTTGTCAATACTCTCGGATATTTTGCATCGAGACAGCTGTACAAATCGACGAGGACACTCTTGGATCTCTCGTCCATTCCGCCGATCACAATCTTGTCCGGATAAAGAAAATCGCTGACACCCGTTCCCTCTTTCAAGAATTCCGGATTCATTCCGACGCCGAAATCTTTTCCCGAATTCTTTCCGGAATATTTTTCCAAAATTGGAGTTACGAAATCTTTAGTCGTGTTGGGGACAACTGTGCTTTTTACTGTGACAACTATGTATTTGTTTGTAAGTTTCAGTTTCTCTCCGATCGATTTTGTCGCATCCTGAATTTGAGAAAGATCTATCGAGCCGTCATACCTCGAAGGAGTGCCCACACAAACGAAGACTACGTCACTGTCAAGAATTTCATTGTAATCATCGGTTGCCTTCAGGTTTCCGTTGTCGATGTTTCTCTTTATAATTTCGTCGAGCCCGGGCTCGTATATCGGGGATACCCCGCTGTTAATAAGATCTATCTTGTCATGGGCTCTCCCAATCAAGATTACCTTGTGCCCGAAGTCGGCCAAGCATGCGACTGTAAGTCCGACGTACCCTGTGCCTATTACAGAAACTTTCATACTATCTTACCATACTTCAAAAAAATCGAATAAATAGCTAACGAAAGTAATATAAAGTAATACTACAGTATGATAAAACATGAAAAAACGGATTTCGTTGACCATTGACAAGGAAATCATGTCGGACCTTGACAAAAAAATCGACGGAATAATTGTGAAGTCGCGCTCCGATGCGATTGAAAAAATATTGAGAGATCATCTGACGGGACAGAAAACTGCGGTTATCCTTGCAGGAGGGGATCCTGAAAAACTTCTTCTCGAAAATTCTGATGTCCTTAGGCCGTGCACAATTATTAACGGGAAGACTACGCTGATCGAGGACACGATTTCCAAATGCAGAGAGGCCGGATACTCCAACATCATCATTGTCGGATTTACTTCAGTTATTTCGAAAATTTACGAGATCCTTGGCGGCGGGGAAAAATACAAAGTGAAGATCGTATACATAGAGGAAAAGAAGTCTCTTGGTAGCGCGAAGACTCTCGAGCTGGCGATGAACTACATCAAAAACGATTTCCTATTTTTATCGAGCACTTTCTACATAGGTTTCGACTTGAGGAAGCTTGCGGAATTCCACAACACGTACGGAGGAGTCGCAACGATCGGTGTGCACGCGAGGACGAGCTACGACTGGAAGAAAAGCATAATTGATATGGAAGGACACAGGATAATCAGCTTCGAGGAAAATTCGGCAAAGCCTAAAACCAGGCTTGCTGGAGTGCTGGCCGGTTTCATGAAGCCCGAAATTTTCAACTACATACCTCCAGGGGAAATTTGCTGGAGCCTGCAGGAAAATATATTCCCGAAACTTTCGGCGGAAGACAAGCTTGTCGGATTCCATATCGGGGGGAACTGGGTGAACGTGCACAACGGCGAAGACGTGAGGAAAGTTTCCGAGCTGATTAAAAAACAGAAATAATGTATATGAGTTTATCTCCCATAGATAATTTATGGAAATAAAAACCAAGAATTTAATTTTCATTCCGATTGCGCTGTTTCTTTTTTCGTCGTCGGTTCTCGTCTGGAACTACATTAGCACCGGAGATTTTGTAGCACGGGATGTCGACCTGAAGGGAGGAACTCTCGTAACGATAGAGTCCGACAAGCAGATTGATGTTGTAAATTTGGAAAAATTGTTGGCTGAAAAATACGGATCGGTGTACATTTCTGGGCTCAGGACTTCGACTGGATACGGAGCCGGCATAGAAGTTTCCGCGGAAACCGATTCGAATGAGCTGATCAATTATGTCAAGGCTTCCGGGATAAATGTGACCGGATTCTCGATCGAGACAATCGGGCCGTCTCTCGGGAACATGTTTCTTCAGCAGATGACTTACATCCTGGTCATAGCGTTTGTCCTGATGAGCATAATAATTTTCATTATCTACAGGAACCTGGTCTCGAGCTTCGGAATAGTTTTTGCAATACTTGCCAACATCGTTACTACGCTCGCGATAACAAGCCTTATCGGCATAAGGATAAGTCTCGCGGGGTTCGCTGGTCTTCTCATGCTCATAGCTTACACTGTTGACACAAACATAGTCCTGACGAGCAAGGTAACTGCACACGGCACTACGATGGAAGAATTCAAGAGCAGGTACAAGAAAGCGTTCACGACGGGAATCACGCTGATCGCGACAATAACGATCACGATGTTCATAGTGATAATGATGTCTTCGTCGAAACTTCTCGTCAACATAGCGGACATTCTTGTAATAGGATTTTTGTCCGATCTTTTGTACACGTGGATTTTCAACGCGGGCATTTTGGAAATCTGGCTTGGGAGGAGATTGAAATCAGCATCGTAAAGGACATGAGGTTTGCAATTTTGACAATACTTACAGTTGTCTCGATATTTCTGATCGTCTCTCCTTACATTTTCAAGAGCAACGGAGTAACAGTGAGTTTCGTCGGCGAGACGAGCCAATGTACAAATTTGAAAGAAGGAGACGTGGTGACACAAATACAGGGACAGGTTATCAACACCGAAGACGAATTCAAAAATGCGTTGCACGGATTTGTAAAAAACACTTCGGTTCCTATGGTGGTCGGCGGGGTGCCGATAAGTTGCGTGGCAGTTAATGATGGTGACATCGGAATTACTGTAAGGAAACTGGAAAGCAGCGCGCTGAAATTCGGAATAGATATCGAAGGTGGGACGCGCGTACTGTTGAAACCAAAAACATCCGTAACCTCGACAGTAGTTGACGAAACTATCAACACTTTAAACAACAGGATAAACTTCTACGGGCTCAGCGAGATTCATGTGTCTACCGTCGGCGAGAATCTTATTCAGATCGAGATGGCCGGGGCTACTGGCGACGAAGTCAGGAATTTTTTGGCAAAGCAGGGAAAGTTTGAAGGGAAGCTTAACGAGTCTGTACAATTTGTGAACGGTTCGGGAAAATTCATCGTAGCGGGCAATAGTCATCCGATCTCCGTCGTCGACAACGAGATTGAAATAAACGGGAGCAGGTATTCTGAAAATGAGAGTTTCGTAATAGCATCGATGAAAGTAGATGTGGGCGACATAGGCAGCAATTACGCGAATCTGCTGATCAACATTTTTACAGGGGAGGACATTACTGCTGTGTTTACCGATGCGCAGAATAGCAGGATAAGTGAAGTCGAAGGCGGTTACGAATTTTATTTCACCATACAGACCAGCAAAGCCGGCGCGGACAGGTTTGCGAAGGCCACGAAGAACCAGCCGATAAAATTGGAGGGGACTCAAAGATACATAGAGCCGAAACTTCTGCTGCTTCTCGACGCAAAGCCTGTGAGCGAATTGAACATCGTTTCTAATCTTGCGGGCCAGGCTCTTACAAGCGCGTCAATACAGGGATTCGAGGAAACCAGAAGCGGAGCTGTGAAGGAAAAAACAAGGCTGGAATCCACATTGAGGTCCGGAAGCTTGCCAGTCGAACTGGAGATAGTCAAAGTCGACACGATAACGCAGAATGCTGGAAAGGACTTGATAAATTCCACAATTTACGTTGCGATTGCAGCCGCGATAGCTGTCAGCGCGATAATTTTCATAAGGTACAGGGACTTCAAAATTTCTTTGCCGATGATAGCGATCAGCTTCTGTGAAATAATTTTAATTTTGGGAGTTGCTGCCTCGCAGTTTTTCGCCGCGTTAATTATAGTTGTCGCGCTTGTAATTGCTATGATGAAAAAAGAAGTTTTCGGGATGCTGGGATGGGTAACTGTCTTGGTGATGATAATAGCGACCATACCCGTGGTAATTTCGAGATGGACTCTCGACATCGCTGCGATAGCGGGATTGATCGCGATTCTCGGAACAGGGGTTAACCAGATGATAATAATGACCGACCAGCTTCTGCTTGAAAAGGACAAAAGTTTGCGCGAGCGTCACAAGATTGCGATGAATCTGATATGGAGCTCGGCTGCGATGGTGGCGTTTGCAATGATACCTCTGATGGTCCTGGGAATTGGAACACTGAAAGGATTTGCAATCACAACCATAGTCGGAGTATTCATCGGAATTCTGATTACCCGTCCAGCTTATGTTGTGATTCTAGAAAAGGTTAGGAAGCTGGAACAAGTTTCTTGATATCAAACGACAAAATTCTTTCTGATAGGTTGGTTGAAAGTTTTTCAGTGATTATTCTCGGGACAAGCAGTCCGATTATGACGCCGCCTAGTATGTCGCTCGGATAATGCACGCCTATGTACATCATCGTTATCGGAATCATCGCAAGATAAATGAACATTGATGATTTCCATTTTCTTGATAATCCCCTTGGAACAAACATGCTGAGAAGCAGCGCTGTGAAAGTGTGCCTCGATGGGAAAGACGGGTCTGACAGGAAAATTATATTCTGTATTTCCGAGTTGTCAAGATACGGCCTCGGGCGGTCGACAATGTATTTTATCGCGGAAACTATCAGGAATCCGATTATCGCGGTGACGACCAGATGCGAAAGTATTCCGCTCTGCTTGTGCTTGTAAAAATAGTATGCGAGGTAGAAAAGGAACGGATAGATGGAATAAGCGAGAAATATGAAAAAATAATTTACTATTGGATCGATTGGGTGGTTGATGAACTTCAAAATCTGCAGGTCCAACTCTTCAAACATTAAATCACAATATTCTTAGATTTTATTTCTCCCGAATAGAAATATAAATCTCCCTTACATGCTTCGCATTTGCCGACCAATGGCGGCCTCCTGAAAGAAAGGTTGCACTTGTTGCATATCACACCTTCTGCGGAATTCAGAATCGTAATGCTGTTATTGTTACCGTTCTCTTGAATTTTTTTTGCCCCGTTGTTCCAATTGTTCTTCATCATGTCGGTGAGCGACGTCTGCTTTCCGAATCCCATGATCTCGTTTTTCGAAATTCCAATGGACTCGAAAACTCTTTCCAGTGGCGGAAGTATCTGGCTCTCTACATAATATTTCGAATCCACCTTGAGATTATTTTTCTTGATGTAGTCCGGGTCCTCGGCCCTGTTCGACATAAGCTGCAGGCCTTGCACAATTACGAATCCTACTCTGTCCCCTATTCCCGGTGCCGTCGAGATATCTCTCTTCCTCATTTTCTTTACGAGTTCTATGTGCGGCTGCAATCCCTTGTACTCCTTCAGTGATTTTGAAACCGATTTCGTGACGACGAGTTTCTCGACCGGAATTTCATTTTTCTCAAGTTTTCCAATAATTTCCCTCATGTATATTAGCGCTTTCTTAGGTTCCTTGTCTTTCAAAATTATTCCAAGCACGTTTGACAACGTTTCTCCTGTAAGATCGCACCAGTCTCTTCTAACCGTTTCTATTCCCTTCATCACGTTTTTTTCCTTGAACCCGTCAGCGACCTTTTCGACGCTCATGCCGGCGTATCTTTTCTTGCTGAGTATCAGAAGGGAGGTGAAAACGCTTTCGATTTTCATTTGGATTATTCCTCTGAACCGCTCGTTAATTTTGTTTTCCAAAACTTCCCCGACCTTGAAAGAATCCTCCACGGTCTTTTCATTCGTCTTCACCATTATCGAATCTGTGTCACCGTAAACTACCGTGAGATTCTTGTCCGACTCAATTATTTCCCTTGTTTCTTGGATGAGATGCCTTCCTGTTCCGGTTATCGCGTTCGCGATGTCGAGCATGTATAACCTCGCCCTGTTGTATCCGGTGTATCCGAAAAACGCGTTCGTCATGTACTTCACTGCTACCTGTTTCGATTCAAGAATTTTCTTGAGATTCTCGTCGGTTGTTTGCTTTGCCTGCGCTCTTATCCTGTCTCTTTCGTTGATCAGAAATTGCAGCACTCTCGGCATTATTCCGGCTTTAACATTCTTCGAAACGAATTGGACACCAGTCGGAACTTTGATTACGTCCGTTTCTTTTTTTTCAATGTCGATTGTCGACGGGCAGATGTTGTATCCTATGAATATCGAAGGGTACATCGATTTGAAATCAAGATAAACAGTTGGTGTCGTATGGAGTCCTGTAATCGGATCGAGGACAAGCGCTCCTTTGAATCCCATCGATTCTCGTTCCTCCATTCTCCTCAAAATTTCTTGTGAAGAAGGTTTCAGCGGCATGACGAAATCTTCCTTGTTGAATTCTCTCAGCAGCATGTTCTCGACCCTGTTGGATTCCCCGCCGTCCAGCACGTCTTGCAGGAGAAGCCCGGAAACTTTTGTTAGCTCTATGAATTTTTCTATCATGTTCTTCATGACAAGGAGTTTCATCGCAAGCACCGCGTCCTGCCTCGCATAATCAATAAGTTTCCTGATTTCTTCGTCGGTCCCGTTCCACATTTTAGGAATTTCGCTGTGTGAGACGTCATGCTTTCGTTCGTTCAAAATTTCTTTCGCCACGTCGTCGAGTCCGTATCTTTTTAATTTTGGGAATCCTTTCTCCGCAAGCTGCGTCTTCACCTGCATTTCTTTTATCAGCTTGTAGACGTCCACGATGAATCTTCCAACGACAACATTTCTATAATCAGTCCCAAGTTTTTTGCAGATCATCTGCTTCTGCTTGCATCTTCCGAGAGTCTTGTCGAGCTTGTTCTGCTTCAGCCTTTCGAAGATGTACGGTATGTCGAAATTGTTTATGTTGTATCCGGTAATGACGTCTGGATCGTACGTGTCTATAATTGACAGGAATTTTTCAAGCATTCTCTTCTCGTCCGGAAATGCGAGCACGTCTCCGTTTGGATGGTTCTTCACCGGTTTCGAAACCAGGACAAGTGTATTATAATCCCCAAAGCCTGGATGGAATGCGATGCTGATCATTATCACGGGCTCCTCTTCGGGATTAGGCATGCCTCCCTTGCCGGCAATCTCAATGTCGAAGCTCATCTGCCTCAGTTCGAATTTCCTTTCTTCAACATTCTCGAATTTCTCCGCCTTGATTCTGATGTCCGCTTTGACTGTGTTTGTTGGTGCAGGGACTCCTTCAACTTTATACCACTTCATTCCAGAAAGACCGTAGTCCGCCATGAACCTGTACTTGAAAAGTATGTCGGCCTCGTAGATTCCTTTCACGAAATTCTGCTTGAGCAACTCGTCTCTCATTATCGGAACTTGAGACGGGTCCTTTGCAGTGATCTTCAGAATTTTTGCTTTGTCTTTGTGGTATCCGAACGGTAGGAATTTTTCAACTGTTTCAATTTTCACTATGCTCGAGCCGAATTTATTCTGCAGGAAATCCAGAGTAGTGTCGCGCATGTTTTCTTTCGGACATATGTAAAAATAAGGCTTAAAATTGTCGACAAAGATGCAGACTGTCTTCCCGTCGGGTGTGTTTCCGAAAATTCTTATGATTGTTTTGCTGTCAACCTGAACATAATCGACGTCAATCAGTTGGAAAATTGTCTCCATATTCAATCCCTACGTTAGATCAACTTTAATACTTTCCCGGCTGTCAAGCTTTACAAAATAGAAAAATTTGCTGTTGTTCGAGTCTGGCATGCTGACTATCGTGGCGTTTTTATAATTCGACTCGCTAAAATTTTCAGAGCCCATTACAAAAATCATGTCCGGTATTTGGTTGAGGAAAAAATCCGAGACGAATTTTCTTTCTATGTAATTTATTTTTCCGGCAAGAAATCTTTTCTTCAAAAATTTTATTATCACGTCCTTGGCATCAACATCTTTTCCTGGAGCAAGATACTCCTCGAAAAGTTTTCTTTCCAAGACCATGACATTTACCGGGCCGATTCCGACTACCGAATTGTGATTTATTCCGATTATTCTACTGTTGCCCATCGGGGTTAGTGGAATGTTTTCGTTGTACGTGATTATTGTGGTGTTCGGATTCTCACCCGAGAATTTTTCGATTCCGTCCGTCTTTGAAGCGATAAAAATTATGTTTTCTTCCTTGCTGTTCGACTTAAGCCACCCGCCCATTTTTTCAAGGATGTCTGCAGTCGCTACGAACGAAAGGTTTAATTTTTTAGACGTGCGTGTGGATTCTCTCCTGAGCGGTATGTCTGGCCACACTATTTTTGTGCACGACAGCTTATCGTTAAAATTGTCTATAACAAGTCCGATTACGTCATCATCCTCCAAAAGCGCAAATTCTTCCTGCTTTTGGAACGAGACCGACAATTTTCCAGTCTTGTCTTCGACCAGAGCCGTTTTTTCCTCGTCATCCTTCTCCCTCACCATTCCGATTATTGAGAATTTTCTGAGATTTTTGTCTATCTTGTTTATGGAAATCACGCCCATCAGATCAATTTTTTTCAGCAGAATTTCGGATACGCCATTGTATTTTTGGTTTAGCAGCTCGACCTGCTGCTCGATTGTTATTTCTTTTTTGAAAGGAGAAAATTCCTTAAGGACCCTGATCTGCTCGTCGCTGGACGAGAACATCTTTTCGACAACATTGATAGTTATTATCGGCGATCCTGGACTTTTTTCTGCAATCAGGGAGAAAAATGAGCTTATCTTGTTCTGATGATTAAGAAAATATTCCAATGTCTTCAGGTCTATCTGGAGTCCGGCTTCGAGGAACTTCCTGACAATCTCTTCTTTTTCCATGGATTTTCATTCAGAATTACTTCTTTAAAGTATAAACCGTTAGTCCGTCTTTGTTCTCGAATTTTGAGTGAGGCAAAGTTATTACCTGGATTCTGTCTGCTACGATGAGCTCGTTCAGGTATTTTTGCACCGTGTTCCAGCTTATCGTCCTGTTCGACTGCTGGGAAACGAACCTTGTGAGCGTCGAAACTGTGAGCGGCGTCTGTGATGTCGTCAGAATGTCAACCAAACTCGACTGTATGACCTGCCTTATGTTCGGCCTGCCTCGTTTCATATTTTCTATGATTAGTTTCAATAATATAAATAACTTACCGGATTCCAAATCTGTCATTAATTATGTGATTTCAAAAAAATTTTCGCTTAGGCAGCCGGCGACGCCGCCTGACTTATAATAAAATATATTGTTTTCAGAAAAATAATATAATAATATAATAACTATGTTATTTTATAATAATATAATAATAAATATTTTTGATCGATTTTTGATTTGATTTGAAAAATTTCGTCGCCACCTGCCTATTCGCACAGTTTTGTGATTTGTCAGAAAATTTTGTTGGAATCTCCGCAGCAATCAGTTTGAATCCTCAGACAATATGGTTGGAATATTCACAAATATTGGTTGTAAACGTTTCAAAATACAATTGGAAACATCATAACTATTTTAGGAAACATTTCAGAAAATATTTTTCTTAGGCAAGAAACTTGTTCAGGCCATTAATTACGAAGAACCTTGTGATCAGTGCGCGCACTACCTGCTCGGATCCCTTGACCGGAGAATAGTTTGCCGGATTCGATCTTCCGATTTTCTCGATCAGTCCGAGTTTCGTCAGGTTGTCCAATCTTTTTCTCAAGGCTTCCTGGCCGATTGAAATTTTGTTGTTCACTTTCATTTCAAGGAATAGTATCGGGAAGCAGTACGGCTGCGTGTCATATGGAAAGTCCTTCCCGGTAATGTAAAACTTTCTCAGCAGCTGGATGTCAAAAAAATCCAACCTTTCGGCAAGAATAATTATGTTGTCGACCCTCTCTTCGGTCCTTTCCTGTACTATAGAATCGACAGAAAAATCAATGACAGATTCCTTTACAACCAGCGATTCCTCTAAACTCATTATGGGTCTTTTCCTTTGTGACTGCTGATGTTGTGATTGTGTGAAATTGCTGAATTTTTTCCAAAGGTTTTTGTTAATCCGCTGTGGGTAAACAAGAAATTGGGATTCTAGATATAAAAAGGATTTTGTATACTGCATAATCTATATCAAATTTACAACTTCGGCTGAAACGTTTCCTTCCTTCAGTGAAATTATGCCAACATAACCCTCGGGGAACCTTCCGCTGTTGATAATTTTAGTTTTGTTGAGCGTGTCAATCCCTCTCGCCTCGTGTATGTGCGAGCAGATCGCTGCGGCCGGGGAGTTTTCCTCGATAAATTTCCTTATGGCCTCCGATCCGACGTGCGCTCCGCTGAAGATCACATCTGTTCTCGTCCCCGCGGGCGGCATGTGTGTTATCTGTATCTTCGTCTGCGATTTTTCGACATCCTTGTACGCATTCTTCAGGCCTTTTGCTATTTCCTCGTCGCTGGGCTCGAACGGAGTGTTGAACGGAGTCCTTCCCCCACCGTATCCGTAGAATCCGACTCCGTCAATTATCCTGCCTTTTCCGTGCACGCTGACCTTTTCCTTGTCGAGTAGGTCTATTATCTCTTTGTCCCAGCTTCCTGGAACAGCAATGACATTTTTGGAAATCGTCCTCAGCTCTTCGATCACTATTTTTGCGAGATCGCGCTGCGTGAAACCCGGAGGAAGCTTGTAATCTGTAAAATCTCCCGGGCACACGACGACGTCAAATTTTCTGCCTTCGAGCCTGTCGACAAGAACCATCATGTTCTCAACGTCGTTGTGAATGCAGCTGATGACGAGAATTTCCATTTTCAAATCAAACTCTTTATTCTTTTACTCGGCGCGCAAATATAAATTATGTTCAATTCCAAGAGAAAGGGGTACAGGGTCGAGAGGAAAATCCGCCTTCTTTTCGAAAAGAACAATTGGAAGGTTGTAAGGTCCGGGGCAAGCTTGGGAGAAGCCGACCTCATTTGCATCAAAAGCGGAAAATGTGTTTTCCTTCAGATAAAATCTTCGAAGAGGAATCCGTTCTACTATTACGACTACATGCAGGAAACTTTGGAGGGAATACCATTCTTTCTCGTCGTCGATTTCGGTTACGGTAAAATCAGGATAATGCATCCTCAAAAAAAAATCGCGGTTGGCGACGGCAGGGACATAAGCGAATTTTTAAGAGGGTAAACAAATAATATACAGGTGATTATCTTATGCCGATGTTTGTCAAGGAAATAATGTCGAAACCCGCGTACACGATCGACGAAAGCAAGACGGCCAAAGACGCGGCTTTGGACATGAGCGAGAACAGGAGAGGTTTTCTCGTCGTAACAAAAAGTGGGAAGCCTGTAGGAGTTTTGTCCGACAGCGATATCATAAGCAAAGTTGTTTCCAAGAATATTCTTCCCCAAAAAATTAAAATCAAAGAGATTATGAGTTCTCCGGTAGTAACCACGCAGCCGAATGACGATGTTACTCTCGCAGTCAAGAAAATGAAGAACAACAACATACACAGGTTGCCGGTCACGGACAAGGGAAAGATTGTCGGCGTGATTTCTCTGACTGACATTGCAAGGTCTTCTCCCGACATGGTTGACCTTCTCGAATACAGGTTGAAAATGAAAGAGGAGCCGTTCGAACTGAAGGAAAAAATCACGTCCGGAGTCTGTGAAGTGTGCGGGAACTTTTCAAGCGACCTCAAGAATATTGACGGAGTCTGGACTTGCGAAGATTGCATGGAAGAATCGTAGAATGAACGAGCAAATCGAGCGTCCGAAATTGGACATGTATGACAGCGTAATCAAGATAGCCAACACGATGCCGGACTACGTCTCGGATTCCGACAAAATAAAAAGCGTAGTCGAAAAAATGATAATGTCCGGAAGCAGGCGGCTTCCGGTCCTTGACAATTCCAAAAAAATGGTCGGAATAATTTCGACTATGGATATTCTGGACGCTCTTCTGAGAAATATAAATTTCGACAAGAAGGTTTCCGAGATAATGGTGAGGCAGGTTGTTATCTGCAGCCCGGACGAGTCCGCCGATTTTGTTTTGAAAAAACTGATGTTTTCCAAGCGCGGAGGAGCTCCTATTGTGAAGGATAAAAAGCTCGTTGGAATGGTAAATGAAAGAAATTTCGTCAGGGTGGTATACGGGAATGTCTTCAACATGACAGTAGAGTCCGTCATGACAAAAAAGCCTTTTGTTCTCAAGAGCGGGACGAAAATAATCGACGCGCTGAAAATTATGGTGAACACTCATTACAGGAGGATGCCGATCGTCAAGGGAGAAAAGATGGTTGGGATAGTTTCGTCGATGGACATGTTGAAGCATTTCGCGAACACGAATTTCACATTTAGGAACAGCGCAGATCCGATTGACAGCATAGCTTCGCAAAATTTCTTTTCAATAACGAAAGGCTTAGATATTTCGGAAGCTGTTAAATTAATGACCGAAAAGGATGTCGGCGGGCTTCCGGTGTTGGATTCCGACGGCAATCTCAAAGGAATTATCACAGAGCGAGACATCATCGAAAATATAGAATAAAATTTATGTTCAACATCGAAAAAATAATCAAATTCAAAACGGACTTGCTTGATGAAGACGGTCTTATCATAGTCGAAGGTGTCAACGACAAAAAACAGCTGTCTCTTTTAGGTTTGGAAAATGTAATGGACATTTCCGGAAATTCGCTCGACGCGATTGTCGAGAAGGTAAAATCACGAAACACAAATCCCGTAACGATACTAACAGACTTCGACAGAGAGGGCGAGGAGAAAGCGTCCTTGCTCGAAAAAATGCTGAATCACGACGAAATAAAAACGCTTTCGGAACATCGCAACAGATTCAGAAATCTGTTTCACGTATCTCACATAGAGGATATCACGCCTGTCACAAAATTAATCACTTCATCTTTCATGGAGGAATCATTTAATGGTAAAATTAGCTCAGTCTACAACAAAATATCTAATCGAGGCAGAGTTCTCGTCAGACGGAATAGTGGAAAAGCCTGACATCATCGGCGCAATATTCGGGCAGACGGAAGGATTGCTCGGTCCTGATTTGGATCTGAGAGAGCTGCAGAGAACCGGACGAATAGGAAGAATAGATGTCGAGGCAATTTCAGAGTCGGCGAAGACAATCGGAAAAATAATTATTCCTACAAGCATGGACAGTTCGGAGACAGCGTTGATTGCGGCATCACTCGAGACGATAGAAAGAATCGGTCCCTGTAACTCGAAAGTGAAAATCAAAGAGATGAAGGACGTCCGTTCATTAAAGCGCGATTTTGTTATGGGCCGCGCGAAGGAAATTCTCGAGAGCATGGAAGAGGAGGATGTGTCGTCTCTTACGATGACGGAAAAAATAAAGGAGAGCGCGAGGATTTCGCAATTGCAGGAATACCGAGGATTCTCGTGTGGCCCAGAAGTTTTGACGTCCGATGAAATTGTGATCGTGGAGGGCAGGTCTGACGTGATCAATCTTTTGAAGAACGGAATCAAGAACGCCATATGCATCGACGGCATAAACATTCCTGAAGACATCGTGAACCTTTCCAGGGAAAAGGTCGTGACGCTCTTTGTCGACGGCGACAGGGGAGGGGACTTGATAATCAAGGAATTCATGCAGCTCGGCGAAGTAGATTATATATCGAGGGCGCCGCAGGGAAAAGAAGTCGAGGATCTTACAAAAAAAGAAATCTACAAGACGCTCCGCGAGAAAATTTCAATCGAGCAGTACAAGTCGGAGCCGAAAGCGCGCGAGCTAAAGGAATTCATTACGGCGCCTAAGGATGTTATAAACAATTCGAATTCAGAGACCATAGTCGTGCAATGATGTATATGTTGGCCCGCTTCTGGACACCACGCTGCTTATCAGAGAGACCTTGTCTGCCACGAAACTTCCTACGGTCCAGTCAATTCCTTTCAACTTCTCCACAAACCTTTCCTTGTCGTCAATTGGCCTGCTTATCCTGCACAATGTGAGATGTGGAGGCTTGACATCCCCTCCAACATTAATTTTGATTTCTTTCGACAGCCTTTCCAAGTTGTCTTCCGACGAAAGGTCCAGAGCGAGAACTCGAATATATTTTTCGCTCGGTATGATCTTCAGTCCGCCGACTCGGACGCTGAATTTTTTGAAATTTTTACAGACATCTGACAATTTTTGCTCGATATCCGGAACTTTATCGTCCTCGGTTGCTCCAATGAATGACAGGCTGACGTGCATGTTTTCAGGTTCCACGAATTTGCAGCCCTGATGCACGGATTTTATCTTTCCCTGCAGCGAAAGTATTCTTTCTTTTAAATCTTTCGGAATGAAAATCCCGATGAACAAGCGCTGCATAATCCAATTATAGCTTAAAAAGGTTAAAGAACAATATACTGATATATCAAACTACTCAAGTTCAAACAAAAGGTGAATTTTACAATGGCTGAACAAAAAGTCCGCGCTGGCGACATAATAGGAAAGACCATTATCAGCGAGGAGACGGGAAGGAAATTCGGTGTAGTCAACAACATCGATTTCATCACAGAGAGCGGCGAGCTCTTGAACATCATAGTAGACCAACCCACGAAGCATCTCAACGACCTGAACATAAAGTCCGACGAGAAGGGAAGGTTGCTGGTTCCGTTTTCCGCTGTTAAGAGCATTGGCGACTTCGTGATCGTTAGCGAGAACGAATTGATCTAAATCGAATCATAACCAGGCAATTTCCGCTTGGTCAGTTCTCCAATTCTGTTTTATACCACTCTGATTTATTTTCAAAATCTGATCGCTTTTCTTCTGCAATATTCCAGTCCACGCTATCATCGATCCGTTGTCGCCAGAAAATTTCTGAGAAACCGCGTTGAATTTTGCTCCGCGCGAATCGCACATCTTTTTCATCATTTCCTGCAATCTTTTGTTAGCAGCCACTCCGCCGACAAGAAGAATATCTTTTTTACCTGTATGTGCCAGCGCACGTTCCGCAACTTCTGTTAGCATTGCAAAGCATGTTTCCTGCAGGCTGTATGCTATGTCTTCCTTTTTCGCTCCGGATTTGAATTTTTCAATAGAGTCGGTAGCAATTCCGGTAAAGCTGAGATCCATTCCCTTTACGACGTACGGTAGCTCGATGTATTTCCCGCTCTTTGCAAGTTTTTCTATTTCGATTCCGCCGGGCATTTTCAGATTCATTTCTCTTGCAATCGAATCGAAACAATTTCCGACAGGAATGTCTTCCGATTCGCCGAATATTCTGTACGAGCCGTCGACATATGCTATAATCTGAGTGTTCCCGCCCGAAAGATAAACTACAACAGGATCCTTTACGCCAGTTTCCATTTTTCCGATTTCTATGTGGGCGATGCAATGGTTCACTCCAGCCAAAGGTTTTTTGAATTTTTCGGAAATGAATCTCGCCATCGTAGACCCGACTCTTAACGCGTTCGGTATTCCCGGTCCTTGCGAAAAAGAAATAACGTCGATGTCTGAAATTTTCATTTTCGATTTTTTCAGTGCGTCGTTCAAAATTTTGTTGGCAACTTCAAGATGGTGGTCGGCCAGTTCCCTCGGAACGAATCCCTTGCCGGGTTTCGGAACGAACATATCCCGCACATCAGCTAATATATTTCCTTTGTCATCCATTATTCCAATACCAAAAGTGTGCGCGCTGCTTTCGATGCCGAGGGAAAACATTTTTATCAATAAAGTTGTTTGGATGAATTAGCAATAAATATTGATGTGAATCGCATGAGAGTTGAAGAGCTTGAGAAATTCGGAGTACCGAAGGAATTCGTGGAGAAGTTTAAGACCGAAGAAAAAATATCGGACTTGTATCCTCCGCAGGCAGACATCATCAGAAAAAATCTGCTGAAGGAAAAAAGTCTCGTCGTTTCTATGCCAACTGCTGGCGGGAAGACTTTGATTGCCGCTCTTGCAATGCTGAACAAATTTAACGAGAGGAGATGCAAGGCCGTCTATATCGCTCCGCTTGTCGCGCTGGCGAACGAGAAGTACGAATATTTCAAGAAACTTTTCGACGGCAAATACAAAGTCGCGCTTTCTGTCGGGGATTTCGATTCTACAGACAGGTGGCTGTCGGATCACGATGTTATTGTATGCACTACAGAGAAACTCGATTCTTTGATCAGACACGGCACTCCATGGACAAGCCAGATAGGATTGATTGTTGTGGACGAGATACATTTGCTAAATGACGCGTCGCGCGGCCCGACGCTGGAAATTCTTTTGACAATTTTGAGGGAGATTTCTCCGAATGCTCAGATTCTCGGCTTGTCAGCGACTATCAAAAATTCAAACGAGCTCGCGAAATGGCTGAACGCTAATCTTCTTGTCAGCGACTTCAGGCCGGTGAAATTGTACGAGGGGGTGTCGTTCGATTCCAGCATACAGCTTTTCGGAGGTAACAAATATTCGCTCACTGAGCAGGAAACGGAAATAGGAATTGTAAAAAATACTTTGTCGTTGAAAAAACAGGCGCTATTTTTTGTGTCAACGAGAAAAAATGCGGAGGCTCTTGCAGAGAATTTATCGAATATTACTGGACGGCTCCTTTCTCCGGACGAGAAAAAGGAGCTTGGAAATGTTTACAATGAAGTGCTGGGCGCGCTCGACTCTCCGACAAAGCAATGCAAGCGTCTTGCAAGCTGCGTTATAAACGGCGCGGCGTTTCATCATGCTGGTCTGGTTGGAAAACAGAAAAAGCTGATTGAAGAAAATTTCAGGAAAGGTCTGATAAAAGTTATCACGTCGACTCCGACACTTGCTTTGGGCGTGAACCTCCCCGCATTCAGAGTTGTCATCAGGGACGCGAAAAGGTATTACGACGGCATGGGAATGTCCTACATCCCAGTGTTGGAGTACAAGCAGATGACCGGACGGGCCGGCCGGCCGCAGTATGATAGTTTTGGCGAGGCGATACTTGTCGCGAAATCGGAAGACGACGCTGACGATCTTGTAAATCATTTCATTCATGGCGATGTCGAAGATATTTATTCGAAGCTTGCAGTCGAACCAATACTCAGGATGCACACACTTTCTCTGGTTGCAAGCGGGTTCGTGAAAACAGAGGAATCGCTTTTCGATTTCTTTTCGAAAACTTTCTACGCTTTCCAGTTCGGAGACATCACTGCAATAAAAGAAAAGCTGCTGGAAATAATTGGGAACTTTGTCGAATGGGGTCTCGTAGAATACGAGTCGGGAAAAATTTATCCGACGAGAATCGGAAAAAGAGTTTCAGAGCTGTATCTCGATCCGCTCACTGCCCATAATTTTATCGACGCGTTGAACAAAGCGATGGAAAAGAAAATCACTGCATTCAGTTTTGTGCAGACGGCCTGCAACACGCTTGAGATGCAACCATTGATCGGAGTTAGGGCGGGAGAATTTGGAGATCTCGGAAATCTGGTCTCCCAAAGGGAGTCGGAATTTTTGCAGAGCATACCTGAAGAATGGGATTTGGAATTCGAGGATTTTTTCAAATCTGTCAAGACCGCTGTACTTTTCGAAGCGTGGTTGGACGAATTGACAGAAGACGAGATACTTACGAAATTCAAAGTTGCTCCGGGCGAGTTGAGGAACAGGCTTGACAATATTGACTGGTTGATATTCTCGATGAACGAGCTCGGATTGCTTCTTGGCCACAAAGATCTTCTGAAAGAGATCAGGAAGACGAGAGTGAGACTGAAATACGGGATAAAGGAAGAATTGCTCCCGCTCGTAAAACTCGAGCAGATCGGCCGCATAAGGGCGAGAAAACTTTACAATGCAAATCTCAAAACAATTGATTCGCTGAAAAAGATTCCTATGGAATCGCTTTCAAAAATTGTCGGCCCTAATGTTGCGAGAATAATAAAAAAACAAGTTGAACTCGGGAATGTTATCGTCGACGACGCCCAGAAATCTTCCTTGCCAGCTTCTTGAGATTGAACTCGACGTACCTCTCCACAACGTGGTGGTAGTATTTTGTGACTATCAGGAACAGCATTCCGAAGAACATCCAACCGAAGGACACTTTTGTAGGGATCGCAATCTCACCAATATAATACATGCCGCTGTCGACGTTTTCAGGATAAGTCCACATTCCGGTGTTGATTCCGATTATCTCTGTCGAGAACCCGATTGCAAATATGCAGAAAATTCCTATCGCAAAGAAAGATAGCTTGCCGTAATGTTTGGTGAATTTCTGAATTATTTCCGTCGCCAGTATCGATGCCGCGAGCACGAACGACCACCCCATCAAAATTTCAATTGGTATCTCCGCTCTTCCGAGAAAGAGCGTTATCATGCGCGTCGTGTCGTAATTCCATGACTGGTTTGTGAGGATTTCCCAGAAGAGTCCGAGAAAGAAGCCGATAAGAAGTTCGCCCGTCAGGTCTTTCTTGAAAAATTTTCTGGCGGCGAAAAACAAAAGTACGATCGCAACAAGCGTAGTCAGAAATATCGCGTACACCATAAATTAAAATTTGTAGTCTGGATTTTATTAATTAATGGGGTTGCCGAGATTTGAACTCGGATCATCGGCACCCGAAACCGAAGTTCTGACCAAGTTAAACTACAACCCCAGTTTTCTGCAAAAAGTAATGAATCCCGTATGCATTAATCCCAATGTTTTGGGTCTGATAGTCCTTTCGGTCTGCCATTCCCTCACAATGTTTTCTACGGTTTTGATCTCCGAATATTTTAATTTCCTCAGGACCTTTGCGACAGATGAAAGGTGGTCGACGGTCGGGGAATAGACTACAAGCCATCCGCCAACATTCAGCCGAGAATATATTTTTGATATGACTTTGCTGGCTTTCTGCATGTCGAGGGTTGCAATGTCGAAATTCTTCTCGCTGATCGAAGTTATACTCTTGTTTTTCAATGTGATATTTTTCAGACCGGTTATCTTGACATTCTCCTTCGCCACATTGTGAAATTCCTTGTTCTCTTCGTATGTGACAATTTTTCCGCGCTGCAGATAATATCCCAGAAAAATTGATAGGTATCCGCTGCCCGTTCCGGCATCGACAACGAAGCTGTCTGGAGAGATTCCAGTGTAAGCGAGAATAAGCGAAATATCTTTAGGAAGGATTACTTGCGCAGTTCTTTTCAATTTTTTGGTGATGACGTCGTTGACGGTCGGCCTTACGAGATAAAATTTCTTTCCCATGCTGGTCTTGATCTCCGATCCGAATTTGCTTTTCGTAAGATCCTTTGATCTTATCACCCCGTCTTTAGTGTGAAAGTCTTTCGTAGTGTCAACGATGTAGGAACAGTCCTTCGCAATAAGCAAAACCAGTTTTTCTTTCATATAGAATCTAGCTACCTATTGGCTTTTAAGTCTTTGTCTCATAAATAAAATCCTATGAAGGTTTACATAATCCCCACTTTCATCGGGGTGTTCGGAGTAAGCGAGGAAAAGAAGGTCCTTGCATTCAAGCCGTTTGAAAAGGATTCCGCAAAAGTCGCCGAGAAGGTGAAGAGATCTGAGATAGAAATGCTCGACGAGGAGAAGCTGGTCAGGAACGAACTCGGCAGGAAAAATTACAGGGAATTCGTTTTCACTTCGAGAAAGGAGGGGGCGAGGCATGTGGAATTCAACAGCGATGCCGAGCAGTTTTTGAAGGACAATCTCAGAAAATTCGCAATCGAGAAAAAATTCGTCAAGGACCAGATAGAGTTCAACCAGTTTTTCACAAAGTTCAACCTCGAATTGGCGAAAGTCAAGATCAAGAAAGCTGTCGGGCGCGACAGTCTCATAGTTCAGGCTAACGGAGGGATAGAGGAGATTGACAAGTGCGTGAATATTTTTGTCGAGAGGCTTAGAGAATGGTACGGTCTTCATTTTCCTGAGATGGACAGGGCTGTGCAGAATCACGAGAAATTTGCTCTTCTTGTCGAGAAATTTGGCAGCAGGGAAAATGTGGACGAAGAGAGCGTGAAAGAATTGAAATCAAAAAGCATGGGAGCCGACCTCAAGGAAGAGGACATCAAAACAATACAATTGTTCGCGGCTGAGATAAACAGAATCTATGCGCTAAGAAAAAACCTTTCAAAATATTTGGAAGGAATGTTAAAGGAAGTTGCACCGAATTTCACCGATCTTGCCGGGGCGTCGCTGTCGGCGAAGTTGATATCGAAAGCCGGAGGTCTCGACAAATTGGCGAGAATGCCGTCGAGCACGATACAGCTTCTTGGCGCAGAAAAAGCATTGTTCAGATTTTTGCACGGCAAAGGAAAGTCTCCGCGGTTCGGACTTATTTTCAACCATCAGCTTGTGCAGAACGCGCCAGAACAGCTGAAGGGAAAAGTAGCGAGGATAATTTCTTCCAAGCTTTCCATCGCGGCCAAGCTTGATTACTACAGCAAGGAATACAAGGGCGACAAGATGAGAAAGGAAATGGAAGAAAGGATAAACGGAATTCTAAAATCGAAATGATATTATGTTGCCTGAAAATATTCTGAGGGAGAAAGGGAAATTCCTGACGCCGAATCTTGTTCCGGGAAAAAAAGTTTACGGCGAAGAGCTTGTCATGAAAGACGGCGTTGAATACAGGGTGTGGGATTATTACAGGAGCAAGCCGGCTGCCGCGTTGAAGAACGGATTGAAATTTTTCCCGCTTGAAAGGGGGATGAAGATTCTTTATCTTGGGATAGCTAGCGGAACTACCTCGTCTCATTTTTCAGACGTGATAGGAAGCGAGGGAATAATTTACGGCGTTGACATTGCAGAAAGAGTTTTGCGCGATCTCATCGCAGTTGCAGAAAGTCGCGGAAATATTATACCTATACTTGCCGACGCAAGGATGCCCGAAAAATATGAGAACCAGATTTTCGAGAAAGTTGATTTGGTCTTCGAAGACGTTGCAAGTCCCGACCAGATTGAGATTCTTATCAGGAACGCCCAGAAATTTTTGAAGCCGAAAGGCCACGCGATGATTGCTATCAAGAGCCAGTCGATAGATGTCACGAAAAATCCGCGCGAGATTTACAAGGAAGCGCTGACCGTTTTGGAGCAGCATTTTGAAATTCTTGAGAAGGTTGAATTGGATCCGTACGAGAAGCATCATTTGTTTGTCGTGATGAAATCCAAAAATTAATTTATCGCACCGATCTTCCTAAGCATCATTTGTGCGTAGCCACCGCTCTTGTCGACAGAATTCATATCTATTTCCAATATTTTACACGTTTCCAGAATTTTTTCCTCGGTTCCTTCGACCTCGATGAATTTTCCCAACTGCTCGACGTCATCTATGCAAATTTCACATTCGTTGAATTTCATCTTCTTTCTAATTTTCTTGATTGTGAATTTTAACGGCAAAACTTTCTGCAAAATCTTTTTGATGTCCTCGTAATCGTCGTTTGATATTTCAATTACAGTTTCTTCTGCATTACAAACTCCGGTATCGTATCCGTGTTTCATTATTTCCTTTAATTCTAAAACTTTCCTGATTCCCCTGCTTCGTATTCTGAGATATAACCTGCCTTCCTTTGCAATTTCGTCATTCATGAAATATTCGTCGACTTCTTCTGATTCGTTGAACGGGGCATCCTTTAACTTTTCTGGGAACTTGTCAAGAAAAAATTTCATTTCAACTTCCTTGTTGAACGAGCCCATGAATAACAGTAAGTAACCAAACTTTAAAAATCACATGCTTCTTAGCAGCTTGATTCTTGAATCGATGCTCGGATGCGTTGCGAAAAGGCTGTCTAGATGGGTCTTTGTCGGATCGTCAAAGAAAAGATGCGAGACAGCATCGCTGATTTTCATCTTGTTGTGGTTCTTTTTAATTTTTTCAAGAGCGTCGGCGAGACCGTCCGGATATCTTGTCAGCTGTGCGGACGACGCGTCTGCGAGATACTCTCTTTTTCTTGATATCGCAAGCTGGACCAGCCTGACTACGATCGGAGCGAGCACGGCAAGCACAAGCCCGATCAAAATTAAAATTCCTCCTTCCTTTCCCCTGTCCCTTCTGTCACCACCGTACCACATCGACCTCAGAAACATGTCGCTGATTATCGCGACCAGTCCTACCATCACGCCTACTACTGTCGCAAATCTTATGTCGAAATTTCTCACGTGTGATATTTCATGTCCTATCACTCCTTCGAGTTCCTGCCTGTTTAGTTTTTCGATCGCTCCTCTCGTGACCGCTATGCTTGCGTTTTTCGGGTCCTTACCAGTCGCGAACGCATTGATATCGTCGCTCTCCATCACGTAGATTTTCGGTTTTGGTATGCCCGCCGCTATGCTGAGTCCTTCGACTGAATTTACAAGATGTGCGTATTTTCTCTCGTCCTGAACAAGTCTTGCTCCGGTCGCAGCAATTACGATTTTGTCCCCGTACTGGTACGTGAAATACGTGTACAGAATTATCAGGAGTCCCGAGATTGTCAGTATGCCTATCGAAAATCCGGAAGTGAAGATTTGCATTATCACGTAGACGAGCGACATCAGAACTGCGATGACAAGGAAACTTAGAAGTACAGAATTTCTTTTGTTGAGATTGATCTGGTCGAAAAGGTTTACTGCTTTCATTTCAAAATTCAACTTTCACCGGCGCTCTTTCTTTTTCAGAAGCCTCGAAATATTCCTTCGTCGTTCTTCCGCCAGCGAACCATTTGCCCGGTATGGTCGTGATCAGGTTGTTGAACTCCAGAACAGAATCGTTGTAAAATTGTCTCGAGTATGCAACTTTGTTTTCTATTCCTTCCAGCTGCTCCTGCAGCAGTGTGAAGTTCTCGCTCGCCTTCAGGTTCGGATAGTTTTCAGCAAGCGCAAAAATTGTTTTCAGAGCCTTTGAAAGTTGGTCGTTCGCCTTCGCCTTTTCTTTCATGCCTCCGGCGGCCATCATCTTTTCCCTGGCTTCGGTGACCATCTTTATCGCGTCCTTCTCGTGCTTCATGTATCCCTTCACTGTGCTGACAAGATTCGGAACTAGGTCCGCCCTCTTTTTCAGTTGAACGTCTATCTGCGACCACGCGTTGCCGATCCTGTTGGAAAGTTCGCGGACGCGGTTGTAGTAATAGACAAAGACGACTATGAAAAGTCCCGCAAGCCCGACTATTCCCCAAAGAAGGATTCCGTCTACCATTTCAACTACTTCTTAATGTCTCGGCCCAGCTTAAATTCTTTTTCCATTTTAATGGAAGCAAATTATAGTTGTATGTTAAAAATTAGGAAATTGGGAAATAGCAGAGACCTTGGCGAAGCGGAATGGTCTATAAGGATTTTCGAAGGCTCTGCTCTCCCTTAAAAGAAACAACCGGCTTCATGAATCCGTACGTCTTTCCGTTCTTGAAAATGTTCACGCGCATCTTCTTGTTGCCGTTCTCGTCAATCAGGAATTCAACCTGGGCGCTCGCGACAGTCATCATCATTTTCATCCTCTCCTCACAAGGGCCGCATTGTTCTTGTATATTCTTGGCATACGAAGTTCGATCTGGCGCGGGACCTTAAAAGAAGAATCCAGGAAGCTTATCGAGCAGATCCTGCAGAACAGCCTGTGCTGTCCGTCTCCGTCTATGAAGCTCATGAGTCTCGGCGAGCTGCATTTTTTGCATTTCATGTCAATCTAAAAATTATTTTGTCGCGTCGGCTTAGGCGTTTTTCGGGGGAGTAGATTTCCCATAGTCCATAACATATTATTCAGAATATAATTTCAAATTCTCAACGAATTTGTCCAAATCTTTTTTTGGAATTCTTGCGGCGGATGCCGGCTCGTGCCCCCCGGCGCTGGAATTTTCAATAGATCTTACAGAAAACTTTGCAACAGTTCTTAAATCTGTTTTAACATCCGGTCCTCTCCTGAAGCTCATCTCGTAAAAATCTTTTTGTAGCTGGTAGACAACGATTATTTTGTCTTTGTAGAATTGCTGTATGTATCCAGCGAGATTTGATTTGAGTTTCAATTTTGATTTTATCTCGTAAATCAGAAACATCCCGATTTCTTTTTTGTTCTTGTGAAAATCATCGACCAGCCTTTCGAATTCTTTTCTTTTGGTTTCATACAATGACGAAAGTTTTTTGATGTCTGCATTTTTCAATTGCAGTATGTCTTTGTACGAACCGGATTCGATAAGGATTTTTTCTGCAAGCCTGACCCCTTCGATATTTTTCACTACTGCTGCAGAATCGAACATTTTTGATAAAAGTCCTAACGTTGTAGAGTCAAACATTTTTTCATCTACGAATTCAATGTCATCGACCAACTCATAATTGTATTTCTTGATTTCCTTGAAAAGGTCGGTAGTCTGTCTCACTCCATGATCTGCCAACGTCCCGATGCCAGCTATCCACAAAATTTCTTTTGGGTCGAAAAACGTTTTGTAAATCCTGTAAGAAATGTAAGTCACTGGTATGTAGGATTTTTTGTCGTGCAGCATTGGATTGGAATATGCCAATTTTTTGTAAATTGACGGTCCGTGATGATCTATCACAATGGTTTCATAATTTTCTAAGAACACCTCGGTGATTTTCGGGATTTCCGCGATGTCGAGAACAATCACGAATTCTGGATTGGATTTTTTGATTTCATCAAAAGAACTTTCGCCAAGTTTGAAATTGAATTCGGACACGACGAGTTTTGATTTTATTCCGAATTTCTTTTCAATAAGTTTGTAAATTATTGCTGCTGAGCATATCGTATCGTTGTCATGCCCGTAAACTATCGTGACCCTGCTGTCTTTCTTTATTTTTCCAATAAAATCAGTCGCGGGTTTTATCGTTTTAGAAATAAGTTCTTCTGACATCTATTAAGATTTCTCGCCGAGTTTCTTAATCGTTTCGTCGTCGAACAAAATCATTGGAAGCTGCTGCGCTTTCTGCTTCGGAAGGTTGATGTTGTATTCTATCATCGCTAGGAAGCTGTCGACATTGTAGACTATGTACGCCTCTATCGTTCTTGGAGCGGTTGGCCCGTGTTCGCCGAAATGCGACGCGACTATGTGGATGATTTCCTCCGGAAATTCCCTGCTGTAAAGTTCCGCGGATCCCATGATTGAGTGGTCGAGCATGATTCCTGTGTGCTCCGGACCGAGCTCTCCCATTTTCCATTCCACAAGTTTCATGACGTCGTGCAGAAGCGCGCCGGCAATTAGGAAATCCTTGTTGACAGTCGTCTTGTAATTTCTCTCGACTATGTCAGCGATAGAAATGCAAAGTTCTGTGACTGCGGAAGTGTGGTTGAGAACATCTCGCTCGACAGGGCTTCCTCCGACAGAAAACCAAGTTTTTATTTCATCCCATTTTCCTTTCGGATATTTCTTGAAATCCTTGTGTGTCGGCGTGGGATCCTTGATAAAATCGATTACCTTTTTCCTCAGTTCCTTGTTCTGGATTTTTTCAGCGAGTTCAAGCAGTTGTTTCATCTTTTCCCTTCTCGAATTTTTGGAACCTTTCGTTGTTAAACTTCATCTTGTCGAAATAACCTTTCTCAAGGTCCAGATTTAAATTTTCGCTCAAAGTTACAACGTAGATAAAAACATCCACGATTTCCTCTTGCAATTTTTTAACCATCTCCGCGCTCGGGCCCGTTCCGTCGTGGTCCAGCTGCCTCCAGACTTTTTTCACAAGATTCGCAAACTCCCCAGCCTCTCCCGCCAACGCAAGCGCGCCCAGCTTCAGCATGTTGCTTCTCTTTTCCGGGTCGGCATGGTCCCAGATCCATCCGTGCTTCTCGTCGAACTCTTTCTGGAATTTGAAAATATCTTTCAGCTCAACCATTAGATCGCCTCGCGGATTTTTTTGGCAACTTCCTCAAGGCTTTCGACTGTCGCCTTCTGGCCCAATGCAGTTGTGGTGAATCCTTCGTATCCTCCGGGAGGGTTCGGATAAAGTTTGACGTGAACGTGATTGACACCGTAACCTTCTGTTATCATTACCGTCTTTTCGGCACCGAGCGCCTTGTCAAGCGTCTTCCCGATTTTTTTCGCCGCCATCAAAAGTTTTTCAAAAACATCGTCCGGTAGGTCGAATGCGTACGAATCGAAATGTTCCTTCGTTATGACGAGAGTCTGACCTTCGACCCGCGGATAAAGGTCCAAAATCGCAACATGTTCATCGTCCTCCCAAATTTTGACCGCCGGGAGTTTCCCTTCTACTATTTTGCAGAAAATGCAGTTGTCGTCTAACATTCAGTAGTCTCCATTTCAAGAACCTTTCCGATCATCAAATGAGAATTTGTCGCTTCTTCTTTGGTTAGCGCGTAATCCTTTCCTAATTTTGTGAGTAAATATTTCAGGCCCGAAGATGTCTTAACTCTATCAAGATAGAAACGGCCCTGTAATCTTATTATAGCATCTTTTACCGTGACTATGGAAATTTTTGTGTCGCTTGACAAATTCTCCACGGACATCGGGGCGTTCTCGTCATGCAGTCTTAACATTACTCTCAGATCCGGAGCACGATTTGAATCGGAGTAATATCCGCTTTCAATTTTTTCCCTGATTGAATTATTCACTATTTCTTCACCTACATGGCTAGCTGAAAGTAAAAAATCACTTCAGCCGAATAGTGCGCTCAATCCAGCCGAAGCTTCCTCAGACGCCTTCTTCTCCTCTTCCTCGCTCTTCTCTTCCGTCTTCTCGCTAGCTCCAGCAGCCGGCGCGGCGGTCACCGCAACAGCAGCCTGTTTGATGAGCTCGTCGATGTTCTGTCCTTCGAGCGACGCAACTAAGGCCTTGATTTTGGCTTCGTCAACTGTGCTGCCTATGCTCTGCAAAACTTTCTTGATGTTGTCCTCGCTGATAGCTTGCTTCGCATCGTGCAGTATTAAGCTGGCGTAAACTTCTTGCATTTAATTCGAACCTCCACTTGGTTGTTTTATTATTTTTTCAACAGCCTGTGCCTGCCTGTAAGCTTTCGCCAACAGTTGAGCCACGTTCTCCTTTGTTGGATAACCTATGGCAACAGACAGATTTAAAGCTTCGTTGAAAGCCTGCTTGATTTTGTTCAGATAATTTTCCCCTACAAGGTCCAACGTGTCCTTCACGTATATCATTCCCTTCTCGTAAACCGCTGAAATTATTATTCCGACGTTGATCGGCTGTATCTTCAGCTTCCTCAAAATGACCGCGAGATCCTTCGAAATCTTGTCGCCTTTTTTTGCAACTACTGTATCTTTCTTGACTGAAATTTTTCCTTCCTCGACACCGGCTGGTATCTTCACTTTTGCGAATTCGCTGATGACTGGTCCCGGCATCAATCCTGTCGGGCCTGCCGCAACAAAAATTTCATCCTCCGCAACGTCGCCTTCCTTCGCGAATGTCGGCGATTTCAGTTTGCTCGCGACGGCGTAAAATTTGAACGGATCCTCGTTAGTCAGCACAATTGCTGGCTGGAGTGGAGCAAGTTTTTCGAGATCGCCGATTTTCTCTCTCGACGATGATCTTATTGCGCGCAGCAAAATAGTTTTCTTTGTTATCATTATGTTCGCCTTTCTGCGCAGGGCCTTCTTGACTTCCTGCAGCTGCTTTGCTCCGAGCTTGTTCATGTCGATGATTCCGACTGTCGAATAAGAATCGATTAGTTTTCTCAGTTCCTCGACCGCCTTTATTTTTTGTTCTTTCGCCATCTCATTACACCTCTACCCTGATAGGCTTGCTCATTGTCATTTTGAGCAGGACCTTTCCGATGTTGTTCTTGCCTTGCGGAAGCTTGTGCGCCAGAAAGTTTACAACCGCTTCTATATTTTCCGCGATCTGCTCGTCCGGCATCTTGTCGTTCCCGGTCATGCATTGTATCACCGGAGAATCTTTTGTCCTCAGCTTCACGGCGTGTCTGTAATTTTTCACCAGGTCCGGAATGTTTCCGATAAGAAGCTTCGGGACTTTTCCTCTTGGACCGAGCGACTGGCCGAGAACCTTACCGACCAGAGGCATCAGCTTTGCTTCCGCCAAAAAGAAGTCCGTGTCTCTCGCAATCTTTTTCGCGTTCCTTTTGTTCGCGGCAAGAGAATTTATGTCGGCTCCGGTCATCACTTCCGCGTCAGGAAACTTTTGAGTGTCGGAAAAAATTATTACCTTCGCGTCGTCTCCCCTGCTGTGCGGAAGCGGGAAGTCCTCGTTGATCTTGCTCTCGGGCTTCTTCATGTCGATATCTTTCAAGGAAACGATCAAATCAAAAGTTTGAGAAAAGTTTCTTTTCTCGGATTTCTCTTTCAGTTCCTTCACGGCTTTCAATATTTTTTCATTCATGTTACGACCCTCCTGCCGAAGCAGTGACTTGCGGGTAAATCTAGTTGTAGCTCAACCTTTAAAAAGTTTCTCTGTTATTCGATAATCATGTCATTGCTGGTCGCAGAATCCCAAAAAAGGGCCTACGAAAAAAATGGTCGGAAGGCTTGGATAAATGTCCCGAAAATTGATGGAGGCAAAGAGGAGCACGTTGTCGAAAAACACGGGATAAAGGCGCATTTCATTCAGTTTCCGAAATCCTTTCCACACAGTCCGAATAACTACAACAACTTGTCAAAGTTGACCAAGCAGTATTGTGTCAAAATTCCTTTTGGTCTGTCTCATCATAACATGAATCATCTGAGAAAATTTTGGACAAGCGGGCTTCATGGATTTGGATACGAGGATTCGGATACGTCGATACAATCCATTAACAGGGAAACCGCGGAAACAAGTATTTTGTTGAGTTATGGCAGGCGTTTTGATCCGAGCGATGTCCAGGCAATGTTTTACAAATTTGGAAGAAGAAACTGGATGCCGGCTGTAAGAGCGATCAAGATTACGTCGCACGCCGATGGCGATAAAATAAATCACGATCCGTATACGTGTCTGGTTGGCTATTTCCACGACGATAAAGATTCGAAAATTTTAGACATGTTCTTGGGGCAAAATTTGCTCGGGGAATTGATGCTCACGTATTGGGGAGTCTCAAGGTTGGAACATGATAGAAGGATTCGAGAAATAGTTTATAAGAAATAATTGACCTGTAAATAATACAAATCTTTATATGTATTTGTCATACTTTTAACACTTTATGAGCTATTTGTTATTATTCGATATCCCGAAAGGCCAGTCGATTCTGGCTATTAAGGTCAACCGTCTTTTGAAATCGATTGATGCGAAGAAGATGCAGAATTCCGTCTGGAAGTCCGACAACATCAAGGAGCTGATGAAAATCGCGATATGGATCAGGAATTGCGGAGGGATTGCTAATATTTTGGAAGAGAACATTGTATTCTAACTTTTGGTTCGTCCAAAGTTAGCAGACAATTATAAATTTGATATTTTAAAAAATTGGGAAACATAGAATTAGCTAATTACGGAATCCCACTTGCCTTCGTCAACTTCCTTTATCAGTTCCTTGCTCTTTCTACCCTCGACAGTCATCGGCATGCTCGCGGCTGTTCCGAGAATTTGTTTCACGGCCGCTTTCAAATCTTTCGCGAGCAGAGCACCCTGTTTCATTTTGGCAATCTTAACAACTTGATCCATTTTCAAATCTCCGACTGAAACTTTCCCCTTCGTTTTTTCTTCCTCGGTTATTTTCGCGAGATCGACTCCCATTTCCTTTTTTATCAGGCTGGAGACCGGAGGAGTTCCGACTTTCACTTCGAATAATTTCGTATCCCTGTCAATTTCCACTTTCACCGGAACCTGCATTCCGGCGTAGTCCTTAGTCGCGTCGTTTACTTTCTTGAAAAGGTCACCGATGTTTACTTTCAATGCGGACAATTTCGGAGCAGTGGCTGGACCAGGAGCGGCCTTCCCGCCTTCAATAAGCAAATCCAAAATTTCTTTTCTCGGCATCTAAAATCATCTCGAATTAATTGTTTGCAACAATTTAAATCCTATTTGGCTCCGATTTTTTCGATGACTCTCACGAATTCTACGGAGACCGTGACCGGAATCGGAACTGTCACTTCCAAAAGTTCTATCGTGACCTCGCGCTTCACTTTGTCGTATCTCGTTACTTTTCCTTTCTCTCCCTTGAAAGGTCCACCGACAACCTCGACCACGTCTCCAACATTGAGCTCTATGACGATCGTCTTCGGCTGCAGGAATCTCTGGATCTGCTTCATCTCGATCGGATTCTTTATTATTCCTCTCACGTGAGGGACGGACTGAGCGGCCCTCTCGACATCGCTGAGTTCGCCTTCGATAAACACGTATCCCTTTATTTCCTGCGGATGTATCAGAGACTGGATCTGTATGTTCTCGGTCTTTGCTTTCGATGCTACCGACTCGATGACTATGTTCTCTCTTCCCACGACTGTCTTCAATGTGAATATCATTTTATTTTTTCTCCAATTTCCGATTTCAGCCTATGAACAGGACAGACAAGAGATAGATTACGAATCCGACGAGGCCGACCGCTATCATGCCGACCGCGCTGATTTTTGCGGTAAGCTTGTAGTCATCCATCGTTGGCTTCCTGCTGACTGCAAGAACCCTTCTGTAATTCTCCAATGTCTCCTTGATGTTCAAAGCCATAACCAGCTCTCATCTATAGTTGAAGAGAAGTATTTATAAAACTTTTTCACTCGACGAATTCCACGCCGAGCTCTTCCTCGATCGCTTTTTTCTTGACGGTCTTTCCGTACGATTTGTCCTGGCCGAATATGTGGGGAGCTTTCACTCCGGTAATTACGAGCATCGCCCTGACGGTGTCGCCGAGAGATTTGTCGATCTGCGTTCCCCATATGACTTTCGCGTCGGGCGCAAGCCTTGACGAAACTGCCTCGACTATCTGCTGCGATTCTCTTACTGTCACATCAGGCCCGCCTATGACGTTCACCAACGCACCATTACCTCCTTCGACGTCGATGCTGAGAAGAGGATTGTTGAGCGCCTTTTCAACAGCTTCAAACGCCCTGTTTTCGGTGTCGCTTTCGCCCATGCCTATCAACGCTATTCCTGCGTGGCCCATAACTGCGCGCACGTCTGCAAAATCTAGATTTACCAGACCAGGTTTGGTAACAAGTTCGGCGATCCCTTTAACTGCATTTACTAAAATTTCGTCTGCGACTTTGAACGCAGTTTCGACCCGGACATCAGGAACTATTTCGACGAGCTTGTCGTTCGGTATAACTATCATCGTGTCGACGACATTCTCCAAATTATCGATCCCGAATCTCGCGTTCGCTGCCCTGTGCTTTCCTTCCATCGAGAACGGCAATGTCACAATCGCCACAGTGAGCGCGCCAAGTTTTTTCGCGACATCAGCAACAACTGAAATTGATCCGGTACCGGTACCTCCGCCCATTCCGCATGTTAGGAACACCATGTCCGCACCCTGCAGCGCGTGCTTTATTTCGTCCTTGCTTTCTTTCGCAGCCTCCATTCCGATCTGCGGATCCGCGCCGGCTCCCAGCCCGGAAGTCAGCTCACGCCCGATCAGAATTTTTTTGTCGGCATCCGTGTAAAGAAGATCCTGCGCGTCGGTGTTGACTGCGATTGTTTCTGCTCCAAAAATTCCGACTTGGTTCAGTCGCGTAATCGTGTTGTTACCGGCTCCGCCGCATCCGACGACTTTTATCTGGGTCTTCTTTCTCTCGAGAATCTCTCGCAATTCCTCGTCGGCCTGACTGTTGCGCGATTCAGTCTGCTTTTCAGATAGCTGTCTTATTCCCATCAAATCATTCCAGTGAACAGAATATAACTAATTCCGCGAAACAAAGATAAATTCATTTATATTATTTGCCGAACTCTTCGACGAACCTTACTTTCTCGACTTCCTTCACCCATTCGATGATCCTGTCCGCGATGAGTTTCTTTCCTTCGGTTTTCAGCTCGGACTTCCCCTTGATTTTCACTTCGGCTTCCTTCTCTTTCAGCGCGACCTCGACGCCGTCCTTTTCCAGGTTTGCAAAATAAGCGACAATTGATTTTACTTTTTCATTAGTGTCCGTCACGAGTTTCTTGATCTCGATGTCGTATTCCAGTTTCTTGCCCGCAAGAGGGTGATTGAAATCAACACTGATTCTTCCTCCGCCCGAGCTGACAATCCTTCCGTTGATTCCGTTGATGCTTACGTAGCTTCCCGGAGTGGGATCTGTGTTCTGGTCCTTGAACGAGGAAAGTGGAATGAGTCTGACAAGCTCGGGCTTCCTCTCGCCGAATCCTTTCGCGGGCTCGACCTCGATCGTCTTCCTCTCGCCGACTTTCATTTCTTTCATCGCGTCGTC
The DNA here is from genome assembly GCA_964539655.1 of uncultured archaeon. Lineage (GTDB taxonomy): Archaea > Aenigmatarchaeota > Aenigmatarchaeia > CG10238-14 > SCSR01 > CAZIJH01. Next base: position 13,955 of record CAZIJH010000002.1, on the reverse strand, counting down.
AAGTCCGACAATTACGAAACCTGCGCCGACGACTACCGTTATCGGCTCGTATTTTATTTTTGGATTGTAGATATTTTCTTTTTTGGCAACGTCCTCGAAAGTAAGATCGAAAATTTCCCTTGTATCCTTCACTCTTCCGACAAAATCAATAGAAACGAAATCTCCTGTCTGCATCTTGTTCAACTTTTAAATTTTTGCTTTTTAGTTAAATTCATTATTGCAATTAAGGATTTAAATTTAACAAGTCATACAAAAAGAAGTATGAGTTGGCTTTCTGACGACGAAAAGGAAGAATGGAAAAACCTTCTTACAGACGAGTCGAGAGAAGTTCTCGAGGGTCTTTTGTATTTGACAAAGAGGCACAAGGGAGCCTACATTCAGGCCGACGACGTAAAAATTTCTCAGTTGTGGACAGCTCTCATCGAAATGAAAAAGCAGCTCGACGAGACTCGTGAAATGGTCGGAAAATTGAAGGAGCCTTGGACTGCTATTGTTTCTGTCGGAGAGGCCGAGAAGAGAAAAGTCATCGAGAGGATGGTCAGCGATCTGATAAAGCCTACGAGCGAAGACTCACAGGAAGCGACGAAGAAGCTTGTGGACAGTTTGATGAAATTCTAAATTAATTGTTTACTGCAGTTTGTGCTTGTGGTAAATTTTCGAAAATCCTTTTCTTTTCCAATGCATGAAATCGTACGCGGTAATTAAAAATATCATTCCGTTGAGTCCGACGAACACCCAGTTCGAAAGAATGTACGAGTACGCAAGCAGGAAAATGCATCCGACGCTGTTCAGCCCGTATGTCAGCTTTATTGATTTCTGCAAAAACGAGAGAATTACAAAACCTGCGCCGACTATTCCAACGACGATTTCGTAAGTCACTTCACCATTTTCCTTCCCTGACAAATTTTGCAGAAGCTGCTCGCGGGTATCACGCATTGCGGGCACACTTTCGATCCACATGAATGGCAGGTGAAAAGTCCGATCGCAGGTCTTCCGCAGCTAGCACAGATTCCTGCAACAGCCATAAGTAACTTTGGCAGTATGAATAAATAAATTTTAAATTGGAAAGCTATTTTTGTATTATGCTTCAAGTCAGAACTTATATTGATAAAAGCCGGATTGATGGGATCGGATTGTTTGCTGGAGAATTTATTCCTAAAGGAAAAATTGTCTGGAAATTTGTGAAAGGATTGGATTTTGTAATCAAAAAAGATAGACTGAATAAGCTTTCGAAAATCGACAAATCATTTGTTCTGCATTTCGGCTATTACGATGCAAAGAAAGGAGGCTATGTTATTTGTGTTGACGATGCAAGATTTTTCAACCATGCAGAAAATCCAAATACAGATAATCCTGTCGATGAAGATTTCACATATGCTAGCAAAGATATCCAGAAAGGAGAGGAAATAACTTGCAATTATTTTGAATTCGATGCGGATGCTAAATCAAAATTTTCAAAAAAATAAAGTGCAGGGAGAGGGATTTGAACCCTCGAAGGGACTAACCCACAGGATTTCTCATATCATCTTTTGTTCAACACTTAAGTCGCGTATAACTTAAGTCCTGCGCCATTGCCAGCCTAGGCGACCCCTGCGTAATTAGAATATGGAATTAGAATCTATTTTAATTTCTTCACTGCTTTGCCGAAGTCGGCGAATTTCTGCTCGAGAATCTTTCCTGACTCGATAACCAGTTCGTCGACCGGCCTTCCGGAAACGCTCTCGACATTGAAAACAAACGAATCCTTTTCCTGCTTGTATCCGACTACTGCTCCCTGCCACTTCGCATGCTCGCGCCCGAATCCGAGTTGTGCGGTTGCTTCAAGTTGTATCTCCTGCCCCTCGAAAAGTTCCGTTATCGGGATCTTGTCGAACACTGGCTTCACATCTTTCGCAGTCGACTTGAAGTCTCCCGAATAAACAACAGCGGGCCCGACTTTTTTCAAAACCATTTTAACCTGGCAGTTGCTGCATCCCTTGCCTTCGCACTTGCATTCTTTCGGAAGGTTGTAAGCGTCCTTGTCAAAAGTGAGAGGGATGAGTCCGATCCTGTTCGCAATGATCTCGTCGTTCAGCGCCGAATCGTTTTTCTTAAAATCTACAAACTCGACTGCCATGGTGGAAACTTCGGTCATCATAATTCTTCTCAATGCCGACGCGAAAGAATCCTTTATTCCCTCGACCGAGAATTTCATTTCCATTCCGTTTTTTTCGAGCACGTTTATTTTCATCTTGAATCACGTCAATAACTGTAGATTAGGTTTTTGAACCAATTTAAAGTTTATACTCTTCTTCCACGCCTTCCGCCTTTGGCGCGCATCTTTCCGTGTATAACCGGAGTAACGTCTTCGATCATCCCGATCCTCAGTCCCACTCTTGCGAGCGCACGGATCGCGGGCTGGGCTCCTGCTCCGGGGGATTTTGATTTTGTTCCTCCCTTTGCCCTGACAAGTATGTGCACGCCGGTTATACCTTTCATTATTGCTTCCTCTCCGGCCTTCTTCGCGGCTAGCATCGCAGGGAATGGATTTCCTCCCTCTCTGTCCTTGTCGGTCATCATTCCTGACGAATAACGGGAAATAGTTTCCGATCCTGTCTGGTCTGTTATGTGTATCAGAGTGTTGTTCGCTGTCGAAAACACGTGGGCGACTCCCCATTTCTCTTCCTTAGGCATTCTTCGTCACCTTGCTTGATTCAGTTGAAAGATTCTGGAGTTTAGCTTCCTCGTCCCTCGAAGTTATATAACTTGGATATTTCACTTTCTTTCCCTCGACTGAAATTTTTCCGTGCACAATAAGTTGTCTTGCATGGTTTACGCTGTTCGCGATCCCCTTTCTGAAGACGACCGTCTGCAACCTTCTTTCGAGCACGTTGTTGATATTCATCCCGAGTATGTCGTCGAGATGAGATCCCTGGTTTATCAGTCCGAGCTTTATCATTTTCTCTACAATTAGAATCTCCCTTTCCTTGTCTTTTTTCGCGGCAAGCTCCCTGGCGAGCCTTCTGTATTTTCTGAGCAGGGCTTCCATCACCCAAAGATCTTTTTTGGTTTTCAGTCCGTAGGCTTTCATCAGCTTGTTCTCTACCTCGATTCTCTGCTTGTCGAACGGGCGTCCCGGCGTCTCGTATTTTTTTCTCGATCTCTTCATCCGATCACTTCTTCTCTTCCTTCTTCGCCGCTGCTGGTGCAGCTGGAGCGGCCGCTCCGGCTTCCGCAGACTTTCCGCCCATCTGCAGCTTGATCGCCTTTCTCATGACTCCGACAACGCGTCCCTTCTGCCTGAAGTGCGAGCGTGTCTTCTGTCCGCGAACTGGCTGTCCCAAAACGTGCCTCCATCCGCGATAATTTTTCAAATCAACGTATCTCTGGATGTCGAACTTGTTGGCTACCGTCAGGTCGGATCCCGTGAGATGCATTGTCTGACCGGTTTCCACATCGATTTTCCTGTTCACCAAAAAATTGGGAATTCCGAATTTTATAGGGTCCTTGATTATCTCTTCGAATTTTTTCAGTTGGGATTCGTCCAGAGTGTTTAGCTTCACGCTGCAGTCCATTCCGGAAACGTTGCATACGGCCTTCGCCATCGCGTGGCTGACACCTTTGACATTTTTGATTGCATTCAATACGGACTTGTCACCATTGAGATCGGTTCCTACGAGACGGACAAGAGAAACAGCTTCGACTTTTTTGTCGAGCTTCTTAGGCTTCTCCTCTTTCTTCTCTTCCTTTTTTTCCTCGGCTTTGTCCAAGTCCTTTGCTTTTCCTTTCGCCATTCTATCACACTATATAATGTAAGTATAATAAGAATGGAGAATTTTTAAAGGTTTGCCAAAGACATTTTTAGTCAATAATTTAAACCTTTTCGGACATCTTACAACAATGTCGAAGGAACAGGACATTCTGTTTTTGAACGAACTGATGAGACTATACGAAACTTATATGGATTTGGACCAATTGCGCGCCCGTTGGTACAGTTTGTTCGACCCTTCTTCCAATTTGGACGAGCAGTCGAAAGAAAAAATTGTGAGCCAGATTAAACAAAACTCTGTTTTGTTCGGGGACGCCGTTCAGGATAAAATATGTCTGGAATGCAGCGACACCCTGTTGTATTCTTCCGGAGGGCGCAAAATTATCAGCATCTGTCCAACATCCTTCCTTAGTTTGAAGAGAGCGGTCGAAGAAAATCCTGCTGGCAATTTGCCGGGCAAATATCTGACAGTTTCCGTGCTGGTCTCCGGACTGCCGTATTCTTCTTTGGTTGAATCCTATCTGCGAAAATTGAACAAGTCGCATGGCATGGTGCTGCTCAGCAATTGCAGGGAAGGGTACGAGTCCACATTCGAAAGCGGGAAAATTGTTCCACCGGGACTGTATATCCCAAAATCCGAAACCAAAATTTTAGAGGAAAATCCGGGCAGGCCTGTTCTGGTTGTCGATGAATGCATCTCGGAGGGCGATACGTTGAGAGCGGCTGGCAGGTACCTGAAGCAGAAAGGATACAATGAAATTTATTATTTGTGCGGTTCGGGAACGATCAGAGAATCAGACGGGTTGACGTCCCCGTTGGAATACAACAAATACCAGTTCCCTCTTTTGGAATGCAGAGAAGACGGCTCTTATGCAACTAAGAATGATAATCAGTGGAGATTCTTTTGAATATTTGTGGACCAGTCGGGATTTGAACCCGAGGCCTTTCGCATGCCATGCGAACGATCTAACCGGACTGATCTACTGGCCCGTAAACTATTCTTAACTATATTGACAGAAAAAGGGATTTACTTCTTTGCCCACTTCAGTTTTTTCGAGTTTCTTCCCATCGCGTTGTTCTTCTCGCACTTGCTCGAGCAAAAATATGAAAGCTCTCCGGTGTTCTTCACAAACATCTTTCCTGTTCCTCGCCTGATGTCTGTTCCGCAAAATGAGCATTTCATCCGGCTTACCTCGCTTCCATCCTGACAGCTGTTTCCATTTCTGTTTCCCTAAGCATCAGAATGTCTCCGACTCTGACCGGGCCTGTTATGTTTCTCGTCAAAATTTTTCCCCTGTCGGATCCGTCCAAAACCTTGCATCTCACCTGCGTGACTCCGCGCACTCCTGTCCTTCCAAGAACTTGCAGAACTTCAGCCGGGACCGATTCTTGAGCCACAACTAATCACACCTACTTCTTCAGCCCGGAAATTTCCTTGACAACTTCTTTCAGAATTTCCTTTCCCTCGCCCGCATCTACAACTCCGATCGCAGCGCAAGGCACGTCAATGCCCGAAGCCCTTCCGAGATCGAGCTTTCCGGGAACGTACACGTAAGGAATCTTCTTCTCTTCGCAAAGGCTCGGAATGTGCATGAGTATTTCCTCGGGCTCGACATCTTCGGCCATAACAACAATCTGCGCGTTGCCCTTCTCGACGGACTTGGTTGTCTCGTTAATTCCTCTTCTGAGATTCCCCTTGTTCTTCGCCGCTTCCAGAAGCTGCAGAACCTTGTCCGACAATTCTTTCGGCACTGTAAATTTGACATACGCTTTCGGCATCTAATTACCTCATCCTTTCTTCTATTTATTTATGGCTAAAGTATAAAACTGTTTCTTTTCCTGCTTTATCAACCTTGCAGAATCCGATTCTGACAAGCTGAATCATTTCTCCTTTCTTCAGTTTCTTGATCGCGGGCTCTGCTAGGCCGTTTGAAACAGACCCGTCATGCATTACGACTTTTATTTTCACGGCGCCTTTCGACACCCAGTGTATTTTCGGAATTTCGTATTTGATTTTTTCAGAAATCATTTTAGATTTTGCCGAGAGATTGATTGAAAAAAGGTTCATGAGCCCGACATCCTGCCCTGAGAGTTTATCAAAGTCGGATTTTTCGACGAAAATTTTTTCCATGTCTACTGGAATTTTTTTGTTTCCTCTTTTTGGAAAATCGGGATGCAGCGGAGAGCTTGCGTATTTTGTTTTCTTCGCGCTCTCGACCGATATATTGACGGGATTCAGCACAGCGAAATATCTGTTGGCTTTCGCATCGATCAGTTTTCTGTTTTCTGAATACAGAATGTCTGCCGGTATTTCTATGTCGGATTCGCTGAGCCCGAGATTGATAATAAAATTCCTGATGGCCTGCGGCTGTATGCCTCTCCGTTCAAGTGACTGCAGCGACCACGTCCTAGGGTCGTCCCATCCGGTATAAACTTTTTCTTTGACAAGTTTCCTCGTTTCTGTCTTGCTTAGCTTCCCCTCTGCGTCCTTTATCCTGATCATTCCGTAATGCACGAAAACTTTTTTCGGCCAGCCGAGTTTTTCCCATATAAAATCCTCCATCATGTCCTCGATGACAAGTTGCTTTCCTCTCAAAATGTGAGTGGTTCCGAGAAGATAATCGTCTATTGCCCACGAGAATTCCAGCATTGGCCACACCCTGTATTTCTTTCCTACTCTCGGATGTTTCTTGTCCTCGATTCTCAGAAGGACCCTGTCCCTGAATGCCGGATCCGGATTTTGCATGTAAGTCTTAAGTCTGACAATCGCTTCGCCGGTTTTGTATTTCCCCTTTAGCATCATCTTCCATTTTTTGAGATTAGTTTCTGAATCTTGCACGCGATGCTCGCATGCTGTTCCGCTTGCACGATTTTTCCGCAGAGTCTCCGCGTCGCATTCGCATACGTACGCTAGCCCCCTCTTCAAGATCAGTTCCGCATATTTGTAGAAAATTTCAAGCCTGTCTGACTTGAAAATCAATTTGTTCCATTTCACGCCCAGCCATTTCAGACCGTCTGTTATCAAGTCGTAAGCTTCTGGCAAAATAAATTTCTCCTCGCTTCCAATCGTGTCGTCGATTATCAAGAAAAGTTTTCCCTTGTATCTTTTCACGTACTCGTCGTTCAGAATAACCATCCTCGCGTTTCCGATGTGCAAAGGTCCGGAAGGAAACGGAGCAATTCTCATGATAACTTTTCCGACTTGTGCGTCAGGCAAATCAGGAAGTCCTTCTTCCTTCTTTTTTTCATGGACTACTATTTTCATCTCGTCGAATTTTCTTTTCTGCTCTTCCACGCCAAGCGAATTTACTTCCGACACGATTTTTTTTACGTCGCCGATAATTTCTTTTATTCTCGTCTTTGCAGCCGGATCCTCGGCAATAATTTTCCCGAGAACGGCTCCCACGTCGGCTTTTCCATTGTGCTCGACAGCGTTGATTATCGCGTGCTTCAGGACGAGATCTTTCATAATTCTAATTTGTCGGTCAATAGATTATAAGCGAAGCGTATCCCGTGACGGAGTTCTCGTCGTGCACCACGGGAAACGAGCTCGAGTATTTCAGTAGCTCGGATTTCTTGGCGCCCAGACCTTTCGCAGCTGCTACAGTCGTGAGCAGCGCGCCTAGCCCGCATATGTGCGCCTTGTGCTTCACGCTCGTCTCGAAAATCTTCTTCACGTTCATGCTTCTTATCGAATCTATAAGGTGTTTGTCAATCTTTTTGGAAACTTCCTTTGAATTGTGCATGAGGTCGCTCGTTCCTATAATCGTCCATTCCTCCTTGTCTGATTTTATCGCATCCGCAATTGTTTTTCCGAGAGATATGCATCTTTTCAGAAAGTCCTCGTTCGCGAAGCTGTTGATGATGGATATCGGCACGAACTTGAAATCGTTCCCGAACATGAACTGCAAAAACGGAAGCTGGACCTCTATCGAATGCTCGTTCTCGTGCGCGACGACGTCGTACTCCGCGAATCCGCTCTTCTCAATTATTTTCTGCGCAATCTTCGAGCTCACGACAACCTCTCCGAGAGGGGTCTTCCACAGCCCCTCTTTCATCACTGAAAATTCCGAGCCGATATTGTTGTGGTTGCATCCGATGATAATGTAGTTCGTCTGCCCGATCGACGAATAGCTCCATGCCGCGATAGGACCGGACACATGGTACCTGTCGTGCGGGGATATTACTGCAATAGGATTCCTATTCTTGATTTTTTTCGGGCCCATCCTGTTTTTGAAGCTTTCCTCGATTTGTCTCAGCAGCTCGTTTTTTTCGGAATTGTAGAATATTCCTGCGGCCGAAGGGCGCCTTACACCGAACATTGTTACACTCTAAATTTTATTCTGTGCGCGAATTTACTTATAATTGAGTTTGAAAACCTGAAATCGCAATCGTAAGCTTCCGAAATATATGTTGAAAAGGATATTTTAAGTTTAAATATCATCGCGAGAATTACTTAATTAGGTAGACGAGCTTGCCGACGAAAGAAAAGATTGCACCGAAGATTTTCCTGCACACCAAGCCCGTCAAGATGCTTGCGAATTTGAAGGAAGGACCAAAATACGCTACGATTCTATCGAAGGGAGTTGACATTACTTATTCGCACACGGTGAAGCTTCTCGATCTTTTCCAAGAACTGGGACTGGTAGAATTCGAGAAGAAGGGAAGGATAAAAATTGTGAAGCTGACTGACATGGGCGACGACCTCGCGAGGGCTTTTGATTCTGTCATCAGGTCGCTTTCGAGAATAAAGGAAAAAAGCTAGATCATCTCGAGTTCTTTCTTCACGACTTCGAGCATTGTCTTTTCTATGTACTTGAAGAAAAATTCCGGAGTGAGCTCGTATTCCGTTTTGAAATGTTTTTTCCCGTTCTCGTCGACAATCACGCTCTTGTGCGACTGCAGTAAATCCCATTTCCTCATCGCTGCAAGCGGCTTGTAGAACATCGACGGATCTTCTGTTCTCGAGATTCCTATCGCGGCCTCGAGCTGAACGGCTTCCATCTTTCCTCCGTTCTGCTTCAGCAATTTTATAATCTGTATCGTTCTCTCCTTTAGCTTTCCTGTTTTGGGATGGTTTCCGTGAAGAAGATGAGAAAGCATTTTCATAATAAGATATTCGGTTTTTAAAATTTATATTCCATTCAGCTGTATTCGCGCCACACGTGGTTGCATTCCCTGCATCTGTAGAATCTTGTCGGCGGCTCGTCCGAAGCGCGCGTCTGCTGCATTGCCCAGAATGCCTCTGTTTCCTTTTCGCACTGGGGGCACAGCACTTTTGTAATCGGAAACTCGGTATTTTCGTTGTCGCCTATGACGGAAATTTCCTCACTCTCGCTCTTGTTCGTGTCTTCAATTTTCATATTTTCATCGAGCGGATACTGTTTGTTGCAGGTTCTGCACAACAGAAAATTATTCCCACCGCTATTCTTCACGACAAGTATGTTGCCGCATGCGTCGCAAAATTTCATTAGTCAATATTGTGATAACTTCTTTAAAAGCTTTGGATACGATTTTCAATCAAACCTTGAGCTTTTTTCTGTACGAATGCATGATGTAATTTTCTACAAACGAAAGGACGAAAATCGTGAAAAGGAATATTATTATAAGATTTGTGCTGCTCGTCAATTTTAAAATCCTGTTGTATACGAAAAACATAATTTCTATGCTTACGATGATCGCGGAAAGTCCGACGAACCTTATTAGTAATTCCGACCACTTTTTATGCTTCTTCCTTTCCATGAACATGACAAGAAGCCCGTAACCGCCGAGAATCTTGGGGGATTTCCCCGGAGAAACCAACATCACTATGCCTATTCCAATCATCAAAGCCGAGATGAAAGAAATCAAAGTTGTGGCCGACGGATAGATTCCATAGAGCACGACTCCTGCCAGGAACGAAATTGCCAGTGCGAAATCCCTCAGAATTTCTCCGACTCTCACATGAGTAATTTGTCTTTGATTAATTATAAGTTTCTCTGCATAAATTCCGAGTCAAATCGTAGTTTAAATAATAAAGATACCAAGTCAAAAATAGGAGTGAAATTAAAATGGCATTTGGACAAGGTTTCAATGGACCTCGCGAAATGCATCAGGCGAAATGCGCTGATTGCGGTAACGAGACTACAGTTCCATTCAAGCCTACTGAAGGAAGACCGGTTTATTGTAGAGAGTGCTACCAGAAACATAAAAAATATTAGACATCTTTAATCTTTAGAGATTTCTAATGGTTTTTTATCTTGTAATTCTGTAAATTTAAGTAGTGTAATCTATGAAAAAATGCGACTGGTGCGGAAAGGACATCCCCTTTGCAAAGCTGAAAATAAAGGGCAAGTTCTACTGCTCCGAAGAGTGCGCAAAGAATTCGGGATAAATGGATAGTTGAATTTTTGTCGGAGCTATTCTTCTTTTTCATCATTTTCATTTTTCGGCGTCATGGCCTTGAGATTTTTCGGGAATCTTTTCAGCATTGATTTCAGGAAATTCTCAGGATAGTATTTGTCGATCGCTTTCAGGCACCATCTTCCTTTGTCTGTCAGCACGAAAAATTTTTCGCGTGTCAATCTCATTGGAGCAACAATCCCGAGACGCTCCAGCTCCGCAAGATGGTATTTTGTTTTCGCGACGTGCGCTCCGACCTCGCTTGCGATTGCAGACAGATATTTTTTCTCTCTGCTCAGCGATCGGATTATTTTTCTTTTCAGCTAGTCCCTAAGAAGATTGTTTATTTCGAGCGGAGCCTCTTTGATGTCAGCATATTTTTTCCGATTCACGAACGGAAATCGCATGAAACTTAATTTTCGTTTCGTTGCTTATATTTCTGACCCGTAAAAGTTGGTTGCTTGAAATTTTATAAAACTTTTATAAAAGTTAAAAAATCTTGATGAAGACAAATGAAATTGAATTTTCCTTTAGAGAACTTTAAAAACTGCTATAAAAGGCCGTCTAAGAAAAGCCTTTTTGCACAATAATTGAAAGGAGGTCGTCAAAAGATGATGATACAATGTCCGAACTGCACCGCCGTGCTCACTTCGCGCGGATTCGAGGAAGGTGCCAGGTGCCTGGCGTGCTGTGAGCCGATAAACCTCAGGGAATGCACGCTAGTAGATGACAGAAGGAAGCCTGTATTGCGCGTCCCTTTGGATCCTCCTGCCGGAGGCATTAGATCAAAATACTGAATTGAATTGGACTTGACGCACAGAGTTGCTTCAATCCAATTTTTTTTATTTTATCGATTGTCTTTATGTCTAGCCTGATAGAAAAAATGGTTTCGGATAATCCGTTGATCCCGTATCGCATATCGGATGGCGCGAAAAATCTGTCCGGGATGTTTATTAAAAGATTTCCGGCCTATGACAACAAAAAGTACAAAGGTAGGATAGAAGCGGCCTCGTTATACATTTACGCGATTGCTACTTCGCCATGTCCTCATCACGGAAGTGGAATAGGGAGGCAGAGACTTGGGAAAATGAAACTTCTGCAATGGGATCTTGCACAGAAGCTTGATTGCTCGGCTACAAACATTTACCATTTCACCCAGAAGATAATTGGATCGTTGACACCGTCCGACTTTTGTACGCTTTTTGGTCACGATGAATTACAAAACCTGGCTTACAACGGATTGGTGCAGCCGTACAAAACTAAAATGGAAATTGATATTGTGAATACTCAACCAAGAAATTCTAACCGGTCTCGATTCTGATTTTTTCTTTCAGCTCATCCTTAGTTTTCTGATGAATTTTTTCCGAAGCATTAAGGGCCGAATTAATTTCTTCTTTATATTTCGGATGAGTAATGAGAATATTTTCAAGTATGGAAATGTGCTTGGCAGTTTCTTCACTAACCTTTTCAAGAACAGTAGTTGTCTCCTGACTTCTTGATTTTGCCATGCCAATTTCTTCTTCAATTTTTTCTACACTATCTTTATAATTTTCAATAACGTTTTTGATCGCTTCGTCGCTATTGCTTCTCGCCGCCATCTTCGCTTCTTGAAGTCGCTCGTTTGCAATATCGAGCTGAACGATTGCCTTATCATTTCCTTCTGCAGCAGCAGCTAGCTTCATCGATTCTGTGAACTGCTTGACTCCGTACAGCGGACTGTCTGGCCCGGCATACGATGATGCATATACGCTGCCGGCTAAAATGAAAAACGATAGCGAAAGCACGATTGTCCACTTGTAATAGCTTGTTGGATGTATGATCTTGCTCGCATTCTTTGTCAGCTTGTAATATACCCATTTTCTTCCAGGCCTCTCCACTCGCTCGACGAGATTCGAATTTATCATCAGGTTGATGTGTTCGGAAATAGTTGTAACGTGCTTGTTCGTAGCCCTTGACAATTCGGAAGCCGTCATGGGACGCTCTTCAAGAAGCTTCAATATGTTCGCCCGGGTATCTGCGGACAACGTCCTGAGCATGTCTTTGGAAATTTTTATTTCCTCGTCCATACTTCATCATTATCTCACGACTGATATTTATATTGTTTAACATTTAGGGTCCAGACCCTAACATTTTATTTTCAGTTTTTCTTTATGTCTACAACTTTGTTTCTGCTGTTGAATCCTTTTACAATAGATACCGACGATCTTCCGACATCAAAATAGTCGGCAAGTATTTCGATCAGCCTTTTGTTCGCCCTTCCGTCCTCAGCGCGGGCATCAATTTTGACTCTGTAAATTTCGTCTGTTTTCACCACCTCTGCTTTTTTCGCGTTAGGAACAGCTCTCACAGAAATTATCATAAATTCTATTCGGGTCTGGTAAATAAAAAATTATTTTCTTATGTTCTGCCAGATCCCTATGACGTTGCCTTCGGAATCGGTGACTCTCGCGTACAGTCCCATGTCGCCTACTTGCTGTTTCGGCATTACCAGCTTGCATCCGCGGTTTTTTATTTTTTCTACGTATTCGTCTATCGATGAGACGTCTATCACTATAACTGGCCTGTCTTCAGGGAACATTCTTTTCATGATTCCCCCGTTGATTGCGCCGGATTCTTTCGGCATGTTGTTCTCGTCGACTTCCACAGTATTGGCCAGAGTATACTGCATCTCTCCCGGAGCATCTGTGAGTTTCCATCCGAAAATTTCAGAATAGAATTTCTTGGCGCGCTCCAGGTCGTCGACCGGAATCTCGAAGTGAATCACCTTGCCCATTTGTATCGAGTTTGATAAAGCCTGACTTGGATTTATAAATTTCCTTGATAAAACAAAGGCGTAAGATTTTCCGGCTATGTTTTTTATGAAATTAATTTCTTCCTGCAGCATTTTTCGCGAGCGCGTCAACTCGTTTGATTCTGGGATCTCCGCGTTTCAGATTTTTGAATGTGACTTTTTGGAATTTGTTTTCCAATTCCTTTACTTTTGCAAGAAGCGGTTTTAGATGATTTTCTTTGACTTTGTATTTTCCATTAATTTGTTTTATAGGAGTCTCGCTGTCGTTAAAGACTAAAATTTCTCCATTCGAGTATTCGCTTGCTTTTTCGAGCGCTTTGATTATCGCGTTATATTCGGCTACGATGTTTGTTGTGTCTCCAATTGGTTCGCTATGTTCAGAAATTATTTTATCTTTATCGTCTATGATTGTGAATGCTATTCCTGAGGGTCCAGGATTGCCTGACGAAGCACCGTCAGCAAAAATATACAATCGACTTAATTTTGGCATAATTGTAGTTGCTTAGGAAAGTATATTATTTTTGTTGGGATGGTGATTTTTCAACTAATATTAGCAGTCTTTTGGCAGCGAACAAAATTTTTTAGAACTGAGGGAAGCTTCGATGAACATTTGCAAGGAACTGTCGCCTGCAGTATGGCTGTTTGCGATTACAAATTCTCCTTGGGTAAGGTACGAAGTCGCAAGAATTTTTTCATAGACGATTTCCTTTCAGGATACTCTGACATGCGTTCCGCATGCTCTGACGTGAGCTCTGTATAATCTTACCGGCTTGCGCATGTGGCATGTTGGGCAGTTGTGCTTCATTTTGTTCACTGGTCCTTCAGAAAAAACCAGTCTCTAACTTCAAACGAAAGCACTAGAAAGCAATTTTGTCTGTACGATGTATGGGTCTCGCGAGGTCAAATAGTACCATGAGATTTTATTTCTTCTGTTTTCCAGTCATCAATTTTTTTACAATATACCTAGCAATAAGCGCTATTCCCAGAACTGTCGAATAGATCACCGCCGCTCCGATTCCGTATGCGATGAACATT
>CAZIJH010000001.1:64391-152494 GCA_964539655.1 uncultured archaeon | reverse complement strand
TGGAACATACCAGATTTCCTTTTCACATTCGCAGTGTCGAACTACATCAGCATAATTTTTGCGGCGTCGTACATAATCATGCTCGCTTTCGTTATCAAGAAAAAGATCTCGCTCGAATACGGAGTCGTCATCACAATCCTTCTGTACATGATGATGGGAAAGGTTGTCAACGAGCAATATCTTTTGATGATCTACCCGCTTTTGCTGCTGAAGCTGAAAGATTTTACAAGAAGCCTTGACAAATACCTGATCGCGTTTGCAATGGTGAGGAGCACTCCGATATACTTTGCGCTGCCCATAATCGCGCTGTTCGGTCCGTACTACAACCAGATAGTCGGAGGATGGTATTCGTTCCTTGCGATAAACCTTGTCGACTACGCGAGATTTTTCTCGATGTACCTGATCGGGACGCTTTTCTTTTTGGAAGTCGCGGGATTCATCTGGCTGAATTACAGAAGCCATGTCCGAAGCAAGGACGAGACCGTGAAAATTCCTCCGCCAAAAATTGTAAGCTGAATTTATCCAAAATCGCAGTCATCCAAAGCCTTTTATTAATGCGACTTGAATTCTTTTTATGAAAATTTTCGGATTTGTTTTCGCGCTTTCTCTGTTGATTCTTTCCATGTCCCTGTTTCCTTCTACGGCATACGCGCACGAAACAATATTCGTAAACAGCAACGCATCTTCGGTCGAGACTTCAATTGAAATAAATGTAGATTCGCCGAAAGCTATATTCGACGAACTTCCATCAGGCAAGTATCTGAGATTTTACAAAATACAATTGAATCAAGACGAGTCCATCAGAATATCCCTGCTTGTTCCTAAAATAATCGGTCAAGAAGACTACAATCCCGCCATAGTCGTGATGTCCGATTACGTTGCTCAAACTTTTCCAAGAGTTCCGGTGAGCCTCGTGGGGACAGAGGAATTCCTCATCGTCGAGTACGACAACGATATTAAAAATATTTTCGAGGAAAAATTCACGGGAACGAACTACTACGTGCACCAGTCGTTCAACATCACAAGCACGAAGGAATCTGACTATTTCCTGACCGTTTTTGACAGGGAAACCAACGGCGGCAAGTACGTCCTATCGGTAGGCGATTATGACAATTCAAAACTCCTCGAAATAAACAGCCCGTACACCTTGCTTCAAATTAAAATGTGGTACGGCGATTACGCGATAATCGTCGCGGCAACAATCGCTATCGGGGTTTCGTTGCTGACAATATTCTGGCTGACAAAAATGAAAGGTAAATTGAAATGGAAGAAATCAAAAAGCAGGCAGAGAAAGAAATCAAAAGGATGAAGCAGATCATCGGCAATGTAAAGCTAGTCGACGACCGTGGCAAGAGTTTGATCGAGGCGGCCAAAACCTATTTCAGCGATTCCGAATATTTTTTTGAGAAAGGAAAATTTCTCCAGTCGTTCGAAGCCGCGGTGATATCATGGTCGTACATCGACGCGGGACTTCATGTGAAAGTTTTCAGCGTGCCGAAAGAATTCAACGAATCATTTACGGCGTGAGCCCGAAAGCTGCTTGTAAGCGGAATACATCGTCGCAAAGAAAAGCGGAGTCAGGAACATGTATTGGACGACATTCGTGAGTATGCTGAACAAATAGGACGGAAGTCCGAAAAACGTCAACATAGTGATGACTATCCCCGCAGCCCAATCTATCAGGCCGAGTATAATCAGCAGCGCGAACACCCTCCACCAGTTTCCCTTGACGACCGCCCAGCTTTTCTTGAGCGACTCTATCGCGTTTTTGTTGTCCTTGAAAATCGCAAAATTGTAGAATATTGCAAGTCTCACCGCAACGTATATTCCGGGAATGATCAGCGCGACAAGACCCGCGATCAACGCGAGCGTGGCCATCACCGACGAGACGATAAGTGTAACATATTTCCTTGCAGATGTGGCGAAGCACTCGGCAACTGAAATCTTTTTGTTTGCAACCACGGCCGCAATGTAAGCGCCGTACAGGAATATGACGACCAACAGGCTGATGATCGTGGTCGCTATGGCGAACGCGTAAAAGGACCATTGCAAAAAGTAGCCTCCGAAAAAGAACGGATTGAGGAAAAGGTACATGCTCGACAAACTGATCAGCTCGGCGACAACAAACGCCAGAAAGCCGACCTGCATAAGAACTTTGTTGGTACGCAAAGATTCGAACCCGTCGCTGACGGATTTCATAATCTTTAATTTCATAAAACAGAATTGTTATTATTAGTATATAAAAAAGGCTCTCAGTGAACAAAAGATGAAGACGTCGATAACCAGAATAACTATGCAGGGTTTCAAGAGTTTCAACAAAAGGATCTCGATACCGCTACTTCCCGGTTTCAACGTCGTGGCCGGCCCGAACGGATCCGGCAAGTCGAACATAGTCGACGCGATAGTTTTTGTGATTGGAAAAACTTCTGCGAAGTCCCTGCGTGCCGACAGGCTACACGAACTCATCTTCCACGGCGGGGAAGGGAAAAGCGGAGCAGACTACACCGCGGTGTCGCTGTACCTCGACAACTCCGAAAAACTTTTTCCGATTCCCGAACAGGAAGTCGTGGTTACAAGAAAGGTAAACAGGAAAGGAGTCTCGGCATACAAGCTCAACGGAAGGACGGTGACGCGAGAAAAGGTGCTGCAATTCTTGGGCGGGGCGAGGATATATCCGGACGGACACAACATCGTCCTCCAGGGAGACGTAACTCAAATAATCGAGATGAACCCGACCGAGAGAAGGTACATACTCGACGACATATCCGGAATAGCTGAGTACAACGACAAGAAAGAAAAATCGCAGAAGGATCTTGACGTCGTCGACCAGAAGTTGAAAGAAGCGGAAATAATCATCACGCAGCGGTACGACATCTTCAAAAAATTGGAGAACGAAAAGAACGCCGCCACGCGCTACCAAACTTTGCAGCAGGAACTGAAAGTCAACAAGGCGTCTCTTGCGGCCAAGAAAATAAAGACGTTCAGCGAAAACATCGCGAAGTACGAAGAGGAAATTTCCAAAAAGGAAAATCTCGCAAAAAAAGAATTGGAAGAATCGGACAAACTCGAAAAGGATTTGGAAGGAAAGGAGAAGGCGATAAGAAACATCGCCGAGAAAGTAATCGACATTTCAAAGACGGTCGAGATACAGAAAGAGATCTCGGAACTGAGATCGAAAATTTTGATAAACAAGGACAAAATCGAGTCAAATACGAGGGAAATTGAAAGGCTCGACAGCCTTGTCGACAAGCTGGAAGGGTTCGAATCCAAGAAAGTCGAAATATCGGGCGATGTGCCGAGATCGGTGCAGGCAATTTTAAAAATGAACATGCGCGGAGTCCACGGGACTGTTGCAAACCTGATTTCTGTTCCAGAAAATTACAGGATTGCGATAGAAGTTGTCGCTGGCCCGCACATCAACGACATAATAGTCGAAGATGAAAATGTTGCATCTTTCTGCATCGAATACCTCAAAAGGGAGAGGATAGGACGCGCAACATTCATTCCATTGAACAAAATTAAGCCGGTATTCTTCAGGGAAAACGATCTTCTTGGAAAAAGCGGAGTCGTCGGGATCGCGAGCAAGCACATAAAATTCGACACGAGATACATGTCCGCGATGGAATTCGTTTTCGGCAACACTCTGCTTGTCGAGGATCTGGAATCCGCAAAGAAAGTTGGAATTGGAAAGGCGAGAATGGTGACGCTCGACGGCGACCTGATGGAAAGGACAGGCGTCATGATCGGAGGGCATTATTTCAAGTCGCATCCGCAAGCGATAGGAGAATCCGCCGCGAAAGAAATAGATCGATACAGGGGAATCAGAATCAGCCTTCAGCAGGAAACAAATCTTTTGAAATTGGAGGGGGAAGAACTCGAGAAAAAAATGAAGGAATATTCGATATCAGAACCCGAAAAACAGATGATTGATTTGGAAAAAGTAAAAATCGGCTCCGAACACGAGGTCGACGAGATGAGACTTAAGAGAAGGAAACTGCAGGAAAGAAAAGTCAACATCGAAATCGAGATGAACAGGCTGAGAATCGAGAAGGCGAGGCTGGAAGCCGAGCTTGATGTCGCAAAACAAGAGATCGAGCAGTACAAGGATGTCCAAATTATAGACGACAAAATCGTAACTTTCGAGGCAAACATAAAGAAAACGGAGAGGGAAATTTCGCAGATCGGACTCGTAAACATGAAAGCGATCGACGAATACGATAAATTGAAAAACGAATTCGACGGATACAAGCTGAAATACGAAAAGATACTCGAGGAGAAACAGGCGGTACTCTCGATGATCGAGCAGATAGAAAACAAAAGAAAAGAAGTTTTTAACAAGACACTTGTCGAAGTCAACAAGGAATTCAAGGAAATATTTTCCCTCATGGCAAAGGGGGAAGGAAGCTTGGAACTGGAAGACCAGAACAACATCGAATCCGGACTTCTGATAAAAGCCAGTCCCCGAGGAAAGACCCTGTTAAACATAGATTCCATGTCAGGCGGTGAAAAAACGCTCACAGCGATGGCATTCCTTTTTGCCCTGCAAAGAAGAAGGCCCGCACCTTTCTACATTTTCGACGAGATTGACGCTGCGTTGGACAAGGAAAATTCGAGAATCATCGCGGACCTTGTCAAGAACCTTTCAAAAGAATCCCAATTCATCGTGATAACGCACAACGACCAGACAATAAAACAGGGGGACAGGGTATACGGAGTCACGATGGACAAGGGAGAATCCAAGATAATCGGGCTCGAGCTGCCCAAAAATTAGGTCAAACTATATTAGTTGAATTGCCAAGATTATTTTTAATGAAAATCACGAAGCGAAAAATTTCCGTTTATATCTTGCTCGCAGTATTCTGGATCGCAGTGGGAATCGGGTCCGCCGAGATCGCGCTCAGAATAATGTCGGGAGGAATGTTCGTCGATCGCACCACCATAGAGCTCAACCCGTACTACGAATATCAAAACATTCCGGGAATCCGGACTCCGCGCATGATCGAAGGCGACGGCGTAAATATTTTGCAGACCAATGCAGCGGGATTTGCAGGAAAGGACTATTCGTACGACAAGCCGGCAGGGACATTCAGGATAATGGTGATTGGAGACTCTTTTGTGGAAGGAAAATCTATACAGGCCGAAAAAATGTTCACCGCATTGCTTGAAGAGAAATTGAACAACGAATTCAATGGAAGCTTGAAATTCGAAGTCATCCCGCGCGGAACAAGCAGCTGGTCGACGGAAAACGAAGTGCTGTATTTGAAAAAAGAGGGATTGAAATACAAACCGGACATCGTCATTATTTCCTTTTTTGCAAACGACATCAAAGACAATTTTGACAAGAAACTGTACACATTAGATTCGGACGGCGATCTTGTCGACAACACCCCTTTCAAATTTACGCTATGGCAGAGCGCGCAGGTGTGGTGCAGGTCAGTATCAGAACTTTGCGGATTCGCGAGATTCAAAATCTATCCGTTGATTTTCGGAGACACGAGGGCAAACAGCCTCTATTGGGGAATTGCAGAAGATCTTGTTACCAAAAATACTTCGGAAGAAACTTTGCGAGCAGTGGACGAAACAAGAGACATTTTCCACGAGTTTAAATTAACTTCCGTGGAAGTCGGATTCAAGCCAATAATACTCTTTATACCATTCAAAGAGCAGGTTGATTCCGAGTCAATGGAAAAAATGATCGCTCGAAATAATATTGACCGCGGGAATATGGACGTGATGAAGACGAACGACATGGTCAAGCGATTGGCAGGCGACACTGAGTTGAGCGTCTTCGATCCAACAGAACTTTTTGTTGAAAAAAATATCGACGAAAAACTGTATTACACTGTTGATTCACATTTGAACGCGCATGGAAACGACGTACTTGCAGATTTTCTGATTGACAGGCTAAAGGACTGGATTTAAAGGAAAATGAAATCCAGACAGGCATATTTATATTTAACGCTTAAAAGAAAACTTAGTGTAGGAAAAAAATGTCCAGCGAACCAACAATCATCAAAGGCGGGATTGCCGTCGATGACAGGGGGACTGTCTCGTTTGTAAACGAATTCGACTTCAAAGAAGTGAAGCGCTCGTACATAGTGAGAAACTTTTCTAACGACACCATAAGAGCATTTCACGGCCATCTGAAAGAAGCGAAATATGTTTACGTGATTTCGGGTTCCGCAGTCGTGAACGTTGTCAAGATGACCTCGCCCGAGAATCCGAGCAAAAGCGAGGAGGTCAAGAAATTTATTTTGTCGGAAAAAAATCCATCCGTACTTTTCATTCCGGGCGGCTATGCAAACGGCTTTAAAGTCCTCGAGAAAGGGACTGTGATAATGTTTTTCTCCACGGCGACGCTGGAAGAAAGCAAGAACGACGACTACAGATTCCCGTACGACTATTGGGGAACGAAGATCTGGGAAGTCGAAAACCGCTAACGACTGATTTTGTATGGCGAATATATTGATTCTCGGAAAGAGCGGAATGCTCGGAAGCATGCTTGATTATTATTTCTCCTCACAATCAAACCACGAAGTGTTCACAACTTCGCGAGAACCTACCAACGGAAATAATTTATTTTTCGACGCGGCGGAAAGCAACTTTGAAACATTGTCCGAATTTGTACAAAAAAATAAAATCGAATACATTCTAAACGCAATAGGAATAATAAAGCCGTACTGCAAAGACGGAGATGTTGAGGGGACGAAACGTGCAATATTGGTCAATTCGTTTTTCCCTTACAAGCTTGCATCGGTCGGAAAAAAAACTGGCGCGAAAATAATACAAATTGTGACGGACTGTGTTTTCAGTGGAAAGGAAGGAAGCTACGTTGAATCGTCTCCACACGATCCGCTCGACGTTTATGGAAAAACAAAGAGCCTAGGCGAAGTTGGGGACGGAAGCATGCTGAACATCAGGTGCTCGATAATCGGCCCTGAGAGGAAAGGAAAACTGAGCCTTCTCGAATGGTTTTTGAACCAGCCGGCCGGGGCGGAACTCAAAGGATTCACGCATCACAAATGGAACGGGATAACAACATTGCGTTTCGCGAAGCTCATGGACAAGATAATCAGCGACAACATCTATGACAGCATGATCAAGATTTCCTCTGTGCATCATTTCGTCCCGAACTACACGCTGACAAAATACGACATGCTCGTGTCATTCAACAAAATCTTCGACAAGGGTTTCAAAATACTCGAAGTTAACAATATTGGTCCTGTTACGGACAGAAGCCTCGCGACAAAGTTTGAAAATCTGAAACATTTTTCA
The DNA here is from genome assembly GCA_964539655.1 of uncultured archaeon. Lineage (GTDB taxonomy): Archaea > Aenigmatarchaeota > Aenigmatarchaeia > CG10238-14 > SCSR01 > CAZIJH01. The sequence goes on along the minus strand of CAZIJH010000001.1, from coordinate 145,219 downwards.
GACATAAATTTCGAAGAAGACCTGATCGAGATGAAAAAAACGATGGATGAAAATTTTTATAAATCTTCGAATGGTAATGATACAAATGGACAATGAGAAATCAGACAGGATACTCGTGGTAGGAGGAGCAGGCTACATCGGAGGAGCCGTAACGGACATACTTTTGCAGAAAAACGTGGATTTCATGGTCTACGACAACCTCACATTTGAAAGGGATTTCAGGAAGCCCGTCAATTTCGTTTTCGGAGACATTTTAAATACCGAAAAGCTGCTCAACATCATAAATTCTTACAATCCGACAGCAATCATCTGGCTCGCCGCGCTTGTAGGTGACGGGGCGTGCAAAGTAAATCCGGACTTGACCCTAAAACTGAACCAGGAAAGCGTCAAATGGCTTTCTGAAAACTACAACGGAAGAATAGTCTTTACGTCGACATGTTCTGTTTATGGACAAGGCAAAGATTTGATGAACGAGGACTCCGGAAAAAATCCGCTGTCCCTTTACGCAGTTACGAAATTAAAAGCCGAGGATTATTTGAAAAATAAAAATGCAGTCATTTTCAGACTGGGAACTTTGTTCGGAGTTTCCGACAATTTCAGCAGGATCAGGTTCGATCTTGTCGTCAACATACTTTCGTTAAAGGCGATGAGAGCTGAGCCCCTGATAGTTTACGGTGGCGACCAATGGAGGCCGTTACTCCATGTAAAAGACGCGGCAAAAGCAATCGTTAATGCTGCGATGAAAACCGACGAGGAAAAAACAATTTCGCCGGGAATCTATAACATAGCGTACAGGAACATGACCATCAAGGAAATTGCGGCCGAAATATCTGACGCGTACATCGGCGACGACAAGCCCGAAATACGATATTTGGACGTCTCGTTCGAAGACGAAAGAAATTACAGGGCCGATTGCGCCCGCTATAATTCTATGAAAGGCGCCGAAAAATTCCTACTGACCGTGAAGGAAGGCGCGAAGGAAATAATGGAGCTCGTGAAGATGGGACGAATCAAGGACCCGCTGAACCCGAATTACGACAATGCTCGTTACATTCGCGAAAATTTCTCGAAAAATTAAATTAATTTACAAAAGTTTTTTTTTAAAACTAAAATTTTTTAAATTCTTTTTTCAATAAATTTAGCAGTTTGCTTGATTTCTAATCAAAAACCGAAGGCAAAAGATAAGTAACGTCCGCGTCATCATATTGCACCGAGGTGATTGAGTGCCTGAAGAAAAGAAGATGAGTCGAGAGGAAGCTGGCAGGAAAGGCGGAGAGGCGCGCCACGAGCGGAGAGGACTGGCTGCAGCTGATGAGGAGACTCGGCAGAGAGTGGCCAAATTGGGTGGCGAGGCCAGAGTCGAGAAAGCCCGGATGGGCGAAAGCACTTCGCTGGAGGAAGCCGGAAGAAAGGGGGGAGAGGCGGTGGTCCAGAAGTACGGGCCCGAGCACATGGCCGAAATCGGCAGGAAAGGAGGAGAAGCAAGAAGTGAGAAACTTTCACCAGAAGAAAAATCAGAGATCGGCAGGAAGGGCGGGGAAGCCCGGGGACGACAACGAAAAGAAGAGGAAGAATAAATTTTAATTTAATTTCGGATTTGAAAATTTTTTGATTATTAGAAAAATTTAATTCGAATTTAATTTCATTTCATCAGTGCGTAAATAAAATTAAAAAATAATCCTTCCAATCAAAGCGGTCCTGTCAATGTAGGCAATGCCAAGCTTATGATTGCCGCGAATACCCAGATCACCACAGCAATCAGGAGCGACCTAATCCAGCCTATTTTGTACAACCACTGCAGCGCGAGCAGCCACGCTATACCGCCGACCAGCGACGCCAACGCTCCCGTGTACGCGTAAGCCGCGGAATATATCAGGGTCCCCACAACGGCCGCGAGAATCGCCGTACCGATCCCCTCGTGCTCGCCGAAGAATTTTGTGGTGAAGTATATGACTATGGTCGAGACAATCAGGCTGATTACGAATCCTATCGAAGTCGATATCGGTTCTACCATAATTTTGCATTCTGTCAGGAGGCGATATATATTTATCCTATATTTAACGCGGTCTGTTGTCTGCATTCGATTGCATTTTTGAGGGAAATGTATATTTGGAATTGTGTCTCATTATCGGAATGATAGAAATGGCAAGAGCTCAGGGCCGAAAGAAAATGACTCGCAAGGAAGCCGGAAGAAAAGGCGGAAGGGCAGTTGTCCAAAAATACGGACGTGGACACATGTCCGAAATAGGAAGAAAAACAAAAAGGAGAAGGGAGGAATAAAAAAATGGCTGCTGGAAAAAGTAGACGCGGATTTGCTTCAATGCCTAAGTCGAAGAGAGAAGCTATAGCCAGAAAAGGCGGAAAGAGCTAATCAACTATTGGTTTCCCGATTGATCGGAAAATTTGATTTTAAAATTTTTTTGGTTATCGGGCAGAAGCAGGATGGTTTTTAATTATATTCTAACAAAACGAAATCTAATTTACATGGCTGAAACTAAACCGGCGAACGAAGAGGAAAACATTCTGAAAACGATAATGGAAAAGGAAAGCTGGGAGGATGTAATCTACTACATAGTCTCGCTCGAGGGAATAGATCCGTGGAACGTCGATCTCGTAAAGTTGACGGAGAGCTTCATCAAATTCATGAACGCTGTCAAGGAACTTGATTTCAGAATACCTGCAAAGATCGTATTTGTTGCCGCAATCCTTCTGAGGCTCAAATCGGACTACCTGTCGTTCTTCGAAGAGGAAAAGGACGACGAAACTCTGAAACAATCGAAGCCATTCGAAGAATTGGGAATCGATCCGAACCTGATACAGCTGGGTTATCCGATGAAGAGAATTCCCAAGAGGCAAGTCACTCTCGACGAGCTCATGGAAGCGATGAAGAGGGCGATGAACGTAAAGGACCGAAAGGAGGTCCGCAAAAAACTGTGGACGGGAGACATGCAGCGCAACATGGACCTGCAGGGCGAGGCGATCGAAGTGAGGATCGAGAGAATCATGAAAGACATCGACAAGCTTCTGCTGTCCTCCGAAAAAGTCGAATTCAAAAAAGTCGTCAAGGATTGGAAGAGGGACAAGATAGTCGAGAATTTCGTGCCCGTACTTCATCTCGAGCAGGATGAAAAAATAAAAACCGAGCAGGAAGATTTCTTCAAGGAAATTTTCATTAAGAAAAACCGTCCAGTCAACGACGACAATCAGCAATGAAATTCCAAATTTAAATCTGTGTGACATATCAATAAAGATGCAGAAGACCGAAAAGATTCTAATAAAAATTAATTTGGAGGACCATGCTGTAAGCAGGCTTGTCGAACGACAGCCAATTTTCATGGATTACACGAACGAGAAAGTTATCTCCACTCTTAACACAGAGCCCTACAAATCAGGAATACTTCACAGGAGAAAACACCACGATTTTTCCGATTACGTATTGCAAGTCATCAACCTACACGGAGTTTTTTATTTGAAAAAACGCGAGGATACCGACGACATCTACGACGCATCGACATTCAAGCTGCTTAACACTCCACGAGGATCGAGATCAACGCACGCAAAAGAAGTCAAAGTTGTTTATGAAAAATCCCAATCATGAAGATTTTTCTTTGGGTTCCCCGCTTTTCAAAAGCTTCTTTATATCGTCGCTGCTCTTCCCGAAATATTTCTCGAAATCGGGCGTGGTCATAACGAGCTTGGTCCTTCCGGATTTTTCAGTCTTCACAAGACCCTTCTCCTCGAGAGATGAGATGTAGCCGTAAGATTTGTTTCCCTGATAGCGCACTATGACGGACTGCTTGACCGGCTGCTTGGCCGCGACGATCGAAAGTGTGCGCAGCATTCCCTCCGAGATGTCCGAAAAGGGAGCGAGATTGACCACTCTGTCGCGGTATTCCGGCTTTATCCTGAATTCGTACCCTTCGGGAGTCTCGACAAGATCTATTCCCCTGTCGCTCCGCGTCAAGACAGACTGAATTTCAAAAACAATATCATCGACTTCCGATTCGGGAATTCCAGTTATCTGGGAAATTTTTGCGATGCTCAACGGCTTTTCTGAAACAAACAGCGCAGCTTCCACCAGAGCCTTGTTGTTCATAAACTATTTTCAGTTTCTGCAAATAAAGAAGTTTGCAAAAAAATTACCGAAAATAATCGAAGCCGAATTTCGAAATCAAAATCGAGCATATAATATAGGCGAAATATCCGCAGCTAAACCTCGACCATTCCTTTTTTCTCCATGTCTTTCCAAAGTTCTTTCAGCTCCTTGGTCTTCAAGCCCCACGTCTTCTCCCATTTCCTGTAGCTCGTCCTGAATACGAAAGTGTCCTCGAACATGTCCCATGCCATGTGAAGAACAGGAGTGAAGAGTATTATCGAAATTGTCCTGAGACCGTATATCGCAGTGAAAGCGGAAATTCCGGCGAACAGGCCGATGAAGAAAAAATTGTGGAGAGGATAAGTTATTCTTTTTGTCGCAAACGCGAAGATTCCTTTTCTCCCAAACGCCCTGTAAACCGCCAAATGATCCAAATCGATGAGCGAAGAAATGAATCCGATCAGAAGATAGTCGACGACGTTCGCCTGCAGGACATATCCGAAAAGATTCAACGGCACTATGAAATTTACAAGATGGAAATTCGAACTCCAGACGAAAGCGATGACGACAAGATAATGTACGAACCAATGAAAAATCCCGTAAGACCAGGTATATCTCACGAACAATACTTGGTTTGATTAGAATAAATTTTTATTCAATTTATTTTTTTCTCAGCTGCACTGCTGCACGGTCTTGTTCTGCATGACAGTGTTGTACCTGTTTTCCGTCGGAGGCTCGACGTAAGGCTTGTTCAGCAAGACTTCCTCGCTGCCGGAATAAGGAATCTCGAAACTCTTTTTTTCTCCGCCGAGAATTATTTCAGACACGCTCGAATTAATGAGTGCACTCGAACCTTTCACTTTGAACTCAGCTATGATCTTAAATGTTGCCGCAGTGTTCTCGAGGTTCTCAACTCCTATGAGCGCTGCGTTCGTCGGCAACAGTCCAGAATTGTAAATCGAATACTTGTAAAGGTATTGGTAAGGAACCTTGACTTCCTCTTCAACAATGACATCAACACATTTCTTCTCAACAGTTTTGTTGGTTTCATTTACCGCTGCTGCAGAAACAGTCTTGTTCACAGCCGGGAATAAAGAGTTAGCGTTCAGCTTTGACATGAAGGCTGAAAATGAAATTTTGAGAGAGGAACCGTAAGCACCGTAAGCAAAATAAATCGCGACAGCCAAAATAGTCAGTCCTGCAATCCCCAATATCTTTTTGTTGCCCATAAGCTGCTTGGCCTTGGAAAGGTCTATGACAGGAAGATTAGGCTTGTATTGGAATTTTTCCTTAGGCCCGATGTCGACCTTGACAGGAACTTTGCTAGAATTCTTTTGTGACGGCTTGAAATTCTGCTGGGGCTGCGATTTTATTTCCTCGCCTCTCCTGTGGGCATCGACCAGTTTGGTTCCACAGTCGGGACAAAATGACACGCTGTCTTCCTGTAGGCTATGACATTTCCTGCAGAATCTCATTGAAATTAAACCATCCTTTCATTAATTTGGTGATATAAGGATTTAAAATTATTTTTAAAAAATTAAATTTTTATCAATTTTTTCTTCCAGGCAACCAGCACTCCCGCGACAATGATTGCGACTATTCCGATTATTACAAGAGATGAATCAACTGCCGGAACTTGCGTTGTGGTTGTCGGCTGCTCTGTTGCAGGCTGTTCAGTTGTTGTCGGCTCGGTTGGCGTAGTTGTCGTGCTTGTCGTCGTGTCTGTAGTCGTCGTAGGCGAAGCTACAGGCGTTGCTTGAGTCGAGCCAGACTCTCCGATAAGGAATGTCGAAAGGCCAGCGGATGTCGCCGAGTAGTAGACGTAGTCTGAATCCTCGTTCGCTTTTGTGGTCGTCAATTCTGTCCACTTTCCGCCGGTGTACCTGTATAAGGATATCTTGGATTTGTCAACGCCGTTAGTTGTAAACCAAGTCTTCTCAATCTTGAAGTTGAATGTCACACTGCTCAGATCCGAGTCGGCAACATTCGTGTGAGCTACGCTGATGTATTCGTATTTCTTCACCGATAAGTCTGAAACGTCGCTAGGCGCGGTTGTGCCGAGCTTCTGGACAGTGATCGTGACTGTATTGACTTTGTTCTTCACGTTGATTGTCAATCCCGTAAGCTTCGTGCCTTCCAAGTCGGAAGCGCTCAAAGATTGGGCCGCTCCCTTCTCTATCGTGGTGTAAGTCTTCGTGACCTTTCCGGTCGTAGTTGTAGTCGAAGTAGATCCGGATGATGTCGGAGTTATTGCCGTGCCGGCACCAGTCGAGCTTGAGACGTCGTAGTCAAAGCTCACCGTGTGAGTTCCAGCGGACTCAAAAGTAACTATGAAGCTTCCCTTTCTCCATTTGGAGTATGTCTGTCCGTCAACATACACGTTGATTCTCGCGGACGATGCTATGTTCTCAAGCTGATCCGAGAAGTCCATGTCTGTCGGCTGCGAAACCGAGACGGAAGAGTTGTAAAGGTTTCTTCCAACAGTACCAGGAGCCTGGTCATTTCTCACCAGCTCTTGGAACGCCATATTTGCCGTGAGGTTCAACGTGACGTTCATTGGAGTGTTCGGATTTATAATTGGCATCCAACCATTCAAGTATGTAAGGTTCACATCAACAAGAGCAAACCACATTGAAACATTCTTTCCATTTGAAGGCGAGAATGGGAAGTTGTCTATCATTGTGAAATTCCTCTCTGTGACATTTACAAACCTGTCACCGCTAATCCAAGCAGCTTGACCAGGCCTTGCTGTAGTGTATATAGCTGTTCCAGTCTGATTAAAGTAAATCAATCCGGCTGAGCCATTTACTGTTGTCGCATTGGAAAGTATGTGCGTCGAGTTCGCAAGCATCGTCCAGTCATACACTCTATTTGCGACGCTTGTGTTGTTCGCCATCCACAATTTGAAGCTGTTCGTCAAAGTAGCACTGATGTTTACAGAACTATTCAGTATCGCTCCTTCCCAGACTGTTATGTTCAACGGCAGCATAAATCTCACAATCAAATCAGTTCCGTTAGTTGTCGTGAAGTTTCTCGAAGTGACGTTGAACTGCACGAAGAAATTCACGAAGGCACTGTCTCCAGGTTTTGGAGCGCTAGAATTGACATCAGGAGTAAATCCAAATCCAGTTATTGTCTGGTTCATCAGATACACCGGGCTGAATGCGGCAGCTCTAGTTCTCTGGTCGTTGTTCTGTCCGAGCATAAACAGCATCGAAACTGAAGTATTTCCGGCTTTGCCCTCATCGCCCTGGTTAGTGTAGCTGGCGACCGATATGTTGATCTCACCAGTAGACAGGTCATATTCTGCAGTCGTTGCATTGCATGGGTATCCCATCGTCGCTCTGTTGGAAATGTTTGAATAGTGAAGTCTTTGAGACGACTCTGGTGACTGCGATGTCTGCCACCTGCATATGTAAGTCGATCCGTTCCAGCGCGTCTGGTATACGATCTGGCTCATGTTCGGGAATACAAGGTTCATTGTCTTGTTTCCGCTTCCACCGAAGAACACTCCCATCGTGCCGTTCCAAACTGGCATGAGGCGAGTTTCATTTCCGCTTACAGTTCCATAACTAAAGTATCTTGGCTTGACGGTAACATTGACGAATCTTGGATCGCCTGTTCCTGTCGGCGTGGCAGTGACGTTAAATGTCAAGTTGTAAACCATCATCTCAGTTACGTTCGGCTCTTCCATTGGAGCGACTTCTGGCGCACCAACCCCCAAGCTAGAGCTCCAGAACATGAAGTTTGCATAACCTTGAGTCGCCATGTAAGGTCTTCCTACAGTCTCGTTCATTTCGAAGAACGGAACTGGCGAGATATATTTCTTCTGCCTGTTTGCCCAACTCACAACTGTGAAGTTCGCATCGTAGCTGTTGCCAGTTGCGGACACAAGAGGAATCATATTGAACTGTTTCTCACCGAAGAACGTTCCGTTAATCTCCAATCCGACCACATAAGTGAAGTTCACGTTTATGTGAGTTCCGTTGAACGACATGTTGGTCCCCTGCACCACAGGATCCGATCCTCCCCATGAAGTACATCCATATGAAGGCTCTGTGAGAACGCTTGCGAAAGAATTGTTATATGTGTTGCATTTGTAGACATATTGCGGCATGAATCCGTATCTCGGATAAGCGACAGTTATGTTGTCGTAAGTTATGTTCGTGGCGTTTATGAAAAATCCGCCTATCATGTTAACGAAATCCGCTGGCTTCGCCTGATTTCGAACATAAGGATAGTAGTTGAACGGAACGAAATGCACGCTCAAGGATCCGTTAGAATTTTGGCTGGCTGTCCTGGTACCGTTTGTCAGTCCGTAAATAATTATTTTGAAAACCGAATTTGGAGTGTTGCTCGTGTCGTTGAACCACAATGAAAGCGTGTATTTTGTAGTTCCGTTGTCACCACCCAACCTGAATTGCGTAGTTATGTTACCGTTTAAAAATGTTATGTTGTCTTTTGTTCCTGCAGCGGGTTCCTGGTTCAAAGTCGCGTTGAACATCATAGCTCCCGGCATTCCAGCCTGTCCTGGACCAACAATGTATCCTGTAGAATTGGTCATTGTTACGTTGAAATCTATAACAAATGTGTGCTGGTTTGTTTCAGTTGTGTAAATTTGCGCGAAAACTCCTGCGGACAAACTAGCGAATACTACAATCGAAACCAAAAACGATAGCAATAAATTTGTGTTTCTCATCCGCAACCTTTTAAAAATTTGTGAAAAGGTATATATAAAGATATTTTTGCGATGTGTCATAAAAATTATTTGTAAAAAATTCTGAAAAAATATTTTCACGGAAAAAATTTCGGATTTATTTTGCAGAAAAATAAAATCTATATTAAATGTTGCACGTAACCAAGGCGGACGGAAGGAGGCAGATTTTCGAGAAGGAAAAAATCGCCAGGACATGCATTCGCATGGGGGCGAGCAACGAAGAAGCGCGGAACATCGCGGACAAAATAGAGGAAAAATTAAAAGACGGGACCGAAACGAAAAAAATTCTACAAATGATTTTTTCCGAACTTGAAAATTACAGGCCCGAAGTGAAGCACATCATAGATCTGCGCGAGGCGATAAGCCTGCTGAGATCGAAACCAGATTTTGAAAAATTCGTAGGGGCGATTTTGAAATCGCAGGGATACCAGGTTCAGATGAACCAGATCGTAGCGGGCAAATGCGTCGACCACGAGATAGACGTCATCGCGAACAACAGCAGCGAAATAATTTATGTCGAAGTCAAGCACCATCTCCAGCACCACACGTTCACGGGACTCGATGTTTTTTTGGAAGCGAACTCGACTTTCGAGGATTTGTGCGAAGGCTATCTCAGAGGCAAAAATAAAATAAAATTCACTCGGGCAGTCGTAGTTTCAAACACAAAAATATCGGACCATGCATGGAGGTATTCGAGATGCAGGGGGATCGATAACATAGGATGGAAGTCGCCGCCGGGTGACAGCCTCGAGGATATGATCGAAAGGAACAAGCTCTATCCGATAACTTTGTTGAAAAATCTTGACAGGAACGAGGAGGAGAAGCTCGGAGACGCAGAAATAATTCTTCTCAGACAGCTTGTCGAAAAGGACGAGTCAGAAATTTGCAGCCTCACAAAAATTCCCAAAACTAGAATTGCAAAACTAGTTCTCGCAGCGAAAGAGATACTCGGAAAAATTCAGATTGCTGCATATTCTCCGACGAAGACGTCGTAATTACCTGGACTGAAACTCAAAATAAATTTTCCGTTGCTGTCGGTATAGTTCCGCACGATTTTAGAATCGCTTGAAAAAATTGCGACTTCTATATTTTCTACCGGAAGATTTGTCAGATCGTCGATCAGATACCCTTGAAAGGTCGAATTGCCCGAAGCAGAAACAGTTGTTGTTGAATTTTTCGGACTGACTTTTATCACCATTGTCGCCTTGGTCCCTATCAAGCTGAAAGATACGGGTTGGTCCTCTACGTCTTCGTAGCTGTTGGCCGAGTTGCTAACATTGTAAGATGAAACGAATTTTATCTTGTCGAGAATTTGTTTGTCAACAACAGAATAAAGAGACGTTCCGTTAAACCCCGTGAATTTTTGTATCTGCGAATAATTTCCGTCCTTAAGGATTATCGACGTGTTCACATTCTTGATCGTCAGGTCAGAAGTCGAACCTTCTTTCTGGAATTTTATCGTGAGGTTGTAAAATTTTCTTATCGTGATGTTGTTTTCGAAAATCTCGTCCGGCGCAAAATTTCTGGAGAACGCCTTGTAAAAAAGTCCGGTGAAAGCGAAAGAGCTGCTTGCCAGAATGACGAGAGAAAACGCGGCGATCGAAATTGCGATTATTTTTTTCATGATTATCTAGACGCTACTAATTGCTTATCTAAATTTAGAACCACTTTCAAGAGTGGTAAATGCAAATATTAGTATATATAAAACGTATATACAGATATGAATGAAGCCGAGGAAGCTCTCAAAAGAAGAAGAATTCAAAATAAGAGAAAAACCATTTGCAATAGACAAATATGTGATGATAAGAACGTTAAACAGACTTGGTTTCAGAAGAGTTGAAGATGTGTTTGAATATGGTGAAATATGGCAAGAAGGCAAAAATAAATTTCGTGCAGTGCTTCCAATTAAGAAATGCAAGATGGTCTATGTTATTTTTGAGGAATATCCAGAATTTCTGGAATTCAAAACTTGCGGAATTACTGCAAAGAAAAAAGTCTGGGGATAAATATGAAATGCGAATGTAAGACCACAATGTTAGAAAAGAAAGAGAAGGTACGTGGGGAATCAGTTCGAGTTTTTGCTTGCCCGAAATGCGGGAAAGAACTTGTTCTATTGAAGGATGCAATCAAATTACAGGAGAAGCTTATCCCAAAAATAGAAACATCACGTAAATTAGTCAAATTTGGGGGATCTATTGCGGTCACCTTGCCAAAAGAATTAAAGTTGATTTTTAGGAAAGGTGAAAAAGTAAGGGTGTACTTTGATCCAAATGAAATGGAACTGAGAGTACGAAAATTATGAATAAATTCTTAGAGGAATAATTTTCTTCTGTTCCAAATTTTTCGGTTCGTATTCGCAAAGCTTCACAATTGGGCATTTGTAGCAAAGAGGAATTCTCGGCTGGCAAATCTCCCTTCCAAACTGCACGAAAAGAAAATTCGAAATCGGTTTCAGATTTTCCGGAATAATTTTTTCCAAGACGCCCTGCGTTTTTGCCGGACGAGAATCTTTCTCGACTATTCCTATCCGTTGCATTACACGGTTTACATGGCTGTCGACCGCCACCGCAGGTATCCCGTATCCCCATACAAGAACTATTGCTGCACTTTTCACGCCAACACCAGGAAACTGTATGAGCTCTTCCATGGTATGCGGAACTTCTCTGCTAAATTTTCCAACCAGCATCGCGCAAGTTTTCAAAATATTTTTTGATTTCATTTTGTAAAATCCGACCGGATAGATTATTTTTTCTATTTCTTTTTTCGAAAGTTTGAGAATCTTTTCAGGAGTGTCCGCCCTTGAAAAAAGTCTTTCTGCTGCAGGAATGCTTGTCTTGTCCAATGTCCTGTGAGAAAGCATCACGCGGATCAGAACCCTGAACGGGTCTTCCTTTGATATTTTAACCCTATATATCTTCTGCAAAATTCGAATTATTTCCGATATCCTGTCCATGAATTATTCAATAGAAACTTTCCGTATTTATTTTACTAATTGATTCGCTCGTATTTCTCCCCGATGACCAGAAAATCCTCGAGCAGCACCCATATGACCGCTATCACAACAAGGACAACCAACTGTACCGACCTCGACTGCAAAACCTCCGACGTGACATCGAGGAAATTGTTCCTGTCCGCGATGTCGACGCTGGTCGTGTTGTAAAAACCAGATCCCAACAAGTCGTCGAGCACGGAAGCATTTACCGGACTGGCAAAAATAAAAAGGCCTGCGAAAAATGAGATTAACAAAATCTTTTTCATTTTAGAATGACCATCCTCGCCAAAAGTTATCCCAGCAGAGTACCATCGACTTAGCAGGAGACCGAAATAAGTATTGTCTGTCACTGAAGTGATGACTTTCTGTATAAATATTTTAACGACTCTTTCTTTTAGTAAGATGATCTCGGCAATAATATTCGATTTTGGCGGAGTGGTAGCCACGAATCCGATTGTAACTGCAAGTTACGAATACGCGAAGATTCTGGGAATTGGCAGAGAAAAAATATTTTCCGTGATAAGCAACAAAGAAAGGACACTCGGACCATACCAGGAAAATAAAATTACCGAGGACGATTATTGGACACGGGTCGAAAGCGAGCTCGGCATCGACAATTCCAAAAGAGAGGAATTGAGAAGAATAATGCTGGATTCTTCGAAACCCGACAAAAATGTTTTAGATCTTGTCGAGAAATTGAGAACAAAATATAAAATAGGTTTATTGAGTGACACCGAGAGAGAGTGGTTCGAGTATTGGAGAAAATTATACAATTATGATTCTTACTTCCATGAAATTGTCACATCATACGAAGTTGGCGCTAGAAAAAATGTAAAGGCGCCTTTTCTAAGAATCTTGGATAAGCTAGGAATTAGCGTCGAAAACGCAGATGAAACCGTACTTGTTGACGACAAAAAAGAAAATGCCGACATAGCAGAAAAAGAAGTGGGTATGAAGATAATTATTTATTCTTCTTGCGAACAGCTGAAATATGATCTGGGCTATTTGTTGGTTGGATAATATTTTCGTTTTTTCTTAGGCAAAACTTTATTAGCTCCGAGAAATATTTCTGTAATGCTATTTGATTTCGACTTTCAGTTATGCGAATGAAACTCAACGTATATACTCCACTCCTGATTAGAGATATTTCTCGAGGTCGGTCCTGAATGGTTTTTGAAAATTTCAATCCAGAGCTGCAGAAGATAATCAAGAAAAGATTCAAAGGGCCGACTGTCCCGCAAAAACTTGCGATACCGGAGATACTCGCGAAAAACAATATTTTACTTCTCGCGCAGACCGGAACTGGAAAAACGGAATCGGCCATGCTGCCAATTTTCCATTTTCTGATGCAGGAAAGACTGAAGCCTATATCAGCACTGTACATAACCCCGCTGAAATCCTTGAACAGGGACCTGCTCGACAGACTGTTGTGGTGGGGGAACGAGACAGGATTAGAATTGTCGGTCAGGCACGGGGACACTTCCGCGTACGAAAGAAAATTGCAGCTGGAGTTCCCTCCGAACATGCTCATCACGACCCTGGAAACGCTGCAGCCCCTGCTGACAGCCAAGAGATTCAGGGACCACTTGAGAAACATAAGATACGTGATCATCGACGAGGTCCATGAAACGGTAAACAGCAAGCGCGGCGTGCAGCTCACAATTGGACTAGAGAGACTGAAAGAATTGTGCGGGGATTTCCAACTTATAATGCTCTCGGCAACCGTTGGCGAGCCGGAAAAGGTTGCGGAATTTTTCGCGGGCGGAAAAAAAGTAAACATAATCCATGCCGAGACGACGAAGCAGTTCGACATTAACGTAATCAATCCGGAGCCCGAACCGGAAGATGAAAAAATCGCGAAAATGGTGTACACTTCGAAAGAGATCGCCGCGAGGCTGAGAACGATAATGGAACTGATAAAAGGATCGAGATCAACTCTGACGTTCACGAACACACGGGAGTTCGCGGAAATTCTCGCGAGCAGGATAAAAACAATCGACAGAACTTTCCCGGCGGAGATACACCACTCGAGCCTGAGCAAGGAAGTAAGGATACAGGCAGAGAAGAATTTCAAATCCGAAAAATTGAAATCTCTGATATCGACGAGCAGCCTGCAGCTCGGGATTGACATCGGATCCGTTGATCTTGTTTTGCAATACATGTCGCCGAGAACAGTTTCACAATTGATTCAACGAGTTGGAAGGAGCGGCCACGAATTGCAAAAGATAAGCAAAGGAATAATTATTTCGACGGACGAGGACGACATCTTCGAAGCTGCAGTTATCGCAAGAAAGGCGCTCAACCGCGAAGTCGAGCCGACGAGATTCCACGAGAAGGCATACGACGTTCTGGCCCATCAAATAATCGGAATGACATTCGATTTCGGCAAGACCCAGATGGAAAAAATTTTCAACGTCGTGAAACGCGCAAGGCCGTACAGGGATCTGACTTACAAGGAATTCATGGAAGTGTGCAAGCAGCTCGACAGGCTCGGCTTGGTTTTTCTCGAAGACACGATCAACAAAAAAAGAAGGGGGTTCGATTATTATTTCACGCAACTCTCCACGATTCCCGACGTGAAGCAGTACAAAGTCTTCAACATAATCAACCAGGGATTCGTCGGAGTTCTTGACGAGGAATTCATTGCGCTGCACGGCGAGCCGAACACGACCTTCATCCTGAAAGGAGAATCGTACAAAATAATTTCTATCGAGGAAGATAGAGTGATGGTCGAGCCTGCGCAGGACATAGAAGCATCGGTTCCAGGGTGGGAAGGTGAGCTCATACCTGTGCCGTACGAAGTCGCGCAGGAAGTCGGGAAGGTCAGACAGATGATCAGAAATTATCTCAAGAAGAAAACCGAGAGGGAGGCCGCGAAAGATGTAATGGGAGTCTATCCTGTCGACAGAAATTCCGCGGACAAAATGGTGTCATTGATCAAGAAGCAGGAAAAATTTGGAGTAATACCCAGTGACAAGAATATTCTGATAGAAGACGTCGAAGATATTGTGGTGATACACAGCTGCTTCGGATCAAAGGTAAACGAGACGATAGGAAGATTCATCACAACAATGCTCGCGAACAGGATCGGATCAGTCACGCTGAAAACGGACCCTTACAGGATAATGATACAGTTCCAGCAGAAGAATCTCGACCTGATAAAAGAAATTTTATTCCAAAGCAACCTGGAACATTTTTCAAGCTACGTAGAAATAGGACTTGCAAAAAGCGAGCTGTACGAATGGAAGTTCGTGCATGTCGCAAAAAGATTCGGAGCGATCCAGAGGAACGCGGAGTACGGAAAAATAAGGATGAAAAAAATAATCGAGGATTTCTCAGGCACGCCGATCTATCAGGAAACGCTGAAGGAGCTCGAGACGGAAAAATTGGACATCGAACGCGCGCTGGAAGTAATGAAAAAAATACAATCGAAAGAAATTTCGGTCGTCTTCAAGGAAGGACTTTCTCCGATAGGAAAAATCGGAGTGAGTCACAAATACGCCGAAGTCATCGGACCGGAGAAACCGAACATAGAAATTTTCAACCTGTTCAAGCAGAGGATAACGAATTCGCAGATGAGACTCGTGTGCGTGAACTGCGGAAAATGGTCGCGTCTTTACACAGTGAAAGACGTTCCGGAAAAATTGAAATGCGGAAACTGCGATGCGAAATTGCTCGCTCCGCTGAAACCGAACTGGGTTGAAGCTTTGAAAGTCGTGGAGAAAGGACTGAAAAAAGAAAGGCTCGACGAAATTGAGAGAGCAAAGTTCGAGCGCGCGAAGAAAAGAGCTGAATTATTTTTGGTGTACGGAAAAAAAGCAACAATTGTTCTGGCGGCAAGAGGGGTCGGACCTACAATCGCAAAAAGAATCCTTGCGAGATTCCACAAGAACGAGGAAGATCTATTCAAAGACATGCTGCAGGCAGAAAGACAGTTTGTGAAAACAAAACAATTCTGGTCCGCATAAAATAAATTTTTTAAGTAAATAAAAATTCAGATAACTTTTTCGAATCTTTTCAATTGGAGAATCAAAAATACTATTGCCGCTGCAGCAATTGCAATCACGTAAGACCCCATCCCGACAGACATCCCTATCGCGGCGACTATCCAGAGACTTGCGGCGGTGGTCACCCCGTGGACTTTTCCTTTCAAGGCGACGATGCTTCCTCCGCCAATAAATCCTATTCCAACGACTATGTTTGCAATTATCCTTGCAGAATCTGTAGAGACGAAATTCACCAGCGAGACCGCGGTGAAAAGAGCGGCGCCGAGAGCGACCAGCATATGGGTCCTCAATCCAGCAGGCCTGTGCGTAATTTCCCTTTCGAATCCGACAACGCCGCCGAGAACAGCCGCAAGCAACAGCCTGAAAATTATCTCGAGAGAAGCTGAATCAAGGCTGAACGCCATAATTAAAATTCGTTTTCACGGCAAATAAATATCTGGTGGGTCGGGAGCGATTTGAACGCTCGACCTCCACGACGTCAACGTGGCGTCATACCGGGCTAGACCACCGACCCATTCTTCGTATAGTATATTAAATGCCAAGACTTTTAAAATGTCTTGCGCAGTGGCCAATCAAACTTTGGCTGCAATAAAATCGTCGGATGACGATATTCTTTTCATCTTATATCCAAATTTCTTCAAGAATTCTGCAACTTTTTCGTGGCTACCAACACATTCGACAAATATACTAGGACTAGAAGATTTCAAAATATGAGAAGCGCCCTTCAACACATTTAGCTCGGCTCCTTCTACGTCAATCTTCAAACCATCAATGCCGCGAACCTTTGCATCTTCCAAAATTCTATCAAGCATGCGAGCCTGCACATTGATTGATTTTTTTGTAGGGCGCACGGCAGAATGCATACCGCTCTGATTTCCTTCGTAGAAAAGAATTTTCTCATTTTTATCCAAGCATGCGCAATTTACAAGCGAAACATTTTTCAATTTGTTGAGTTCAACGTTTCTTTTCAGAATTTGAAAATTTCTCGGATGAGCTTCGATTGAAATCACTCTTCCTTTCGGCCCTACAATCTTGGATGCGAACACAGTATATTTCCCTATGTGCGCACCGACATCAACAAATGTGTCTCCGGACTTTAATCTTTTTTTCACAATTTCAATTTCCTCGCTTTCGTAGCCGGGATCGAGAAGATCAAAATCCTCGTCGAATCTCCTGCAAACAAAAGTTCCGTAATTATTTTTTACAATTATATCGCTCACTAAAAATTTTCCAATGTAAAGCGGATGCAATTTTATCATTGGCTTCAGCAGTATCCTTGCGGCACGGTACGCGAGAAAACAGAATGTAGCAAATAATACAACAAACTTATTGAACACGCCAACGACTTTCAGATCTTTAAATACAAAACGATAAAGCGACTTTGCTCTCGTGATTAAAGAACCCATCTTTGTTTGTTGCACGCGGGGGAATTTAAATTTTGTTTTAGATGCAAACTCAAGAAAAACTTATAAATCATGATTTTGAATTATTTGCATGGCCGACAAAATAAGATGCTCTCATATTCTGGTCGACAGGTTCGCGGACGCGCAGGAAATTCTTGACAGGCTGAAGAAAGGAGAAGATTTCGCAAAACTTGCGGCTGAAAAATCTACATGCCCCAGCAGAAAGCGCGGAGGGGACCTTGGATTTTTCGGTCACGGAATGATGGTCAGGCCATTCGAGCAGGCGGCATTCAAACTCGAGAAGGGACAGCTGTCGGACATCGTCAAAACGGAATTCGGCTTTCACATCATAAAAAGACTCGAATAAAAAAATTTACCTATTTGATTCGACTTTCAGCTCTTCTATTCTCCCGGCAACTTCAAAATCGAGATCCGTTATCCCAGCTTCGTCGTGAGTCGTGAGACTTATGATGACCTGACTCACGTTTCTAATTTCTATGTCCGGATGATGGTTCAGCTCCTCTGCTATCGGCGCAATCTTTTCTACGAAATCAACTGCCCGCGTGAAATTTTCAAAATCAAACTGCTTTGTGATGTAGCTTCCCTGCTGTTTCCAACCGGGAAATTCTTCAATCCTGATTTTTATTTCTTCGTTTGAAAGCCTCATAACATAACCAAAAAAAATTTAGAATAATTTCAATCGCCGATCGAAACTACTTTTTTTCTTTCGGCTTCATTGTCATTATCAGAGCGATTGCAGACACAAAGACCACGCCGAGCAGCACATAGAGGTACGATATCGGGAACTGAGCAAGCCCGAAGAGGCCTGTTGGAGCCGTTGGCTGCTGAGTAGAAGTCTCTACGCAACTTTGCGAACTTGCAGGCTGCGAGTTCATGCTGCCGCAGTAGTTCGAGTCTATGCAGTCTCTCGTCTGCGTGCCCGATGCGCAACCGGACCAGTCAGTGCATACCCAGTTTTCAACGCATGCCGGAGTCTCTTCCAACTCCGTTGTTGGCGCGACTTCTTCCGCGACCTCATTCTCGTTTATCGTCACAGTCTCCGCAGACGGGCCTGGAGATCCACCTGTGCTGCTTCCGCCACCGCCGCTGCTACTTCCGCTGCTGCTTGCAGGAGGCTGAGCAAGTTCAGAATTATCGACAACAGTGTAAGTCGAGAATCCCTGAACAATGTAAGTCAAAAGTCCAGTAGTCTTGTTGTAGGATTCCTGTACACAATCAGTGCAGACCGCCCCATCTTTCAAAATTACAGGATTCTCGAGATTGATTTTTTCAAATGTTATCGTAGCCTTCTTGTTGAGCCACGGGAACTTCGCAGAGTCGACCGTTATCTTCTTCGAAGAAATGTTTGCTGCGGAGTCAATATCATATGCAGGAACATTCTTGAAAGTGTACGCGACAGTGTTTAATCCTCCCGGCCACATGTAGACTTCCACCGGATCGGACATCAAGACCGCGCCGTTCCTTGTGAACGTCACGTTTTTGACTTTCGCCTCTCCGATGTTCTGCACAATCAATACAGTGTTGACTCCGGACACGACCTTGTTGGTTATGTCCAAAGTCTGTTGAGCGTATTTCTGATTGTTGGCGACTATATTAGTGCTCGGAAGGCGGGTCGCATTCTGCCCGTTGACAATCACGGTCGACTCGTTGACGGAATCGTAGTCCCACGCGTCCCATGTCATGACTATGTTCTTGAGTCCATTTGCTTCCGTGAAGTTGATCTCCTCGAATTTTATCTTTCCGTAGTTCGGCTGGTGCAAAAAGAAGGTCGCGTTCTCCGGATCCGTTAGCGATGCGAGGTTCGTAGTCTGCCCCTTGCCCGAAAATTCAGAATAGATCATGTACTCGTCGGGGTCCGTGACCGTGAAATATCTTATGTCCCACATGCTTTCGCCAGTCTCGTTGTTCTTCGCGCTGACGTTCAACAGGTAGGATCCGACTTCGAGAGTCTTCAAAGAAGAGTACTTGCAAGGCGTGTCCACCGCGGCTCCGCCGTTTATCGTGTGATTGCATTCGGTGCCGTTCACAATGTTATACAAAATTGGGACGGAGGTGGCGTATGTCATGTTACCTGGCTTGAAAAGATAGATCGTTCCCTTCGGGATTACAATTTCCGCAGGAGGCTGCGTGATTGGCTGCGCTGTCTCGTACATGTTCTGCGTTATGTTCCAGAAATTTCCCTGCTCGCTCGCGACGACAAGATCGTGAGTGCCGTTAACAAAAGCTATCGCCTCGCCCTGCATGTTGCCGAACTTGAAATACCATTCGTTTGTCGGCGTGTAGAAAAAGTCGCTGACGTTCGTCGACGCGGCGTCCCTCTCTATTACCCAGTGAAAATCGGACAGGTCATTGATGACAACAAGCCTTCTTCCGTCGCGCGAAATGTCAACACCAGTTATGTTTCCAGTGAGATTCACGCCTCTGACAAAATTTGCAATCTGTGCAAGCTCGACAGTCTTGCTCTCGTTCAGTTCGAGGAACTTGTAGACCGTGGAACTTGTCAGCCTTTTCTGCATAACATAAGGAGTCCTGTTCCATACAAAAATCGCTTCCGAATCGCGGTTGTCGTTGTTAGGATACGTGAAGTTGTACGCCGTCGCGCTCACGTTTATGGAAGGGCCGTACGGATCGGGCTCTGAAACCTTGTACAGAGTATAATAATCGCGCACGTGAGAATTGTCGCCAGTGTCGGCGATCCAAACATTGTTGTCATCGTCGAGAGCCATGTCCTCCCAATCGACGTTGGTCGCGTTGGTCACGTTGAAAACATTCACGGTGCCTCCGGTGGCGTTCACCGCATAAAGCTTCTCAGGATTTCCGGAATCGGCAATCATCCAATAAATAGAACTGTAGTTTCTCGAAGCGACCACGCCGGAACTTTCTGCCACATCATGCGTTCCCATTACAATAGGTATGAGTGATGTGAGCTGAGGATTCTGCAGATCAGGAACCGCAATTACGGGCTCCATGACGAAGTACAAAAGAGCGAGACCCAGCACGACGAAGTACGCTTCAACAATTCTTTTTTCGATGCTCGTCATAATTTTTCATCTCCAACCAGCATCCTGTTGACCCGGTTCACAAATTCCTGAGGTTTGAACGGCTTGTTGATGTAGTCGTCGATGCCCCTCTCCCTCATGTGCGAAATTCTGCTCGCCGACATTTCCTTGGCGAACGTGAGAAACGCGGTCTTGATCAGCTTCCCGTCCTCGTGATTCTTGACCTGTTCCAACAATTCCCAGCCGTCCGCATCCGGCAAAATTCTTTCTGACAAAATCAGATCCACAGGAGAATTTTTTATCACATCGACACATTCCCTCCTGCTGGAGCAGGTGATGACCCTGTATCCCTGATCTTTCAGCGAACTTTCAGCGAGCTTCCTCTCGATCCCGTCCTTGTCTATAATCAGAACAGTTTTCTTGAACGGCTTCCTGGATTTCCTTTTCGCGAAAGCGTTTTTGAATGGGAAAATCCTGTGGTAGTTTTCCTGTCTCAGTATTCTCATAATTTCCAAACTTGGAGCGAGTTTCTCCTGCGCTTCAACTTCGGGTATCTCGACCGTCTTTATCTGCACTCTTACTTGCTTGACAATTATTGTCATGTTTTTTTAACCATCCTCGAAAGGGTACGACCCATGTTTTAACTGGAAGGGGGATAAATGTTGTCTGTCACCAAAGTGATGACAATCCGAGCCCCAATAAGCGTCTGGGATTGACATGCAACAGACGGATTTGTCACCCTAGCAGTGACATTTTTATACTTGCAATTCCTTAAGAAGTAAAAGGTAATATGCAGTCGGAAAAAACTCTCGGAATTTTCGGCCTGACGTACTACGAAGAGAAAGCATACTTGTCTCTTGTAAGAATGGGACCTTCACGCGCTTCCGAGCTCGCGCGCGAGGCGAACATCGCGAGACAAAAAATCTACGAGGTGCTCGAAAGCCTCGAGCAGAAAGGATTCGCGAACATGATCGACGGCAAAGTGAAACTGTATTCCGCGATAAGCCCGATGTTCCTGGAAAAACTTCTCATAGAGAAATTCGAGACTGCAAGAAATTTTCTGGTGAATCTGAACTCGATAAGCGAGAAAAAGCAGAAGGACAACATATGGATTGTAAAAGGAAAAAATAAAATTGACACAATCCTGTACCAGTTTTCAAAGACTTTGAAAGTCGAAAAGGAACTATGTGTAGTCGCAAACGATTTGACACTTCTTTCCAAATTGATAAAAGAATTTTCAAAATTAGTCAAAAAAGGAATCAACGTCAAAATAATTGCCAACAATAACCCACAAACCAAGGAGAGAACAAAATTGTTCAAGAAAAACGGAATAAATGTAAGATTTATCAATCATGGCTTGAAAGTCCGTTTCGGAATATGCGACAACAAAATGTCAGTAATTTTTGCTGAGGAATCAATGATTTTTTCAGATTCGGAATTCCTAGTAGATCTGGTACAAAATTACTTCAACATGCTTTGGGCAAATACGGGCAGATAGAATTGGACTTTCCTGAATTGCATATTAATTTAAAACAAGATTTATTATTAGTCTGTATAACAATGCTGTGGTCGCCTAACCCGGTATGGCACGGGATTGCTAAGCTTTGCGAAAATCCCGCGTAGCTCTGCTACTTGTGGGTTCAAATCCCACCCACAGCGCTCATGACCAATCAAGTCACTTACACATGTCCAATGCATCCGGAAATTAAAAATAATGGACCGGGCAAATGCCCAAAATGTGGAATGAATCTTATTCAAGAGAGCTGAATAATCAGATTGAAAAATTTTTCTCGGCGTCATTTAGAATTTGCCGCACACACCATTTAGCGTAGAAACTTCCAAACAGATAGCCGAGCAACCGAGTAGGACCTGAAGGAAGACCGTAATCTATGAACACGCGAAGCTTCGATTTTCTATTTTCACTTTTAATGTCAAAACCCATCCTATAAGGACCAATCACCAAAATTTTCGGAATTCCGACAGTTTCCCATACTTTCTTGTAGGGCGGCTTTCGAAGCGTGATGACTTCGTCAAGAAATAAACTTATTCCAAAGACATTGCCACTCAACTTGATATGCGATCCAACGGCCTGTCCATTTTGACTGTCAACTTTAGTTTTCATGCTCCCGCCACCCATCATCAAAGAAGATTTGCTCATATGAGATGAGAATTTTGCATGATTGTCAACGAATGCAAATAATTTTTTTGCGGATGTATTTACCAAAATTTTATCTTCATAATGATTCGCAAATTTCTTTTTTGGCATAAAATTATTTGCCAGTTGAATAAATAAACAAAAGTTATGGACCCGACGGGATTCGAACCCGCACGACAGAGTCCGAAGCTCTGCAGGCTATCCTGGTTACCTCACGGGTCCATTACCACATAAAGTGGTTATGTATGTTAATTTGATAATAACTTTATCTATATTTTGTGAATTCGAATATAGCGTACCTAATTGGTGTGACTCAGTCTGACGGTTATATCTATACGTTCCATGACAAAAGTGGCAAATTCAGAAACAGGTTTAGATTAAGCGTGGGACAAAAATCATTGTCAATGATCCTTAAAGTAAGGGACATACTTCAAATTGAATTCGGGAGAAAAATTAAAATAACAGAAAGTAATAATTCGAAATCCTTTAGAAAGGTTTATTCGCTTAGTATGGAATTCAATAAATTATTTGAGAAATTCCAGCATTTTGGTATTCAAAAAGAGAGAATACCCGAATGGATAAAAAATGATGAAAAATTATTTTTTTCTTATTTAGCCGGCTTGATTGACGGAGACGGAAGTGTGAATATTAACAGGCCAGCATATCCCCAATGCCGAGTAAGAATAACAGATAACAAATCAAATGAAGAGTTACTGATTCTTTTGGAAAGATTCTTGCTATGCAAGCCATGGAAAGAGAAAATACACAATAAAAATGCTGTAAGTCACTGTTTTTGTATGTCTCACAAAAATTTTTTCTTAATTAAGAAAAATTTATTACCGTTAATCCAAATAGGATACAAGAAACAAAAATTATCAAACTTCATTGATATGAAATACCGTAATTAAATTGAAAGTTTCAAATCATCCCCTGTTTTGTAGTCACCTGAATGACAGAGAATATTCTTAATTTAGTCTTTTAGAAGAAGTTTCATGGCCAATGAAAGCAGAAGAAAATTTATTCTAATAGGAGCTGCAGCCGCGGGCGGGGCAACGATTGCCGGGACAGCTGTGGGATCTTTCGCACGAGAAGCCGAAATATCGCAATTGAAAAATGACGTACAAACGAAAGATGCGATGATAAAGAATGCCCAGTTTGCTGTAGAAGGATTGGACAAAATGCTTAAAACTAAAGATTCGACAATATCAGATTTAGAAAAAAATTTAGATGATTCACTCGACAAAATAGACAACTTAACTAACAGTCTGGAAGAGACTTTTTTTCAAAAAACAAAAGTGGAAACCGAACTTTCGGCAGCGGAAATGCACATAAAAGAATTGAACAAACAACTTAAAGACGCGTCCGAACAGAGGCTTACCAGGCCGGACGACTTTGATTCAATTTTGGTCGAAGATTTTGGATCGGGCAAGTTTGAAAATTATTCAAAGACTGGAATTAAGCCGCCGGAAAACGTAGATTATTTTTACACTGACAAAAAGCCATCTGTGGAAGGAAAGCCCGTAAAGATAGCGGACTACAGAAACAAGTTGCTCTCGTCCGTGATGCTGCACACGGATCCCCTAATAGACGATGCCGGACAGCTGAGGTTTGACGTAGGTTATCCGCACGTCCGTTTCAGCAAAGGCGACAAGGGAATCGTATTCGACGACGCCGCGCAGAGAATTTTCATGGACCAAGGCTACGATCCCAGGACGTTCAAAAGATCAACAGTTAGCTTAAACACTCGCGTGCCGATCAACGACAAGACAATAGGAGGGAGATACGTGTTCGGGGACGACGGGTACAACGCGGTGATTACGAGGCTGTTTATCAACGGAAAGGAGTTCGACGACCATATTCCGAAATCTGGATTCCTCGATTACAACGACGCACCGACAAAATTAGACTTCTATTTCAACCTGCCCGGCACGCCGAAAGTTCCGCGCGGTTCGGAGTATGTTGATTTGGAACTCCGAATAATGACGGTGGTGAATCCGAACATCATCTACAGGAACCTTGCAGAGCAGCCGCAGCCTTCACCTACACGTGCAATGGGAGACAGCGGGCCCACAACGACAGTTTCGGAAGCCTGGTTGTTCGAACTTAAATGAAAATGCCAGTCCGAAGTCAGCCAGCTTAAATAGTTGGGCAATTCAGTTTATTCTATGGACGAGGCGTCCGGAAAGATGGGGCTTGTCGAGAAAGCCAAGACCGTAATGACTAATCCTTCTGCATTTTTCGAGAAAATAAAATACGAGCAGGGCATCAAAGGAGCGTTCGTATACCTTGCCATATTTTCGCTGATAGATTTGGCCATAGTCTCTGCGGGAATAATTCTGGGATTCAACCAGATCCTGTCGGTATTTTTGGGCGGCTTGATGATAATATTTTTGATCCTGCTTTACCCGGCAACTCTCTTACTAACCTTCCTTTCTGTCGGTTTCGTTCACATTTTCGCGAGGCTGCTGAAAGGCAGGGGAAACTACGCGGCGACCTACAAGGCGCTGATATACGGGAACACCCCGAGCTACATTTTCGGATGGGTGCCGGTGCTGGGAGTGGTATTTTCGATCTATTCCATTTACCTGAACATCAAGGGACTCTCTAAGCTGCACGACGTCAGCATGCTGAGGGCGGCCGGGATACTTTTCATGCCAGTAATCGCGGTAATTGCGATAACAATGACGATAGCCGGATTCCTCGCTTACTGGGCAAGTTCGTATCTGATTTCGTCCATTTCTTCTAACACCGATACTATTGCTGATCAAACTGAGAACAGTCTGTTATGCAGCTACGGACAGCTTCGGATAACATACTGCAGTTACAAATCCGATTTGTCGCAGATCAGTTTGGCTGTGGAAAACACCGGACAAATAACGTATGACGGGTTAACAGCAATAATATTTTACAAAAACAGCACGATTGACGAGATTTCGCTTCGCATAAATCCAGAACCTGGAGCTTTGGCTGGGACTACTATTGACGGCGTCTCTCCGGATTACACCAACATACTGGTTGGCGGAAAAGGTTGTCCGAAAAATAATTTTGCAGAAACTACTTGCCAATAAATTTATTTTTTGACAAAAAAATAAATTGAATTTCCTCCGAAAATTTTTGAAGTATGTGGAAGAAAATATACATCGGATTGTAGAAATCATTTAAATAGCAAAACGAGAAAGAGTTATTTGGGTCTATAACTTTCAGTTGCTTCAAACTTAATTTGGTCAATTAAGCTTTGAGTCAATTTGGGTCTTCAAACGCAATGTAGGTCTCAAATCATGGTCAGTGATTTTTCTACAATCCGTTTTCTGTAAGATATAAAATATCGAAAGCTTATAAAACAGTTTTCGATGCAACAAACTATAGTTTGAAAAAGATAGGAGTGATTTGGAATGGACTCAATAATACAATCTGCTTTGAAGAAAGCAGGCGGCGCTGAAGAGCGACCGACGGAAAGATTCAAACTCGAATCAACTTCGGGTGCGACTTTCAGCAATGTCGATTACTACAAGCTGGCCGAGCAGGAATTCGGCTTCGCTATCAAAAAGGCTAGCATCGCGGTCATCGGCTGCGGTGGAGCAGGTCAGAACACTGTCACACGCCTGACTGAAATGGGCATCGAGGGAGCAAGGACTTGTTCTCTCAACACTGACGCTAAACATCTCGCTGTGGGTAAGGCTGACAAGAAGATTCTGATAGGTAGGGAGCTGACTCGCGGTCTCGGCTGCGGTGGTCATCCTGAGGTCGGAAAGAAATCCGCCGAAGAATCGAGGAACGAAATAAAAGAGCTTCTCGACGGAGTGGATCTTCTCTTCGCAATAGCAGGACTAGGAAAAGGAACCGGTACAGGAAGCGTGCCGGTCGCGTGCGAAATCGCGAAATCAATGGGCGCAATCGTAATCGCCGTGGTTACCATGCCCTTCAAAGTAGAAGGAGCCAGGATAAGCAAGGCGGAAGACGGTCTCGCGGCATTGAGGCAGGTCACTGACACGGTGATCGTAATAGAGAACGACAAGCTTCTGAAGTACGCAGGCAACATGTCGATCCAGCAGGCATTCTCTGTCGCTGACGAGCTGATCGCAAGCATGGTAAAGGGAATCACGGAGACAATCACATTGCCATCCCTGGTAAACCTGGACTACGCGGACGTCAGATCCGTCATGAACGCCGGAGGAGTCGCCGCAATCGGAGTGGGAGAATCAAACAGCAGCGATCGCGCAAAGGATGCGATCACGAAGGCCTTGATGAACCCGCTGCTCGAAGTCGATTACACCGGAGCAACAGGCGCTCTAGTACACATAACTGGTGGAACGGACCTGAGGCTCGACGAGGTGAACATGATCGGAGAGACGGTTGCTCAGCACTTGGATCCGCAGGCGCAAGTATTCTGGGGAGCTAGAATTCTTCCGGAATTCGACGGGCGCGTACAGGTGATCTCCATAATAACCGGAGTCAAGTCGCCGTACATCCTCGGACCAGTGAGCTACGAGAAGCCGGTGGTTCGCGAGATAAGCCAGACTTTGGGAATCGATATCATTCGCTAAAAACGAGTGGTGGAGATTCTCCACCCTCTTTTTTTTCTTTTTAATGGGTACAAAAATTTCCACAAATCCGTGACACAAAAAAAACAAAATCACAAGCGGAGGCGAAAAAAAATGGACGAAAATTCATGGGACCCTCTTGAAGAAGAGGAAGAAGAAGAATCCACTGAAGACTTTTAAAAATATTTCACACGATTCTTTAATTTCATTTTTTTCCAATTTTTCTGCAAACCAACTCAACAGTAAAACTTATCTATTTTATCTTTCAAGTAGCGGATATGGTAGAAAATGCGCGTGAAACTGCAACTTCAAATCAGATTTCTCAAATTAACTTAGCCACATCCCTATACGAAGATCTGATAAAAAGAGGAAAATTCGTAAGAGTCGAAGCAGAACTCGAATCGATAATAAAAATTAACACCGAACAGCTCGGAGGAGACGTACTTGGAACAATTAGGTTTGTAAAGACTCAGGAAGCAAGAGATAATCTAGACGAGCTGTTAAAAACAAGAATGGAAATCAAAAAGAAAGACGGGATGCCAAAAACAGATTACAATAATCAGAATAGCGAAAACTCCAGTGGCGCATATCCTTTGGACAAATGCTGTATCGGCCAGATGCCTCTAAAGAGACCAGATTTCATTTATGGCAAGGGAGTACGCTTAGAACTCGATATTCCATTAAAGTACATTCACCTGATTCTTTTGGGAAACGGGGACGACCAACGAGATTTCAAAATCGTGAAAAAGTACATAGTTTTTCTGGACGAGGAAAAAGTAACAGCCAACGTAGTTACAAGAAATCCGATCAAGGAAACGGAGATCAAAGAATACCTTTCAGGACTCGGCTACCAAAAAACACAAATCATACTGGACAACTGGCTCACGAGCAGACAGGCGAACCTAGGACGCTGACAAATTATACCCACTTAATTAATCCGCCTGTAGTAAGCTTCTCGAGCACCCCGGTTATCGCTGCCTTGACTATGTCGCGGTTGCCGTTCACGGAAAAAACGTCCACGATGTTTTCAACAGAAGTCTTGCCGTCGCATTGAATCCAGATCAGGAAAGAAATGGGATCGAGCTGAATTGAACTTTTTGTCTCGGGATCAGTCAGGATGTAGAGCTCTCCTACCCTTGCGAAAGGAAGCTCCTTCACCTTTATTGGATTTTTGCCTTCCGGTCCGATTTCCATAACCAACACTTTTACTTTTTCTTCAAATTAAAGTAAGTACCTGGTACGTTCAAGCACGATCGAAAATTTTACGCGCTCTCGACTGCTTGTGACTGGTTCGCTATTTCCTCGGCTCCAATGTCGGAACTGATGACGTGCTTTATCATCACAACGTCGCCTATCGCCTGAACTACAGGGTACGGAACTATTATTCCCTTCTTTCCTCCGACCATCTTTCCGAGAACAGATCCGCGCGCAGCCTCTATTACAAGCGAGCGTATCTTGAACCTGCTGAGGTCGAACTCAATGTCCGTCACTTTTCCTGCGTAGTAGCCCTTGGCAGTGAAGACGTCCTTACCGACCATGTCTCCGATGTCTTTTACCGAAATTGCCATTTTGTTTTCCTCCAAAAAATAATGTTTTGTAAAAACTATATCGCGTTTCGAATATAAATAATTCCTCGCGGACGGGAATCTTCAAAATTAATCACGGGCCGAATGTGAAAGTGTAAATCGTGAATTCCGGAGAGTCAGAAGTCAGTTTGATTTCGTGGGTCTGCATGCTTCCGGTCTCCACCAGCTCGTACATGTCCGACTTGTCGACGAGAACATAGCTTTGATGTGTAATATTGTCGATCTTTATGTCGCGCCCCGCGTTGCTCCTGTCGAGCGGACTGCCGTCCAGCGTGACGAAGACCTTGTGCCTCATTCCTTTCTTCGGCGCGAGAACAGCGTTCACGGATTTTGCAGTGTATTTCAAAACAGCATAAGCCTCCTCGTTGGTCGGATGATTTACAAATTCGAAACGCTGCTCCCAGTCGCCGCCGAGGTAAACCAAATTCTGCTGGTGGTCCCCCCTGTCTATGAAGCGCATGCACGTGCCAGGAATGCATACCTGAGAATTTCCGAATCCCTTGCTTCTCCTGCTGCCCAGATAAATCTCGGGCGTTATTTTTTTGGAAATCTCGTAAAGTTTATTTCTGTCGACCGGATGCCTTTCTATTTTCTCGCCGGTTTCAACTCCGATCTCTGCAAGCAGCTCGATAATTTTTTGTTCCATTCCTTCGTGCCCGCCTTCACCGACATGTTCCGCCCTCATTTTTCCGCGAGCATCGACAAGAATTCTCCTGGGCCAATACTGGTTGCCGTAAAGATTCCATGTCGTGTTTTCAGGATCAAGCGCGATCGGATACTCGAGCCCGTATTTCTTGACGGCTGCCTTCACGTTCTCAGGATTCTTTTCGAACTCGAACTCGGGAGTGTGCACGCCGATAACAATCAAGCCTTTGTCGGAATACTTCGCATGCAACTCTTTCAGATGGGGTATGTCGCGTATGCAGTTCACGCACGAGTACGTCCAGAAATCGATCAGCAGAATTTTCCTGCCCAACTTCCGAATGCTCAGCGGCTCGCTGTTTATCCATCCCGAGATGCCCTTGAACTCCGGCGCGTCTGGAAGAAACATATTAATAAATTGAGAACTTTCAAATACTTTAAAAGCGACGCTCCTGTCGTCTAGTCCGGTCAAGGATTCGAGCTTCTCGAGCTTGAGACCCGGGTTCAAATCCCGGCGGGAGCACTCTTCTTTAAATCATACTCTAGAGAAGAGCATATTTCTGAAAAATTAAGCAAGCCCACAATAAACACTATTCCAATTACCATTCATTTCATCAATTATACAGTATAGAGGAGAAATCAAATAATTACTATAACCATTATTCAAATCTTTATTTATTGTATAGATATTTTCAAATCTATTTTTAATTAAAATGGATTTTTGTAACGAATTCAGAAAATCTTCATTTTCAGAAATCAGATAAATAACATCTATATTTCCATTGATTTCATCTACGCGCACAAAATTGATACTAGACCCATTTTTACTTATAAAAAATTTATATGAATTTGATGAAAAACTTGCTGTAAAAATACTGATATTATTAAAAGAACTTTTTGAAAATTGGTATAAAATTATTTCATCATAAATAGTATCAAAATATTCTGTTATAGTATCAGTTAAATTTAGATTTGTCTTTTCAAGACTGTCATTATACCAGAATCTGAAATTCGTCGATGTAACATTAATTATCGAAAGGTACTCAGGAAGCAAATTATAGCTTTTTAGAGTGTCTTTTGAAACTTTCCAATTGAATTCAGGTATAATTAATTGTGTATCATCATTCAATAACAAATTAGTTAATTTAAATGATGAATTTACAGGATATGTTGTTATTTGACTAATAATCAATTGTCCTTTGAGATCAAAATCATAATTATAATGTTTGATGTCTGGAATTATACTAACTAAATAATAAATTCCAATAACAAAACTAATTAATACAAAAGCAGTTACAAAATATATTTGACGCTTTTTGGTTGGACTGATGTATGTTTCTTTAGTTAAAATATTTTTCTTATTATTAAGAATGATTTTATTTAGATTAAGTTTTATCAAACTTGATTGATAAAAAATCAATTCAATCAAAACTGCTATAAACGAATAGATAATTGAAGCGAAAATTACTGAATCAAAATATTGAGAAGATTGACCAAATTGAATTAAAGTTAAGTTTGAAACCAATAATAAAACTAATAAAAGACTTCCAATAAAACCAAAAAGAATACCTCTCAACTTTTGAATTAACTTTGAAGGAGTAGTATGAAAATACTCCAAATAATTTCTAAATATAGAATCCTGAAAAATTTTGTTTTCAAATATTTTTTCAAGATAAATCAAAAGACGTAAAAAAAGAAGTAAAGTAACCATCGAAGCAGGAACAAATTGATTAGCTATTTCAGGAAAAAATAATATCTGACTTTGAAGATATTGATTTTGAAAAATTAAAAAAGCATTACTGGCAGTAGAAGAAATAAAAACATAGAACATTAAAAGTAGAACACATATTAACAGTTTAAGATCTATATTAGATTTTGATGAAAATTTAATTTCTGAAAGTAAAACCAAACATCCTAATGAAAAGAATATTATAAAAATATTAGAAAATGAATTGAAAAACGTACCTATTAAATTAAATTTAAAATTTAAGAAAAGTGGCAGTAATAATATTATTAAAATAAAGGTAAAAATTGAATAAGGATTTATTTTATTCATATATACAAATATTTTGATAAAAATTATATATAACCTCAAATCATACCAATATTTATGACGAAATTTTCGAATTAAAATAGAATAATAATTAACTTAAATTCTGACTGGAGAAATTGTTGTAATGGTATTCTGGCTCGCGCTGGCTGTCCTGTACGCGTTCCTGCATTCGCTCGTCACCATGTTCGACAAGATCATTCTCAGGAACAAGGAGATAGATCCGCTCAGCCTTTCGGCCTACAGATTCCTGGCGAACGCGGCTGTCGCAGGCGCGATTGTTTTATCGATCGGGCAGGCGGTATTTGTCGACGGTTCTAGCTTCGTCGCTTACATAATTCCGCTCGGGATCCTGTACACCATCACGGGACTAGGCTACTTCTTCGCCGTGAAGGCCGGAGACATTTCCGAAATAGTTCCCGTCGGACAGAGCATGACGATACTTCTCGCGTTCGCACTTTCTGTATTTGTTTTGAACGAGATCGCAAGCGTTTACGATTACGCAGGGACGGCTGCGATAATTCTGGGAAGCTACTTTGTTTTGACGAACGGAAGGATAGAAGTTCCAAAGATGTCCAAGGCGTTCGCATTCCTGACGGTGTGGGCCGTGTCCCTCGCGATATGGGGGATATTTTCGAAATCCGCGGCGGCGAGCGTGCACCCGTCGACGCTGAACCTTCTGATGTCCTCTTTCGCGGCGATCAGCTTCGTAACATTAAATTCTGTTACCGATTTCAAAAGGCTGGTAAAAGTCGGCAGGAATATTTTCTCGAGCAGGAAATTGACACTCGTGATGCTGCTTTCGTCTATATCCGCAACCGTCGGAACTTTCTTGTTGTTCACCGCTCTCACCGTCGGAAATGCGTCCGAGGTTCTCCCGGTTTCAAGAAGCTTGCCACTTTTCACAGTATTTCTGGGATGGCTTGTTCTGAAAGAAAACCATTCGAAAATAAGATTTTTAGGATCGCTGGCAATCGTTGCGGGAATATTTTTAATTTATATTTAGAATCGACTATGTTGATTCAATGAGAAAATTTTCGAAATCGCAGATAATTTTCATCGCAATTGCGGTATCAATAATATTGCTATTCATTTTTCTGGTCGTCTTTCTAGGACAGGATTTCGACAAGGCTTCGATATTCCCGAGCCACGACAAAACGCTGATGATTTGGAATTTGACTTTCGGCTAAATTTCAAAGTCTGCGAAGTGCCCGGTCTCCAATCCGTATTTTTTCACGAATCCTGAATTGACTTCGATTACATACTTCGCATTTTTCGGCGGAGCGTACGCTGGACAGCTCATGAAACACGGCTGAGCGTCCTCCACAACGTGCACGATCTCTTTCTCCTCGTCGAGCCACATTATGTCGATTGGGAATGACATGTTCATCATCCATATCGCGTGCCTGCCGGGAGAATCGAAAACGAAAAGCATCCCGCCGTCCTCCGCGAGGGTCTTGTGAAACATCAGGCCGTTGACTCTCTTCAGATAAGTGTCCGCAAGCTCGGCTTTTATTTTTACTTTGCCAAAATCAACCGTGACTGTTTTATCAGGTTTGGAATTTATTGCGAAAAAGACGACAATCAGAACCACAGCAACCGCGAAAACAATCAGCCCGATTTCCATTTATATCAATAAAATATTCTAAGTTTTAATTAGCTTTAATCCGAACATGCAGGGGTCCCGTAGCCTGGTCAATCGGGCCAGCCTTAGGAGCTGGTGGCTTAGTGCCTTCGTGGGTTCAAATCCCACCCCCTGCACAAACTAATAAATTCTGAAATCTGTTTTCTTGGTATGAAAAATCGGGATCTTAAAAAATACTTGCCGTTTGGCGGTGTACAATATTTCCGCGAACAAAGAAGGCAATTTACCAGTTTGGTGTCACAGCTCGATGAAGACGAAACTTTTGAATGGCATAGAAAATTTCAAAAGTTGAATGCAAAGCATACAGGATACAGCATGTTGTCGGTATTCCCTGGATTAGTCTATTCTGTGTTTGCTTTAGATCCCGTTCCCCTTATTTTAAACATGGTTGCCAGTTTAAGTTACGATACTTTGATTCATGGCAGACAACTCGAAAAATGGAATGAAGACATTAGAAACATTTTTGGAGTCCAATAGTTGCTTTTATCGCCAAAATAATGCAAAATATAATCATGGCAGGAGACATCAAACCGAAAGTTCTTGCAATAACATTGACTATTCTTGCATTCATTGTCGATGTTGTTGGATACGTCTGGCACGGACTCTTGGGACAGCCTTCCATAATGGACCAGCTTTATCCTGGATTCTGGAGCAACTGGAATCTTATGACAATGGCGCTGGTTGCATGCTTGGTATCTGCGTTCGCATTAGGCTACGCATTCGCAATAATATACAACTGGGCTGGAAGGAAATTCAAGTAAAAATAAATTGAAAATATTTTTTTTCTTTTTTTTTATTTTTTATTCCAAAATTTTCTTCTTCTTGAGTTCGCTGCTGATCCTCACCAGAGACGTGCGCAGGAAATCTATCTCTCCCTCGAGATGCATGATCTGCTCCTCCAGACCGAGAATCTGCTTGTCGTTTCCATTCGCAATATCGTCGATCCTTTCGTTCAAATCTGTGCCGGACTCGATGGCATTGGAGCTGATTTCGTTCGAAAATCTTTGCATCCTTTTTTCAAAATCGTTCATCCTTCTTTTTATGTTTTCCATCTCGGAAGTTCCCTGATAATTTTTCTGCATCCCATTGGGCTTTGCCTGATCCATGGAATCCAGAACCTCGTCTACTATTTCGTCGATCATCTTTTCCGATATCGCCAACTGTTTTTCAGCCATTTCTCATCCTTTCCATCAGTCTTTTCTTTACCCTTTGCTTGATCTCGTCTTTTATTTCATCTTCGACTTCGTTAAGCAAATCCTTTCGCATGCCTTCGGCAACTTCAACTTCCTTTATCAAATCGCCCTTCGTTTGCTTGCGCTGGGAAATCTTTTCGTCTTCCACGAAAAACTCATCGCGTTTCCCGTTCAACTTGAAAATTTCAAAGAATTTCGAAAACATGCCAAACATGCCGTCACCAACATATTCCCTGCCAATAAGCATTCCCGCAAGCTTGTTGATGTCGTTCGAAACTCTCGAATTCGGATAGCTTATAGTCACGGGCACCCCTTTGGAGATCGACTCCGGAACATGGTTGTCCTCGTGCACGACGGCGATAACGTTTTCGCCTATCGTCGATTCGATCTCTTTCAACGTCAGCTCGTATTTTTGGTTTCTGACCCTGTTGACGACGATCCCGAAAATATTCTTCCTCAGTTTTTTGAGGATCTCCACGGTCTTCATCGCGTCGGTGACAGAAGTTATTTCGGGAGTGGTAACCACTATCGCCCTGTCGATCGATTCCGCCGCGCAGATAAATTCGAATCCCAATCCCGGGGAAGTGTCAACTATCACAATTTCGTAATTGTCCTTGACTTTGTTAAGAAGCCTGCTGAGCCTTTTCTTGTCGATAACCGCACCGTCGGAATTCAACGGAGCCGGCACCAGCCTCACGCCCGTCCTCGGCTCGGTGTACACCGCATGCAAAATGGGAGCGTTCTGTTTCAATACCTCCTTCAAAGTCACCGGAAGATCATCGTACACGCCGAAATGAAGTCCGAGATGAGAGGTTTTCAGATTGGTATCGAAAATCAGAACGTTTTTCTTGAACACGTTCGTGATGGAGGCCCCGAGGTTAGCAACAAGAGTAGTTTTGCCTACCCCGCCCTTTGCTGAAAAAATTCCAACAGTTTCGGACAAGTATACCAATAATATTTGGTAAGCGGGCAAATTAAATCAGCTAGAATAGAATTATTTTCTGTCCGCAACCATTTTCTTGATTTTGTAAATCTTGTACGCGATATGTTGATTTCTTTCATTTCTCCAGTTTTTCCTGATCGCCAAAATAGCCCCACCGACCGCTATAGAAATTCCGATAGTTGAAAATGCAAAAATATAAAATCCTTCAAAAAATATCGACTGGAAATTTGGAACGTCCAATTTTGGCAAAGCGAAAACAAACGGGTTGGACGCATCTTTATTCGGTGCGGCCGAAGCCATGCCGGAAATTTTCATAACAGATCTCTGTTCAACCTGAGTGTCGACTGCAGTCGCAATGAACGTGAAATTTATGTCGCGATTTTTTGTGAATGGAGGAATTGTGATGTTAACAACGAATATCGCTTCTCCTTTTGGACGCAGATTTCTGGTCTCGGGAGGCGATACCTGGATCCAATCGGACGGAATTCTGGTCACGATAAGTTTCAGACTATCTATCTCCTTGTCTCCGATATTGTCCACTTCGACCATGAAAAGAGAAGATTTTCCAGACTCGGCATAAATTTCCATCGGAGGCTGGAAGGATAATTCGGTAATGTAATTGTCTATAATAAGTTGCGAGCTAGAGGATATCCATGTCTTGTTGAAAAGCATGACATCTGCTACGACCTCGTAAACTCCGGTAGTCGGGCAGCTCTGGAAAGAGAATATTTCTTCAATCTGGCTGCCAGCCTCTGCAAGCTCGTAAAAAGTTTCCTTTAGAGTTTTTGCGCAATTCAATTTAACCTGAAGCTCGACGTCGGTGCTTTTCACTCCCTTATTTTCCAGATTGATTACCACGGGAACTCTGGAATTCGGCCTCACGATTTTTGTTGGTATTTCAATATTCAAATCAAACGGACCGATTTCGCTCAACGAATTGAAAGAAGCTACCTCGGTATCGTAAAGATCTATCTCATTCTCGTCATAAAGCCTGGCAATTATCTGATAGTATCCGATGCTTCGCGGCACGAATTCCGAAGAGAATTTTTTCTTCTCGCCGGGGATCAATCCGAACGAAAATTTCTGCTCGGATTCAACGAGACCTTCTGTAATAACAGAGACTACAAGTTTGTAATCTTGAGATTTGTCGCCATTGTTTTCCACTCCGATTTCCATTTTGGTATCGCTCAATGCGAATACTTCCTGGGGGCTGTAAGCAAGGTTAGAAATAATTCCGTCGGCAAAGACGGTCCCGCTTAAGATTATTGAAAAAATCAAAACAACTGCTGTGAAAATCGCTCTTTTCATAATCATATTTGGTAGTTTACTCACGATATTCATAATTGTACTTCCACTCCTTCTTCCTGGGGTTTATCATGTCCCTTATCTTGCGCAACTTTGCAAGCCTGTCTTCTCCGGCAGGATACTCGACGAAAATCCTTCTGGACCTGTAGAACCTAAATGCGAAGAAGAACAGCGCGCTGGCTGCAGCGAAAATCACAACATAAACTACGAAATATACAAGAGTTCTCTGCGCGACGATCACGTTATACTCCTTGACAAAAATATTTCCGTCCCATTCGAACACAAGATCAATAATCTTGTTGGAAACTTTCTCGTCGTTTGGAATTTCCACGATGATTTGGAACTCCTTTTTCTCGCCCGGCAGCAAAGTCCCGAAAATTCTTTCCGGATTGGCTTTCCAACCGGACGGCAGATCGTAGTTCAGATTCAAAACATGCTGGCGGGAATCTGTGTTCTCGACCACGACAGTAATAGTCGACTGCTCTCCTATGTAGAACATCGGGACTTTCACGTCACCTATCCTGAGCCCGGACGGAAGCTGCTGGTTGACAAGAGAGAATTCGTTGATCGGGAAGAAGAGCAACCCAGTTATGTCGACCGGAAGATCCTTGAGAACGTAGCTCAGTTTTGTGTTCTCGTTCGCGCTCACGTTGACAAGCGCCCATGCAAACAGCGGATCTGCCCTAAGTACCGTGTCGGGAGGAGTGATGAATTCTATATCGCTCACGTCCTCGGCAAGAGTCTTCGGAACTTCCTCCTTCACGACCAGGAAAGGAACGTTCTCTTGCGATTTTACGTTCAATTCCACGATCGCCTTATTTTGTTCGCTGAGCAAAGTGACTTCCCTGTTGACAACCGACGAGGATTCCGTCCCTGCCCTCTGCGAATCTTTTATCCTCAGCAATGATATCGACGTGTCTTCGACGACACCGTTCTTTGCGACAAATTCGATTTCGTAATCCGCAAACGGAGCATTCTCAGGAATAGAGATCTCGACAATAAACGTGCTATATTCCCCAGGCAGTAAATCGATTTTTTCAGGAATAGTTTTTACCCATTCGTCCGGTATTCCCAAGACATCGAGTTTCAAATCTCTCACAATATCGCCGCCGGATTTTCCTTTGACAATTATCTGATGGATGATTTTCTGGCCGGCCACTGACTCTTTCAGCAAGGGAGCCGACACGAATTCCAAATCTTTTGTCTCGGGCTGCACGATTTGGCCGGGCGTTATGGCGGCAACATTTCCGCTGCTCCCTCCTGGCGACGAGGATGTCGAAGTCGGAGATTGCGTGGGCGATACCGCTTCTATTATCGCTCTGAGCGAATTGACGATCGCCTGGATGAAGAACGATTCCGAGAATGTCCTCGTCAGGCTAGCGATCCTGCCTGTGATCATCGACAACGAGGGTACATTTGTCAGCGACCTGGAAAGGCTTGCCAACCTTCCGGTGACATGCGTGAGCGAAAACGAATTCACGAAAGATTTCGAATTTCCGAACAGGTTTGACGCCAGGCTATTCAGAGAAAATATATTCGAGAATCTCATATTCAGATCGGATATTCTCGACGACATTCCGGTAAATGAAAACGGCTCCCTGAATATCCTTGACAAAGACGAAATTCTTGAAAAGTTTTCTGCGAATGAAATCGAGTACGTAATTGATCTTGTCAAGTCCGACAGACGAGAGGTTCCAAAACTTAATCCGAATGTTTGCGAGAATTCTCTCGACCCACCGGACAATCTGGAAATTATGGAATCAATTCCAAATGACTGTCTTAATTCAGAAAAGAATCCAGCGCTATTTTGATTTAGCGAACCCAACGAAAACAATCCCGTGAAAGATCTGCTGGCTGAAAGCAGACGAGAACTGATTTCGGTAAATGAAAAGATATTTGTCAGTTGCTTGTTGCTTTCAAAGAATTTTTGAATCAAATTGTTTACCGAAAATTCCTGCGTGTAAGAAATTATTTTTCCAAGCTGTCTCGACATTGTAGCCGACAGCGACGGTTGCGACACGAATGATCTTGCAAGATCCGATAATCTTAAAGTTACCTGACTCAACGAGAAATCTATTGTAAATCCGCGGGCAAGGACGGAAAGTCTGGAAGTAATAGT
The DNA here is from genome assembly GCA_964539655.1 of uncultured archaeon. Lineage (GTDB taxonomy): Archaea > Aenigmatarchaeota > Aenigmatarchaeia > CG10238-14 > SCSR01 > CAZIJH01. The sequence goes on along the minus strand of CAZIJH010000001.1, from coordinate 106,805 downwards.
CGAAAGAGACAACGTACCTGTGAATGAACGCATCGAACCTCCCAATTTCGAAGTTAACGAAGTCAACGAAAACGGATTGCCCAACAATTTGCTGCTTCCGAAGCTACTATCTGTAGCATCACCCTCGATAAAGTTGTCGGCGAAGTATCTTGTCAATGCGATTAATCTTTCCGCAATTTCTGAAATTTGAAGTTGACTTGAAAATGTTCTTGCGAGGCTGATGATTCTAATTTGTACATCAGAAAATGCCGCCGTGTTTGTGAAGGATCTTGTCAGGCTGGAAACTCTACTTACCGCGTCAGTGGAGGAAAATGAATTTGTAAGAAATCTAGGGAAGGATGCTAAGTTGTCAACGAAGTCAGCCAAACTAAGTGAGTTTGAAAACAATCTGGTTCCAGCGAACAATCTTTGCATGATATTCGTAATGCTCATGGATTGTGTCATTTCACGAACATAGTCCTGCCTGCCAAGTGCGTAAATCCCTGATGCAAAATCTCCGAGTGAGAATGCGTTTGTAAATAATTTTTGGAAACCTGCAATTTTCGAAATCGATTCGGCCAACGAAAAATATCCCGTGAAAAATCTCATAAGTGACGACATCCTTTCCGTTGCTGCCCGAAGATTTTGGATTTGGACTATATTTTCGACCGACCCAAACGAACGACCTATCAAGTTTGATGCAAGCAGGCTTTGTATGGCCGACCTTGTGAGCATGAGCGTGTCCCCATTGCTAACGGACAAAGTCGAAGTTTGCACAAAATTCCTTTTCAGGCCGCTCGACCTTCCATTCGCAGACTGAACCGACACAGTGAGGGTGTTGTTGATGACGTAATCCTTCGGCGGTATGACGATCACGACATCGCTCTGGTTTAGCAAATAGATGCTGTCGAAATTAGCTGCATTGGTATCACCGTTTGCTGTCGTCAAGGTTCCGTGATCTATTCCAACCGTCAAATTCACTACTTTAGCAGTTCCGGTCCACCCACATCGTCCGTAGTAATCTTGTGTTATGTTGACAGACGCCGTGAACCATTGACCGCTCGTAAATATCGAATCGTTTACCGAGATGTAACAGTTGTTTCCCGCAGTCGAATTGTAAATATCCGGCATGCGTTTACCGCCGCGTATCATCGGCACTCCGTACGAAATGTTCCTGTTGCTCGTGTCGAGCTGCACCCCAACAAATGCCCACGAGTAGTTTACTTCAGCCAGCGAGTTGTGCGTCGTGTTGCCTCTCGCCGAGAAATTGAGATAGCATGCGCCGCCCGATGTTGCGATGTCGCAACTGTTCTGATCGGACATGTTCGGCACGGTCTGCCCTATTCCGACTCTCACCCTGTTGTTATCGGACGTTGCGCTTGCTACAAATCTCACGTCTATGTAGAATCCGTCCCCGCCCGGATCGTCTCCTGTTATTGTCGTCGCGCTCGGGGTTGTGAACTGCACGGATGTCGAGATTAGTTTCCACGCCGATGTGTAGTTGGTTGGCCTGTTAGTATTCACAACATCACTAAAAGCCGGATTGGAGTTCGTTGTGGAATTTGTTAAAACAGCTTCTGTTGTGTCGGAAAGAATGACGAAACCAAATAAAATCATCGACAGAATCAAAATAATTTTCTTACTATCCATTTATTTTGCCTCCAAAAAATTTCTTCAGGTAATGCAGAGTCGCAGAACCGACCTCCCTCCTATAAACCACTCCTTCAGCTTCCAGAACAAGAACGTATTTCGCTATCGTCTGCCTGTGCGCGGAAACCAGCGTAGACAAATCTTTTATCGTCAGCCCTTCCCTGTGCGAACGCAGCACGCTGGTTATCTTGCGTTTGATTCTTTCCTCATCGCCGGCCATAATCATCTTTAGTGTCCATCACTAATGATGATTTGTAAATCCAGCCTCTTAAACATTTAAAACGGGAAATCTCCGACAGATTGTTATAAGACCGACTACATCGGGCAACCGATTCAAACTGCAATTTATTTTCAGGTTCAGCCTTGTCTTCTGTATTCAAGGTACGCGACCAAAAGACCGAGAGCTATGCTTGCGGTGTCGCCCGAAAGCATCGCGGCCGCTATCCAGAAAACTATCCCGGCGGCGGCTGCCTTTGCAAGTCTCATCCAGTCAAAACTTCTGGTCTGCGACGAATTCCAATTGTTCTTCATGTAACTAACCTCCTTTTTTCCCCTAATTGTCAGGTAAATTTCAAACGCAACAAAAGAAACAGCGAGCAACATTACAAAATTGAAGAAAAGGTCGTGCATCCAACCGATGTATCCGAGCGAACCGGTGTAAGTTGGCAGCCTGATCAGTCCGTTGAAATAGGGACGCATTGCAACAACCGAGAGAGCCTCTCCGAATTTGACTTCGGTTGCGCCCGGCGACGAAAATTGATCCACCTGAGAAATTCCGGGAACAGAGACGTTGTTCGCGACTATGAAATCAACAAAAAACAGGTAGCCGACAATGAGCAACGGGATTATTAGAAATTCTACAAATCTCATCTGTTCCAATAATAAATTATTTGACGCGGATTTAAATATGGCCGATTTGTAAACGCAAAAATTGAAACTTCGCAAAAATTATCAGTTTGGAAACTTTATAAGCGAGCAAAACGAAGTTTTTTTTAAGGCCCGTAACATGGATAATAAAACGTCTCTCGTTATTTTTTCATTATCCATAATTGTCCTAGGAAGTTCTATAGCTTATTCAGGAATGCTGCTGAATTCCGTCTCGTCACTGTCTGGCGCGAGCGAAGACAATTCAATCAAGTACAACAACGGCGTATGCATTTACAAAAATGACGATCTGATACAATGCAAGAGCAATCTGTTCACCGATAAGGGCAAGAACCACACGAGGGATTTGTTGTTATACTCGACTCCGTTGTCCGCGATAAGCGCAATCGCATTGGGAAACACTTCTGAAGCGATCGGCCAGGGCAACATTTCGATCGCGAACGAGTTGACTGCGGCGAATTCGGGATGCGGACTGCACAGGGCCGCTGGAACGATCGGACTTTCGACAAACACGACAGGATACCAAGTCGGCAACTGGTCAATTTCGAAGCAGTTCACAAACACGTGCGCATCGATTCAGGTAAACGTCACAGGAGTCTTCAACACGACAACTGCAGCTCAGGCGGGAGAAGCTTTGTTCGCTGTGACTACATTTTCAACAGTGACGCTGCAGCCGAGCGACACGCTCAACATCACATGGTACATGTGGGTTTCCTAAATTAATTTTTTCTTTCAATCAAAATTTTGAAAGAGCAATAACTATTTCTACTGGTTCAATTAAAGTTTTATTTAATGAGAAAGAAAAAGGAACCTAAGATAAAAAAACCGGCCGAAGAGGAAACTGCTGAGGAGAAAACAACCGAAGAAACTCTTTCAGAGCCGCAGAAAGACATCAAGCTCGGCGAATTCATACTGAGGGAAGGTTCCGTGCTCGTGATCAAAAAAACCAATTACAAGGGCGAGGACAGGATTGATTTCAGGGTGTGGCTGAACACGCCGAGCTACAAGGGCCCGACGAAGCAGGGATTCGTCCTGACTATGGACAAGATCGACGATTTCATAAGCATGGTCGCCGAGTTCAAGAAAAAACTGTCTGAATAAATTTCTATATAAATCTGAATCTTGCTTAATCTAATTACTGATGAAGATGAAAGACGAACCGAGAATAGATCTGCCGCAGACGGGAGAGCTCGGGCTTTGCAAGATAAAACGAGTGACATCCTTCGCCGCATGGTGCGACCTTCCGGAGTACAATAACATAGAAGGCATGATACACATTTCCGAAGTCGCGGGAAAATGGGTTCGCGACATAAGGGAGTTCGTCAAGCCGGACAAGCAATACGTCGCAAAGGTCGTCAGGATAGAATCTGATAAAAATTTTGTGAATCTCAGCCTAAAGAGAGTATCTCATTCCGAAGAAAAGCAGAAGATGAACTTCATAAGAAGGACCCACAGGGCCGAGAAGATTTTCGAGCAGATCGCGACCGAGATGGGCAAGAGCGTCGAGGAGGCGAACAAGGAAGTGGGCTCGCTGCTGACGGAAAAATTCGGGGAATATTTCACGGCATTCGACGAGATCAAAAAGAATCACTCTGTTCTCGACGATTTGGACATTTCCAAAAAATGGAAGGACACTCTTATCGACATTGTAGAAAAAACGATGAAGGACAAGGAAGTAATTTTGAAAATTGAGGTCGATGCTAAAAGCTACGATCCAGAAGGACTTGACAAATTAAAATCAGTTTTCGCCGAGATCGAAAAGAAAAATATTTCCGTGAGATACATATCGGCTCCTAAGTACAGAGTGGAACTGAAGACAATCGACCCGAAAAACGGGGAGAAGAAACTGAAGGAGCTGCTGGAATCCGCCGTCAGGAAATCAAAAGAGTCGGGCGTCGAGATGAGCTACGCTTTTGTAAAGTGACCATATGGACGAGCCGAAAATATTCGCAGCAATGAAAGCACTGATAATCGAAGACGGGAAAATTTTAGCTTTGAAAAAAAATATCAACGGCAAATCGATTTGGGACATACCTGGAGGCCGCATGCATTACGGTGAGGACCCAGAGGATTGCCTAAAGCGCGAAGTTCTTGAAGAGACCGGATTGCAAATCGAAATTGCGGCACCGATCGGGGTATGGCATTTCTTTCGCGAAACGGATAAATCACAAGTGGTGTGTTCCACATTTTTGTGCAGCAAAGTTTCGGGAGAATTCGATACCGGCAACAACCCTGACAAGGAAGAAAAAATTTCAACGTGCGAATGGGTGACACCTGAAGAATTCTTGGAAAGCGACGGAACGTTTCCGAACGAAAGCCTTAGGAAACTCGTTCGAGAATTTTTTGGAGAGTGCAGTTGCTGTGAGCACGAAGATTAAAAAATGCCCGGCATGCAAAAGGTACACGTTCAAGGACGTCTGCCCAGATTGTGGCAGCAAAACTTCGAATCCGAATCCTCCGAAATTTTCTCCGGAAGACAAATACGGAAAATATAGAAGACAATTGGAATCCGGTAGCGAGAACAAGGGAACAAATTAAATAATATAAGATACAATAATTCTATATGGCAACGAAAGTCATCGAGCTCGAGAAGCCGAAACTAAAGGATCCTATTTTCATCGAAGGCCTTCCCGGCGTGGGAAACGTCGGAAGGATCGCAGCAGGGTACATGGTCGAGGAACTTGGCGCGAAAAAATTCGCAGAGCTCACGTCGTCCCATTTCATGCCTTTCGTCCTTTTGCACCAGTCTTCCGCCGTGCACGTTTTGAAAAACGAATTTTATTATTTGAAGGCGAAGAACAGGGGACAGAGAGATCTAGTCATACTTATCGGAGATTCGCAGAGCATCGATCCGGAAGGCCATTACGAAATCGTCAACACCATACTTGATTTTATAAAAAAACTCGGCGTGAAAGAGATGTTCACGCTTGCAGGACTGAGCGTCGGCGAGAAGAAAGCAAAACCGAAAGTGATCGGCGCAGTGAGTGACCCTGACATGGCGAAGAAATACAAGAACGTAGGCATAGATTTCGACGCGGGAAGCAGGGTGGGAACGATAGTTGGCGCAAGCGGACTGCTGCTCGGGCTCGGAAGATACTACGGGATAAAGGGAGTGTGCCTTCTCGGCGAGACCGTGGGGCTTCCGATAATTCCAGATCCGAAATCGGCAGAGGAGATACTGAAAATAATGACAAAGATACTCGGAATAAAACTGGACACGGGAAAACTCGAGAAGAAAATAAAAGAAATGGAAGAGTTCATCAAGAAGATGCAGTCCGTGGAGAAGCAGACGATGCAGCAGATGATGATGAGGCAGCCGGGAGAGAAGGCCCCGAGCGACAAAGAGAAGCTGACTTACATCGGCTAGGCGTGTTTTTTAAACTTTAAAAACTTGAAGATTGAAATAGATTTCTATGTCAGCATCGAAACCTTTGGTTGCCAAGGAGGACTACCTCAAGTTCGGGGTCCACATAGGCATGAAGCAAAGGACGAGCCAGATGAAGGGCTTCATATACAAGATAAGGCCCGACGGGCTCGCCATCCTCGACTGGAAGATGATCGACGAGAGGGTGCGCATCGCGGCGAATTTCCTCAGCAGGATGAAAAGGATAATAGTTGTCAGCAGGAAAACGATCGGAAGGACCGCGATAGAGAAATTCGGAGAGGTGATCGGAGCACAAATCGTGACCGGAAGATTCATGCCCGGGACGCTGACGAATCCTTCTTATAAAAAATTCTTCGAGGCGCAGGCGATGGTCATCGCTGACCCCCTCACGGACTATCAGGCGCTGAAGGAAGCAGTAAGCGCAAGAGTGCCCATCGTCGCGGTCGCAAGCACGTTCGACGACACGAAGGACATCGACCTCGTGATACCGGCAAACAACAAGAGCGAACGCTCGCTCGGTCTAATTTTCTGGCTGATGGCCAGGGAAATACAGAAATTGCGCGGGGAGATCAAGGAAGACTCCGAATTCACGCACAAGCTCGACGATTTCATCGGAGAAATCCAGGAATACGAGCAGGAAGAAGAATAAATTAATTTTTTTCCGAACTGATTTTTTGCGAGTATATTTTTAAAAATATATTTGAAAGACAAAATTTGCTTAAATATCTACGAGTCCATTTATTTGTTGCCCATTACGTAAAATTCAACGCGAAATTTTTTTCCGTTGATGAAAAATCTAAAAAATTTGACCCACAAAGCGAGGTATTAGCAATAGCAGACGAATTCCAAGAATCGCTCGTAGAACAGCAGGCGACCGGACTGAAAATTCCGAGATTTTATACGGAAGCTGGGAAAAATCCTCTTGACCAAGTCGAGTGGGACACACGAAGCTCGATCATAAAAAATCCAGACGGTTCAGTTGTTTTTGAAATGGATAATGTCGAGGTTCCAAAATTCTGGTCGCAGGTCGCCACTGATGTTCTGGCACAGAAATATTTCAGGAAGGCGGGAGTTCCGCAGAAAGACAAGAACGGAAACATAATTTTGGATTCGTCGGGCAAGCCGGTACTCGGATCTGAAAATTCGGCGAAGCAGATTTTGCATAGGCTCGCTTCCGGATGGACCCATTGGGGGAAGGTCGGCGGATATTTTGCTACGGAAGAGGATGCGCAGATTTTCTACGACGAGCTTGCTCACATGCTTGTGAACCAGATAGCTTCCCCGAATTCTCCGCAGTGGTTCAACACAGGACTGAATCTTGTGTACGACATAAACGGGCCAGCGCAAGGGCATTATTATTTTGATCCGCAGACCGGGCAGCTGATCCAATCAAAGGATTCTTATTCGAGACCGCAGGTGCACGCGTGCTTCATACAGTCGATCAAGGACGACCTCGTTAACCCTGGAGGAATAATGGACCTCTGGATGAGAGAGGCGAGAATTTACAAATACGGATCGGGAAGCGGAACAAACTTTTCGAACATACGAGGTGAGGGCGAGCCTCTTTCAGGCGGAGGAAAATCTTCCGGAGTTTTGAGCTTCTTGAAAATCGGAGACGTCACAGCAGGCTCGATAAAATCCGGAGGAACCACGAGACGCGCGTCGAAGATGGTGATTCTTGACGACGACCATCCCGAGATCGAGAAATTTATCAACTGGAAATACAACGAGGAGAAAAAAGTCGCGGCGCTTATTGCGGCCGGTTATCCGTCCGATTACGAAGGCGAAGCGTACAGCACGGTGAGCGGGCAGAATTCGAACAACTCGGTGCGCGTGAGCAACAAATTCATGGAATCAGTCGCAAACGACGACACATGGGATTTGAAATGGAGGACGAACGGAAAAGTATGCAAGACTCTGAAAGCTAGGGACATGTGGAACCAGGTAGGACAGGCCGCATGGGCATGCGCAGATCCCGGACTCCAATTCGACACGATCATCAACGACTGGCACACGTGTCCGAATTCGGGAAAGATCCGTGCAAGCAATCCATGCTCAGAATATATGTTTCTCGACGACACCGCATGCAACCTCGCATCGCTGAACATCATGAAATTTTTCGATCCGGACACGAAGACATTCGACGTCGACGCGTTCAAGCACGCGGTAAGGATCTGGACAATAGTTCTGGAGATAAGCGTATTCATGGCGCAGTATCCGAGCGCGGAAATCGCAAAGAGAAGCTACGAATTCAGGACGCTCGGCCTCGGCTACACAAATCTCGGGACGATGCTGATGGTGTCGGGAATCCCCTACGACAGCGAAGACTCGAGGGCGATCGCGGCGGCGATAAGCGGCATAATGGGAGGAGAATCGTACGCTACCTCCGCAGAAATCGCAAGCGTACTCGGGCCGTTTCCAAAATACGAAGAGAACAAGGACGATATGCTGCGTGTAATAAGAAATCACAGAAGGGCAGCGTACAATGCGGACGAGAAGGAGTACGAGAAAGTCGAGATAAAACCCGTAGGAATAAATCACAAAATGTGTCCCGGATACTTGTTGAACGCGGCGATCAACGCGTGGGACCGCGCACTGGAACTAGGGGAAAAATACGGATACAGGAACGCGCAATCAGTACTTATCGCGCCGACAGGAACGATCAGCCTGCAGATGGATTGCGACACAACCGGAATAGAGCCTGATTTTGCAATCGTGAAATTCAAGAAGCTGGCAGGCGGAGGCTATTTCAAGATCGTAAACCAGTCTGTCTCGCTATCTCTGAAGAATCTCGGATATTCGCAAGACGAAATCGGCGACATAATAAAATACATCGCAGGCACTAACAGCCTGAGAGGGTCTCCTTACATAAACGAGTTCACGCTCAAGATGAAAGGTTTCTCGCAGGAGGATCTGCAGAAGGTAGAAAAAAATTTGCCGTCTGTTTTCGATTTGAAGCAGGCATTCACATTTTGGAACTTGGGAAAGGACACGATAGAGAAATTGAATTTCAAAGCAGAGCAGTACGACAATCCAAAATTCGACCTGCTGAAGGCTCTCGGATTTTCTGACCAGGAGATCGAAGTTGCAAACGATTTTATCTGCGGAACAATGACCATCGAAGGCGCGCCGCATTTGAAAGAAGAACACTACCGTGTCTTCGACTGCGCAAACAAATGCGGACGAAAAGGAAAGAGGATGATAGGATACATGGGCCATATCTTAATGATGTCTGCAGTCCAGCCATTCCTGTCGGGATCAATCAGCAAAACGATAAACATGCCGAACGATTCCACGATCGACGACGTGAAGAACGCTTACATGCAGAGCTGGAAGCTCGGGCTGAAATCCATAGCTCTTTATCGCGACGGATCAAAACTTTCGCAGCCTTTGAACACGAAGACCGACGAGAAGAAGGAAGTGAAATTGCCTGCGAGAAGGAAACTGCCGGCAGAAAGAAAATCTATAACTCACAAGTTCAGAGTCGGCAACCAGGAAGGATATCTCACGGTCGGGCTCTACGAGGACGGGACTCCCGGAGAAATATTCGTCAAGATGGCGAAAGAGGGAAGCTCGCTCGCGGGAATGATGGACTCGTTCGGCCTTGCAATCGCGATGGCGCTGCAGTACGGAACTCCGCTGAAAGTTCTCGTCGACAAGTTCGTGCACACGAGATTCGAGCCGAGCGGATGGACGGACAATCCGCAGATACAGGTAGCGAAATCCATTGTCGATTATATTTTCAGATGGCTCGGACTGAAGTTCCTTCCGGAGAGCGAACACAGGTCGCTCGGAATCAACGGAGCGAAGACGTACGAACTGTCGGAGACCGAGAAGCAGGCGAAGCTCAATGTGTTCGCAGACGAGAGCAAGAAATCAGAAGACGAGGACGAGAATTTCGACGACGCGCAGGTCTGCTCCGATTGCGGATCGTTCATGGTGAGAAGCGGATCGTGCTACGTGTGCACTTCGTGCGGAACCACGAGCGGATGCTCTTAAACCAAATTTTAAATTCTTAATGCTGTTAATCTATTCATGAACATTATTGTGGATTTGCACGAAAGGGCGTTTGAAGAAACCGACAAAATTTCGAGTTCGCTTGGAATTGACGCGAAAATTCTGAGACTTTTCAACGGAGCCAAGTCATCCGAATTCGACGAATTGTACAATTGCAATGTAATTGTCTTAAGCGGTTCTGACAAGCCGGACTTGCTGGAGTCCCGTGAAATAGAATTGATCAAGCCAAGAATTCTCAAAGCTGCCAAGAATGGCGCCAATATTTTGGGCATCTGCGCGGGCAACCAAGTACTTGGAAAATTTTTCCAGTACGATGTTGTGCGCGTCTCACGGGAAGTCGGATGGCCGGAAATTTATCTGACAAAAAACGGGAAGTCGAATCCGTTATTCCGCGGACTGCCAGACACGATAAGGCCGTTCTCGCTTCACAACAAAGTCGTCAAAGGAATTGAAGAATACAAAGTTTTGGCAAAAAATAATTACAGTCAAGCTGTCCTCTATTATTCGACAAACAGATCCGTCGTCTACGGCATTCAATTCCATCCAGAGGAGAGCGTCGAAAGTGGGAAAAAATTCCTGAAAGAAAATAAAAAGTACCGAACAATTGGAGAAAAGGTTTCACCTGTCTCGTCGTTTTCACGCCCTGAAACGTATGTTGAATGGAAAGTATTATGTAACTTCGTTGATCTTGTTAAAAACCTGAGCCGAATTTCATAGCGAAAAAATCAGCGAATACAATCCTTTCAGGATATGCGCTACTCCGATTATCCAGAAGAAATCAAAAATCGTCCCGTAGAAAATAAGCATCAATGCTATACCCGCGATAAAATCCAAAGCTCCCATCCAATCGTAAAAAAATCCGTAAGCGATGCTAGACACGATTGACCAGATTCCTTTCAGCAAATAAAATATTGCGAGATAGATGAACACGTTGTGTATAGGAAACGAGTGGAAAAATACAAGGAATCCTGCAAATACCTCGATGATGCTGATGAACAGCAGAGTTACAGACCCCATAGATTTTAAACCGTGAATCATTTTTAAATAGCTTCCAAGCGGACTGTGTTTGATTTTTTGTGGATCAGGTTTAAATGATTTCAAGCCAATCAGTTATTATGAATCTCGTGCGAAAACTGTTCGAACTTCTCGATCTGATAAAACCTGCCGAGATAGCATACGCGCATTGCGACATACCGTGCGGAATCTATGACAAATTTCCGTCAATGATGGCCGCGCGGACAGTACTTACGATGGTTCAGAAAATAAAAGCCCTTCCATCAGAAGAAACATTGCAATCGCGAAACAATTTTGTTAGAATGGTGAAAGTCAAGGAAGAGCATTCAGAGATTTGCAAAAGAGAAATTTTGATTTTGTGGACGGATTATTTCAAGCACGAACATTTGGAAATGTTCCCGGACTTGCATGAAAAGGTCTGGAACGCGTGCAAGCTCTGCTCCAAGAACAAGCAGGAAATCAACGAGGATTCCGCAAGCCAGCTGGTCGAGGCGGTCCGCGAGGTAGGCGAGATGTGGCAGCAGGCTGAAGACCAAAAGAAAGCGAACAAAGTTTGATTATGTTCCCGCTAATGCGATTCAAAGTCGAGGAAGAAAGCATGGCTCCTACTTTGAAAAGTGGAGACTATGTGGTCGTCAGCAAAATACCCAGAAAATTTCTGGCAGGAGAAATTATTGTTTTTAGATTTGAAAATAAATTTTTTGTCAAAAGGATCAGTAAAATCTTTGGGGACAAATTATTTGTTGTTGGGGACAATCAATCAGGAAGCAGAGACAGCAGATCGTTCGGCCAAATCGATAAAACAGATGTTGTCGGAAAGGTTTTGATCCACCTCAAATCATAAAATTGAAATTTAAGTTCGATAAAAACCATACAAAATTATGAAATACGCAACCGCTTTGCAAAGGATAGCGGCGTGGATAATCGACCTTATCGTACTGTTGTTCGTTGCGATTTTCATAATGGGCTTGAGTTTTGTGTCTGCTCTTTTCACGATGAACGTCGGATTTCTAATCGGCGGGATATTCTCGATGCTGGTAGCGATGTTCGTTTATACAATCGGCCTTGAAACCGTTTGGAAAGGTCAGACAGTCGGAAAGAAGGCGGTCGACATCAGAGTCGTGAAGGAAAACGGCCAGAAAATTACTTTCACCGAAGCGTTCATCAGGAATGTTCTGAGGCTGATCGACAACCAGTTTGCCGGATTGGTCGGTTTGATTCTTATCGTTGTGACGAAGAAAAAACAGAGAATCGGTGACTTGATTGCCAAGACTGTTGTGGTGCAGGAATAAAAATAATTAAAGATAGTTATGGAAGACTGGAAAAATTATTCCCCGGAAACAAAGAAGAAGAAAAAATACAAATCGTACAAGAAAGGATTCGAGAGAAGAGGAAAAGGTAGCGTCATCAAGCTTGATAGTTAAGAATTTGGATGATTTTTTTGAAGAAAAAAAGTCGCTGGTTCGAACCGAGCCAGCTTAAGGCGCTAGACTTTACCTAAATAGAATCTCCACGATTAGTTATTTATACTGCTCGAAACTATATAAATCTTTACCAAAATCGACCACGCTAATGGAGGGCAACGTCGGCGTGGCCGAGAGGTTTATGGCGCTAGGCCGATAACCTAGTAGAATCTCCACGATTCTCGCGGGTTCGAAACTTCCGCGAAAGCGAAAGTCCCGCCGCCGACGTTTTTTTAATTTTACAAAATTTTAATAAACTGTGCGGCTTCTTTCGACTTTTTGATCATTATCTCATCATTGTTGAAAACTTCTATAAAATTCTCATTGTTGTCAGTCAAAACTAGTCCAGGACCCCGAATTATCTTCAAAATTATTTTCGAATCTTCCGGAACAACAAAGCTTTCAATCTTTTTTTCGTAAAGATTGTTGAAAGAAATTCCTATCCCTTTCTTGAAAGGTTTCCCACCGGTTGACTGATAGTAGGCAGACGAGCCGAACGGAGTTGCGACAATAGCACCATCCCCGATCAAGTTGTCCATAAATCTTCCGTCAACTTGCACAGAAAATCTGACAGCCGAGGTAGGCAAAGGATTATGCAACTGTATTTCGTTAAGCCCGACAAGAATTTTTTCGTTCGTTTTTGCCTCGATCTTCAGTTCTTTTTGTATTTCAAATTTTCCTTCTCTTATTTTTTCTAAACTTTTAACAAAGTCGTCTAAAAGAATTTCATATTCGTGGCAGATTCTCGATTTTTTAATTGCCAAAACAGGAACCGAATATCTTCTCTGCGTGTACAGTATCGAACCGTCACCACCGTACGAAACTGCAAAATCAGGATTTTCGTCGACTATTTCGAATCCGTTGCTTGCAAGAATCTTTTCAATCTCGGATTTTTTCGACAGCGAAGATACGGAAACCCGCTTAAGATCCATTTCTTTTCTCCATCGCTTTCTTCACACGCTCGACAGCTATCTTCATCGCAGCGTCTCTGGGAATCAATTTTTCTTTTTTCGCTCTGTCCAAAACCAGCTTCGTATTTCTTCTTACTTTTTTCTCGACGAGCTCGAACATCTTCGTCGGATTCTCTCCGCGATATTCCGCATAAGAAGAAATCACTCCGCCCGCATTCGCTACGAAATCCGGAACAACAAGAATTCCTCTTTTGTGAAGCTGAGCTTCCATATCGGGCGTCGTGGGAATGTTGGCCGCCTCTACAACAATTTTTGTTTTAATTTTATCGACGTTCGATTTGTTTATCGTGTCGGGCAATGCCGCCGGAATCAAAATGTCAACATCTAATTCAAACAATTCCTTGCCAGACAAAACTTTCCCTTTTCCGTAATTCACAACGGATCCTGTCCTGAATTTTATCTCTTTCAGCTTTTCCAAATCCAAGCCGTCCTTTTCATAAATAGTTCCCTTGCTGTCGGACACTGCGACGATCTTCGCGCCCATTTCCAAAAGATACTGGGACGCAAAAGTTCCAACATTTCCAAATCCTTCAATGGCAACAGTAGCGCCTTTCATCTTAAGCCCTATGTGCTCGGCCGCAACTGAAGCGGAGTGCGCGACGCCAAATCCCGTGGAACCAAACTCGTGTGGTATTCCGCATTTCTGGCCTTTCTTGCCAGTTACGATCATGCAATAATCAGAAGGCTTTCCGGTAGCTGAACGCCAATCACCGTTAGCTTCGACAAACCATTTCATCTCCTCCTCGCCCGTGTTCACGTCTGGAGCCGCAATGTATTTTTTCGGGCACACTATTCTCAATGCGCGCGAAAATGATTCGATCAGCTCCTTCTTTTTCTCCCTCGAAATATTCTTCACGTCGGCAATTATCCCGGACTTTGCTCCTCCGAACGGAAGCTCTGCGAGCGCGTTCTTCCATGTCATGGTTCTCGCGAGACGGAAAACTTCCTCGACGTCGACAGTTGGAGTCATCCTTATTCCTCCCTTCCCCTGGCCGAGTGCGGTGTTGTCGATAACAACTATCCCCTTCATTCCGGATTTCGGGTCATACACTTCGAGTACCAATTCCGGTCCGAACTCGTCAGAAAATTTTTCCAGCTTCATAACTTTTCACCAATCACTCTTTTCCCCAGTCGATGCTGATCGCAGTCTTGCCTTCCATGCCGCGCAGATAGTTGTAGGCTGACAATGCTGCCGTGGCTCCCGACCCCGCGGAAATCACGGTCTGCTTGTAAGGAAAATCTGTAACATCGCCCGCGGCGAATATTCCCTCCTGAGAAGTCTCCCCGTTTCTGCCAACAATTATTTCGTTCTTGTCGTTTCTCTTGACAATTTCTTTCAGCCATTCCGTGTCGACAACGTATCCGATCTCCACAAAAATCATGTCGACTTCCAATTCCCTTTTTTCTTTCGTGTTCACATTCTCGACCGAAACCGATTTGATTTTCTGGTCGCCTTGTATGCTGGCCGGAGAACTGTTCAAAATCATCTCGACGTTCTTCAATTTTTTTATCTTGTCGACAGTTATCTGGTCGCCGCGGAATTCGTCCCTCCTGTGAACAATATAGATCTTGTCCGCGAATTTCGAAAGAAGCTCGGCCGCTTCAAGCGCGGAATTGCCGCCGCCGATTACAGCAACCTTCCTTTTTTTCGCGAACGGCGCATCGCATGTAGCGCAGGTGCTGACCCCGCGTCCGACGAATTTTTCCTCGCCGGGAATCCCGAGGTTGCGGGCTATCTTTCCGGCCGCTATAATAACGGACCTGGCATGATACGTTTCGCCATTCGTGAGCCCGATTTCGAATCCGCCACCTTTGATTTTCTTGAGAGAGCCCGCTTTTCCCGAAACGAAATTCGCGCCGAACTTTTGGGCCTGAGAGAAAAAAGTGTCCATCAGCTTCGACCCGCTCATTTCCGTGTAGCCCGGATAATTTTCTATGCTGTCCGTCAGAAGGTTCTGTCCGCCGATGTCTACGGATATCACGAGAGTTTTGAGTTTCTTCCTGCAGCTGTATATCGCTGCCGAAAGCCCTGCAGCGCCGCCGCCGACGATTATCACGTCGTATTTTTCTTTCTCTGTCAAAAGATTCACTACCATCTTATTGGCAATTTTTCTTATTTAGTGTTTGCTGTCGATGATCGAAAGCGCCCTGGTCTTGTCAGGAACACCCACGAACTCGACTTTTCCGTCGATTATTGTTGCAGGGACCGACATTATTCCGAATTTCTGGGCAATTTTCTGTCCGGAAGGTGTTCCGGCATCGACTTCCTCGTATTCGAAATTGCGGCTCTGCCTGATTTCCTGCCATATCTTTTTGGCAGTCGGGCAATAGACGCAAGTCTTTGTCGTGACAAGTATTACTTTCACCATGAAAATTTACCAATCCTTCAATATTCTTGTGACTGGACAAATAAATTCATTTACGGTTGTTTAGCCCCGACACTCTGCTTTGCGATTTCCTTGGAACACGCGTGATTTTTCTCGCAAAACCGTGCGCAGGCGTCGGCAAGCTCTTTCTTTTCGTATGCCAGCCCGCAAAACTTGCAGGCGTAAGTCCCGTCTCTCATTTTATGCCCAGCAGTTTTTTCAACGCCGGCTCGTTGAAGCCGACCACGATGTTCCCGTCTATGTCTATGACAGGAATTCCTTCCTGGCCGGATTTTTCAACAACTTCCTCGGCAGCCTTCGGGCTCTTGTCTATGTCAATTTCCGTATATTGGATACTGTGCTTGTCGAGCCACTGCTTGGTAAGCTTGCACCACGGGCACCATTCGGCCGAATAGACTGTCACTTTAGGCTGGCTCATGTTCTCACAAGGAGTATAATCTGGTTTCCCAGCTTAAATATTTTCTCAAGTTTTGACAGATTTTTGGGGATTTTGGGGAATTTTTATGACAAGTCGCAGAAAAACACATAGTTTAAATGACGTTTTTCACAATTTTATTCAAGGTAGATCTAATGCCAAAAGCAAAGGTAAACACAAAGACGATTGAAAGCGTCGGAGAATGGTCCTTCATCGGAGGAGTAATCCTGGCAATATTGATCGGAATAGTACCAAGCGCGTTCGCTTCGTACGCCGACCTAGTGGCCTGGGTATTGATAATCCTCGGTGTTCTGGTAGGTTTGCTTAACATCAAGGAGAAGGAGACACACGAGTTCCTTCTCGCCACCATAGCTCTGCTCATAGCAGGCTCGGCTGGTTTGCAAAACTTGCCAGTGATTGGTGCGTACGTAGGACCGATCCTGACAAACATCGTTACTTTCGTTGCTCCTGCAGCGGTCATCGTATCGCTGAAGGCAGTGTACGAAATAGCAAAGTAGAAATGAAAAAAATTTTTTAATTTGTTTTTTAATTTTTTTCTTTTGACAAACCTGGCAGACATCAAACTTTCTTAGAATTAATTTCCTTGTTGATCTTGTCGGCCATCAGGTGTCCGCTTGCCGTTATCTTCACGTTCTTCACGCCCTCGACCTTCATCACTTCGGCCTTTATGTCGTTGGCCATCTTCATGACCATCATGGGCGGACAGACAGGCGTTGTGAAATGGAAGACAACTGTGACTTCCGACCCTTCTATCCTAACCTCGTCGATCAGCTCCATGTCAGTTATCGAAACTCCAACTTCCGGGTCAAGCACATTGTTCAATGCTTTGATTACCTTTTTCCTGTCGACCATGTTTGATCATCCTTTAGCCGAGTATTGAAATGCTGGTTCCGAAAATCGCGCTGAGACCAAGTCCGACAAAATATCCGATTGCAGCCGCTAGCGACCCTATGAGAGCCAGCTCGAGTCCGCTGCGGAACCAGTTGATCATCGTCAGCTTCCCTTTCATCGCTCCCATTGCAAAAAGAATTGCAACACAAAATGCCAATGAAGCGACTATTGCGCTCGCAACTGGCATGAATACAAATGGAATTATCGGCGCGAGCGAGCCGAGCAGAGTCGATATGAAAACAACCAAGCTTGCTTTCAAAGGCGACTCGTCAAATTTTCTTGAAAGATTCAATTCCTCGGTCATCATCGTATCAACCCAGATTTTTTTGTTGGAAGTTATCTTCTTAACAATTTGTTCCAGAATTTTTCCCTTGAAGCCCTTCTTCGCGTATATGCTGCGTATTTCGGCTTTCTCTTCGTCAGGAACCTCCACGCTCTCGCGTTCTTCATTTTTTCTTTCGCTTTCGTAGTATTCCATTTCAGCCTTTGTCGAGGTGTACTCGACTGCGGTCATCGAAATCGTCTCCGCCAACGTGGCGGCTATTCCAGCGACCAGAATCATCAAGGAATTGTTCGTCGCGCTGGCAACGCCGAGAACCACGCCAAGAACGTTAACCAGCCCGTCCTGTCCGCCGAGAATAATCTCGCTCATCTTCTTTCCGCGGAAGTGCGTCTCGTGAAAATTTTTGGACATGAAATTCCTAAATAATTTCTCTTTTACTGAAATTTAATCATTGACTAATTAAAATAACATCAGTCTACGAGACCTGGAATCATAAGATAACTTAAATATTCTTTCGCTGCAGCACGCATACTTTCAAATTTGCACTTTGACTCAATTTCCTCCAAAGTAAGAACAGACACAGGTTTGACTTTCTCGTCTGCAATTCTGATTACCTCATCAACATCTGGCGTAGTAACTACGACATGTGGATCGATTCTTCTTGTTGTGTACAAATGGCCGCCCAAAAACCATGCATCATTTAGTTTACCACCAAATTCCAATGGATATACTCTTGTTAAACTAAGATTTGGAACAAAAAACAAATTCAATTCTTCATTTACTTCTCTAACAACCGCATGGCAAACGGCTCTTATCTGATTTTCAGAGTATAATTTCAATTCGTCATCAGTAAGCCTTCCACCCGGAAGCAAGCTACCGTATTTTCCATTGTGTTCATTAGTGAAAAGAATACCTGGCTTATTGTCTTTGTTTTTATAATCATTTACAAGCGCAAATGAAGCAACCGGCATGAGAGTAAATTAAACAATTAATTATTTATAACCGACAACCTATTCGATTGCCTAGTTATCTTTCGAGAAATCTGTGACGGAATTTTCCTGGATTTTAATTTGATCGAGATTCTCGTTCCCATAAGTTATTAGAATCTTGTCCAAATTCCTGAACACATAATTTCCATTATCAAAATTCTGTTCCCATTCGCCGCCGGCATGCTTCACATACATCTTCAAAGTTTTGTCTCCGCTATCGCAGAAATTCTCGGCAGTGTCGAGCTTGAAACAATTGCTTGCAAGATCCATTCCGAGCGACTTGAAAAAGAAATTCAGCGGAACGTTCGTCGCATGCATATGGATGACTGTCCCTTCTCCCGGACCACCTTCCATGTGCACATACGGAGATCTAACAAAATACTGCTGGCCGAATGGAGTAATTTGATTTCCGTTAAGGAAAACTGCAATGTCGGCATGGATATGAGTCGATCCAACTGCCCCAATCTGGTTTGATAAATTGAAACCGGACGTAGCAACCAGATAAATTATCGCAACGACAACGAGCGAAATCGAGCCGTACAAAATTATTTTTTTCGAATTAAATTTTTTGCTTGCCGAAGTTTGATTTTCCATTCAATCACTTGAAAATTTCTCGTATCCGATAAAATAAATAGATTATGAAACAATCTGTCCGGTTGTTAAATCCTTGTAAGTCCCCATCTGCTCCACGGAAGTGAAGACGAACCATCCGTCGCTCGCAACCTTTCCGACAGACGACCACATATCTGCAAGCGAAGTGTAAAGCGAGGCTTCAGGCGAGAACACTATCGTAGGAACTTTGGTTATGTTGTACTTGCTGATCAAATCCTTTCCAGCCTGCGAAGAAATGTCAACCGAAGTGTCGCTGCTCGGAGTTATTCCGAAATTCGAAGCAAGGATCTGTTTGTGCAACGAAACATCGTAGCAGCTCGAGCAGGATCCGTCGACAAGCGAATACAGAGTCACGAGCCCGTCGACTTTTTCAGTGGAAAGATTTCTGTAAGGAGGTATTGATTGAACTGCGAACGAATCGGATTTTTCTATTGCATCCAGCTGAGTCCATATCGACTGAATGCTCCTGTATTCTTTCAGGTCGTTCGAGAAAACTGTTACCGGTATTTTTTGCAGTCCGAATTTCTCGATCAAACTTTTCGCTTCCGACGAAGTGTATTCCAAATTCTTCTCGGCAGAAATAGCGATCCCGCCGCGCTTCAGCGAGGAAACAAAATTGTTAAGACTCTTGCTGCAGAGAGCGCACGAGCTGTCGACTATGTTTATAACAGAAACTCTTCCCTTCACTTCATTTGTCGTGAGGTTAACATAAGGAGGTTCGGATATAATATAGACGCTGTCCTTCAAGTGAATTCCGATCTGCGAAAACAAATCCATCAGACTTTTTTCTCTCGTGACCTCTCCGGAGACAATGAGAACAGGAACACGCTTGATATTGTTCTCGTTAAGAATCTGTTTCGCTTCTTGCGAACTCAGATCCAAAGACTTGTTTGAGGAAATTTTTACGTTCAGGCTCTCGATTGCTTGGATGAAAGGATCCAGGCTTCCGCAATCATTGCACGAAGAATCTGTTATCGAAATGAAATTCAAATTAGAAGACCTTGTATTTTCCGACAAAGCAGAACTCATCGAGTACGTCGTTCCAACTTCGACAAACAGCACAACAATCAGTACTGCGAGAATCAGCTTCTTCAGGCTGATCTCTTTCGAGAGATTAATTCTCTGAATTTTTTTCGAATTTTTCTTTCTTGATTTCAAATTTTTCTAACTCCGTTTTAATTTTTGAAAATATTTAAAAAATTTAACAACCGCCTACTCCTGCTGAAGCCTGAGTGTTAGCCAATGCAGCGACATCTCCGCTTGTCAGAGACGAAACTGTGTTTGACAACCCAATTAACTGGACTGTTTGCACAGAAACCAGAGCGAGCACGGCAATTATCATTATTGTTGTAAGATCGAATTCTACCACGCATTCACCTCCGGATTTTACAGATTCTATTTACGCTTTCCACGGTTAAATAAAATGACACGGCCAAAACAGCCAAAGACATTATTCTGATCGGAATAATTAGCGGAGCGACAAATGCCGAAAATGTCCCGTAAGTTACTCCGGCCGTCATCAAGAAAAACGGAATACATGTGCTGCAGCTGCTCGTGAACAATCCGGAGAAAATTCCGAACGCGGCGACAGGACTTTCGTTGCCTGGAGAAGATCTGAATTGTATTATCTTGTAAACAATCATGGAAATCGTAAGCGCCGACAAAATCGGAACGGCAAACAAAAACAAGATTGCTGTCGAAGTGTTCAACATCCCCTCGTTGAAAAGATTGAACGTGTCGACGAAGTAAACGGGATAGACCTGCAGAACGTTCATCGATACCATAAGAAGAACGCTTACCAAAATAGAAAGTAACATAGCTAGAAGCATGTACGAAGTATTTGAAAAAACTGTTTTCAATCCTGCAAAAAATTTATTTTTCATGATCGCTAACTTCCGATTATTTTTCCTGTGTCGTCGATCTGTCCCGGCCAGAAAACCTTTTTCCACTTCACAATCTCATCGAATATCTGAGCGTCAGTGAATCCGTCTCCGTGCTGCGTGACCAGATATTTCATCAGCCCAACTAAAGCGAGATTGTGACCGCATCCGCATCTAATTTCTCCAGAAGAATCTATAGCTGGACCGTTGCCCAGTCCGCAGCAAGGACCGCATCCTGTTTTGTCCTGAGTCCCGATCCTGATGAAACGTTCCTTCTGCTGCTGTGTCATGCTGTCCAATTCAATCGTCTGATAATATTCGAGCAACTTGTTGTAGCCCGAAGTTCCGTACTCGAGACCGTAAGCGCTCTGAGTCCCCTGTATGCCAGAAGTGCCGCCGAGAATAGTCGAGACTGATCCCAGCTTCGCAGTTATGTTGCTGGACGACAGAAGAATTATCTGGAAGCCTATGAAAACGAAAAGGAAAATTGCGACGAAAATCTTAAACTGTTTTTGCTCCATGAAATCAATCGGCCGTTGTTAGTTATTATGACTTCAAATCGTATTTAAAGTTTCAGCAACTGAATTCCCCGGATATCGGGCACGCGGACGAATTTGCAGTTCCGTTGAAAACTCCCGGAGTGTCTCCGCTCGCTATGTATTTCATAACGTCGGTCGTGTTCCATTCGTACTCGTGGTTCCACAAAGTCCAGAAGTGCCTCCACTCGTTCCATCCTATGCCGAGATGCTTCACGTAGATTCCGTGATCGACGAGCATCTTCCCGATCTTCCTTCCGGTCATGCACGGCATGCTGTAACAATAAACGATTATCTCCTTGTTCTCAGGAAGTTTTGCGAATTCCCCGACTATCCTGTCGACTTCGTCGTACGCAGACGTAGTCTGGCTCTTGTACGCGGGGATGTTTATCGCTCCCACGACGTGCTCCCTCTGGTATTCCTCGTTGCTCCTCAGGTCGACCAAAATAAAATCGTTGGTCCCCTTGTCGATTTTTCCGCGCAGGCTGTGCGGGCTTATGTAAACGGCATTCTCAATCAAGTAGAAATCTTTTATCAGCTCGTCCTGAGTTTTTTCGCGCGCGCCGAGCGCACCCGAGACGAAATACGTCGCAATCGATCCGGATATTGCTCCGAAAATTATCGACAATGCGATGATCTTTATAGCCGTTCTCATCTACTCACCGCTGCCGGAAGAAAATCCGGATTGAGGAAGACTGCAGCCTGTCATCTGCGCAAGCTGGGAAAGCTGGACTTCGCCTTCGAGCCTCTCGCCGTTGCCGAATATCCATGTCGGATATCCGTTAATCCCCTTCTCCCTGCATAGTGCAGGATTCGCGTTGTTCCCTCTCGCGTCGCATTCGACATAATTGACATACTTCATGCTGCCTTCGAACATATTTTTCTGGTTAGCGCAGTGCGGGCACCAGTAAGCGCCGTACATGACAGCTCCCTTTTCAGTTAAGCATTTTGCAAAATCATCCAACTGACCAGCAGCCTGCGAAGAACTGAGAGAATAATTGTAGATCACGAAACCCAATGCAGCAAGACCGACAAGAGCCAGAACAGCAATTCCAATTTTTGGAATTTTCATATTGATTGATTGTAAAATTTTATTTAAATGTTTTCGCCGGAGTCGTCTTTATAAGCAATGAGCGACACTAGATTTTCAGGTGAGCTGGCTGGGTAGCTTCGCTCTTCCCTCAAAAGAAGAGTGAGGAAGTTCTCTCCATCCGCTAATCCGCCGAATAACAGGCATGCCGAGAGGCATAGGCCGTGATCAGAAACGGGACCGCTTTGTTCCGCAAGACGATGCGCCGCCAAGGCAAGTTGGAACGAAGAAAGGATGAAACGGCACGGCAGGGATTGGATGCAAGCATTGCGCGCTAAGACAAATGCTACCTATGCGTCCGCCTGAATAAAATCGGGCGTTCGCAAAAACCTAAGAGAGACTACGGCCAGCACGCCTTCTTATTTTTAACTTATTGATTACTTGCTATGGAGCAGGTTCCCCTTTTTGTATGGGATTTTGACGGCGTAATAATTCACATGTTAGATTATACGCTTCACGTCTACAACACTGTGTTGACAAAGCACGGCATGCCACGCCCACTGATTACAATGAAAGAACTCAAGCAGGCTTCCTACCCAAATCCAAAGGTAATTGCCCAAAATCTGGGCATGACATCTAAAGAGTTGCTAAACAACATCGACGTCGAATGGCGACGCGGCACATTAACAGATGAACCATTAATCAAACTCACGCCTGGTATAGACAAATTGCTGGAAGAGTATTCGGAAAATTATCCCCAAGTCATACTTACCGGCGCTTCAAAAGAAAGGACCACGTACAGTGTGAAAAGATTTGGGTTAGGGAAGTATTTCCAATCAATCATAACAAGAGAAGACATCGGATTTCCGAAGACTGATGAAAACTGCTACAACATTGCGAGAAAAATTGTCGGCGTAGATTTCAAAGATTGGATTTATGTGGAGGACATGTCACAAAACATTCCAGTCACAAACGGACTTGGAATACTTACGACGGCATTGACATGTGGGTACGGCACTCCGGAAAAAATATATGCCACAAACCCTTATGCCATGGTAGGCAATACCAGGGATCTTAAGACGATACTTGACAGCGTTCTTAAATCCAAATACGGAAAGCTACTTCGATAGTAAGCATTTTTAAATCCAAAATTACAGGTAGATAGTATGTCGAAGGAAGAAAAAACGTACATGCCGTCTGGGATGGGCGGGCTCGTGAGGTACGGAGAGGAAGAAGAGAACAAAATCAAGATCGAGCCGAAGCAGGTCATCTACATCGTTGTCGGAATAGTTGTTTTGGAAATCGTCGCACGCCTGTTCGTCTAAGTTTTTTTTCGATGCTTAAAATTCAGGAAAACAATCTACAATTATGGCAATTCGCAACTACGAAATTGCTCAGATTCTTTACAGCATAGCTGTCTACCTCGACATGCAGGGAGAATATTTCAAGCCGCGCGCGTACGAGAAGGCAGCACGTTCGATAGAATCACTTACGGAAGAAGTTTCTGAAATTTACAAGAAAGGTGGACTCGAAGGTCTAATGAAAATCCCTGGAATCGGGCAAAGCATTGCGGAAAAATTAGAAGAACTCATCAAGACCGGCAGGCTGAAATTTTACGAGGAACTCAAGAAAAAAATTCCGGTGGATGTGGAAAGTCTCACTTCAGTGGAAGGTGTGGGGCCGAAGACCGTGAAGGTTCTTTATGAAAAATTGAAAGTGAAAAACATAGAGGATCTGGAAAAAGTCGGGAGGGAGGGAAAAATCGAAAAGCTTCCCCATTTCGGGAAAAAGAGCCAGGAAAAAATTCTGAAAGGAATAGAATTTTTGAAAA
Source organism: uncultured archaeon (assembly GCA_964539655.1). Classification (GTDB taxonomy): domain Archaea; phylum Aenigmatarchaeota; class Aenigmatarchaeia; order CG10238-14; family SCSR01; genus CAZIJH01. The sequence continues at coordinate 82,566 of CAZIJH010000001.1, read as the reverse complement.
CGGGCAAGGGAAGATTGCTGCTCGGACAAGTCTTGCCGCTCGCACGGGAGATCGAATTGAGGTTAAGAAAATTGCCGGACGTGAAAATGTCCGCGCTCGCGGGATCGTCGAGAAGAATGAAAGAGACTGTCGGTGATCTGGATTTTCTAGTCGTGTCGGACAAACCCGACAAGGTTATGAATTTTTTCACAACCATGCCAGAAGTTGTCAACGTGAGCGGGAAGGGTGACACAAAATCCACGGTGAGATTGAAAATCGGAATCGACGCCGATTTGAGGGTCGTGTCTCCGAAAAGTTTCGGCGCAGCGCTGCAATATTTCACAGGAAACAAAGACCATAACATTGCTCTTAGAAAAATCGCAATCGCGAAAAAATTGAAACTGAGCGAGTACGGAATTTTCAACAGGAGCAACAGGCAGGTCGCGGGTGAGAGCGAAGCAGAAGTTTATGAAAAACTCGGGCTGCAATGGATGCCACCAGAAATGAGAGAGAACACGGGAGAGATAGATCTTGCGCAGAAAAATAAAATTCCAAAGCTGATCGGATACGAAAGCCTGAAAGGGGACCTGCAAGTTACGACAAACTGGACAGACGGAACGAATTCCATAAAAGAAATGGCTGAAGCCGCGAAAAAATTCGGACTGGAATATATTGCGATAACGGATCACACCAAAACTCTCGCTATGACAAGAGGGCTCGACGAGAAAAAATTATTGCAACAGAAAGCAGAGATAGAAAAACTGAATAAAAGTTTGTCGGGATTCAGAATTTTGTCGGGCGCAGAAGTGAACATACTGAAAGATGGGACTCTCGACATAGATGACAAGGTGCTCAAACAGCTCGACGTTGTCGGCATAGCAGTGCATTCATTTTTCAACATGCCGAGAGAAGAGATGACGAAAAGAATAATTTCTGCGATGGAAAATTCGAACGCGGATATTTTGTTCCATCCGACCGGAAGGCTGATAGGCAGAAGGCCGCCGTATGAAGTCGACATCGAGGCAGTCATCGACAAGGCGAAAGAAACTGGAACTGTTTTGGAAATAGATTCGTATCCCGACAGGCTCGACCTGAAGGACGAACACGTGAAACTTGCAAAAGAACATGGATGCAATTTTTCGATCGACACGGACTGCCACAGCAAGTTGCAATTTCATTTCCTCGAATTGGGAATAGCCCAGGCACGCAGGGGATGGCTTGAGGAAAAAGATGTGATCAACACGAAAAAAGCAGACGACATGCTGAAAATTCTCAAGCAATAATTTTCAGCTGCCGAGTTTGAGTTTCCATTTCAATTTCAGGACGGCTTGCCGAATATCTGCTCTTACAATTTTCGTTATTACTCCCATCGTCATAAACAGGAACCTTTATCGATTTTATAATCGGGAAGCTGTTGAGAGTTCTCCTTGTGTCGCTTATCTCCTCCTCCAGGAGAGACCTAACGTGGCTGACATTCCAATATTTTATAAGAGTGTTCGCAATCCTTTCGCTGCTCAAGCCCAAGAATGACTTGTCAGAAACCTTCATCACATTTGAAAATGAATACTGTCTCATGAGGTCCGAAACCGTCTGTGAAATTGTTTTAGGAGTCGCCCTTTCCAATTTCCTGGAAGCGTTGTACGCCTGACCGTCCATGAATCCGATAAAGCTTTTTGCAATCCCAGTTTCTTCGTCAGACAGGAAATTATCCGTATTCGATTCGTTGTCCTCCAATATTTCCAATTTGTGGCGGATCTTGATTCTTTCTTCGTCGGGATTATTTCCGAAAAGATAGGCCTCTATGTCAGAATGAGGGAAATAAACTTCCCTATATTCTATTGGAACATATTTAGGCTTCCTTACGGCAAGAGCATTTTCACTCACCATATTCCAGTGTTCAAGCTCGTCAAAAGGATAACCGTTCTCGTCCAAAATCAGTTCTATTTTGTCGAGCAGCTCCATCATCTCGTAAGGCTCCGTAATTCCTATCAGGCCGAAAATCGGATTGGTCACCATTCTTTTCTGCGTGTTGAATTCTTTCCTGTTTTTCACCATGTACTTGCAATTTTTCCTGAACATGTCCTCGAATTCCGACACGGCGTCCACCTTTCCGTACATTTTCACAAATTTCGAAAAGTCCTCGAAAAACAGCCTGTTTTCCGGAAAGAACGGAGTGACATCGGACCTGACGGTATTTTCCAAAAACAGGTCGGAAAAACTTTGCATCAAAAGAGGAAAATCCTTGAAAATATCGATGTAGTCTTCGATCGTGGAGACGTAAGTCCTTCCGTTGATTGTCGCCGTGTGCGGGGCAGTTATAACTATAGGTTTTTTTGCGTCGGGAATCGAATCCAGAATCTTGAGCACCCTGGGAATAATCTCCTCGTCCAATCCAGTCCTGATTTTCAGTTCGTAGGACCTCATGAAGTTGACTATCTCATTTCGGCTTTTCTCCACGCTGTCCTCTATCTCTTTCAACATGACTTCCCGTTGCGAATTGAACAGCCTTGTCTGCTGCTGCATAACTTAAAATTACACCAGCAAGAGATTTAAGACTTACCAATCACCCAACAAATGAATTTCACTTAATTTTATCTGATAGTCGACCAAGGAGAATATATGAAAATATTTCTCGGTCCCGGAGGAATACCGCTGAGCATGAAAGGAAAGCCTACAGCACAGGGCGTCAGGGAAGTCGCAAGGATCGGACTGAACGCTATGGAAATCGAATTTGTCAGGCAGGTCAATCTTTCCAACCAGTCGGCGAGGGAAGTCGGAGAAATAGCGAAGGAAGTAGGCGTGAGGCTCTCGGTCCACGCTCCGTATTACATCAATCTTTGCTCGAAGGACGAAAAAATTGTCGAGGCGTCGAAGAAAAGAATTTTGGATTCGGCCGAACGCGCGGAGATAATGGATGCGGACGCGGTCGCGATTCATGTTGCGTATTACAGCGGACTCGGAAAGGAAAATGATTTTGAAAAAGTCGAAAACGGAATGCGAGAAATTCTCGACAGGATGAAAACAGCCGGAATAAAAAATGTCAATCTCGGCGTGGAAACGATGGGAAAGAAAAGCCAGTTCGGAACTCTAGAAGAGACACTGAAATTGCACAAAAAAATCAAACAGATAATTCCTTACATTGATTGGGGTCACATGTTCGTGGCCGGAAACGGAAAAATAAATTACGGAGAAATTATCGAAAGTTTGGGAAGGGCCAAAATAAAACACATCAATTCTCACTTTTCTTCAGTCAAGAAAAACAACAGAGGAGAGTTCGTGGATGTTCATGTGCCCATTGAAAATAAAAATCCAGATTTCGAGCCGCTCGCAAAAGAGATATTAAAAAGGAAGATTGACATTACGATAATCTGCGAATCTCCTCTTCTCGATCATGATTCTTTGAGAATGAAGTATATTTTAGAAAAGTTAGGTCACAAATTCGAAAGCCTATAAAAACAAAAGCATATAAATGCCAATCACTTAATTATTTTTTTGTATGGTATCTGGAATATTCGAGCTCGAAACGAGCAAAGAAGATATCGAAAAGTTTTATTCAACAAATCCTGTTTGCATAGAATTAAGGAAATTGGTGAAATGTTCGGGGATGTGCCACCTTTCTATTCTTCGGATAATGTCAAGAGATTGGAGGAACTTTTATCAGACGAAGAAGAAAGAAGCAAAGTAATTGCTAAATTAATTATCAAAAAATTTGATGATGAAAGACAAGAAAGAGAAAAGAAATTTGGAAAATTCGTTTATCCTGCTCCAAAAAATACGAGATTTTTGGACGAAGCTGGCACAGCGAAATACAGTAATCGTTCTCCATATAGGTAGGTAATGGAAATTGAGAGATTACTGTTCCCAAAATAAAAACCCAAAAAATGAAATTGGCACTACAGAATATAATAAAATTAAACAATACATTCTAAATAAGTACAGAGAAAATCATGTAAAAGTTCTAAACATATTACCAATTTTAAGTACAAGGGGAATCGAAAAATTCGATTATATACGCACACCTACTTATGATGACGTCATAAGAGGATGCAGGAAAAGAGGCGTCGCTGTTCCACAGAATGTGCAATTGTATAAAGGCACACGAATAAAGTTCACGGATACCTTTGAAATAAGGCTGAGAAAAAGAGATGCTAAAATTCTTTTGCGCGCATTGGAAGCTGCCGGCCTCAAAACAAATTATGGCCAAAAAGCAAAAATCCCAGTTTTAGTTAAACATTAAATTTTGATCAAAAATTCTTAAAAAGCTATAAAGATTAAAATATATAACATTGTTGTATTTTGTATGTCTGAATTAACAATAAATGATCTGCACGTATCGGTCGATGGAAAAAAAATACTCAACGGCCTTAGTTTGACAATCAAAACCGGAGAGATTCACGCACTGATGGGACCGAACGGATCGGGAAAAAGCACCCTGTCACTCGTTTTGATGGGTCATCCGAAATATAAAATCGAAAGCGGAGAAATATTACTTGACGGACAAAACATAAACGATCTCTCTCCTGACAAGCGCGCAAAATTGGGATTATTCCTCGCCATGCAGAATCCGACAGAAGTTTCGGGCGTGCAGTACACAACATTCTTGCGCGAAGCTTATTCGGCGCTGAAAGAAAAAGTTTCTGTGATGGAGTTCAAGGAAATGCTGCAGGAACACATTAAGGATTCGAACTTTTCCCAGGAATTTATTGACAGGAATGTCAATGAAAATTTTTCGGGCGGAGAAAAGAAGCGCGCGGAAATACTGCAGATGAAAATTTTGCAGCCGAAACTTGCGATACTCGACGAGCCAGATTCCGGATTGGATGTCGACACGTTGAAGAATGTCGCAGACCAGATCAAGCAGGTTGCAAATGAAAATTTGGGAATATTACTGATTACGCATTACCAGAGAATTTTGAATTATATCCGCCCCAATTTCGTGCATGTGATGGTTGACGGAAAAATTGTGAAATCCAGCGGAGAGGAACTCGCCAAGGAAATCGAGGCGAACGGATACGAGAAATTTCTTGGCGGTGTGACACAATGATCCCGATTATAGAGCATTCAAAATACGAATTTTCCGACAACATTGATTACAAGTTTGTAGGCGAGAAGGGGCTCAGCGAAGAGACTGTGAAAAATATTTCCAAAATGAAACGCGAGCCGGAATGGATGCTACAGAACAGACTGGCTGGTTTCAAGCATTTCACGCAAAAAAACATGCCACAATGGGGTCCCGATCTTAGCGGACTGAATCTCAACGAGATAGTTTATTTTGCAAAGGCGGCCGAGAAAAAAGACGAATGGGAAGAGGTGCCTGAAAAAATCAAAGACACTTTCAAAAGGCTGGGAGTTTCCGACGCCGAAAAAAGTTTGGGAGGACTCGAAGCGCAGTACGACAGCGAAGCAATCTACGGCCACATAAAAGAAGAGCTGAAAAGGATCGGAGTGATTTTCTGCGACATGGACACCGCTGTCAGGGAGTATCCGGAAATCGTCAAGAAATATTTCGGCACCGTCGTTCCGTTCGGCGACAACATGTTCGCATCACTTAACACGGCCGCATGGAGCGGAGGAAGCTTCATTTACGTCCCCAAAAACACTACAGTTGAATTTCCATTGCAGGCGTATTTCAGAATCAACACGCCAAAGATGGGCCAATTCGAGAGGACGTTGATAATTGTCGAAGAAGGGAGCAGGGTTCATTATGTGGAAGGATGCTCGGCTGCGAAGTATTATGCGGACGCTTTGCACGCGGCCGTTGTCGAAATTGTCGCGCACAAAAATTCGTACGTGCGATACACGACTCTCCAAAACTGGAGCAAGGACGTTTACAATCTCGTGACAAAACGCGCGCATGCTTATGAAAATTCTACAGTGGAATGGGTAGATGCAAACGTGGGAAGCAAGGTGAGCATGAAATACCCTTCGGTGTACCTCATGGAGCCGAAAGCAAAAGCCGAATTCCTTTCAATCGCGTTCGCTAGCAAGGGGCAACAGATCGACACGGGAGCGAAAATCATTCATCTTGCGCCAAACACAAGCTCGAGAATTGTTTCAAAATCAATCTCTACCGAAGGAGGACGGTCGAGCTACAGGGGATTCGTACATGTTTCTAAAAATTCCAAAAATGTGAAAGTCAGCTCCAAGTGCGACGCATTGCTGATGGGAGAGGGGTCCAGATCGGACACGTATCCGTGCAACGAAATTCACGAGAAGGATGTCAGCTTCGCGCACGAGGCAACTGTCGGAAAAATAAGCGACGACCAGATTTTTTATCTTCAATCCAAGGGGCTTAGCAGACTCGAAGCCGAAACAATGATCGTACAGGGATTTCTAAGTCCGTTTACAAAAGAACTTCCGCTTGAATACGCAATAGAATTCAACCGCCTCGTAAATCTGGAAATGAAGGACGTGATTGGCTGATGGGTTGCTTCACTAAAGAAACAATCCAGAATCTCTCCGAATTGAACGGGGAGTCTGACATTGTATTAAAAAATAGAATCGATTCTTTCAAACTTTTTTCAGAGTTACCCAACGAGAAAATTGCAGTATTCAAAAAATATTCAGAAAAAGAAGATTACAACCTGCTTAATTTGAAAATGGACCAAGGCGAAATAGAGTTCGAGATGCCAAAAGCGGCCGAGAGAGCAGGCGTGAAAATACTGCCCATCTCCGATATCCTAAATCCGGATTTCACAGAGGTGAGGAACAAATTGTTTGAAAACGACGACAAGTTCTCAGCTTTTACGAATGCATTCTTCAACTGCGGATATTTCCTACATGTTCCAGCTAACATCAGAATTACTAATCCTATAGTCTTGAGGACCAATGTCGAGAACCCAGTAATTTCTAAAGGCGTGGTCTTTGTCGGCGAGAATTCGAAATTATTGATCATCGAAGAAATATTTTCGAAAGGAACAACCTCTTCTTTACAGTCTTTGCGTTTGGACATTTTTTCTGAAGAGAATTCAGAAATCGATTACGTCTCTCTGCAAAACTTGAATCAAAAAACGATTTCGTTCATCAACAAAGTCTGCCACATGAAAGAGAATTCCAAAATAAATATTTTTTCAGGAATATTCGGCGGAGAAAAAATCAGAACAAGAACCAACGGAAGTTTGCAAAATTCTCATTCTGAATTGAAAAATTCTGAGATAATTTTCGGTAGCGGATCGCAAAGATTTGATATCTCGTCCAATTTCGATACCAATTCGGAATTTTCCAATATAGAATCAAACACTTTTGGAATTTTTTCCGAGAAATCGGGCGGATACATAAAAGGGACAATATCTGCCAAGAAAGGTTCGAAAAATGCTGATGTAAGCCTAGTCCAACGGGAAATGCTTATCGGAAACGATTCCAAAGTCGACACTGTTCCGTGCTTGGAAATTGAAGAAGAAAACGTCAAACGGGCAAGCCATTCAAGCGCAGTTGACCAGATCGACGAGAACCAATTGTTCTATTTTATGTCGAAAGGAATCGAAGAGGACAGTGCGAGGAAAATTATTCTTAAAGGATTTTTTGAATCCGTATTGAAAAACGTAAATGTCAGCTTAAAACAAAAGTTTTTAGAAGTAATCGAACAAAAATTTAGTGATGAAGATGTTTGACGCAAACAAAATCAGGGAAGATTTCCCGATATTCGAGAATAACAAGGACCTTATTTATTTTGACAACGCTGCAACCACTCAAAAACCCAAACAGGTGCTCGAAGCCTTGCAGAATTTTTATGCGACAGAAAATTCAAACGTGCACAGGGCCGTCTACAAAATTGCAGAGCAGGCCACGAACGATTACGAAAACGCGAGAAAGAAAGTTTCAGATTTTCTAAACGCAAAGAAAGAAGAACTGATTTGGACACGCGGAGCAACAGAAGCGATAAACCATGTACTGTACGGATGGGCGTTCTGGAATCTCAAAGAAGGTGACGAAATCGTGACGACAGTAATGGAGCACCATTCGAACATCGTGCCATGGCAGCTTCTCCTCAAACGCGGAGTCAAGCTCACATATGCGAACATCAGGCAGGACGGAACTCTCGACATGCAGGATCTCGAAAACAAAATCTCGCACAAAACAAAATTCGTGACGGCCACCCATGTGTCGAATGTCTTGGGAACTGTAAATCCGGCCGAGGAGATTGTAAAAATTGCGCACGAGAACGGATCGTTATGTTTGATAGACGGCGCGCAGTCAACTCCGCATATGCCGATAGATTTCAAAAAACTCGGCGCCGACTTCTTTGTTTTTTCTGGACACAAGATGCTAGGACCTACTGGAATCGGTGGGCTGGTTGCAAAGCAGGAAATTTTGGAAAATATGGAGCCCGCATTGCGCGGCAGCGAACAGATCAAATCTGTATCACTTTACGAATCGAAGTGGGCAGACCTGCCTTGGAAATTCGAGCCAGGAACTCCAAACATAGCAGACGCGATAGCGTTCGGGTCGGCAATAGATTATCTGAAAAGACTCGGAATGGAAAATGTGCACAAGAATGAAACAGGTCTGACTAATTATGCGATAGAAAAAATTTCTTCATCGCTGCCCGAGCTAAAAATATTCGGACCTGCAGGAATGCGCGCAGGAGTGATCTCATTCAACTTTCCGAACATACATTCACACGACGTCGCGAGCATACTGGACGAAAACAACATTGCAATCCGTTCGGGAAATCATTGCGCGATGCCGCTGATGCAGATACTCGGCGTCCCTGCGACCTGCCGCGCAAGCTTCTACATCTACAATACGAAGGAAGAGGTCGACAAGTTCGTCGAAGCTCTTGGAAAAGTCAAGAAGGTGTTCGAATGACAAATCCGCTTTACGTCGAGCACATAATGGACCATTACAGGAATCCGAGAAATTTCGGCAAGATACCCGACGCGCAAATTAAAAATCACGAATCGAACACGCTTTGCGGAGACGAGTACGAATTCGATTTGAAATTAGAAAACGGAACTGTTTCGGAAATAAAATTTTTCGGAGACGGGTGCGCGATAAGCAAGGCGTCCGCCTCTTTGCTGAGCGATTCTCTGATTGGAAAGAACCTAGAACAAATTAAGTCACTGACTGAAAAAGATATTCTCAAAATTATCGGGATAGAAGTGAATGCAATGAGGATGAAATGCGCGATGTTCCCGCTTGTCATCATTCTACGCGGCATAGAAAAATTCGAGAAAGGTTCAAATATCTAAAGTCACAGTTGCCTTCCAACCGTCATCTGTTTCTTTAACTTCGAAATTGTGCATTGTTACAGCTTTAACATCGGTTTGCAAATCATGCTTGGCTGGATTTATTTTTTCCCCGTACGCGACAACATCAAGAATCCATTTCTTGTTTTTCGGCACGATGTCAATTTCAAATTTGTTGAAAAGAATCTGCTCGGCGTCTTTCAGAAAAACCAGATGCTGCAAAAATTTGTAGACAAGCATTTCGACGCTTTCGGATTCCAAAACGAATTTTTGTTTTTCTTTTCCGCTGATCATCGACAAATCTTTTATCATCGTAAGAGTGACCGCATTCGCGGCCGACTCCAAAAGTTCTTTCAAAGTTTTTCCCGTAGCTTCAAATGCTATGTCAGCTATGGATTTTTCTTCAAGGAATCTGTAAGGCATAATTGAAAATTGTTTTTAGCCTTTTATATTTGCGATAGGCCTCAGCCTAAGGACCTTCATGCTAATACCGGCCTGGTCCATAGAATCTACCACTTCGTTGATGTCCTTGTACGCGAATCCCGCCTCTTCAGCAAGTCCGGACATAGTAGTAGCTTTGATGTAAATCCCGCTCTTCATCATCTTCTTCTGCAGATCTTCTCCACGAACCATTCCTCTCGCTTTCGTCCTGCTCATCGTTCTTCCGCTTCCGTGCAAAGTAGTTCCGAAAGTTTCTTCTTCTGCTTTATTTGTTCCGACGCAGAGGAACGATCCTGTCTCCATGCTTCCGCCTACGATAACAGGCTGCCCGGTTTTTTTGTACAAAGACGAGAGATCAGGATTGTCAGGACCGAAACTTCTTGTCGCTCCTTTCCTGTGGACGAGAACTTTACTTTTCACGTTGTCAACTTTGTGCTCTTCCAATTTCGCAGTGTTGTGGCACACGTCGTAAATCAATTCCATTCCCAAATCTTCCGCGCTTCTTTTGAAAATATTTTCGAATGCTTTTCTGATCTGATAAATTATCAATTGCCTGTTGACAAAAGCGAAATTTATTGCGCACGACATCGCCTTGAAATAATTCTGTCCCTCTTCAGAATTGAACGGAGCGCATGCTAGCTGCCTGTCTGGTACATTTATTTTGTACTTCGGCATCGCGGACAAGAATGTCTCGAGATAATCGGTACAGATCTGATGACCGAATCCGCGCGACCCGCAGTGAATCATTATGCACACCTGTTCCGGATCCAGCCCAAGACCCCACGCTTTCGAAATATCGTTGTTAAAAATTTTGTCAATGGTCTGAATCTCCATGTAATGGTTTCCAGATCCGAGAGTACCTATCTGGTTCTTGCCTCTCCTGTAAGCTTCCTTGCTAACTTTCGAGAAATCCGCGTTCTTTATTTTTCCGCTCTCCTCTATCCTCTCCAAATCGCTTTTCCACGCGTATCCGTTCCTCACAGCCCAGTTGACTCCATCCTCGACGACTTCCCTGAAAGTTCCCTCTGATAATTTCGAAATTTCTTTCGGCTCCTGGTACGCGGTCGCGCCGACTCCCGCAGGGATCATCTTGAAAAGAGTGTCGATAATTTCTTTTATCTTCGGCTTTACTTCGCCGAGAGTGAGATTTGTTTTTATCAGCCTCATTCCGCAATTGATGTCGAACCCGATAGCTCCCGGAGAAATTATTCCTTCCTTAAGATCGAACGCTCCGCACCATCCGACAGGAACTCCGTATCCAGAATGTCCGTCGCTGAACACGTACGAATTTTTCAGAATGCCGGGAAACATCGCTGCGTTGCTGGCCTGGTCGAAAACTTCCAGGTCCATCGAATCGAGAAGCTTCTTCATCGCGTAGACTCTCACAGGGACGTTCATTCCCTTCTTGAAACTTTTTGGGACTTCCCAGACTACGTCGGAGACTTTCTTGAACTCCGGCTTCCTGTATTCAATGTCTCTGAACGGCATAAATTTTACCAGCCCTTGACGTCTCTCCACTCGGCTGGCTTCTGTTCCTTCTCAATCTTGCTTCCGCAGAGCCTGCATTTTTCCAGCTTTCCCTCGCGATATACTATCTGACATTTCGTGCATTCCATCATTCTATCACTATCTGATTGAGTTTCGCGGGGCAACGATAAATGTTTTTTGAAACAGCGATCTAGTGATCCGGGAAAGCAATAAGTTATATAACTCCGAATTATATAATGTAGATATGCCAATCAGCACAGCACCTTATACGAGAAAATACGCGCACACCAAGTCGAGGGGAAGCGAGTCGATGGTAAGATGCGATTCGTGCGGAAGACAGGTACCTAAGTACAAGACTTTCCCGGTCGTGCGCGGCTTCAAGATTTCTGATCCTATGGTGCTGCAGCAGGTCGACAGGAGAATGATCCACCTCATGCAGAGGAAGCAGAGGTACTGCCCAGCTTGCGCGAGATTCAGGGGAATAATTCAGCCCGGCAGATCTATAAGAAAAAAACACATGGAAAGGACACCTAGCTTTAGAAGGTAAGTTCCGAATGGCATTTGAAAACCTGAAGAATATGCGGGGTTTGCTTTACAGAAAGATATTGGAACGCGCAAAAGTCAGCAGCGATACAAAGGATACTCAGGCAAAGCAGGCAGCGGAGAGACTGAACCTTCCGGGATTCTCGATCAAGACAAGCGTGAAGATGATAGACTTCCCGAAGTTCGACGACATATCGAAGGTAAATATCACTTATCCTCTCGTAGACCCTTTCGCGTACGCCAACATAAAATGGGTCGCCGACAAAAAGGAGCTTAACTATTTCGTAGTCGAGCCGGAAATGAGCGAGGACGAATGGAAAATTTTCAAGGACATTTCAAATGCGCTAATCGAGCTCGTTGATGTCGGAATGGGAGGGGTGAGGGACAAATCGAAAGCAATCGACTATCTGCAAACGCAGGTGAAAAAAGTCATCGAGGACCTGGGAATGACGATCGATTACAACACGTACGTCAAGATGATGTATTACATCTACAGGAATTTCATCGGATACAACGAGATCGATGGCCTGCTGCAGGACCCGAACATAGAAGACATAAGCGGAGACGGAGTCGATTCTCCGGTTTACGTGATCCACAGGAAGTTCGGTTCCCTCAAAACAAATGTGATTTTTAAAAATTCAGACGATCTTCGCGAATTCGTCGTCAAGCTAGCAGAGAGGTGCGGAAGGTACGTAAGCTACGCGGAGCCGATACTTGACGGGACTTTGCCCGACGGGTCGAGAGTATCGGCAACTGTCGCGGGAGACGTTGCTACGCGCGGACCGACATTCACGATCAGAAAATTCAGCGAGAAGCCGTTCTCTCCGATTGAACTTATCGAAATGAAAACAGCAGATTCCGAACTGTTCGCATACTTCTGGTACCTTCTCGAGCACGGGGCTTCGATGCTCATTGTCGGAGGAGTCGCCACTGGAAAGACCTCGTTCCTGAATTCAATATCGATGTTCATCCCTCCGGAGGCGAAGATCGTTTCGATCGAGGACACGAGAGAGATCAGGATTCCGCACCAGCACTGGGTGGCCGGACTCGCAAGATCGGGATTCGGAATACCCCTTCCTACAGGAGAGAAATACGGAGAGATAACTCTTTTCGACCTGCTGAAGGAGAGCTTCAGGCAGAATCCGGATTATGTCATAGTCGGAGAGGTGAGAGGCAGCGAGGCATACGTAATGTTCCAAGGAATGTCTTCCGGTCACCCGAGCATCAGCACGTTCCACGCGGGAACAGTCGAGACGGTCATCAAAAGGCTGACAACTCCGCCAATCGGACTTTCTGCGACGCTGATCGAAAGCCTCGACGTAGTCGTAGTGATGATACACGCAAAGGAAAAAGGTAAGTCCGCAAGGAGGATCAGGGAAATCGTAGAAATAATTTCAGTTGATCCGAGGACGGACGAAGTCAAGACGAACGTCGTTTACAGATGGGATCCAGTGACGGACACGTACGAAAAAGTGAACGAGAGCATGAAGCTCGAAAAATTCGCGACAGCGAAAGGAAGCACTTTCCAGGAAGCAGAAGTGGAAGTCGAGAGAAGAAGAAAGATTCTCGAGTGGATGGGGCGGAAAGGCACGAAAGAGTACATGGAATTTTCGCAGTACGTCAACACTTATTACAAGGAGCCGGAAAAGATTTTGGAACTGATCGGCGAGACATACATTCCTAAGAAAATTCCAATTCAAATTCCCACCGAAAGGAAAGCCGGAATAATCGAAAATACCGTTACGTCAAAACCAAAAACCGAAGAGAAGCTCAGACCGAAATCCGTTCTCGGCATTCTCGGTTTCAAAATGAAACCAAAATGAATTTTTTGGCCTGGAAAAGGTTAATCTGTGGGTAAAGGAAAATAATTATCAGGGAAATCGATGGCGATCACAAAAGGGCTTCCGCTTCAGATGTTCGGTCCGTTTATCGAAAAAAATTCCGGAATTTTCTCGTTCGTGAAGGACAACCTCGTGCGCGCCGACATGAAAGTCACGATGAAAAATTACATGAGCCAGGTTTTTTTCTACACGCTCGTCGGATTCGTTTCGACTTTCATAAGCCTGCAGATGATTTTCCTTGTAATAAATTTGCAGCTTCCATTGCTGTTCAAAATAACTTCTTCCATATTCGTCCCGTTAAGCACTTCGGTAATAATTTTCATGATGGGCTTCCTCTATCCATACCAGAAAACGAGCTCGAGGAGAAAAAATATCGAGACGAACCTTCCGTTCGTACTCACGCACATGGGAGCGGTCGCGCAATCGGGCGTGCCTCCGTACGTGATTTTCAAGCTCATCAGCAGGTTCGACGAATACGGCGAGATATCGAAAGAAATGGGCAAGATAGTCAGAAACATCGAAGTTTTCGGGACAGATCCGCTGACGGCAGTCAAGGATGTTGCCGCGAGGACTCCGTCGGAAGATTTCAAGCAGGTGCTTCTCGGATTCTTCACCGCGACGGAAGCGGGGGGAGACGTGAAAGTTTTCCTGAAGAATGCCGGGGACCAGGCGCTCTTCGACTGGAAAATGAAAAGAGAGAAATTCCTGCAGCAGCTCTCCGCGTCAGCCGAATTCTACACAGGAATACTCGTCGCCACGCCGCTGTTCATCATTTCTCTTTTTGCGGTCATGAACATGATTGAGCCTAACATAGGTGGATTCGACATCCTTTTCCTCACCAAGCTGAGCATCTATCTGCTGATACCAGTCGTCAACATTGCGTTCCTGCTGTTCCTCAAAGGAATCGAGGTCGAGATATAAAATGTACCAGACAGTCAAGATTGGAAAATACAAGATCGATTTCAAGCTTTTAGTGATCATGATGATGAACGGGATGCTTTCCCTCTCGATCATAGTGATAAATTTCTACCTATTGAGCGAAGTCTCGTCGATATTCATGACCATAAATTTTATTGCAGCTATGACATTCGCGATTCCGATAATACTCATACAGTACAGCAAATACAGGAAAGAGAAGCAGCTCGAGGAGAATTTCCCGGTTTTCCTGCGCGACTTCGTCGACACGATCAGAGGCGGGATGCCAGTTCCCCAGGCATTCAAGACACTGTCCGACAACAACTACGGCCCGCTGACCCTTTACGTGAAAAAAATTTCAGCGCAGCTCGAATGGGGGATAACCGTCGAGAAGGCGCTGCTAAATTTTTCTAAACAGGTAAATTCCAAAGTTATAGGGAGAGTCATATCGTCGGTCATAGAGAGCCACAACTACGGAGGCAACCTTGCGGACACGTTCGAAGCCCTGAGCAACACGTCGGTCGAGGTCGACAGGCTGAGAGAAGAAAGAAAAATGTACCTGCAGTCGCAAATCATAACGGGCTACATAATATTCTTCGTCTTCCTCGCAGTGATACTCGGTCTCGAGAAATTCCTCGTACCCAGCCTGACGCAGAACATGCCGACGAACACCTCGGGAATAGATCCCACCAGGCTGAAGGAAGAATACCGGGGAATATTCCAGAACCTGATCCTGATGCAGGGATTTTTCGCGGGCATATCCGTCGGAAAGATGTCGGAAGGCGCTCTGATCGCGGGGATAAAACACAGCGTGTTCATGATGGCAGTCGGACTTTTCGTATTCCTAGTTCTCGGGTAAAATTATTTTTAAATAAATTCTTTTAAGGAAAAATCTTTTTAAGAAACGTCGACCCTTTTCGCAGTGTCGACCACATTCGAGCAGTTCGATACCACACGAATTTCTTCGTAGTTGCTTCCGTTGAGCGAGAAATTGAAGCTCTGCTGTTCAGACACCCTGAGCGTCAAGTTCGAGACGGAGCAGGATTGCCCGGTCATTCCGGACTTGCAAAGCGAGACTTTTTCGGAAGTCGCATTCTGGTACACAATCGAAATCGATATGTTTCCAAGATCTATCTGGCCGTTGTTTTCAATCAGTCCCGACAGGTACGGGCTCGCATATCTCAGGCTCCTTATGTTGATCGCGCCGTACGCGCAGTTGATCTCGTTGTTGGACTGCTTCGAAACGGATTCGCTCGTCGTTGTCGCAAAACCCGTGATCCATGTCGCGATAATTCCGGCGACTGCGACTGTGAATGAAATAAGAAGAACCGTAGCGATGAGAGGAGAGATACCCTTTGATTTTCCGCCGATTCCTGCCATTCAACAACTAACCTCTGTATATACATTTGAGCAGGCAGTCCTTATATTTATTTTCGAATAGCCCGAAGACACGCCGGCCAGCGTGAAAGGCTTCAAAGACTTCGTTGGCAGAGTCCCATTCAGCGAGAACGTCGGAATTGTGTTGTTCGGATAGATCACGTAGGCGACCAAATCCTTCAATTCAACCGATCCCGTGTTGCTCAAAATTATGTTGACCTGCGACGAGTTTACAGAATAAACGCACGAATACACCACGAAATTTCCGAAATTGCATTCGGTCGCAACGGACTGGTTGGAAAAGCGCTCGGTCTGCGTGCTCACGAAGCTCGACGACCAGTAAGCGAGAAATCCCGCAATCGTCATAGTGACAGCGATAAGGAGAACAGACGCGACAAGAGGAGAAATACCCTTAGTTCCCGCACCCGTTTTCATGAATAAAACTTCGGTTTTGTCCCAAATAAATATTTACACCGCAATTCAAATTGTAAGTAATGAAAGGCGAGTCACATTTCGTCGAGTACACGCTGGTGATCCTTCTCAGCGTCGTCATGATTGTAGGCGTGACACTGCTCGCATTCTCATTCTACAGGAGCATCTCGGACAGCGAAATAAAACAGGAGCTCAGGCAGATCTCCGCTCAGGTGTCTGACAACGTTGTTAAGCTATATGATGTGGCAAAAAGCTCAAGGGCTAGTCCGGGAAATTACACTTCAATGCTGATAAGCGAAGTCAATCTCAACCTGCCAGACAAAGTCTCCAACAACAATTACGAAATATTTCTCGTGTCCGCCAGCCAGCTCACTCCGCTGATTTCGCTTGTGACAATCGACGGAACCAACGTGTCTACAATAATTTCGAACTCGAACGCGAGGGTTGTTGGAAGGACAAACGGAGATCCTGAAGTTGAAGTGGAGTACGACATACCAAACATAGACGTGTCAGTGCAGGGAAAAGCAAGGAACGGCCAGAACACGACTCTCCGCTATTACAAGTACAACATCAACGGAACTATCCGCGACATGATCGTGCTCGGATCGCTGGATATTCTGATTAACATAGGAAGCGTAGAATAGATGTCATCGACAATTGATTTCGCAATCGCTGCAGGACTGTTCCTCGTGTCAATCACATTTTTAATTTCGCTTGTCGTCAGCTATTACCAGAGCTTCACGGGAATGTCGCTTGACGCAGAACTCAGAACGGTAGGGTTCAATGTTTTCAATTCCCTGTTCAGCAGCAAAGGGCTGCCTGAAAATTGGGAGGATTCGCAGGGGAGCGTTCCGTTCAGAACCGGACTTGTCACGGACCTGTACAAAATGCCGATCGTGATACAGGATCTTAGCGGATCTGTGGCGAACAACATAACGGTAAACTTCACTGCAAGTTTTGACAACAACTGTTTGAATAAAACATGGGACACCTCGATAAGGATTTACAACGAATCGAACATCGAGCACATGTTCAGCTTTTACAACATGTCATACTGCAGGAGCGGCAGCCAATACGTAAACAAGACGGACATAGTTTTCAACGTCTCGTTGCCGGCAAGCGGGAAGAAAACATTTTATATTTTCTACTCAGGAAACAAAAACATAAACGCGACCAACTTCACTTCGATATCTTTCCCGAGCACGGCGCCCAATGTGCAACTGACCAAATATCCGGCAGAGCTTACAAATTCAGTGTCATCTTCGAAATTAACCGCGTTGAGAAATCTTACTTACGATGATTTGCTACAGACTTTCGGCAGCCAATATATCTTCAATCTAGAGCTGACGGATGAGTGAATCAAAATGAAAAATAGAAAAGGTCTAATGAAAAGTCTGGAAGCGGTGATTGCGATACTTGTGATAATGGGAGTCTACGCAGTGATATACAACGGAAGTCAGGCCGTTCCGGATTTCGAAACCGCGAACTGGAAAATGAAAGGAATCGAGACGCTAACAGGACTTGACAGATCCGGGCAGCTGAGGCCTTATGTGCTGAACAACGACAACACTACGATTGACACAAAAATCTCGTCATTCATTCCAGGACACGTCGAGCACCAAGTGCAAATCTGCTCGAGCACGGACTGCTATCTTATCACAAAAGATGTCAGAAAAATTGTTTCGGTCGACTACATAATCGCGGGAGACGCGGCAAATTCAACTAACAAAAGAATAATACTTTACATGTGGACGGCTGACTGAAATGAAAAATAAGAAAGGACAAATGTTCATCATAGCGGCGATCACGATAGTGACAGTCCTAGTCCTTATAAAAGGCGGGCTGAATCTCACGCAAGTGATCGAAAACAAAAGAGCGCTTGAAAACAATTTTGAAAAATTGGAATTCGAGAATTTCAGGAACGAACTCGTCAACTCAGTGTCATTTAGCACAGACTCGCCAGAAAACATA
>CAZIJH010000001.1:1656-64381 GCA_964539655.1 uncultured archaeon | reverse complement strand
GACTGTGCAGTTCATAGATTTTTCGAAAAATGTCTTTGGAGGAAAGAATGCCAAACTTCAGGGAATTTTTGTCGGGTCACTGTACAGTGATGTAATTTCAAATACAGACGAGAGGCTGAACATCACAATCTACAATTTTTTCGATTCGACTCTCGACAGCATAAATCTTAATTTCAGTTCCAACACCCTTTCAAACCAGACTTTCAACGGCATCTCTGCCGGGAAAATCATAACGACAAATTTCACTTTCAACGTGAACACGAACAGGAATTTCAGCATGCACATTTTCTACAAAAATAATTTCGAGAGCGGCAGGACGGAAAACGTCACGGTTCTCGTCGAGCTTAACAGGACAAAATTCGTAGGATTCTTCGATGTCAGGGTTCTGGGATCCAAGACGGAACAGCGCGACAGATTCGACCAGACTTTCGACATCAGTTAGAAATAATTACAGAAGCACCAGAATCGTTTCCTCATCTTCCGGCGCTGAAGAGTTTAGACCCAAGAGCGAGCTCCGCTCAATCAATATATATCTATATTGATATATTTATATATATTGATTTTATGAGCAAGAAACTTTTTGTGGAAATTTCCGATGAACTTTGGGACGAACTGGAAAAGAAAGTGATGAAAAGATTCGGTCTGGAAAAAGGGGGAATAAAAAAAATAGTCGAGGAAGCTTTGAAAAAAGGCCTGAAAGAGGTGTGATCAGATGAAGGGGGTATCAACATTCATATCGACCGTCTTTATAGTCCTGCTGAGCATCGTTTCAGTTTCGATCGTCCTATCAATAGGCGGGCAGACCATAAGCAGGGCGAAGGAGGGCGCGATAATCAACGAGGCGGCGCAGAACATGAAGACGCTGAACAATTTCATAACCGAGGTCGCCTCCGAAAGCCCGGGCAGCCTGCGAAAAGTTCCGATAAAAATCACGGACGGAACGTACAGAGTTTTACCAGTATCAGGCACGTTCGAGTACGAGCTCGGACTGACAAGCGACATCCTTCAGATAGGGTCGTTCAAGAAAGAGGACAACATACAGACAATAGTCGGGGGAACCGCAAGAGCGAACCAGAACTCGACGAATCTTATCTTGGAAAACGAAATTCTCGAAGTGGTCCTCTCGAAAAACGGAACTGAGACTAACTTCGATTCGATAAACACCACCGACATAATTAAAACAATAAGGCTGAAAGGTTCCGGCCAGACATTACGTCCCAATGACACAAGCATAATGATCGGAAATTATTCCAACAGCAGCTGGGGGATCGGATATTCAAAACTCGTGTCCGAATCGAACAATCTCGCGAAGGCGGAGGCCCTTGCCCACATAAAATCGAATCTGACCAACACGGAATACGAAGTTTTGTACACACTTCCCACAGGCGCGGATTTCCTGCTCGTGACTGTGAAAAATGTTTCCGCGAACCAGAGCACCGCGAATCTGATTTACCATCTCTCATCGAATGCGACGACAGATGTAATCAGAATGGGAGGATACGACGAAGGAATAAGTTCCGTGAATGACAGCCTTGTTGCATGGTGGAAGTTCGATGACAATAGCGGAACGAACGTTGCAGACTATTCGAACAACGGCAACACGGGAATAATAAACGGAGTGAGTCAGGCATGGAATTCTGGATGGAACTATACGGACTGCAAATTTAACAGCTGCTTGAAATTCGACGGAAGCAACGATTACATAAACATACCTCCAAGTTCGACCACGAATTACGTTACAGGGAAACCTATTTCAGTGTTAGCATGGATAAAACCAAACGACCTCAATTCAAAAGAGATTTTTGGAGTTTCAACTGGCCAGTCAATAATAAGATTATTTTATGCGGTGAACGAAGGACTTGCTGTACAATTCAACGGAGCGGGTAGCGTGGGAGCGACTCTCACAGCAAACGAATGGGCATTTGTCGGATTCACCTACGACGGAGCGACTTTAAAAATATACAAGAACGCGGTGAGTTCGTCTTTTGCAAGAAGTGCGCCAGACACGTATACTGGGAACTGGAGCATAGGCTACAATGAACTGAGCGGATATTTTAATGGCACCATTGACAATGTAAAGATTTACTCGCGAGCATTAACCTCAGACGAGGTCAAAACAGAATATAATAATTCAATTCAGGGACCGTTCTTTACTGGATGCTACAATTCGGCGAACCTGTCAAGCTATTACGCATGCTCGTACGACAACATAGAATCCTCTCAGTCAATCTCGAGCGGGCTGATCTACAACGGGCCGTCTTCAGATTTCGTGAAGACGTGCTTCTTCAACCAGACCTACGATTATTACAAATTCAATTTAACTGTGAACAGAAATCTGAAATATATTTTGCCGTTTTCGCAAACAACTTGCCAGAGCATAGACGACAAGATGAATGTTATTAAAAAACAGGACGTGCCGTCGTTCGCGTTCGGTTCGTATGACATCCGCGGAGGTAAATCTTTACACATGAGTCTAGTGTATGACGCAATCAAAATCACCGGCTCGGGAAAATTCGGGCCGGGCACGCACAATGTCTGCCTGCAAAAAACGGGAGAGGAAAATCTCAGGGCGGTTGTAAACGTCACTGCGTGCTGAATGAAATTTGTCGGAGCTGTCAACAAAATGAAAGGAGTGTCTGCCGTAATCGGAACCGTGCTAGTAGTAGTGCTCAGCGTCGCTGCAGTCTCGACAATCCTTCTTGTCGGCGTGCCCGCGATCGACCGCGCGAAAGATTCTGGAGTGGTGAACGAGGCCTACCAGAACATGCAGGTGATCGACAATTTGATCCGAACAGTCGCATCGGAGGGATCCGGAAGCCTGAGAGTCGCGGAGATAAAAGTCAGCTCGGGAACATACAGAACGATTTCGGCGTCGGGAAGTTTCGAATACGATTTCGATCTAACGAGCAACCTTTTCAGCAGGGGAACATACAAAAGGGAAGGGAACTTGCAGACGATAATCGGAGGAGGAGCGAAGGCCAGCGAGAATTCGACAAATTTGATTTTGGAAAACGGTATTTTGGAAATAGTACTCGACAAGAAAGGAACGCAGAACAACTGGGACTCGATAAACACGAGCACGCTAGTAAAGACCGTGAAAATAAAAAGCAATGGATTCGTCTTGAAACCAAATGAGACGAGCGTATTAGTGGGCAGCCAGCAGAACAGCAGCTGGGGGATCGGTTATTCGAAATTAGTTTCAGATTCGACATCGCTTGCAAAAGCAGAAGCAATCGCACACGTCAGGTCTAACGTGACGAACGTGGAATACGAAGTTCTCTACACTCTGCCTTCGCTCGCGGATTTCTTTTTCATGAGCGTAAGGAATGTCTCTGACAACATGACGACAATCTCATTCAGGTACCAACTCGGAACCAACAGCACAGACGTGATCAGGCTGCCGAACAACGAGACTTTGTTCTTGCCGTCAGGATCGACATTCACGGTCACCCCGATTGACAACCGCACGATAAATCTGGACGCGACAAATCACACAAAGAATGCGAGCACGTTGACTGTCGATCTTCCGCAGGCGCACGATGTTTTTTACAACGCGTCGGACGGAACTTGGAGAAACGTAACCGAGCTCTATTCTCTCGGCCAGGGAAATTGGACTTGGAGCACAAACAAGACTGCGACATACATAAATTACGAACTCGCAGGGTCTGACGGATACGATTACGGAATCCGGGACGCATTGGCGGGCGGAAGCTACTGGCTCGACGAAAAAGGGAATTCACTTGAAACGGGATTAGTTGGTTACTGGAAATTCGGAGAAGGAAGCGGGACTGTATCCAACGATAGCAGCGGGAATAGGAATGATGCTACTTGGACTAACGCTGCAAACAATGTTACTTGGGTAACCAACAGTATTTGCAAGTTTGGGAACTGCCTAAGTTTCGACAACAGTAATGATTACATTACCATTAACGACGCTCCAAGTTTAGATCTAAGTGGTTCTTATTCTATTTCTTTATGGATAAAATCAGATGACGAGCCAACAGGCAACGAGGCATTGATATCAAAGTATCTTACAGAAGGAACCGATGTCAATTACGAAATATTTTTAATTGGCGAAGGCGCAAGCAGTGGGCAAGTCAGATTTCAACAAGCAAATGGAGCATGGTACAATACATGTGATTCTACCACAGCTACAACTGTTGGGAAATGGATGAATATTGTAGGAATTTACAATGACAATACAGATACGATGAAAACTTATATAAACGGTATTGAAGAATGTTCTTTCGCCGGCCCTTCCTCACCAGCAACTAATAATGCCCCTGTCTATATAGGTGCAAGACAAGGCGGTAGCCTTTTCGATGGTCATATAGATGATGTCCGCATCTACAACCGTGTACTTTCTGCCGATGAAATCAAACGTCTCTACCAATCAACTTCAATAAATCTCAAATCCGATTTCCTGTCGGCGAAATTTGAACCATATATTCAATTGAATTTGACAAACCACACAGGAGGAACAATCTTCCAGAAAGTTGCGGAAAATATTTTGGTGGATAGCACTCCAATCACGACCGCTTATCCGGTGTTTCCAAACAGCGCAAACATAACAGCGTCAATGGTTTATTTCTTCGACTGGAAGGAAAACGACTGGAAGGTCTGGCAGAAAAACAATTACACGGACTCTTTGGTAGGTCACTGGAAATTCGACGAGGGACAAAGTAATAGCGCGATTGATGCCAGCAGCAAAACAAATAATGGAGTATTAGGAAATTCGACGAGTGGAACTCTTCCTCTCTGGATGACAAACTCGTCATGCAAGCTTGCAAGCTGTCTATATTTTGACGGAAGTAGCGATTTCGTCAACATAAGCGACTCGTCAACTTTGGATATGACAAATGCGATCACAATTTCCGCATGGGTGAAACCCGTATGGGGTGGCGGGCTGAATTATCCGAAGATTTTGGAGAAAGGAAATTCAGAAGCATATGCATTGATGGCGCAATACAACGGTGACAACAAGCCAGCTTTTATTTTATACATCGGTGGCGGAGAGAAAAATATCGGGTCCCCGGATCCAGTGGGCCAAAATCAATGGTATCACATCACTGGGACATATGACGGAACTCAAATGAAAATTTATGTTGACGGAATTCTGAAAGGAAATAAAACACAAACAGGAAGCATAGGTACGACTAATTCAAATCTTTTTATCGGACGAGACTCATCAACAAATTCTGATGAATGGTTCAATGGAGCAATTGATGAAGTGAAAGTTTGGAACCGCGCGCTTACGCCTGAAGAAATCAAGGCAGAATATTCGAACAGCAAACGAGGGATGCCAGACTGGCTCGACCCGAGGTTCAAGCAGATTTTCAAATGGAGGCAGCAGTTCAAAGGAGGGAACAATCCTGAAATAAACATCACATACCTTATGACAGCGGCCGATCCGTTCGTGAGAATTTTTGTTGACGGGGGTCCGACTGGATACGCATCATCCACCGATAGTTCGACTGTAGGTTACTGGCAATTCAACGAAGGAAGCGGGACAAGCACGGCTGATAACAGCCAATATGGAAATACAGGAACATTGACCAATGGCGGGACTGGAAGCTATCAGAATGTTTCTTGGACAACTAACTGCAAGATTGGAAACTGCCTGACATTCAACGGGACTAATGGATATGTTTCAGCCTCAAATTACATTAATTCAACATCATCAATCACATTTTCAACATGGTTCAAATTGGCCAATTTCAGCTCACAAAACCAATGGCTTATCGGCACAGACGACAATACGATCAGGCAGTGCGATTTTTATGTTGAGGGTAACTCGAACAAAATTTCCTTCTACTGCTACAATTCAAACATGGACGGTGCTACCATCCAACAAAGCTCTGCCATAAACACAAACCAATGGTATCATGCTGCCGGAGTCTATGACACCTCGTCACAGAAACTTATTTTATACGTCAATGGCGTGAATGTAATGAGCACAACTTATGGGAGTGGCTTAGCTTTGCATAGTGGTGTCGCACCCAACATCGGAAGGAGCCCTTATGGAAATGCCTACTTCAACGGCACTATAGACGAAGTCAGAATTTGGAACCGTTCATTGACGGCGGAAGAAATCGTGTCAGAATACCAGCGCGGCCTGCAACACAATATAACCATTCCAGTGAGCTTGGGGCAGATAGAACAATCCGAAGCCACCGCCGACAACGGATCCGTCAACGTATACGATCATGTTCAAGCATCGTTGTATGCGCCGGCGATTTACAACTCGTCAGGACTTTACATAACAGGGTACAACTATAATTTCAAACAAAACAATCCGTTAACATTTTTCTACAACAGTGTAGTTCAGGACAGTTTGGTATTCACTACCCACAATTTCGGGTTTGGTTTAGGACACAATGACAGGGAATTCAAAATATACAATTCCTCTTCAAGTGGATTTGACAAGTTCAGTTATTACTACAAATTTAATTCTACAGACAATAACAATTTTATTTTTTCGCTTGGATATACCGGAAATTCTTATGATAGCAGCGGTTGGAATACGGATGCGGCAACAGCTGCTGGAATAAAATCCAATTGGGGTTGGAGCAATGAGACTCTCGAACAGGTCGCGAATTCGACGCTTACCTACTACGATCTGCTCGACAACAAGCTCGTAGGCTGGTGGAAATTCAACGAGAACAACAACACGATCACAGACTATTCTGGATTCAACAACACGGGAACCGGATACAACGGAATGCAGATTCTGACGAACTCGTCGTGCAAAAACAATTTCGGATACTGCGCCGCGTTCGACGGATCGAACGACCGTGTGAACATCACTTCTGAATCGTCGCTGGATTTGAGTTCGGACTTTTCTGTTTCAGTTTGGATGAAGACAAGTAAAAGCTATTCGTCATTGTGGACTCATTTCTTGACAAAAGAATCAGCATCACCATCTAGAGTTAATTACAGACTCTATATGGAGACTGACAACAAGGTGAGATTCGACATTTATGACGGGTCAAATAATCCGACTGCCGGATCGGGAGCGTCATTCACGCAAAACGACGGAGTGTGGAGAAATTACGTCGCAATAAGAGACACGGGAACAAAGACATTGAAATTGTACATCGACGGAACCCTTGTGCACACAGTGGCGGACACGACAACGGGCAGCATACTCGCACCGGGCAAAAATCTGGGAATCGGATGGAGCGGCGAAAGCTCGACTGTCAAACATTTTGATGGCGTTGTCGACAATGTGAAAATTTATTCAAGAGTGCTTTCGCAGGTCGAGATCAGTTGGGAGTACAACGAACAAAAAGAAAATTATCCGAACTGGTTCAAGGCGAATCAGACAAATGGCGCAACAAATATCGCCGCAACACACTTCAATTACGACGGAGGAGCTACCGGAGTCTGGCATTTCGACGAGGGGAGCGGAAGCATTGCTGCAGACAGCAGCGGCAATAGCAATAGCGGGACTTTAGTCAATTCCCCGAATATCACTTGGCCAGGGAGTTTCAATTGCAAATACGGTAGTTGTTTGAACTTCACTGGAAGCAACGGTTATGTATGGTTGGGACAAGACAAATTTACGACAGCGCAGACAGCCAAGGGAACAATAGAGATGTGGTTCAATCCGGCTACCTTGTCCCCATCCTTCCAGTATCTTGCTGATTTCGAAGGAGCGATCGCCATAAGGCTTGAGCCGAATCAGATAAGGGGCTACAACGACGGCAGCGGCGGAGGAGTCACATATTCCGTTACCCAGCCGAACACATGGTACCATCTCGCGATGGCGTGGGACAATTCTACAAACAAGATGTACGTAAACGGGAAGCAGGTGTCTTCTGTATCAGCAAACACTTATTCATTGGATTCATTGACTAGGAATCAAACCATAGGTGCGCAATATGTTTACGCAAACTATTTCAACGGAACGATGGACGAAGTAAAAATTTATCCGCGCGCTCTGGCAGACTACGAAATCTGGGAACACTACAGCAAAGAAATTAGTAGATACTACGACGACTTCAACACGATCTCCGGAAGCAATTCAGGAAAATACAGAAATTACGGCGTGGAGGACAGCAATACAAGTCTGCAGCCGGTTACTCCGAACGCTACAGTACTACATCTGAGATTCAACGACAATTCAAACGCGAACATAACAGATGTTTCCGGATTTGAAAATAACGGAGGCGCGTTCAGCGGAATAAATTGGACAACAAATTCTTCCTGCAAAACAAGTTTCGGCGGATGTGTAATTTTCACTGGCACTGGATACATGCACCTAGGAAACAAAAGTGAACTTAACACGCCGAACCAGACAACGCTCAGCGCATGGATTTATCCTGCCGAGGCGACCGGCAGCGAAGCTTACCAGATTGTAAATAAATGGGGCAGAAATACAGGAGACAACGCATACTATCTGCAACTTTACGCAACCGGAGGAAATCTGAGAGCGGAATTCAGCCTTTCTCCGACCGGAACTGATACGGGCAGAATAACTCTCGACGGGGGGGCGAGCACATTTCCGCTTAACACATGGACGCACATAGCCGCGACTTATGACGGGACTACAATGAGAATTTTCAGGAACGGCGGGCAAATTTCTACCAAGGCCGGACCAAGCAGCATATTCGCAAGCAGGGAAAATGTTCACGTGGGAGTGGTCCATGACAATGACGGAATACATGCGAGTTTCTTCAACGGGACGATAGACGAAATCATGATAATCAACAGAAGCCTGTCCGCAGATGAAATATATCAGCTATACCTCGGCGGATACAACAGGACGATAAACGGAAAGACTCACAGGATCGCGAGCATGGACGGCGTAACAACCGCATCATACAATCTGACGGACAAGAACAGCACGCTCGACTCGCAGGATTACGACATGAGAATTTTATTTGTGAACAGGACAGAATTCAACACGACCGTGAGCACATTCTCGCCTGCATCCGGATGCTACAGCGCGACGGACACGACAAATTACTATCTCTGCTCGTACGACAACATAGAATATTCGCAAGCGAAGATGTCCGGACTCATTTATTCAGGGAGGAGCGACAAGCTGTCGAAGATGTGCTACACGCAGTTCAACACGACGAACGAATATTTCTTCAACATATCAGCAAACGGCCCGTTCAAGGGAATAATTCCAGTAACTAACGGCGTATGCACTGACATAGGCAACAAGACATACATGATAGAAAAACAGGGAGCGCCATCGGCGTCGTTCGGAACCTACGCAATTACGGGACCTAATTTGTTCCATCTCAGCCTCGTTTATGACAAAATAAAGGTGACCGGAGAAAGTTCGATCTCATCTGGCACTCACAGACTCTGCATTAGAAAGACGGGGCAGGAAGCTGGAATGGTTACAGTCAACGTGACGTCCTGCTAAAAAAAGTTTTTATTAGGCAGAGCGTAATTAATTATGGTTCCATGAAAGGTTTGAAACTCAAATCGAAATTTTTCACTAAAAAAAATTCAATTGTTTTTACTATTGTGTTTATTTCGATAGCTGTCGGTTTTCTAGCCGGCCGGTCAATTGGGCAGAATAATGAAATAGGATTTCTGTTGCAAGAGAACCAAATAAAAGATCTATCGACAAACGGATTTGTTGCGATGAAACCTGAAGTCGGCGTGGTAGAAAACGACGGCGCTATCTCGCTAATAGGAAACTGCTATAGGGTGTCTGCGAGGACTGAAATATACCAAGCAGAATCAATAGCAAACGGACTAGCAGGAAAAATCATCGAAAGACCGAACGCACACGATCTTCTGAAAGACGAGCTAGACAGCTTTGGCATCGATGTCATGATGGTGAAAATTGTCAACATAAAAAATAATTTTTTCATAGGTAAAATAATCTTGAAGCAGGACGACAGGATTGCTAGCCTAGAATCAAAGCCGAGCGACGGGATTGCGTTGGCCGTCAGAACTAATGCGACAATCTACATGAACGAGACTTTGATGAAAACATACGGAGAAAAAATCTGCTGAAATTTATTTCTTCAATGATTTCTTGAATTCTTCCTGGAATTCCTTCGACAACGTGACGAGCCTTTCGGAGGCATTTTCCAAAGCGATCACAGGAGAACCTCTGTCAACTTTCACCAAAATCTTAGGCTGGGACAGATAAGGATGCTCGCGCACCTGCGCAGATTCGCTGACGGACTTGTCTTCCCAAAGCTCCTCTCTCAAGGCGTTCGTGACAGTGAATGTCTCTCCGGTCACTTCTACGAGAAGCGATTTGTCGTCCTCTGTTATTTTCTTCAATTCCATTAAAATCAGTAAACTATAATTGACTGGACTATATTTAAATAGCTTATCTTAGAATAGCGTTTCATGGCAATCGAACAGATTTTACCAATTGCACTGACAGTCCTTGATGCGGCTTACACCATTTACAGAGTTGCAAAAGGGCCCGACCCGGACAAAAAAGAATACGAAATATCCTTGGTAAGAGGCGAAAACAGAATAAAATTTCCATTGGGTTTCGTAAGTCTGCCGTATTATCTAGCAGAAAGAGAACACATTCGTAATTTCAAAAGAGATCGCTTGGCAAGAGAAGAAAATATCAAACTCGGAATGAACAATTTCTTTAACAAAATCTAATTTCGCTATCTGTAACGTCGGCTGTGGGACTTTCGCTTTCGCGGAAGTTTCGAACCCACATGGATGGTTATCCAATCCGATTGACAATCGGACGCGTCTACCAGTTCCGCCAAGCCGACTTCGTCGATAGCGGATATAAAATTGTGTTTATGAAATACATTGGATTTTCGGTAGAGTAGATTTCCCATAGTCCAGTATACAAATCTTTAAATACGGATTTTGTCAATTGTCTTTAGATGGTTATCCTAGTCTGATTGACAAAGGTGCGTCGATCGGTTCCGTTCGACCCACTTTATTTTTCCTTTAAATTTTCAATAACGACGTATAATTTACCAAAGGAATTTTATATTTGTCGAGATCGTCCGTCGCCATCCTCGGGCACGCGAATGACACGACAACATCCAAATTCAATCCGTCAAGCTTGGCAGGAGACAGCTCGTCGAAAGCAAGAACGATGACTTCCTTCCCTTCCTTCTCCAATTTTTCCTTGATTGAAAAGGGCGAACCCAGCATCTGTCCGCGCTTCCAGCTGACAAGAAGCCCGACCCTGTTTGCGTCTTTCAACGCAGACAAATTCCACGCCTGTAATTTCTGAGTTTTCTTTTTTATTTCGTCCATGCTGCGTATCTGCTGCATCTCCAAATCGAGATCAAAGACCGGCTTGTCCGTATCCATCGCAAGACCCAGCCCGTAAAATTTTCCAGCAGTCACGCACAAAAAGCAATCTACCTTGTCTTCCAACATTTTTCCCGCAGCGGTCCTGCATCCGAGCATCTGCCCCTCATGCTGCTGGCTCGTTGTAGTGAAAACATTTTTCCCTTTTGATTTCAAAAATTCTTTTGCCTTTTCAAAAGCTGGCACAAACTGCACGCTGGTGACGAGGCCGATATTCTGGTATTTCTCGATCTTCGAAAATTCTTTTTCCAATGTCGGAACCGGATCAACATCAATGAAATAATTGGCATAGACAACCGGCAATTTTGTCTTGACTCCGAAATCACTGTGGCCAATGTGAAGTATCGCATCACATCCGAGCCTCATCGCTTCGTCTTCTCTCACATCACATGCGCCCCAGGTAGGCTCGATGCACCAGACTGTTTCAAATCCTTCCTTGCTCAGCTTCTCGTCTATCAACTGAACTTTTCTTTTGATTCCTTCCGGAAAATGAACGAAAATTCTTTTTGCATTTATTTTTTTCAATTCACGAATTGTTTTTTCCATAGCACTATAAAACAAGATTGAGTTTAAATAAATTTGCTATCTATGACGTCGCCGGCGGGAATCTCATCTTAAATGATAAGATTTTGAACCCGCGTGTCCGTGTCGGACGCTGGGGTATCAGCCCAGTGCATTACCAGGCTCTGCCATGGCGACTTCGTCGATAGCGGATACAAAATTATGTTTGCGAAATACATTCGATTTTCGGGAGAGTAGATTTCCTATAGTCCAGCATACAAATGTTTATAAACTAAAAGCCTCTATAGAAATTTAGTCCGTGTCGGACATTGGGTTTATCTGCCCAGTCTTTACCAGGTTCTGTTGAACCTGCATTTCTTTCTTTTTAATTCCAAGATACAATTTTATTTTATGTCTGCTTCTATAATCTCAAAAAAAAGCGCTAAAATTTTTCAAGAAGGCCGCGTTGAAAAGGAAATGGAGACCGGTAGAAGGATACATTTCAAAGTTCTCGGCGACACCGAAACTTATTCCGTGACGTTTGACATGACAAAAAACGAATGGACGTGCGACTGCAAATACTGGGTGATGACTCAGAAGGAATGCAGCCACATAAACGCCGCGAAGCTCAAGGCGTGAGCGTGTCCATGTCTCTCGGCAGAAGTATAGCGTCTCTCACGTTCGGGAAATTCAAAAGTTTTGCGATAAACCTTCCAAACCCAAATCCCAAACCTCCGTGAGGAGGACAACCGTATCTGAAGAAATCCAGATAGAATTTTATATTTTCAGGATTCAGCCCCTTTTCCTTTGCCTGCTTCATCAGAACGTCGTGCCTGTGCTCGCGCTGGGCGCCTGTAGTGATTTCCTCTCCCTTCCAAAGCAAGTCGTAACTTCTTGTCGTGTTTGGATTGCCTTCGGTCTTCATGTGATAGAACGGCCTTACCTTCAATGGAAAGTCTGTGATGAAAACAAATTCGTGTTTTTTCTTTTCCAAAATATATTTTCCAAGAAGCCTCTCGCCTTCCGGATCCAAATCTGTGTCGTCGTGCACCTCTTTCGGCTTGATG
Organism: uncultured archaeon; assembly: GCA_964539655.1. Taxonomy (GTDB): domain Archaea; phylum Aenigmatarchaeota; class Aenigmatarchaeia; order CG10238-14; family SCSR01; genus CAZIJH01. The sequence goes on along the minus strand of CAZIJH010000001.1, from coordinate 51,539 downwards.
CCTGTTATCTCGTGAGCCTCTTTCATCTTCACGCGAGGGAATGGAATTTTCGGCACGACAACTTCGCAGTCAAAATTTTCCTTTATTTCCTTTCCGTGATTTTTTTTGACATTCTCTAAAATGTATTTCAGCCAATTCTCCTCGAACTTCATAACGTCTTCCACGGATTCTATCCATGACATTTCTACATCAATCGAAGTGAATTCTGTCTGGTGTCTTGTAGTTTTCGACGGCTCGGCCCTGAATGCGGGACCAAATTCGAAAATGCGATCAAATCCTCCCGCCATCGCCATCTGCTTGTAAAATTGCGGAGACTGCGCGAGATACGCTTTCCTTCCGAAATATCCGACCTCGAAAACTTCCGCTCCGCTTTCGCTTGCAGAGCCCATCAGCTTTGGAGTGTGTATCTCGAAAAATTTCTCCTTGATGAGAAATTCCCTCATGTATTTTTCCACATCGGTCGCTATCTTGAAAATCAAAATGTTCTTCGGCTTTCGCAGATCCAAAAATCTCCAATTGAAACGCGTGTCGAAATTAGCTGGAGTCACTTCACGCGGATCAAGCGGAAGAGGAACATCCGATTTTGTAACGACTTCTATCTCGTCCGGAATTATTTCCACGCCGACGTTCGCGATTTTGCTCTTGACGACCTTTCCTTTTACGGATATGACGTCTTCCTGATGCAGCTTCGGTACGAGATCGACCATGTCCTTCGACGATTTCGCTTTCAGCACGGTGACCTGCACGATTCCGGACCTGTCCCTCAGCAGAATGAAATTTATTCCGCCGAGAACGCGAACGTCATGAACCCATCCGGAAACAACAACAGTCTCGCCTGTCTTTTCCTTCGCTTCAGAAATGAAATCCGTTCTTCGCAAAATTCTTCACCACGTGTTAAGCAGGAATATCCATACGACAAGCCAGACTAGAATGTACGTCACGATCGAATTCGTGACGAGCCAGTTTATCTTTTTTGATTTCACTTTGCTGGCAAGAACCGAGAATACACCAACGTACATCCCTGCCCCTATTGCTATCGAAATCAGGAAGTCCGAAAAATAATTCGAAACAAATCCCGCTGCAAGGCCGAGAACAAAGAACAGCGCGGTCAGCTTCTGCTCGAGACTGAAATTCATCTTGCACCCTCCTTACAATCTTCTTTTCTAATAAAGAAATCCTTTACTTTTTTCTGCCAGCTCTCCTCTATAAGCAACTGAGTTGTAATCCATGATTTCCTGACAAAGGTTGGCAGGTCCCTTTTCTGGCTTATCAGGGACTTCACAAAATCTATCGTGCGCTGGTCATGCGGGTAACCGACTCCGAAATCGAAATTCACTCTGTCCTTTATCTCCTGTATCGCCTTGTCGCGCTCGACCTTTGCTATTATGCTGGCGGCCGAAACCGCTATCACCGACTCGTCGAGATAATTCTTGACAACAACGTCGTACTCCTTGCTTTTCGTATAGCCCCTGATGACTCCCTCGAATTTTTTCGGGTTCGAAGTCAGCGCGTCGACGTACACCGTGCTTCCGGAAGAAAGGTCGATTATCTCGGCCATCTTCATCGCCTCGATCCTGTCCAGGTTTGTACCAGCGTCGCGCATATCGTCGATCATGCACGGCTGCACGCGAAGAACTATAATATTGCTGGCAATTCCCTCTATCTTTCCGGCAAGCTCCTCTCTTTTTTTCGGGGAGAGCATCTTGGAATCTTTCACGCCGAGCTTTTTCAATTTGCTTTCATGCTCTTTGTCGATTGTGACTCCAGCAACGACAAGAGGACCGATTACAGCACCTTTCGGGAAACACAAATCTTTACGACTTAATGTTTTCTCCCAGCTTCATCGATCCCAGTTATGCGATTTATAACACCATCACCTCTTTGTCTGTCCCTACTTTGTACCATAAGTTATTTTCATGTCTTACTAAATTTAGTCTCTCTAATTCTTTAAGTCTTTTAAAAGAACTCTTCCAACTAACTTTTGAATGTTTTGATATTTCATACACCTTTTTAGGCTCATTTAAAAATTTCAATATTTTTGATTTGGTATTTGATATAATTACTATGTTATGTTTTGAATTTATCCAATAAGATATACTTCTAACGCGAAACTCGTTTACCAAACCTTGATTTTTTAATTGTGACAATATTCTTGAGACTCTTGATTGAGACTTATTAAACAATTTAGATAGTTCTTGGCTTGTTCGAGGAACATTTACCATATTTATTATTTTTAGTTTGAGTTGACCTTTCTTAAAATGTCTTTGTTTGTAGCTTTCTAGCATCAAATGGAATTTTTTGTGTTTTATTGGGTGTAATTTGCTAATTTCTAGCTTCCAAAGCTTTTCTAAATTTTCACGACCGGAAATAACATACGATCTCTCCGAGGGCATATAAACGAAGTTTAAATTTAGATTTTTGAAAATTTTTTCTATAAATTCATTTGGTTTACCTTGAGACACGCGCAAAACTCTACTATGCGAAGAAACTATGTATTTTATGTTTCCCTCTCCTGCAAAAAACCCTTGCAGAATGAATTTGTACAAATTTGTTTTTCCTTTTATAATTTCTACCAAATTTAGCCATTTTTTCATTAATTCGACTCCAGAAATACGGTAAATAAAAAATGGTTGGTTACTTAGAGTATGAATATAGTATCTATACAAAATATTTTTAATGGGTAATTTAATTTTAACATTTTTGTTACGCCTGTAAACATAAATTCGTGGATTGTGTTTTGGTTGAAGATTTTCAAAAATAACTTTGTGAAAAAATCTTATTAATTCTGGCTGGTTATTGGTGAATGTGAGTTCGCTCTTACTTGTGGTACTTCCTTCAGCTAACCACAAACCTACCGTACGAGATAAATTTTGAATCCCCATAAAACAATTAAATTATTAGTATATAAGTTTACCCAATAAAATCCCCACTATCTATTTTTAAAAGAATTCAAACTAAATTTAAAAGTGGCTACCAGCTACAAGGAATGTTGCCGTAAGGCCATCGAGAACCAGAATACTGGAAAATGTCATCAGAAGCTTGTAATTCTGAAAAACTCTGTACTTTTCGAAGAACTTTGAAAAAATTGAATAGGAAAGAATCAGCAATCCGTATTCAAAATGGTGAAAATGGAAACCGTTAAGTATTATCGAAGGGGCTCCTATGAAAAGCCAGGAGGTCTTGGCGGTAATGAAAAGAGGAATCGATGTGAAGAAAGCCTTATTCCATGTATCAACTTTAGTTTCCAAAACCTTCAATCCGTTCATGATCATCTCGAACGCGAATGCAGCTAGCATCTATAAAATTTCAAAAGTTAAGATTAAAAAGATTGCGTTATTCAAAATCCTCGACGAACTACAATAAGTTAATTTCGAAAATAATAAAATCAATCTTTATAAGCCTTTCCAAACATATATTAAGCTAAGGCGAATTCATGACTGATTTTAAGATCCGCGTCGAGAACATTGTCGCATCCGCCTCACTTGGAGTTGAGGTGCCGCTCGAGAAAATCGTGTCGAAAATGGAAGGCATGGAATACGAGCCGGAGCAGTTTCCCGGACTGGTGTACAGGCTGCAGAAGCCGAAAGCGGCCGCGCTTATTTTCGGATCCGGAAAGATAGTCTGCACGGGAGCGAGGAGCCTCGAAGACGTGCACGAGGTTTTCAAAAAGGTTGTTTTGATTATCAAGAAATCGGGAACCAAGGTTCCGAAGGATTTCAAGATACAGGTGGAGAACATTGTCGCATCAGCGAAACTCGAAGGTAATCTGAATCTCGACACGATAGCGTTCAATTTGGAAAATTCGGAATACGAACCGGAACAGTTTCCCGGACTGGTTTACAGGATGCTGGATCCGAAAGTCGCGTTCCTGCTTTTCGGTTCCGGAAAAATTGTTTGCACGGGAGCCAGAAATGTGAAGGACGTGGGAATAGCTGTCGAAAAGGTTTCGAAAAAATTGAAATCAATCGGCGCAATCGTCAAACCTAAGGTGTGACGACCTTTTCCAAAAATTTTCTGAAAGTTTACAAAATTTAACAAGAATAAAAATATTGAGAAGCATATAAAATATCGATGGAAAAGGAAGATCTTATAGAAAAATTTTCAGAATTTTTCAACGAATTTTACAAGAACGAATTAATCACATCTCTCAACGAAGGAAAAAAGTTTATCCTCGTAGATTTCCTGCTGATCGACAAATTCGACGTCGAGCTGTCCGACTACATATTGGAAAATCCGGAAGAGACAATTGCGATAGCCGAAGAATCCGTCAAGCAGACCAATACAGGATTGTCTGAAGCAAAAATAAAAATCAGATTCGTAAATCTTCCGCCGCACAAGGAAATCAGAATAAGAAATCTGAGAGCGGAACACATCGGAAAACTCCTCGTCATTGACGGGCTGGTCAAGCGCGCAAGCGAGATCAGGCCGGAAGTGTCGGAAGCGGTATTCCAATGTTCCAAATGCGGAAACAGGATTACGATAATTCAAACCGAAAAAATAATGAGGGGGCCTGTCGCCTGCGAATCTCCCGACTGCGGCAACGAGAAAAATTTCAAGCTGATAGACCAGAGGATGTACGACGCGAGATGGGTGATGGTGGAGGAGCCATTTGAATCCACAAGCGGAGAAAGACCTTCAGACCTCATGATCTATCTTAAGGAGGATCTCACATCGCCGAAGATGCAGAACAAAACGGATCCGGGAAACAGGATAAAGGTTGTCGGGACATTGAAAGAATTGCCGAAGAGAATAAAAGGAACGAGATCCAGACAGATGGACATCTATCTCGACGCGAATTCCGTCGAGTCGGTCGAGAGCGAGTGGGAAGAAATCGAAATAACTCCGGAAGACGAGAAAATAATTTTGGATTTCGCGAACGATCCTGAAATCTACAACAAGCTTGTGAAATCCATAGCGCCCGCGCTGTACGGACTCGAAGATGTAAAAGAGGCCATAGCACTCCAGCTGTTCGGAGGAGAAGCGATAGTTTTGAAAGACAGGTCTCGGGTAAGAGGGGACATTCATATTTTATTGGTCGGCGATCCCTCGACTGCAAAAAGCGCGCTGATGAAAGTCGTTTCTGGACTGATCCCAAGGGGAAGGTACGTTTCGGGAAAAGGCGTCACTACGGCCGGTCTTACAGCATCCGTGATAAGGGACGAGGAATTTCTCGGAGGATGGGTTCTCGAAGCAGGCGCGCTTGTACTGTGCAACAGAAGCCTTTGCGCGATAGACGAGTTCGAAAAAGTCGAGAAGTCGGACCAGGTTGCGCTGCACGAGGCGATGGAACAGCAGACAATCTCCATTGCGAAAGCAAACATCGTCGCGACCCTTCCGGCGAGAACTTCCATACTCGCGGGCGGAAACCCGAAATTCGGAAGATTCGACCCGTATCTCCCGATAAAGGAGCAGGTTGACATTCCTGAAACAATCCTCTCGAGGTTTGATTTGAAATTCGCATTGAGAGACGTTCCGAATGCCGAGATCGATACAAAGATAGCGGACCACATGCTGAAGGCGAGATTTTTTGCAACGGACGAGGCTCTTCCCGTGATATCTCTGGAATTTTTGAAAAAATATGTCTCGTATACGAGAAGAGTTTGCAAACCGACTCTATCTGTGGAAGCCGGAGAGGAAATCAAAAAATTCTACCTCGATCTGAGGAGCAGGTCGGGCGGCGGAGATTCTCCGATTGCGATAACGACGAGGCAGTACGAAGCGCTCATAAGGATGGCAATAGCTTCGGCAAAGGTGCAGCTGAGAAACGTGGCGACGAAGGAAGACGCGATAAGATCCATCAATCTCATGAAATCTTCTCTGAGGATGTTCGGATTTGAACCAGAGACGGGGAAGATCGACATAGACAGGGCAGAAGGGCAGAAGGCAACATCCGCGCAAAGAGGAAAAATAAGGCAGCTCATAGAGCTTATCGACAAGATGTCGCAAATCTACGGAAAGGATATCCCGAAGGCGGAAGTTGAAAAGAAAGCGAGAGAAGAGGGAATAGAGGGCGCGGATGAAATAATAAAGAAAATGCTGACAGAGGGAGTTCTCTATTCGTCAAGGACCGGCGTGATTGCCAAAGTATGATTGTTATGACGGCCGACCTTAAAACTTTCGCTCCAAAGAGCCCTGCAAAAAAAACTAGAATAAGCGACATCAATTCCGGAAAATTTTTTCCGGGAAGCAAGGAAGACATGAAACCTTCTTATTTGATAACCCAGCTTGGAGAGAAATTTTCCAAGGTAGATGTTGTCGCGACAGTAGTCGAGAAATTCGAGAGCGGCGAGAAAAATTTTTCGAGCATAACGGTCGACGACGGAAACGATTCGATAAGAGTAAGAGCTTTCGAAGAGGCAATGGAAATTCTGAGGCCGGCAAACGTCGGAAGCCTCGTAAAAGTGGTAGGGAAAGTCAAAAATTTCAACGGAGAGAATTACATAATTCCAGAAATTCTAAAACAAATTGATGATCCGAATTTCGAGAACATGAGAAGCCTGGAAATTTTGAAAAATCTTGCCGACAGGAAAAAGATAGCGGACGAAATATTAAATTTCAAGAACGAAATGAGCGAAGAGGAATTGAAAACGTATGCGAAAGAAAAATACGACATTGACGAGGAAATTTTCAACATCATTATCGAGAGGAAATCGCAGACAGCTGATTACATTCCAAAAATTTTGGAATTAATAGAAGATCTGGATGACGGAAGCGGCACCAGCATAGGAAAAATATTCGAATCAACCAGTCTGGACGAAAAAATAGTTTCGGACACAATAAGCAATCTGATTTCTTCAGGACTGGTTTACGAGCCGACTGTAGGAAAGCTAAAGAAGGTATGAAGTCCATTAATTGGTTATCGGTGAACTGAAAGTGCAATTAGACTATTCGAGCATGCTGAAGGAAGCTGTCCAGAAAATTCCAAAGAAGACCGAGAAGAATTCGAGATTCAAAGTCCCGCAAGCCGTTTCGGAAATCGAAGGACCTAAGACGGTAGTCAAAAATTTTTCCGAGATAGCCGGACAGCTCAGGAGAGACAGCAACCATCTTGCCAAATATCTTTTAAAGGAATTCGCGACGCGCGGAAACATACAGAACAGTTTTCTAATTATTCAAACAAAGGCGTCTACAGATTCGATCCAGAAAAAGCTCGAAGCGTACATCAAGGAATTCGTCTACTGCAAGACATGCGGAGAGCCGGACACGAAAATCGAGAAAGACGACAGGCTGACATTTATCAAATGCGAGGCATGCGGTTCGAAACACGCGGCGCGCAACATATAGGTTATCGAATGTATTGGTGCAAAGTCTACAAAACGAAACACGATATAGTCATAGCAGTATGCGACGAAAATCTGCTTGGAAAAACAGTAAAGGACGAAAAGATCTCGCTGAAAGTCAGCGAAGGGTTCTACGGAGGCATAATGGTTGACTCTGACGTAATTCTGAAACTGATGAACGAGGCGACGGTCGGAAACCTCATGGGAGCCGAGATAGTCGACTTCGCGGAAAAAAACGGTTTTATTACAAAAGAAAATGTTATTTTAATTGACGGGGTACCTCATGCGCAGTTTGTCAAAATCTAGGAAGGCACAGTTCTTCATCCTCTCCGCATTCGCGATCATCAGCATACTTTTCGTAATCAGCCAATGGGTGGAACCGTTCAAAATAATCGACACTTCGTCGGCAATCTTGGACGACGAGATATTCGTCTTCAACAACCTGAAGGAGCAATCCATTTTGGCAGTCAAAAATAGCAAAGACTGCAACGACTTAAAATTCAACATCGAGGAATTCAAGCTGTTCGTGGACAACTACATTCTTCAAAAAAACATGCGGCTGACATTCAACTATGTAATCACAAGTCCGTGTGTGGATTCTCAATTGGCGACAGAAATTTACATCGCAGTATCGTCTACAAAGACCTCGATGGACTCGAAATTCACTGCGACAAAATAGAATTCAGATTTTCAGATTCGTCTTCCGACAATTTGAAATACTGGGAAAGGTCCCTTTTTCCGAATTCGTCATTCGCAAATATTTTTATGAAAGGCAGGAATTCAGATTTTGTCTTTCTCAGCGAGCAATGCAGCCGAGTTCCGATCTTCTTCAAAACGATTTTTGATTGCTCCCTCAAAATTTTTGTTCTCCCCAAGATCATTATGTTGCTCGGATATTCGTAACGCGTGAATTTCCTGTACATCTGCTTCTTGGCGACCGCAACTCCGCCCGTCATGAGGTCGATCAAGTAAGTGAGAAGCTTCCAGTTCTGCCTCGAAATGATTCTTTTCCTGAACATGTCGGCCTTGCTGAGCGCGTCGTAAGCAAGGGCAATTTCTTTGGGATCCTCGTATTCGTTGTGAATGTTGCTCTCTATCCACCAAAAAATTTCATCGGGATCCTTGTCCACGTTTCCAATCGAAAGTTTTGCGCCATGGACCGAATCGGTTTTGAAAATCGCCTTCAGCGCATCAAAAATATTTACTTCGCGCTCCCTGTTTCCGACTTCCGCGACCGAGCTCAGAATAATTTTTTCGTCCTTCGAAACTATTTCCAAATCATTTATCGCCGACCTCAAATCTCCGGAAGATTTTTTCGCGACAAGCTGGACAACTTCCTTGTCGATTTTTATTTTCTCCTCGCTTGCGATCGCAGTTATTTTTTTCACTATATCCAGATAAGCGATTTTCTTGAATGGAAGCAGGGTGCACTTTAACCGGAGAGTCTGAAGTTTCTTGTCGAACGGGTTGTTCGCCGTGAGCACGATCGGGTGTTTCGATTCGGATATTATTCTTATTATCTCCTGGACACCGCCCTTGTCTTGGTAACCGGAAATTCCGTCAACCTCGTCGAGAAGAAGTATCTTTCCTCTTTTGAAAAGGGACTGCTGCGTAACAGAATTACCTATGCTTTCTTTCAGCTGCTCGGAATTCCTGAAGTCGGACGCGTTTGTCTCTATCAAGTCCAGCCTGTTCTCAAAACAATACGATTCGAGCAAAGAAGTTTTTCCGACTCCAGGCGGCCCGTAAAACAAAATTGCCTTTCCCGGCTTCCAATTGCGCATCCACTCCGAAAAAGTTTTCACGGCATCAGTCTGCCCGACGTATTCCTTCAGATTTTTCGGCCTGTACTTCGTGACAAACATGTTTTCACTTTTTTCCGGCGAGCAAAAATTGCGCAAGGAGCGCCTCAAGCTGTATCAGTTCGTTGCCGCCTTCGCTCAACCTGAACTCGTAGTCACCGCACTTTTCTATAAGCTCTATCTTGACTCTCTCGTCAATGTCCGTCAGGAAATAGATCTGCTTGTGTATCTCTGAAATTATGTCGCTGCCCGCGAGGCCCTGTTTGAAAAGAAGATCCTGCAATTTATTTCTCGCGTCCAGAAAATTTCCTTTCAGCGTGTTGTTGAGCATTTCTTTGACGTCATCCGGCTTAGCCTTGCTGGCAACATCGTAGATGACGCTGTCTGTAATTTTCTCACTCAGCGACGCGGCGGACTGCAGAAGATTCGCAACCCTCCTCATGTCTCCCTCGGTTATGTCTATCACGGCATTCACGGCGTCGGGAGTTATTTTCAAATTTTCCCCCTCGACAATCCTGTTCACAAATTTTTCTATCTCCGGCCTTTCCAAAGACCTGAAACGGAACACGGCGCACCTGCTCTGTATGGGCTCGATAATTTTCGAGGACCAGTTGCAAATCAAAATGAATCTCGAATCTTTCGTGTAGCTTTCCATCATCCTTCTCAACGCCTGCTGCGCTTCCTGAGTAAGAGCGTCAGCTTCGTCCAAAATAATTATCCTGAAACTTACTTTTCCGCTTCCCAGCGGGCTGCGCGCGAAATCTTTCACTCTCTTCCTAACTACGTCGATTCCTCTCTCGTCAGAAGCGTTGAGTTCGAGAACGTTCCCTTTCAGATTTTCCCCATAAAGTTCCCTGGCGATTGCAAGACCAACTGTAGTCTTTCCTGTTCCTGCGGGTCCGGTGAAAAGAAGATGAGGAATATTTTTTTCTTTCACAAAAGCCTGGAGCCTTTCGACTACGTGCCTCTGGTTGATAACTTCCGACAAATTCGACGGCCTGTATTTTTCGGCCCAGACTGACAGTTCCATCTCTCTCAACTTTTAATAAAATGTCTGCATATTTAAGTTGTACACAATGATTTCTTATTTTAAGATTAATCAAATTTCTTAAAGAAAAAGTAAGTGGGTGTCGACAGAGTGGTAGACGCACCCATGATGTCAACCAAGTAAATTTCAATTCTATTATTTTCTATTTAAAGATATGTATACTGGACTATAGGAAATCTACTCCACCCAAAATCGGTTGTTATTGAAAAACTAATTCTTATCCGCTATCGACGAAGTCGGCTTGGCAGAGTGGTAATGCACTTGGATGTCAACCAAGCGGGCGAAAGCCCACGTGGGTTCGATACTTCGCGAAAGCGAAAGTCCCACAGCCGACGTTACAGATAGCAAAATTATTTTTCATTTAGCTACCTGGCGTACCGAGAAATATCCCACTCTCGTGTTATTCGAAACGACAAATTCAAAAGTAGAAACGTATCCGGGAACCAGACACGGCATGAGATATATGTCCCACACCCCGTTGCTGAATGTCGTGGAATTGCTGAAAATATTTCCCACGGAATTCTTCACGTTAACCCCGACATTGCCCACAATTATCTGCGCGCCCGTCATAGGATCGATTGCGGTCCCGTTGAAGTGCCACAGCTTGGTCGCGCACGATTGAGTTAATGATGTGAGAGATCCCCCTCCGAAATAAACCTCGCTGTATCCGCTCTTGCCTCCACCGCTGACAATGATGCCTACGTTGAAAGAAGTTTCATTTGTCAAAAGACTTGTACGCAAATTCACGCTATACGTACCATTTGAAAATGTCGCATTTACTCCGTCACCAGTTTCCTTCACGATCGCGGTCACGTTCCCGCTCTGTATCGTAGCCCCCGTGAGCGAGTCGAACGCCTTGCCGTTAATCACGTACGTAACGCCGAGCACCCTGAACTGCAGTCCGGGAAAGCTCGTCGCGACATTGTTCACGGAATCGTTCGCGTAAACTTTGCTCCATGTGTGAACGCCGTTCCATTCAGTGTCGATAAAAGTCAGGGAATACGAATTGCCGCCGGCAGATTGCATCGTGAAATTGCGGCTGGTACCGTTCGGATACGTGACCTGCGAAAGAACTGTGTCAACAGTGAAATCATCCGTTACAGTCACCGTAAAAGTTACGGTCTCTCCGGGCAGCAATTTTGTCGGGGTCAACGACGGGCTTGAGATTGTCGGGGCCGTCGAATCAACTCCGCAGCATATTTTGTTGGAATAATAATCGCAGTCGCCTATGTGGGTGTTTGTCGAGCTGTACGCAGAAGCCATGCATGTCTGACCGGCGCTGCACGACGACGCCTTGACAACGCAGTCGTAGTTAGACGGGCTCACGCATAGGTTGTAGTCGTACGTCCTGTAAGTCCCAACATGCGTATTGTTCAACTGATAAAGCGAAAGTACGCCGTTCTCTCCCGCGCTGCAAATGCTGTTCCTGATGTTCGCAGACGTGACCTCGTCGGAGCAGATGACGTAACTGGTGTAATTGCCGCATGCCCCGGCATGGGAGTTCGTATTGCTCAGCGCGGAAAGCAGGCACACATTTCCTCCGGTGCATGTCGATCCGGACTGGTATGTTATAGATGCGAAAACGTAATTAGAAAAAATAAAAACCGACAATAAAAACAAAATTATTCCAACAAAACGTCGTTCCATTATTTATATATGGGAGACAATTTGTTTATATGGTTTGGAAGTTCGGAAAGAAGCAAATCATTTCAATTTTTATTGTTGCAATCGTGATCGCTGGCGCGATATTGTATACGAAATTTTTGATGCCGAATTCTGCTGACGTGAAAGACAGCGTCAAGAAACTTTACGAGCTTGCGAATCCCGGATCGGTCGCGGAAGTGATAACATTATCGGACGACAGCGGACTTTACAAGGCCGTGATAAAGCTGAACAGCCAGTCTGGTCCGAGCTACGCGGAAATCTGGGTTACGAAGGACGGAAAATATCTTACGCAGAACATGATCTTTGTCGAGGACTCCGTGACTCAAATTGAAAACTACAAAAATTTTGTCGACTGCCTTGATTCGAAAGGACTCAAAATATTCGGCGTAACGGACGAGAAAAGCCAGGGAGGGACGGCGACTTTGATGCAGCTCAATCTGCTCGGAATTTATTCTCCTAAAATCTTCGTGTCATGTGACGGCGAGCAGGCTTCCAATTGCGCGAATCTGGGAATAACGCAAGTGCCGACAATTTCGTACGACGGGAAAGGATACGTCGGGGTTAGATCCGTTAACCAGCTTTCCGAAATGACTTCGTGCAAGCTCGGATAAATTATTTTCAAGTTAGAATTAGACAAAAAAAACTTTTTTTAAAAAAATAAATTTTACTGGACGACGCCGCAGATTTTGTAATACACGGTTCTCTTCTTGTCGCAATCAGCGAGCGAAGTGCCGGATTCGGGATAATCGTAACATTCCTGCTCGTAATAAGCTTGCTCAGAACCTGGACAATTTCCCGCACCCTGCACTTGACCAAGGCAGGAATCTTTCGGACATTGCACTCCTGTCTGCATACCCGTCAAGGGATTTATCACCGGCTTTCCTGTATCGGAGCCGGCTTGCTGCTGATTCAAAACAACGCCAGGCTGCTGGTCAGGAGATCCTATTACATTACTAGTGCTCGACGTACTGCCAACCACAACAGTTGTAGTTTTGCTTTGTAACACGAAAACGACGACCACGGCGAGAACAACTACGACCAAGGACAGAGAGATTATCAGAATGTTTTTGCTGGAAAATCTGCTCTTCTCGCCTTCCATAATCTGAATTCTGTTTCGCGGCTTATATATCTTTTCCGGCTTCTTTCTCGTTTTCGACGTATAGTCAGCCTTACAGATATGTTTATAACATATGATATGGTATTTTAATATGGTATGTTAAAGGGTGCGTGGCAGGGATGAGGGCCGGCAGGTCTGTTTCTCTCGACACGAAAGTCTGGGAAGCCGTCGAGACGTACATGAACGACAACGGCGAGAACCTTCACGACGTATCCTCGGCGCTTGAAGACATTGTGAAAAAATTCCTCAGGGTGAAGTCATGAGAGCCGGGAAGGAAACTACATTCAAAATAATTTTTATTTTTTCTTTGCTGTTGATTTCACCAAGCGTATTCGCGCAGACACAATCTCATCCATTGTCTCAAATCGCACCTATCGATCAGAACCTTGACATGATGTCGAAAAATCTTACAAATGCGAGCTATCTGAATTACACCGGAGGGATTTTCAACGGAGCCACGCAGGGGATACCGACGGCGGACATACAAAGTCTGGCCGTAACCGGGGCGAAAATTGCGGCCGGAGTGGTGACGTCGAGCAAGCTTGCGAATCCGCTGGGCGGAAGTTTGAATGCAACTATGTTCTACGACTCTGACAATTCCAATTATTATTTGGATCCGGCAGGAGCAACGTCTCTGATAATGGCGGGTAATGTCGGCATCGGGACGACGAATCCCGCCATGAAACTTGAATCATCTGGTTCTATTAGGGTAACTGGTATTTCCAGTGCCCCCTCAAGTGGAAGTGGATTAGAAATAGGTTATCAGACAGACATTGGATATTTAGAATCTGTTAACAGAACCGCGGGTGCTTATAAACCACTTTATTTATATGGAAATCCTTTTGTTTTTAACACTGGCAAAGTTGGCATCAACACTACTACACCACAGAACACATTGAACATAGTCGGCGACATCAACGCGACAGGAACGATATACGGAACGGTATCGGGAGCAATTTCGGGGAACGCGACAGGACTGACTTGCACTTCGTGCGTTGGAACTGACGAACTGATCAACAGCGCGGTTACGTCGAGCAAGATTGCGAGCAGCGCGGTGACATCAACAAAATTGGCGAACCCGATCGGAGGAAGCGTAAATGCTACAATGCTGTACGATTCTGACAATTCTGCTTATTATGTAGATCCTGCTGGTTCGACTAGCATGGCAACGGCTGGAGATATCGTACTTGCTCATCAGAAATCAGTAGCATCTGTAAGTGGCGGAGAAATGTATCTTACACACACAGGAACTGCTGGTTACATAGGAGTTCAGACAGGGAATGCGGCCGGTGCAGCCACGTTAAGATTTCAGTTCAATTCCAATGCGGCCCAAGGCTCGGCTGGAATAAACAGCTATGAGCCGATTACAGTTATCAAGTCGACAGAAGATTCGACCATAGTCGCTGGAGACGTGACTGGAGACACCGAACACAGGTTTACTCTGTACGCGAATGGTAAGATGTTGTGGGGACCTGGTGGTGGTACCGCGCCTGATACAAATCTTTACCGGTCAGCTGCAAATTTTCTGAAGACGGATGACAATCTTGCTGTTGCTGGAAATATTAGTATTGCAACAACTAGCTCGCTTCAAAAACTGCATATTGGAAATTTAGGAGATTCCAACACAGGAATAATGTTCACTTATGACGACAGCCAATACAGGCACAGCATAGAAAATTACTTTTCGGGCACTCAGTCAGCCAATACTATGACCTTCAAGGTTTCCGACGGCAGCACCACCGGACAAACGACAGTCGTGACTTTGAGAGGTTCCGGTAAAGTAGGCATCAACACTACTACTCCGCAAAAAACTTTGGACATTGTTGGCGATCTTAACGTGACTGGAATAATTTACGGGAACATCACAACAAACGTTAACCTGTCATGTACTGCCTGCGTTGGAACTACACAGCTTGCGAATTCGGCTGTGACGAGCACGAAAATTGCGGACGGCGCGATAACTTCCAGCGATCTTTCCAATCCGTTGGGCGGTTCGGTGAATGCGACGATGTATTACGACTCGGACAACTCCGCATATTATCTCGATCCGTCAAGTACCGGGACTGCATTGGAGATTGCCGGAGATATAGATATCAATACTCACAATATCAACAATGTTGACAGAATTTATTCCGGAGAGAACAGACTTTATATTTTGAACAGGGTCAACAGCAACTCACTTGAAATGAAGTCCGGAGCAGACGACGAAACAGGAATTACCATAAGATCAGGAGACGATGCGTCAGGAAATGGATTAATCGATTTTTCAACACCAGACGCCGCCGGAACAGCAGGAATTCTGAGATTGAGATTCCAAGCAATGGCGGCACAGGGTTCGGCAGGAATCACGACATACGAAAATATAACGCCGAGCACTGATACGGGGGTAAGCTTAGGGACAACAGCGAAAAGATGGGGAGATGTTCATGCCAGCAGCCTTTATGGGGTGTACTTGTATCCGAACACTCCTGCAGGCACGCTGACAATGGGAGGCAATATCGACGCCAACGGCTATTATGTGAAAGGCGTAGGCTGGCTCAATTCAACAAAGCTGAATGTGTCCGGCGCGGGATACATGGAAAACCTCACAGTCGGAGGTCCCAACGTAGTCAACGGGATGCTCGGACAGAAATTCATAGTGACGCATCCCGGCGGGCAGGGAGGATTCTTTAGCGTCAGCACACTTGCAAATGCCGGAGACGGTGACAGCGAAGCAGTCGAATTTTCAGAAAACGGAATTGGCGGGGCAGGTTTCGCAATGGTGCATGCGGGAGGAGTAGGGTCGCCGACTATTGGAAGCAGGCAATGGACTGCGGCAGCTACGTCGAATACTTTCACAATCGTCGCGATAGAAAACAACGGGCCGACATACACTCAGAGAGCGGCACTGACAATTGGCAGAGACACCGGGAATATCGGACTCGGTGACACGACACCAACGGCAACATTACAAGTTGCAAACAGCAGCGCTGGACTCTTTACGGAAGTTTTGAAGCTGCACAATTCCGACACAGGCAGCCAGGCGAGCTCGGTAGGAATGTCATTCAGCCAAGGATACACGGGCGAAACAAATCCTCTAGCAAAGATTAAAGCATACGTCTGGCAGACTTCGAACAACGGAGGAGGCCTTGATTTCATAACACGTAACGGTGGCACGGGCACTTACACAACTGCGATGACAATCGCTGACAACAGCGACGGCACAGGGCTTGTCGGAATCAACACTGTGAATCCCAAAGACAGATTAAACGTGATAGGAAACATTAACGTGACCAGCGGAAATCTGACAGTTGTTAGCGGAAACATAACTATGCGCGACGCGGTCGGAGCGATCCATTTCAACGAAACCGTACTGCATCGTGACGGAAGGAACACGACGAAGATGTCAGGAAATTTCAATGTGGCCGGACTTCTTCAGGTCGCAGGCGGAGCATCCCTCTGGGGAGGAGACATCAATTTCAACAACAGGAACCAAACATACGTCAACGCATCCCATTACGGCCCAGCGAACAACGCGATAATCTATTTCAACAACTCGTGCATCATAATCAAGGGGCCGACATCCCAATTGGCAGTGTGTTGATTGAAAATAATTTTTTTCTTTTAAGGTTTTATATCAAGTCTTGAACCACTGGTAATTTCGAATCGCGCGTTGTTAATAATTTGCACAACCCCCCTGACGATCGTATTTATTGTAGAAGTGCAATTAGACGAAATGCTCCAACTCCCCGATCCTGGCGCAGAGCAAGCTCCTCCCGGAATCACAAACGACATTGTGCCGGTCGTATTCCAAACGCTGTCAGTGTTGTTTGCATAAACTTGCCAACGAATCGTGCTGCCTGCGGTTGTGTTGACTATTTTCGTAACATTCGACCAACCCTGAGTCGCGAAAAACTTTGACGAATTGTACAGATTGGCGACATCCACGGCAGACAACGCCCGATTCCAAACAGCAACATCGTCAATGTAACCAATGAATTGTCCGATGGCGGCATCATTCCTTGACCAAGAACCGATAGCGAAGAACTGGTTTCCGGAGGTTGCCGACCCGGCCTCCGTAAATGTGCCGGTCGCTTCCTGGCTGCCATCCACATACAATCTGTAATTCGAATTGTCGTACACGAGAGTGACCATGTGCCATTTGTTGTCCGTCACCGTAGTTGTGCCTTCGCCGTAGAACCAGTTCCCGGCGTACCTGTCCATAAGAGCCCGCGCATGATTGCTATTAATGTCGACTCCGATTCCCATCTCGTTTGTACTGCCTGTATCGTCTCCCTGCCCAAATACATATTTTCCTGTCGTGGAGGTTCTTATCCAAGCCGACATAGTATATGTGTTTGTTGGCGCAATATTGTAAGTCGCCACATTGATGTGATCATTACCATCGAAGTACAGGCAACTTCCAAACCTGCACGAGCCGTTTGTCACCCAGGTAGCGCCTGTTATTGTTCCCGTCTTTCCGTTATTGCTCCAGTCAGCAGCGTTACCGCTGCCGTCATTGAGATGCCACAATCCTTTCGAACCATACCATTCCGACGAATTTTGGGGAAGCTCTCCGAAATATGAATACGAATCGTTGACGAACGTACCGGTTCCGTTGTCAAACGAGAAAATGAAACCGCCTGTGTTGTTCACCGGAACGCCGCTCGTCCAATTGACGGAAAAAAGAGTCGTATTGCCGGTTGTTGAATTTGTGGAATTTCTTTGCCAATTGAAACCTGGAACGATAGTAAATGACATTATATCAGTAGTATTCCAATCGTAGACAGTGTTGTTGTAGTAAATTCTCCAGCCAACTATCGATCCGACTGTAACTGAGGAATTGATCCATGTGAAGTTCGACCAGGTCCATGTCGCTGCAGCGTCGTTCATGTTCATAGGCGAAGAATATGAGCCCGTCTTGTTTACCCATTCTCCAGTTTCGTTCGTAGACAGTACAGCCCAATCTAGCGCAGTTGCATCGTATCCTTGCGCTGTCAGATTTATGCCTTTTCCAACTGCTACCAGGTTATCTGTATCATTCGTCCCCTGTTTTTGCCATGTCGGCGGGATTGTGTATGTAATTTCTAGCTTGGGTCTTTTTGTGGTATCTGTAGCATAATTGTTGCTGTAAAAGTATGTACCTATGGTAGAACTATCTTCAGAAGAGTCTCTCAATAGAAAGTCAGCCGTAGAATATCCGGAACTTCTATAACTTTGAATAAGCGCAGTCACAGTCCAATTAACCCATTGACAACATGCAGGCATGACTTTGCTCGCACCATTTGTCTCGCTATAGTCACCACCAGCGGCTGTCCAACTTGAGCCTGTTTTGTAAACATTCCAAGTGGACTCTGCTTCGACCCAATCTTTACGAGTGTTTTCGTACATCCAGTAAGTTCTCCCTGTTGGGGTTCCAATCACGCTATAAGACCACAATGACAAGTTTGCATTTGATATTGCCGCGCCGCTCGGTATTGATGTTATATCCCAAGTGAGAAGCGAACGGGATGGATTGGAATACGTGTAGACAAATACTGCAGTGCTCGTACCATGATTTGTATTTGGTTCATTCTTATAAGGAAAATCATCTTTGGTAGTAGGCTGAAGGGTTGTCGTTGTTGGGTCTATCTCTATTGGCTTGGAAAGATCAAATCCGGAAAAAATGAAAGATGCCTTCTTGCCTCCAGCAGACACTTCAACAGAAGAATAATTCAGGAAATCTATCGCAGACATCTGATCTTCCATGACAGCCATCGTGCCGTCCAAACGATTCATCACGAATACTGCATCTTTCCCTGTGCCAGTTCTTACCGAATCACCAACATCCTTGCTAACATGTTTTGTGTCCGCATTTATCCCAGTCCACTTTTGCTCGAACCTCGGCTCCATCCATTCGGCAGTCGTATTTCTCCATCTTACTGTGTGTTTCAATTTCTCCTCGAAACGGTACACAACTTCAAGCACGCCTGTTACCGAAGCATATGATGTGTCCCATGTTTTTTTGATTTCGACATATTTGTCGGTCTTAGTTACGCTCCATCTCAGATTCGAAAGAGCCGCGTCTCTCCACTGCCCCTTTCCTATTCCTGCATCAAAATGCTGCAAGATCCACTGCTCGTTCTGGACTTCGACGACAGAAAGATCAGGCTTAAAAATTTGGATGTAATCGTCATATAATTTTGCTCCGACTAAACCCACTTGAACTTGGTAATACCCGTCACTCGAATAGCGATCTTGAAAAACATAAGGAGCGTAACCTGTTCCATTGCTCACCCAGTCGGTGCCTGAAGTCCACGTGTAAGTTCCATCAAAATTATTTTTAATTTCATAATTTTTTCCTCTCTCAATCAGCTTCGGCTCTATGCTTTTCCAGGCAGGATCCAATTCGCCCACCTTTCCCTTTTCGGAAAAAACAACGACATGAAATTCGCCGTTTGCTTCGACCGAAGGGACCGTGAAAGTTATCTTGAATTGTTTCTCTTCACCGGCTTCGAATCTGACAGGCTCCGTGTACAATTTTTCCATTCTGCCGACATCCAAGGTAACTTGGCTCCAAAGATCCATGTTTATCGAATTTGAGAGACTCAGATTTTTCCACATGCCATCTTCAAAAACAGACACGCTCGCGACTTCCAACTTGTCGTACACAGGTATTATCGTCAAAGTGTCGCTCACTGCAGACTTTACTGTCACAACGGAATTCAGAAGACCAGACGGTTTTATCACGTAAGACGACTTGTCGGAAGAAATTGTTATTGACTGCTCGGTTGGCATTAGAAGATAAAAAATAAAAGACGCCGCTACAATCGCAAGCAAAACAACCAAGATAAATTTTTTGTCGAACAAATTTTTAATCCGCAACCACAACAACCTTATATTAATTTTCGGTATCGTACAATAAAAACGTTCAGTCAAGTTAGTTATTAAATTATTTTTTCTCTCAGATACCTCTCCGCGTCGTTCAGGTCGTCCGGAACCTCCCTCGTATCTATGAAAAAATATCTTTCGCCGACAACCAATCAGTTTAGCAATTCACCGATTGTTCTTTTGATTTTTTCATGAATTTCCCTTTTGACCTTGCCTATCTTCATTCTTACGAGTTTTTGACTAACACTGAAAATCCGGTCGACTTTAATTTTACTATCCTTAATTAATTTTCCGGAATCGAGGTCTCTGTTTGTTAGCAAAATAGAATAATCTCGCAGGTCCAAATTTGTAGTCATTGGAATGACTATCATATCTTGAAATTTTTTATTATAAGAGTTATTTGATACGACTATCGCAGGTCTTATCTTTTCTTCTCTGAGCCCACTAAAGGGGACCGACAACAGAACGATATCTCTTTGATCAATCATTTTTTACCACTTTTCAAATACTCGTTCCAAATTTCGTCTTCTTTGTTTAGCCATAGCTTTCTAAGAGAGGGTTCTGACAATTTCATCAAATCTTTGAACTCGTCTGTTATCTTTTTTGCAAATCTTTGTGGTTTTTCCAACATTAGCCTTCTCCCTTCTTTGACAAGAATAAGCTTATCGCCCTTTTTGATATTCAATTCCCGTTGTATGTCAATGGGTATGACAATCTGACCTTTCTGGGAAACCTTTACCGTTTTTAATTCTATATCTCTTTTCATACTTGATGTAAGAATTTTCTTACTTATAAACATTTTAATCAAACTCACATTAATTTATTAGACAACCTTTTCCCGCAGATATTTCTCGGCGTCGTTCAAATCATCCGGAACTTCCCGAGTGTCGATGAAGAAAATGTCCTTCGCCGAATTGTAATTCTTGATCTTGTCGTACACCTTTTCCTTCGTGATGTTTGTCTCGACTTCGTATATTATCGAATTATCGAGGTCGACCAGGTCCGCAATTCCGTTTCTCACTTCTATTTCGCTTCCGACAATCCTACCTCTTTCGCGCAGAATCTTCAATATCATCGCTTTGACCAAGAAATGCTTCATCGTCTCTTCCGAATTGTGGAGGAACAGACAATTCTTGTTCTTGTCGTTCAGGACAAACCCGTTCTGATTCAGAAGCTTCTCGGAATTCAGATAGGACACGAAACGCTGGCTGCCCAGCCCGTATCTCCTGACTTTTGCCCGCGTGAAATTCGGGTTGATTATCCTGTTGACCATTGAAAGATAATTTTCTTTCAGCAGCATATGTGGAGTTACAACTGCCAAGAGTGGTTGCGAATCTTATTGAGAATTCTAGAGAAATTCAACTTATGGAAAAGATGAAAATTTACTTGGATACGAATACAATAATTGATTTCTTTACAAATTCTGCAAAATCGTTAAAAAGGAAAGAAGAATTAGTTATTCCGAAAAAATATCAATTTTTTGTAGAAAAGGCAAAGGAAATAGAGTTTGTCACGTCCTTACTTACAAAAACAGAAATTGTGAGAGAACTGATTTCTGCATTTGATCTAACAGAAGAAAATGTAGAACAATTATGGAACACTTTTATTCAAAGTTTACAATGCAAATACATCGGAACATACGTGATAGACGAAAGACTAGTCGACATAGCAATGAAATACAAGATGAAATTGAGAACAGTAATTAATTTTCAACATTTGTTTATAGCTGTGGAAGAACGTGCATACATATTGACAGGTGACAATGACCTAGTTCACGTAATCAGAAAAAATAAATTATACGACAAAGTAGTGACTTACCTCGAATTGAGGAAAATTTTCGGTTAAAGTTTCTTGGCAATTTTTTCGAAAATATGCCTGTTTTTCTTAAAAAATTCCTCGAATTTCCTACGCCTTTCTTCAACCTCTTTGCTTTCCTTTCTCATAATTTACTGTTATATTTTCTAGTTTAAAACTTTAGCGACTCACTGCAGTGGTGTAAAATTCTAAATCAGAACAGCCGTGCCGCCAGCGTGATGGCTGAGCCTCGGGCGAATGTTGACTGAAAATATTTTTTCCAAATTGTCATCAAGTACTATCGCCGCACCGGGCCATCGCGGAAGCGAGTTGATGTATTGCCACAGGTCCTCCTCGAGATATGTCTGCATCACGGCGTGCAAAGACTGAAGGTCGTCTCTGCTGGTCAGCCTGTGTGAAAAAAGAACGTCGACCTGCGAAAGAATATCCTGATGTATCTTGTTCGGCATCTGCGTGATTACGGCCAGACTAACTCCGGGCTCCCTTCCCTGTTTGGAAATCGTCTTCAATGGTTCTGAAGACGCCGTGTCGAAATCTGCAGGGATAAAATTGTGCGCCTCGTCGATGACAAGCCATACAAGAGGGAACTTGCTGGAAAATTTCTCGCCGCTTATTTTCGAAACCTCCTCGTCCTTCCTCGCAAGCAGCCTGCGGTTGTAAATTTTTCTTGCGACGATCGCGACGATAAAATTTCTGACAGACCACGCCTCGGTCTGCCTCAATCGCGAAACGTCAATGACAGAAATCTGCCCGGGTTTGATTATTTCATCTATGCTCGTCCCGTTCTCGCTGAAGACTCCCCACTGGTTCGCAACGGTAAGCATGTTCACCAATGCATTCTTGATTTCGATTGACGTTTCCGCGTCGTCTTTTATTTTTGCAATTATGTCCTCAATCGTGAATTTTTCCCGAGATTCCAGCATAAAATTTATAATTTTTTCAAGCGCGATTCCGGCAGGATCTGTCCTTTTCAGATTGAACGCGAGAAGCCATTCCTCTGACGAAAATTCATAAGGCGCGATAGAAATTCCAAAATCGACAGGAATATTCGATTTCTGAAATTCCTCCGTCTGCTTGTACGGGACGTAGACCTTGACATTGTCGAATCCCCTCGGCTGCATGTTCCATTTCTCCAAAAGACTGATCTGCTGGTCGTTCGGATATTTCATGCTCCAGAAAATTCCCATCGTGTCGACGAATACGACCGAGAGATTTTTTTTCAGGTCGTCTGGGAGCATCGCCATCTCTTCAGCAAAAACTCCGGCTATGTAGGATTTTCCCGTCCCCCTTTTTCCGCTGATCAGAATAACGTGCGGTCTCATGAGATCGAACAAAACTTTCGTAGTCAGATGAGCGTCCTCGCCGGTGCCGACAATATGTTTTCCGACGAAGCCCGCCCCGCCCATGCCGAATTTCTGCAGGTCGTCCCTCGTCCTTCCGACAACCGTCTCGTAAGCCATAATAATTAATTTCGTTCGCACTAATGATAAATCATAAAGTATTGGGAAGATCGTCTAGCTTGGTCAGGATACGTCCTTGGGGTGGACGCGACGCGAGTTCAAATCTCGCTCCTCCCACTAATTTAATTATTTAATCTGCCGAATAATTCTTGGGGATGTGACTGCGGGGACAATAAAGCCGCTTAAGTCGTCTAGCTTGGTCTAGGATACGTGCTTTGGGAGCATGTGACCCGAGTTCAAATCTCGGCTTCCCCATACTAAGACTTTTTGCTTAAACAACAAATTATTATCAATGAGAACCAGGCAAAAGCCGGACTGGCAGCAGAAAATCGCAGAAGAGAGAATTGGGATCCTTTTCTATCTTTCTAAAAAGGAACTAGAAAAAAATCCTGCACGCAGCAGAAGATACATCGAGCTTGCAAGAAAAATCGCGATGAGATACAATGTGAGGCTTCCGAAAGAAACAAAGCTGTCGTTCTGCAAGAAATGCAACACGATCCTTGTTCCGGGCAAGACTTCTCAAGTGAGACTGGAAAGCAAGACGGGCAGCAGGGTTATTAAGTGCAAAAATTGCAATAATGTCTATAGGCTAAAGTACAAGTGATAAGATGGGAAGGCTCGGAGAAGTCCACATAGCATTCGTCATCGTCACTATTTTCGTGGCGGCGCTGACCCTTTTCTACATTTTCGGGAGCATAGGGGACATAGCAGAGAAATGCAAAGAGCAGAGAACGCAGATATGCGACAACTTGAGCGGGATGAGTTTTCCAATGCTGATAATTCTTCTAATAATCGCGGGATTCGTGATGATCATCTCAACCGTAGTCTATATATTCGTTTCGACACAAGCTAATTAAATGGTTTCGGCAAGAAAGGTTTCGGCTGAGAAATTGGTATCAATACTGAAAGAAGAACTGAAGAAGGTCAGCGAAGTGCAGCCTCCAATCTGGTCAAAATACGTCAAGTCCGGAGTGCACAAGGAAAGGCCTCCCGAGCAGAGCGACTTCTGGTACATTCGCGCAGCATCGCTGATGAGAAGGATTTATCTCGACGGCCCGGTAGGAATCGAAAAATTGAGAACTTTTTATGGCGGAAGAAAGCAGCTGGGACACAGGCCCGCGCATTTCAGGAAATCTTCGGGAAACATTCTGAGGAAAATCCTGCAACAGCTCGAGAAGGCCGGCTATGTTGAAAAAGTAGAAAAACAGGGAAGGAAAATTTCCAGCAAGGGAATCAAGATTCTCAACAAGGTATCCAAAGAGGCAGGGAAATGAGGAATGGCTGGCGAATCGGAAGATTTGGCCGCGGCCCAAAAGATGGCTCAACTGAAAAAAATAACTCTTAAAAAAATTCTATCAAGACAGGCATCCGAGAGGCTTTCGAGAATCAGGATGGTGAAGCCCGAACTCGCGGAACAATTAGAGAATTATCTCGTGCAACTTTTCGAAGCGGGCAAAATAAAGGGAGAGGTTTCCGACGAGCAGATAAAGATGATACTCGAAATGGTATCAACTAAAAAAGATTATAAGATAATAAGATAAAAAATTATGATTGAGTTTTGATCAAAATGGCGCACAAAAAGAAAGTGGGGACAGCCGGAAGGTTCGGATCGCGCTACGGAAAGAAGGACAGGACGAAGATAGCGTCGATCGAGAAAATCCAGAAGGAAAGACATATATGCCCCAAATGCGATATGCCTTATGTCAAGAGACTTTCGTCCGGAATTTACCAGTGCAAGAAGTGCAACACTAAATTCGCGGGCGGAGCGTACTATCCATAAAACCGGTGAACAAATTGTACAAATGCATCAGCTGCAAGAGGGAAGTGGACAAGATCGAGGACAGGATAAGGTGCCCGTACTGCGGACACAGGATACTTTCCAAGATGAGAGCAGAGAACGTGGTAAGAGTCGTCGCCAGATAAGCCGAACAAACTGTTTCTTTTAAATTTCGCGAAATTCAACTTCTCATAATGTTCGAAGCGAACCTGAGTTTCGAGTGCGAAAATCCGGAGACGATAAGGAAGAGCCTGGAGCCCGACATAAAAAACGACAAGTATTCCACGACTGAGATAGAGACCAAAAAAGGATTGCTGACGGTAAAAATAAAAAGCGAGAAGATTACACACTTGAAAGGAATAGTAAACACTTATATCTCTTTGGTCAATATGCTTATAGAAGCGGACAGGACCGAGTGATTTTAAAATGCCAGCAAAAGAATTCGACGAAGAAACGAAGAAGATGATAATGGAATTCCAGATCTCCCAGCAGCAGATGCAATCTTTGATGATGCAGAAGGAGAGCATGAAGGTCCAGGAAATCGAGATCGACCGCGCGCTCGAGGAGCTTAACGGCACGAAAGAGGAGAAGGCGTACAAGATCATCGGCGGAGTGATGATAAGCAAGCCCGTCGCGGACTTGAAAAAAGACCTGGGAGAAACGAAGGAAGCCGTCGGCATAAGGCTCAGAAGCATGGAAAACACGGAAGAAAAAATAAAAAATAAATTGAACGAACTACAAGAGAAACTAAAAGAGGTAATCAAAGAGTGATTGATGTGATGCTTATGGTAGAAATTACGCAGATTATCGGATTGCTGGAGCAGATTATAAACGACAGGACCGTCCCGAAAAACATCAGGAAGGCCGCGGAAGACTCCAAAATAGTCTTGGCGGACGAGAAGGAGACGAAGGAATTGAAAATTTCGACCGCGATCCACAATCTCGACGAGATAACGAACGACCCGAACATGCCGCTTTACACGAGAACGCAGATATGGAACGCCGTGTCTATGCTGGAGCAGGCGAGACGAGATCTGAAGTAACTATTTAAATTTGCAAGCCAGTAATTATTTTATCAGTTTACAAAAAACGTGGTCGAATGGTTTTTGAAAAATTAACAGGCAAACAGAATCCTAAGGAAGAAGACAACCCGGAAAGCGATTTCATAGAAATCGACGAAGCGGGCCTCGTGAAAGAAGAAAAGATAAACGTCAAGATAGAGACGCTCAGGGATTACGTGGATTCAGACCGCGTTCAGCAGCTCGTCAGGGACGGGAACATCGTCTTTTTGAAAATAAAGGAACTCCGCGCAAAGAACGTCGCCGAACTGAAGAGGGCGGTCGACAAATTGAAGAAGACCGTGGTAGCGATGAACGGCGACATAGTCGGAGTCGACGAGGACTTCTTGGTAATCACTCCGAATTTCGCAAAAGTTTTCAGGTAAATCAAATAAAACTTTCTGTTACAATATTTTTAGGAAGAGGTGTTCCTTTCAGAATAGAATCGACTGTTTCTATCTCCTCCCTGATGCCATCGATAAGATCGTAATTCTTTGCCTCTTCAGCAGTTATCCATGCGAACTCTGTAAGCTCGGGCGGCAGTTTGATTTCTCCAGATTTGTAATCGCAATACATGCTGACAACCAACGTGGGTATCCCGTCCGTCCTGATAAAAACAAGATCTGTCAGAAATTTTATATTGCTCACTTCAAGATTAGTCTCTTCCCTTATTTCCCGAGTGAGGGCTTTTGACAAAACGTTGTACCATTGATCAAAATTTTTATTTGAACTCGGCAAATTCGCGTAATCGTCGACCGTCATCTTCCCACCAGGGGGCTCCCATTTGCCCGGAAAGTTTTTTTCGTTCATGGATCTTCGCACTATGAGAAATTTTCCGTCTTTGCGAATTATTCCAGTTATGCAAATGTAATGTGATTTCTTGTCGCTCATTTTACAAGCTTTCCGGCTTTCTCGAATTTTTCTTTTCCTTCTATCAAACTTTTCATCACGAAATACAAATCATCAATCTTCACGCGAATCTGTTTTGTAGAATACCTATCACGGACTGTTACGTCTTTGCTCTTCGCAGAATCAAAGTCAACCGTTATGCAGTAATTTGTCCCGCGCTCGTCCTCGCGATAATATCTTTTACCGATGCTTCCCGAGTCGTCGTAAACCACTGCGAACTCGTTTTTCAAAATTTCAAAAATCTGATTTGCAATTTTTGTCACGGCGGGCTTGTTCATGAGCGGAAATATCGCGATCTGGAAAGGAGCAAGCGACGAAGGTATGCTGAGAACCGTCCTGTCCTTGTCCTCGCAATACCCGAGTTCTATAAGCGCGTAAACATTCCTGTCAACACCGAACGAAAGTTCCAAAACATGCGGAACGAATTTCCTGTTGTCGAAAAACACTTCCTGGTTCTGTCCGGAAACTCTAGCATGCCCGCTGAGATCGTGGTCCGTCCTATAATGTACGCCACCAACTTCCTTGAATCCGCCAAGACTTTCCAAATTAATTTCTATGTCCCAATGGATCTTGTTGTAGAACGCCCTCTCTTCTGCTGATAATTCCTTGAACCTGAAATTTTCCTTTCTGATTTTCAACACGTCGAAATAAAACTGCTGTACTTTCGCGAGATGCCAAACATAAAATTTTGGAAGATTTAATTCTTTCACTGCATTTTCGCAGGAAATTTCTATCGGCTTTTTGCCTCTGTTCGCTACCGGGAAAAGAACCAGCTTGTAGTTCTTCACCTCGTTCCATCTCTCGTGCTCCTCGATTTTCTGCGGGTCGAAAAATATCTGCAGCTCAGCCTGCGTGAATTCCCTCATCCTTGTCGTAAGGTTTCTCGGAGAAATTTCATTCCTGAATGCCTTTCCGATTATCGCAAGACCCAACGGCAGCTTGTTGCGCAGAATGTTGAAGTGGCGCGAGAAATTTATGTATGCGCCTTGTGCGGTCTCTGGCCTGAGATAACCCTGTATGTTCTTGTCCGCTCCTATCCCGACCTGAAACATCATATTCAAAATCGAAACGTCTCCAAGCTCGCCTTTGCACTTAGGGCATTTCACTTTATTTTTTCTTATAAGTTCCGTGAGCTTTTCAGGAGTCATTCCCTCAAAATTTTCCTTGAGAAAATCCTCGAGAATCTGGTCGGCGCGATGATGAGTGCCGCAGTTCTTGCACTTCGCGACCGGGTCTACAAAATTCTGTATGTGCCCGCTCGCCAGGAAAACATTTTCAGGCATCACATCGGACGTCTCTATCTCGAAAAAATTTCCGTTCAGGCCCAAAAAATATTTTCTCCAGAGATTTTCAAATTTCCTTTTTATCAAAGTCCCGTTGCTCCCGTAATCGTAGAACCCAGTAAACCCGCCGTAAATTTCAGCGGACGGAAAAAATATTCCCTTCTTCCTGACGAACTCGGAAAGTTTTTCTACATCCATAAAATCAATTGTTCTCCTAGATTTATTTCTTTAACCAGCTTCCCAGACTGGACTGCGAGACCTTCGAATAAGACGACTGCAATTTTTCGACGGCCTTCTGAATCCTTTCCTGGGAAAAGCTGTGCTCGTCCACCATGAACTTCATAATTTTTTTCCCATCGGGCTCCTTCCACACGAATTTCGGCTTCTCTTCAAGTTTCTGGTTCAGGAAAAAATCCATGAGCTCCTTCGGCTCGACATCGTCCGTCCATTTTACTTTCTCGAGAACTTTTTCGAGAGTCTTGTTTTCCTTCACCAATTTCACCGCGGTCTTCGGGCCGACTCCCTTCACCCCGTAATTGAAATCCGTCCCGATCAAAAGTCCGATGATGACGAGCTGCTCGTGGGTGACGCCAAGAGATTTCAACACGTCGTCCAATTCGATAACCTGAGGTTTCACATCGATGTATACTTCCTTTTTCGGAACTTTTCTTTTTCCCGAGACGGACAGATTTTTCACGAACCTCGGAGCTCCGAAAAGAAGCAGATCGAAATCCTGGCTACCAGCGTAATCGACGTCGCCGCGCTTGCACATCACGGAACATGCAGCCTCTCCTTCGCCCGGAGCCTGATACCACGGAATCCCCATGTATTCCAAAAGTTCCTTAGCATTGTCGAGCATCTCGCCCGTCAGCCTAGAAGATGCCTGCGCGTATCTCATCGCGTCCTCCCCCTTCTCGACCGCCTCCTTCCATTTTTTCTCAGCGATCTCTTTCGCGGTCTGCCTCTCCTCTATCGTGCGCTTCTTGAAATAAGGAGGAGTGCCGTCGAAAACCATGACCGGCTTTATCCCGGCCTCGAGCATGTTGGAAAACCTGTATAATATACCCGAGAGATGCGAGGTGATCCTTCCCTTCGAATCCCTCAGCGGCTCTCCAGTAAATCTGTCGCGGATAATCGAGACGAATTGGAAAAGTGTGTTGAACGCGTCGATCGCGATCTTCTTCCCAGCGAGGTCCGAGAATTCTATTTCTTTTCCGGAAACCAGATCAGAAATGTTGACGCCCATAAATAACAATAACAGAATAGTAAATTAAAAGCATAATAAATAGAACATATATAAACTTTTATCGCAAAGTGAGAGTATGACAAAGTCGTTCTACAAGTCCGTCGGCCTGCTTTGGAAGAAGCCGAAGGAAAAGCTCGGCGGAATCCTGAAATCCAGGATGATAGACTGGAGAAGGGAGGAGACCGTCACGAGGATAGAGCACCCGACAAGAATCGACAGGGCGAGAGCCATCGGATACAAGGCGAAGAAGGGATACGTTGTCGCCCGCGTTAAAGTCGGGATGGGAGGAAGAAGGAGAGAGGCGTACGGAAGAAGGGGAAGGAAGCCGAGGAAAGCTGGTCTTGTTCATTTTACGCACGGAAAATCCTTGCAATGGATCGCGGAGGAAAAGGCGCAGAGAAGATTTCCGAACATGGAAGTTTTGAATTCCTATCAGGTCGGGGAGGACGGAGTTCACAAATGGTTCGAAGTAATTTTGCTCGATCCCAGCGCATCGGAAATAAAAAACAGTCCTCAGACAAAATGGATCGCGTCGCGTGCCAACAGGACTCGAGTTTTCCGCGGACTGACTTCTGCCGGAAAGAAAGCCAGAGGATTAAAGTAAGCCGAATACTAAATCTAATTATGCCGTTTTACGACCTGCATCTGCATTCCGCATTCTCATCGGGAGAAAGCAGCCTCGAGCAAATCGCTTCGACTGCAAAAGAACTCGGCTATGCTGGAATATGTTTCTCGGAATATTTCGAAAACGACGACCAGATCAAAAAATTGAAAGGCGAGATCGACAAGGTCGAAAAGAAAATCGGGATTAAAATTTGCCTGGGATTCGAGGCAAGAAATCCAAAGGAACTCAACAGGCTGGTTGAAAAAAGAAAAAGATTCGACGTGCTGCTCGTCAACGGCGGGGACTTGGAACTGAACAGAATCGCATGCGAGACTCCTGAAGTCGACATATTGACTCATCCCGAAGAAAATAGAAACGATTCTGGACTTAATCATGTGTTGCTGAAAGCTGCAGCGAAAAATAATGTTGCAATAGAAATAAATTTCAGGCAAATTTTAATTGCGAGCAAGAAAACGAGAAGCAAGGTGTTATCCAATATTGAAAAAAATATCAGGCTTGCAAAAAAACTGAAAGCTCCGCTTATAATCTGTTCGGGCGCGATTTCTCATTGGGAGCTGCGCGACCCAAAAATAATGATTTCTTTTTCGACACAATTTGGGCTGGATTTGAACGACGCTGAAAATTCGCTGTCGAAAATTCCCGAAAAAATTTTAGAGAAGTCGGAAGAAAGGAAAAATGAGAAATGGGTCATGCCCGGAGTGAAAATTATCGAGAGTGGGAAAAAATGAAAAAAAGATTACCAACAAAAGAATGGAAAAGAATTTTCAGCAAAGTTCCGAGAATAGTCGTGGACCTCGTGATAAAAGACGGGCGCGGAATTGTCTTGGCGAAGAGAGAGAACACTTACGGGGCGGGACAATGGAACCTGCCCGGCGGAAACATTCTTTTCGGGGAAAGCGTCAAGCATGCGGTAATGAGAAAGGCGGAAGAAGAAACCGGATTAAACGTAAAAATTGTGAAATTCATCGGCGTGTTCGAGTACCCGATTGAAAAAACTTTCGGGCATCCAATTTCCCTCGTTTTTCTCTGCAGACCGACTGGCGGAAAACTGCGCGGGGACAAATTCGGAAGAGACATCAGGTTTTTCAAGAAACTTCCAAAAATAGGATTTTCGCAAATCGACATGATAAAGGAAAGGAAGATGATAAGATGATCCAGAGAGACAAACTGAAGATACTGCCGCCGACTTTGCGCGAGAGGGACCGATACATAGGATTCAAAATAATTTCCTCGGACCAAATAGAATATTCGGACATCGAAGCTGCGATATGGAACACGTTCCTGGACTTCTTCGGGGAGCAGGGAGTGAGCAGGCAGTCGTTGTGGCTGATAAAAAATCTTTGGAATCCCAGCGAGCAGACGGGTGTGATAAGGTGCAACAACAAAAATGTTATGCAAGTGCTGGCGGGATTGGGACTGGTGTCGAGGCTTGGCGAATCAAGAATAATTTTCAAGATAATAAAAATTTCCGGAACGCTGAAAGGACTCGGGTAAACTATAAATAAAATGAAAGCTTTATCTGAGATAGATTTAAATAACAAAGACAAATTAATTTTACAGATTTCTTTTGAAAACAAATTCCAAGAGTGAAACAAAATGGCCGAACCAATGATGCCCGAGTACATGGGTTATGACAGAACAATAGCAGTGTTCTCCCCAGACGGAAGGCTGTTCCAGGTAGAATACGCGAAAGAGGCTGTCAAGAGGGGAACGACTTCTTTGGGTCTGGTTTTCAAGGACGGAGTAATTTTTGCGACAGTAAAGACAGTGATCAATCTCATGGTGCCGACTTCCGCTGAAAAGATTTTCCAGATAGACGACCACATAGGAGCCGTAGGCGCGGGCCTTCTTGCGGACGCCAGAGTCCTCGTGAACCAGTCGAGGGTGAGGGCGCAGGTTCACAAGATAACTTACGACGAGCAGATAGACGTGTGGAACGTCGCGCATTCGATCGGGGACAAGATGCAGATATCAACTCTTTATGCAGGCCTAAGGCCTTACGGAGTATCATTCCTGCTCGGAGGAACCGACAAGAGCGGAGTCCATCTCATAGAATCCGATCCTTCAGGAATGCTTTACGAGTGGCAGGCGTATTCCATCGGGCGCGGAGCGCTCATCGCGAACAAGATGCTCAAACAGAGATGGGTGAAGGACATGTCCGAGAAGGAAGCAATAGATCTTGCTGTCGACGTCATTTCAAAGACTGAGAAGGAAAGAAAAGAAATGGTAATCGACGTCGTAGTTTTGAAAAGGGGCGAGAAGTTCAAGAAGCTTTCCGAGGAAGAGATAAAGAAATTCCTCAAATAAAAAAATTTAAATTTCTTATTCGGCAAGTTTAATTCAACAGAAACAACAACCAGTGATCAACTTGGCAATAGGCGTCGACAAAGCTATCATAGGAAGGCTGACCATAGGCGGACAGAAATTCGAAATACTCGTCGATCCGAATATTGCGACGCTATTCAAAAAAGGGGACAAGGTCAGCATCAGCGACGCTCTCGCGTATCCTGTCATATACAAAGACGCAAGAACATCCGAAGCGTCAGCGACGCAAGATCTGCAGAAAGCGTTCGGGACAACCGACCCGCTGAAAATCGCGGAGAGAATTATCAAGACCGGAGAGATGCAGCTTACCACCGAGCAGAGAAGGGAAATGGTGAGCCAGAAAAAAATGCAGATCGCGTCAATAATTTCCAAGAAAGCGATCAATCCGCAGACTAATGCGCCGCACCCTCCACAAAGAATCCTCGGTGTGATGGACCAGGTAGGAGTGAACATTGATCCTATGGTTGACGCGGAGATACAGGTCGACAAAGTTGTCAAAGAAATAAAGACGATCATCCCTCTGAAGTTCGAGAAACTGATTTTGCAGATAAAAATCGGACCGCAGTACAGCGGCAAGGTGTATTCAGTTTTCAAATCCGCAGGGACTGTGAAATCCGAGCAGTGGCTGAACGACGGAAGCCTGCAGGTCAGCATAGAAATTCTCGCGGGAGTCCAAGAGGAGCTGTTCAAGAAAATAGCCGACTTAACGCACGGACAATACGAGTCGAAAGTTTTGCAACACGAGAATATTTAAATACCAAACTCCAAAGTTTTTTGTTATGGAAAAAGAAGACAAGAAAGAAGACTCATATAATATAGTTCTTCCGGGCGAGTTCATTTCAGAAAGAAAGGGAAGGAAACTTGGAAGGGGAGTCTACATTGAAGACGAGAAGATTTTTGCCGAAGTAGCGGGAGTCCCGCGCATCAACGAGCTTGAGGCATCGGTCATTCCTTTTTCAGGAAAATACATTCCGGAATTCGGGGACAGAGTGATTGGAATAGTTTCCGAAGTCGAAGTTTCCGGATGGAGGATCGACATAAATTCTCCGTACGAGGCTTTCCTACCAGCATCAGAAGCCATAGACAGTTTTACGAACATGAACAGGGTTGACATGAGCAGGTACTTCGACAAGAACGAAATAATTTTCTGCAAGATCTCTCGCGTGACGAAAAACAAGACGACTCAGGCGTCGATGCGGGACATGATGGCGAAGAAACTTTTCGGAGGAATACTTATCAAAGTAACTCCCAGCAAGATCCCGAGAATAATCGGAAAGGCAGGGAGCATGATACAGACGATAAAGTCGCTGACAGAGTGCGACATCTACACGGGACAGAACGGAGTCGTATGGATACGCGGAGATAACAAAGCTAAAGCAATCGAAGCAATAATGATGATAGAAAAGGAATCGCACATGAGCGGACTTACGGAAAAGATAGAAAAATTGCTTGGCGGAAAAATAATAGTAAAAGAGGTTGGAGAAGATGGGAAAGAAGTCTGATATACAATTAATTGTCGACGGGAAGAGAATCGACGGAAGAGCGCCGATGGAACTCAGAAAAGTCGAGATGACGGTCGGAGTTATAAGCAGGGCGGACGGTTCTGCCGAAGTCGGATTCGGAGACACTGTCTCTGTATCGTCCACATACGGACCGAGAGAACTGTTCCCGAGATTCATGCAGGAATCGGACACGGGAATCCTGAGAACGAGATACAACATGGCGCCGTTCTCTGTTGACGACAGAAAATCTCCTGGAACGGACAGGAGGAGCACAGAGATATCGAAAGTCATGCGCCTCGCGCTAGAGCCGTCGCTGATGCTCGAAGACTTTCCAAAATCTACTGTTGACGTTTTTGCTGAAATAATCCAAGCGGACGGATCTACAAGAGTCACAGGAATAAACGCCGCATCTCTTGCTCTCGCCGCTGCAGGGATTCCGATGAGAGACCTGGTCGCGGCATGCTCGGTTGGAAAAATCAACGACACGCTGATACTCGACCTCAACGGGAAGGAAGACAACAATTCCGAGGCTGACATGGCAATCGCAATGCTTCCGACAAAAGGAGAAGTCACACTTTTACAGATGGATGGAAATCTTACGAAGGAAGAAATTTCGGAACTTCTTTCGCAGGCAAAAATCGCGCTCGGAAAAATACACGAGAAGCAGAAGGAAGCATTGAGAAAATTCTACTCGGCGAGGAATGAATGATTATGTCACAATTTACATACGCTGCAGAACTGATCAGCAAGGGAATAAGAATCGACGAGAGAAAATTTGACGAATACAGAAACATCGAAGTCGAGATAAACAAGATCAAGAAGGCGGAAGGATCAGCAATTGTGAAAATCGGCGACACAGAAGTAATAGCTGGTGTAAAATTAAATATGGGCACGCCGTTCGCCGATACTCCGAACGAAGGAATCTTAATGGTCGGCGCGGAATTAAGTCCGCTTGCATCTCCAGAATTTGAAGCAGGCCCTCCGAGCGAAAACGCGGTAGAGCTTGCAAGAATAGTTGACAGGGGATTGAGAGAATCACATTGCATTGATTTGGAAAAAATGGCGATAACTCCGGGAGAAAAGGTCTGGATCATCAACGTCGACATTCACATCATCAACAACCAGGGAAACCTTCTCGACGCGGCCATGCTCGCGGCGATAAACGCACTTTCAAACGCGAAAGTTCCGAAAATCGTCGACGAAAAAATCGCGAGAGGAGACTACGAGAAAGATGTGCCGATGAAGTACAGCCCAGTAACAATAACTGTCTGCAAGATGGGAGACAAGTTCCTTATTGATCCAACAATCGATGAAGAAGACGCAGTCGAAGCGAAGCTCGCCATTGCTGTCAGGGACGACGACAAAGTCTGCGCGCTGCAGAAGCAGGGAAAGGCTCCGCTGAAAATAGAAGAGATCGAAAGCATGATTGATTTTGCAATTAAGAAATCGACAGACCTGAGAAAATTTGTCAAGAAGAAGGCGTAATCTCCAATGGCAATCAAAAGTTCTTCAAAGAAAAACAAGCTTGTCAAAATCGGAAAGATCAGGCTCGCTCCGAGATGGGCTGACATCAAAAAATTCGGAATGAAGAGGGCCAGATCGAGAAGAATCAATGTTGACAAAGTCAAGAGATGGAGAAGGACCAGGTTAAGGATCTAAATTTTTTTATCAAACTTAAATCCTTAAAATCATTTTGAATAATTAGTGAAATTTTAATGGACATATTGATGCTTCAGGATTGGCATGGTGAACCCGAATCTGTAGACAGGCAAATTAATTTGCTGGACGAATATGCGCTTGATCCGAAAACGACAACGATTTTTCATGAGCCTCTTTTGATAGAACGCGGACATTTTTTGGAAGCTTTACCAGAAATGACTATCGACGAAGTATGGCCATATCTCCATATGGAAGAGTACTGGGGCCCTTCCAATCCTTACAAAAAATTTTATCGAGTTGTGCGCGAGCAGGGTTACGATGTATGTTCGCTTGGAGACACTTTGCTTCCAGGGGCAACAAATCCGAACCCGCTCGACCAGCTTGCAAAAGATTTTCAAAAATTGCTCCATAGTTATAGGAATCGATCTGCCGATTTGATAATTATTTCGCATGAATTCGACTCCCTAAAAAGGAGAATTTCATTTGAAAGAGAAGAAGCATTCTGCAAAAGAATCGATAATATGAAGTATGACGAATCTGTACAACACGCAGTCGTTGTTACTCATCCTGCTCATATAGATAGATGTGCGAGCTATTTAGCAAATACGCAAAATTA
This sequence comes from uncultured archaeon, assembly GCA_964539655.1. Taxonomy (GTDB): domain Archaea; phylum Aenigmatarchaeota; class Aenigmatarchaeia; order CG10238-14; family SCSR01; genus CAZIJH01. Next base: position 15,503 of record CAZIJH010000001.1, on the reverse strand, counting down.
CCAAGTTCAAATCGCCGAATTGGATTCTGAATTGAAAAAGAAAATGAGTAGATTAGAAACTTTGATACAAATTAAGTTCGCTGACGAAAATCAAGTTCTCTCAAAGGATTCACCACCATTGGTTCCAATGGTCGAACTTGCGTGGGGGGAACTTATGAGGATTGAATTTGAATTGAAAGAAGAGAGAGAAATTAGAAGCAAAAATTAAAATTCTAAACCGCAGACATGCACGACTGACCGGCTTTGCATTCGGCAATTATCGGCACGGCGCTCTTGCACAGGCCAGCGACTCTGACGAGCTCCGGAGGAATCGAATCCGAAGTAACATTCACGCGCAATGTGATTGTCTGTCCCGGAACTATTGTTGATGTGTCTGTGGTAGAATTCGTAAGTCCTTTGGCAGAAACGTAAGCGGTGAAGTTTGCGACATTCTGCGTCCCTGCGGCAAGAGAGATCGTCACGTTTACAAGCGCCCAAGTGCCCGAAGGAGAAGTTGCGTTATATTTGACAGAATTAATCGTGACTGCGCTCGCAGCACAATCCGTAAGTTTCTCTCCACTGGTGCCTACCGTCTGCGTCTGCGTGTTGGTCAAGTTAGAAAACCATACAAGAATTATCCCGCCTATTGCGATAGAGAAACCTATCAGCAAGACCGTCGTGACGAGTGCACTCAATCCCCTTTTCTTGCTCATTTTCTTTTTCACTTATTCTTTTAAGACGCCTTCATGCAGTCCTGTCCGGACTTGCATTCGGCAGTAATCACATAAGTATCCTTGCACAGCGCCCTTACTGAAACAACCTCTGGCGGGACCGATGCTCCGTTTGTAACATTGACCGATTCCATGTAAAGTTCGCCTGGGCCGAAGTCCGAAGCCGTATAAACAAGAGATGTCGTGTTGGATCTTCCCAAACCGCTGACCGATATCGAAAGGTTCCTCAACGGCAAAGTTCCTGTCAAATGCGAAACGGTGACGTTAACGCGCGTCTGGCTCGGAGTGTACCTCACTTCCCTGATCGATATCGACGAGGATCCGCATTCGGCAGCTTTCTGTCCGCTCGTGCCGACTGTCGAAGTGGTCGTAGAAGTCAAAGTGGAAAGCCAGACCGAAAGTACGCCACCGACCGCAATCGTGAACGCAATAAGAAGCACGGTAGCAATCATCGGACTGATACCTTTCAACTTCGACATGTATATCTTTTAAGAAATTGTGAAAGCGTTATATAAATATATTGCTATAGAATTTAGAGTATGGCAGAAGAAAAAGTAATTACCTTGAATTTGAGGAAAAGCGTGATCAAGTATCCAAGATGGATGAGAAGCCAGAAGATTTCATCCTTATTGAGAGAGAAAGCCGAAAAGCAGATGAAAACTAAGAAGATCAAAATCGACAAGGATCTCAATGCTCAAATCTGGAACGGCGGACACCAGAGAAATTATTTGATAAGAGTGAAATTGAAGAAGGAATCGAACGGTTCGGTTTCAGTCAAATCGGTCTGAAGTTGAAAGAAAAATGAAAGTCGTACAAACTGATTTTCTAGGCGACCACAACATAGGGATGTTCGCCAGGGCCACCGACAAATTTTGCCTGATCGGAAATCCTATCACGGAAAACAGCCTGTCAATTGTCAAAGAAAACCTGAAAGTTCCGACAATACGCGCATCCATTTCTAATACGGAGCTTATCGGAATGTTTTGCGTTGCGAATTCGAATGGAATCGTACTTCCAAAAATAATTTTTGAAGGCGAATACGAAAATATCAAAAAAAATCTCGAAGAACTCGGCGTGAATATTTATATTTCAAAATCCAGGCTGACGTGCATCGGAAATTTGATTTTATGCAACGACAAGGGTGCGATAATCAGCAATTATTTTTCATCGGTTGAGAAAAAAAACATTGAAGATGCGCTGGATGTTGAAATCGAATACGGAACAGTTGCTAAAATGCCTGTCGTCGGATCGTCGGGAGTCGCGACGAACAGAGGATGCTTACTGCACAGAGATGCGGAAGAAAGCGAAATGAAAATTATCGAGGGGATTCTAAAAGTCAAGTCTGACATAGGAACTGCTAATTTCGGATCGCCATTTGTTGGAAGCTGCATCGTTGCGAATTCAAATGCCGCGCTTGTTGGAGAAAGTACAACTGGTCCAGAAATTATGAGATTGCAGGAAGCCCTGGAGCTTATATGAAAGACAATCTTGGAATAGTTTTAGGATACAAGCTGAAAGATAACGGAGAAATGACAGAAGTCCTCAAAAAAAGATTAGACAAGTCAATCGAATTTTACAAAAAAGGAAAGATACAGAAAATATTGCTAAGCGGCGGGGCGGCAAATAGGATCGCCGGAAAATCAGAAACGGAAGAAATGTTAAAGTACCTGATACAAAAAGAGATACCGAAAAATATTTTGCTGAAAGAGGACAGGTCTCTCGATACTTTTGGAAACGCGTATTTCTCAAAACTTATTGTCAAGAGACATAAATTCGACGAAATAATTATTTTCACTTCCGATTATCATCTACGAAGAGCAAAAATAATTTTTGAAAAGGTTTTCGGCACAAAATACGATCTTAAATTTGTGAAATGCGGCGGATGGACTATTCCATTGATGTTTTTCGTTTTGAGCGGCTATGAAAACCAAATCTACAAAATCACCAAGATATTTTTAAAAAGTTCAAAGGATGGAGACGAAAAATCCATCATGGAAAAGATTTTCAATTTCCATCCGTTTTATGTAAAAAACCCGAGAGAGATGCTGAAAATTTCTAATACGGAGCTTGCAAAGAGGCTCGGAGTTCCCGAGAAAGAAATCGACGAGACCAGGAAAATCTTCGACAGCTATCTCAAACAGAAAATAAAATGATCTGTATCAGCTTTTCTGAGACATGAATTCGCAGTAATGGCATTTTCCGCAGTACATTCTATTCTTGTGCATGCCGAGATGAGTCCCGTCACCGCATCTTGGACAGTTTTTGCCATTTCCTTTAAGGACTTCATTGATTTTGACCGGCTTGTGCTTCATCTTTCTTCTCCTCTTGTTTTGCCTGCGCCTTCGGCTTCTCGCTCAGAATTTTTATTTTTGCGAGCGATTCGCTTGCGCCGCTTTTCGTGAACACGTAATCAATCACTACCTGGCTCTCGTCTACAGAATTCATCGTCGCCAAATTTTTCACCAGTTCAGATTTTGATGGCGTTGCTGCCGCAGTGTGCTTGATCAGGGCAATCAATTCCTTTCTCTTGAAAAAAGGATTCTCTTTTTCTTCGATTATCGATATTTCCATTTTTAATCAACAAACAACGCGTATTTTCCTGGTTCAGACACCCCGAGATTTTTCGCCACCTCGCTATTCGTGTCGATGATAACCACCATCCCCTTCCAGCTCGACGAAAGATTTGTCGATTTGCAGACCGGACAAACGCTTTCATTTGTAAATCTTCTGCAATTCCTACAGACCTGCTGCTTTTTTGCCATAACAATCTAAGCCTTGGCCTTCTTCTTCCTCTTGTCGTCCTCGAGCCATGCAATGCTTCCCAGTCCGGGCTGCCTCATTGTCAGGCCAATCTTCTGCTGCTCGGTGAACGAAATAGAAATAACACGGCCGCGGACCTTGTCCCCTTCCTTCAACGTGTGCTTGCTCTGCTTGCCGACAAAGACGGAATTTTTGTTGTCGTAACTCACATAATCGTCCATGAGCTGGGAGATATGTATCAGTCCGTCCATCGGTCCCATCCTCACGAATGCGCCGAATTCGGTGTTGTCTATCACTTCTCCAGTAACAACCTCGTTCAGCTCGGGCTTGTACGCCAAAACTTTGAACCGAGTCATGAAATGGACGCCCGCATCGCCGGCAAGTATCCTTCCCTCGCCAACCTCGTCGACGCCTACAACAGAAATTATTTTCCCGACCTTGGGATCCAAAATCCCTTCGAACTTTTCAGCTATGGCATTCCTGACCGCGTCGGTCTTGTCCTCGCCTAGCATCTGTGGGGGAACGCGTACCTTGTCCTGCACTGTAAATATTCTGTACATTTTTTCACCATTCAATTTTCAATTCATAATATTTATAGCAAAGCATAAGTAACGATCAGAGTCGCGAAGAGCAACGAAATCATACTTAATACTTTTATCAAAGGATTTAAAGATGGTCCCGCGGTGTCTTTGCAAGGATCGCCGACAGTGTCCCCCACGACAGCTGCCTTGTGCGCGTCGCTTCCCTTTCCGCCAAGGTTGCCAGCCTCTATATACTTCTTAGCGTTGTCCCACGCAGCTCCGCTGTTCGCAAGGAATATTGCAAGCAACAAGCCAGTTACAATGCTCCCCGCAAGCAATCCGCCGAGAGCTTCGGCTCCCAAAACAAATCCGACTATGACCGGCGACACGACTGCGATCATTCCGGGCGCGATAAATTCTCTGAGCGCCGCTTTTGTCGTGATGTCAACAACTTTTGCGTAATTCGGTTTCGCTTTGCCTTGCATGATTCCCTTTATAGTTCTCCATTGCCTGCGAACTTCCTCCACAACGGCAAATGCAGCGCGACCGACAGCCGCCATCGCGAATGACGAAAACAAGAATGTCAAACCTCCGCCGATGAAAAGTCCGACAACGACAGTGGGTTTCAACACATCAATAGAAACAAGATGAGTCGCCTCTGCGTATGCGACAAACAAAGACAAAGCCGCGAGAGCCGCAGAACCAATCGCGAAACCTTTCGTGACGGCTTTCGTCGTGTTCCCTACAGCGTCAAGAGCGTCTGTTATATTTCTGATTTTTTCCGGAAGGCCGGACATTTCTGCAATTCCTCCAGCGTTGTCTGTTATCGGGCCGAACGAATCAACTGCAACAATTATCCCAGTAACTGAAAGCATTCCGAGCGCCGCAATCGCAATTCCGTAGACGCCTGCCAAATAATAGGATGCGAGTATGGCCGCTACAATAAGAAGAACTGTTGGGAACGTGCTCTTCATTCCGATTGCAATTCCCGCAATCACGTTTGTTCCGGCTCCGGTCGTCGACGCCTGCGCGATCTGTTTCACCGCATTGCTTTCCCTCGACGTGAATTTTTCAGTGATGAAACCGATCACGACTGTGACAACAAGCCCGACCAGCGCTGCTAAAAATATCGAAATGTTGTTGAAGAAGAAGTTTGTGATGAAATAAAACAGCACGGCGGAGATAGCGGACGTCGCAAGTATTCCTCCGTTTAACGCGGACCAAATATCTTTCTTCTTTCCGAGCCTCACGAAAAATATTCCGATTATCGACGCGATTATCGCGGCTGCCCCGATCGCGAGAGGGAAAAGAGAACCGTTCACGCCGAACCCGGCTCCTAGAAGCATTGCGGCGATGATTGTTATAACATAGGACTCGAAAAGATCGGCAGCCATTCCCGCGTTGTCACCGACGTTGTCACCGACGTTGTCTGCTATGACGGCTGGATTTCTCGGGTCGTCTTCCGGAATTCCCTTCTCGACTTTTCCGACAAGATCAGCGCCGACATCAGCGGCCTTTGTATAAATTCCGCCGCCTACCCTCATGAACAAACTGACGAGGCTCGCGCCAAATCCAAGACCGATTATGGAATTCAGATCACCTGTGTACTGATACAGAACAGTGACTCCAAGAAGACCGAGACCGACAACGACCATTCCAGTAACCGCACCGCCCTTGAATGCCACTCCGAGGGCGCTCGACAACCCTTCTTTCGCGGCGTGGGCAGTTCTTGCGTTTGTCCTGACAGAAATATTCATCCCGATGTATCCTGCCAGCGCGGACAAAAATGCGCCGACGACGAAATTCAACGCAGTCGAAAAGCCGAGTACAAAAGCGAGAACAACAGAGACGACGACAACAATAGGAATCAAAGTCTTGTATTGCCTCCTGAGATAAGCGGAAGCCCCGGACTTTATCGCGTCGGAAATTTCCTTCATCTTCGGAGTCCCGGCATTTCTTTTCATTATGCCGAGGGACAGAACTCCCGCAAACAGCAGGGACAACAGAGCGGAAACCAATGCGACAAATACGACTGCCATCTTGTGCTCACTTTTTTGATTAGCTTAATGCAATATGTTTTCTTCCCAGTATATAAATTATTTTCCCGCCCTTGGCTTCGATGTTTTTTTTCAGAACCGAATCGTCTGTCGCGATTACAGTTTCTTTGTCGGACATCTTTAATAAAGCTTTGTCAGCGCCAGATTCAGGAGTTTTGATCACGTTGACAGATTTTGACTTGATAAATTCCAACGCGAGCCTTGCGAATTTGGAATGGTTTGTTTTTTTGGCGGCCAGCCTGTTCAGCTCGTCCACCACCTGACTAATCGTCGCCATCTGCGAGCCGGGAAGAAGATCGTAAATCTCGCTCAAGTCGATCTTGAACTTGAAAATGTCCATCCAAAAGTTGGTGTCTATCACGATTTTCATAACCTAATCAAAAAATATAATCGCTGTCAAGACAAAAATGCTTATATATCACCCGAGTTCAATCTATTGATAGGAAGATTTTTAATATGGCAAGGAAAGCTGTTTCGACCGTCATCGCAACCCTGCTCATGCTCATAATTACAATCGGACTCGCGGGTGTCGCTTATATTTACATACAGGGAACCGTCACGTCGGTCGGCGCGAAACAGATGGACATCGTGAGCGCGGACTGCAGGGCGGGCAACTCATTCTACGTGACTGTCAGAAATCTCGACAGCTTCACTGACATCGCAACTTCGGCGATTCTCGTCAAAGTAGATTCGGTGCCGGTAACAACTATTACGTGGTCTCCGACTACAGTTTCGAAGAACGGCGGAGTGTCGGTCGGAACGATAACAAACCCTGCGGGAGGAACTGCAGGAACACCATACAAAATTTCGGTGACAGGCCCGTCGAACGCGGATCAGATGGCAGCGTATTGCTGAATTAATTTTTTGATTTTCCTCCAAATTCTGGAAAAAAATTTAATTTTAGAAAATTTTAAAGCTACTTGATATTCCCGTAACCTATCAGTCGCCATCTTCCCATTATCATTCTTGAAATAACAACCCTTTCTGCAGTCTCGGCTGCGATCGGAACTTTCAATTTCATTTCCAGCAAATCCTTCTTCAGCGATTCGACAATACCTATCGTTCTCGCAGTTCCGACGTTCAACAAAAGATTCTCTCCGATCTTTATCGGCTTCACGTCGCTGAAATCGTCGGCGCCAACAATCCTTTTCATGAGTTTCATTTCCAGCGTCAGCGATTCCTTCTGAACCGGAGCTTTTCCGGAAAGCGCCACGACATTTCCGACAAGCGAATCGGATTTCGTGAGATAAGGATCAAGCTGCGTCTTCACACCCAAAAGCCCACCGGCCGTGGCCTCGTCGAGATTCTTTCCTGCTTTCTGCAGGCCGACTATGTTCGTCTTTATCGGCTGGTACTTGTTTCCGATTTTCATTCCAGGGCTGATTTCAATCTTGTCTCCGACCTTGAATTTTCCCGAGATTATAGCACCTCCAATAATTCCTCCCGACAGGCTGCCAACTTCAGCACCCGGCTTGTTGACATCGAAGCTCCTTGCTACGAGCATCTTAGGTTCTTTCAGAAAATCTTTTTCCGGAGTCGGCATTGTTTCCTGGATCGCCTGCAAAAGAAAATCGAGATTGATTCTCATCTGGGCGGAGACGGGAATTATCGGAGAATTTTCAAGGATGCTGCCTTTCACGAAATTTTTTATCTCGTTATAGCTCTGCATCGCGCGCTCTTCCGAAACAAGATCTATCTTTGTCTGCACTATCACGACGTTCTTTATCCCGACAACTTCGAGAGCCGTAAGATGCTCGCGCGTCTGGGGCTGCGGGCATTTCTCAACTGCGGATATGACGAGAATCGCGCCGTCCATCAGTCCTGCTCCGGACAAGACAGTCGCCATCAGAGTCTCGTGGCCGGGCGCGTCGATGAAGCTGACAGTCCTCTGCGGCTCTGTGCCAGAAAAACAGTAAACGCATTTCTCGCTCGTGGAAAACTTTCCGCACTTCGTGCATTTGTAAATCGTGACGTCCGCGTATCCGAGACGTATAGTAATTCCGCGCTTCAGTTCTTCAGAATGGGTCAGTGTCAATTTTCCGGTAAGAGCTTGCGTCAGAGTAGTTTTTCCGTGAGCAACGTGACCGACAACGCCAATGTTAACTTCAGGGATCAAACGGGAATCCACTTCACTGGCCTTCTGGTTGAGTCTGCTCGCCTCCACTTTCTTTCTTCTCCTCTGTCTTTTCAGCTGGTTTCTCTTCAACTTTTTTCTGTTCAGTTTGTTCAGTTGTTTTTGGTTTCTGCTCTTTCTTCTTTGTCGGAGCAATCTCTTCCAAATCTTTTTCTCCCTTCTTGACAACCTTCACATTGATTTGAATCAGATCCTGAGAAATCGTGTTTCCGCGGACGGTCTTTCTCCTTCTCTCGCCCTGCAGCCTCGGATAAAAATTAGGAACGCCTTTCAAAAGAATCTTCCTTCTTCCCGGGCCGTTCAAGCTCGGGTACATCGCGAAACCGTCCTTGTCAGTTCCGCCAGTTATCTGCAAAGTGTATCCGCTGAGACCGATTATGTCTCCGCTGAATTCCTCTCCGATCTTCTTGCCGACGATGGAAATCGCCTTGTCCTGCGCAACCGCAAGCTGATGGGACTTCCTTGTTGCTGGCTCGCTAATTACAAATTTGAAATCGGCCATTTGCTAATCACTTACAACAATTAAAGTCGTGCATATTTAAATTGATTTTCTATTTGGTCCGCGGCTTGTTTTTGTTTTGTTTTTTAAACCCGATCAAATAATTTCCTTTGCGATTTAGAGGAAACGTTTATCGTCTCGTTTGCTAACGTAAAAATTCTATGGCAGACAGAAGAGGCCGGCCAGAAGGAAGTCCGAGTAGATGGTGGTACCTGCTGCCAATACTCTTCAACATCATCGGAGGAATAATCGGATATTTCGCAGTGAGGCACAGAGACAGGAAACTTGCCGAGAACCTTCTCATCGCAGGATTGGTAATGTTCGTCTTATGGTGGATCGTGAGTTTTGCAATCGCGGCATTCGTGTCGGCCTGGCTCAGCTCGGTCGTGACAGATTCGAAATCAAAATTCTCTCTTATCGACATTTCTGACGCGAGCTGCTCCGGAGGGTCGATCATAACCGTCGTAAGGAACCTCGGCCCCAGCAGGATCGCGCTTTCCGAATTGCAGTTCTACGTCGACAACATGCCCGTGCAAAGCTGTCCGGGAGAATTGCAGGCCGGATCGTCAGTCTCATGCGCGCTCGCGATACCCAGCGGAAGCTCGCTGATCAGCACACACGAAGTCCTGGTCGTAGGCCCGGTCAACACGGCTGACGAGAGCGTCCTCTGCATCTCGTAAAAAACAATCATGTTTTGGAGACAATTCTTTTTCCGCCGATTTTCTTCTCGTTGATCTTGATCATGCCGGTCGACTTCAGATGCTTGAAATGGTTCCTGAACATCCGCTCGCTGATCTGACTACCGGATTTTTCCAGGAATTTCTTGTAAATTTCTCCGTAAGAAATCTTCCCATCACTTTTAACAATTTTCAAAATTAGTTTTTCGTAATCGTTTATTTTTTCAGAAAGTATCTTCGGCTTCACTTCAGTGGCCCGCTTCAAAATTTCTTTCACGTGGCCGATTTTCAATTTCCCGTCACCCATGTTCTCCGCCAACATTCCGGCCTTTCTCAAAACTTCCAGGCCCGCTCTCACGTCCCCTCCTTTTCTGATTGCATGGTTTGCAGCAAGAATTGTTACTCCTGTCTGGACTGAATTGAAAGCGTGCTCGATTCTTTTTTGGAGTATGTTTTTCATTTCGTCAATCGTGTACGGCTTGAACTCTAGTTCGTTGATCGCAAGGCTGCTTGATATTCTCGATTCCAGCTTGGCGAACACGTGCGGATCGTTTGACAAAAATATCAATCCAATTTTATTTTGAAACTTGTCCATCCTCAATAGATCGTAAAGCGCGCCGGAATCCTTGTAGATAAGCTGGTCGACTTCGTCTAAACAGATCAAAATATTCTTCTTTGATTTTTCCAGAGCCTCTTCAAATTTTCTGATGACTTCGTCCTTACCCAGGCCTCTGCGTTTCGCATTGACGCCAGTCACATTCAAATCTTCAGTAAGTTTAGAGAAGATGGATACAGACGTGCCGTGCGTCCAGCAGTTTATGTAAAATGTTTTTACATTCGGGAAAGAATCTTCGAATTCCCTGAAAACGAATTTTACCGAAGCTGTCTTCCCTATCCCAGGCGGACCGAATATGAAAACGTTCCTTGGCATCTGCCTTTCAAGGCCCGAAATCGTAGTCGCCAAAAATTTAATCTGATTTTCCCTGTGCGGGAGAATTTCCGGAAGATATTCGTAAGACAGGACATCACTGTTTTTGAAAATTCCTCGCTGGTCAGAAAAAGGCATACAATAAATTATTTGTCGGAAAAAGGAAATAAGTAAAAACTTACGGATAAATCCTGTTCATCGCCCTCGGGAAAACTGCCGCGCTTCTAATATTTTTCAATTTGCAGATCCACATGACGAGCCTCTCGATTCCCAATGCGAATCCCGCATGCTGCACGCTTCCCCATTTTTTCAAGTCGATATACCACTGATATTTTTCCACATTGATTCCGTTCTCTTTCATCCTTGCAAGCAGTTCCTTCTCGTCGTCGATTCTCTCTCCGACTCCGGCTCCGCAGAACGAAAGGTTTCCGTATCCTTCCGGAGCGAGCAAATCCCCAGACAATGTCAGTTTTTTATTTTTCGGATCCGGCTTGTGATAAAACGCTACGACATCTTTCGGAAGGTGCGTCAGGAAAAACGGAACGTCGAATTTTCTCGAGAGCCTGTCTTCCTCGTCGGCTCCGAACGCGCCCCCCCACTTGACTTTCATCTTTTCCTTCTCCAAAATTTCCAAAGCCTCGTCGTAACTGACTTGCTTGAAAGGCTTCATCATTTTTTTCAGGTCGTCGGTATTTCTTCCGAGCTCAGTGAGTTCGCGCGAACATTTCTTGACAACGTTTTCAATTATGAAACACAACAACTCTTCCTGCTTTTTCATCACATTCTCAAAATCGCAAAATGGAATTTCGGCCTCGAGCTGCCAGAATTCCGAAAGATGTTTTCTTGTTCTCGATTCTTCCGCGCTGAATGTTGGAGAGACTGTGAAAGATTTTCCGAATCCCGCCATTATCGCTTCGCCGTACAGCTGCCAGCTCTGCGAGAGGTACGCCTTCTTTCCGAAATAATTCACCTCGAAAAGTTTCGCTCCGCCTTCCTGCGTCAGCCCTGTTAATATAGGCGGCTGCAATTCCCTGAATCCGTTTTCCTTCAACCATTGCCTTGCAGAATCAATAATATTTTCGCGCACAGACATTATCGCGTTCAACTTTTGTCCTCTCAAAGACACGTGCCTGTTGTCGAGCAGGAATTTCAATCCGTGGGATTTTTTAGTTATCGGGAAATCTCCCTGCGCTTCGCTCAAAATTTTTGATTTTTCCACAGAAACTTCGTATCCGCCGGGAGCCCTCTTGTCGGCTTTCGCGTTTCCCTCGAGTTCAATCACAGATTGTATAGAAAGTTTTTCAACATCCGTGAAAGTTTTTTCTCCGACTTTGTCTTTCTTCATCGTGCACTGCACGAAACCGGTTCCGTCGCGCAAAATGAGAAACTGAATACCGCCAGAAGATCGCTTGTTGTGAATCCATCCGCGCAAAGACACTTTGCCTTCGACTTTTCCGTTCAGAATTTCACGAATGTCCGTATACATAATACAAAGAATTTGTTTTGAAAGTTTAATAAAACTTCGATTTAGTATTAGCATTCAGATTTAGTAATGTGGTTCGCCAGAAGGACCAATAATTCTTATTGGGCCATCCACCAATTCGATTTCTAAAAATTGGAGATGACTTTCTGGAATCCAATTAAGACGATATTTACCATTTTTGTCCGCTGTTCTCTTTCTGTCAAGAAGGTAAATGAGATCTGCTCCTCCGATGACTTCGACATCTATCATGTCTATCGTCGGATCTTCCCAGCGAGCTACTCGATTGTCAGCAAATTGCGCAGTTAATTCAGGAAATGTATATCGAGAAACGTCAACATATTTCGACATTATTTTTGTGAGATTTTTTACTGTGTCAATAGAATTTCCTTTGCACTTAGTACAATCTTCTTCATTTTTCTTTGATAAAGACACGATTCTTTGATAATCAGTTTTTGTAAGCAGCAAATCACTACTACTTGTTACCAATCCTGTCTTAAGTTTTTCTAAATACGTCTTCGATTGGACTGCTTGCATAACAATGATGTATAAAGTAAATATTTAAGAGTATTCTATTCCATTCCCTCAGGAGGCATACCGCCCATCCCAGGTGGCATACCGCCGCCTCTCGAAAGCTTGCTCGCAGAAATCACGTCGTCAATTCTCAAAATCATCTCGGCCGCCTCGGCTGCAGATTTTATCGCTTGCGTCTTAACTTTCAATGGCTCGATTACTCCTCTCGAGATTGCATCGCTCACCTGGCCGTTGAAAACGTCGACACCGTAAGTCGTGTTCCCCTGGTCGTGGCTCGCCCTCAATCCGACGAGGACATCAATAGGATCTATTCCAGCATTCTCCGCAAGACTTCTCGGAATAACTTCCAAAGCGTCTGCAAATGCTCTGATTGCGAGCTGCTCCCTTCCCGAAAACTGCTCGGCGAATTTTCTCAATCTCTTTGCGACTTCCTCTTCAGGAGCACCAGCGCCCGCTACGATTTTTCCAACTTCAATTGCAGATGACACTGCGCCTATCGCGTCTTCGATTGATCTGTCGACTTCGTCAACGACGTGATCAGTCGATCCTCTCACCAAAAGAGTCACTGCTTTCGGATCCTTGCAGTCGCGAATAAAAATCATGTTCTCTCCGCCGATTTTCTTTTCCTCGACGTTCCTCGCGAATCCCAAATCAGCGTTCGTCAAATCGTCTATGCTCGTGATGACTCTTCCGCCTGTTGCTTTTGCAAGAGCTTCCATGTCCGTCTTCTTCACGCGCCTAGCGGAAAGTATTCCCTTCTTCGCAAGATAGTGCTGCGCGAGATCGTCGATTCCCTTCTGGCACATCAGGACGTTCGCTCCGCTCGTTGCAACCTTGTCGACCATGTCCTTTATCATTCTCTGCTCCTGGTCTATGAAAGCCTGCATCTGTTCCGGAGAAGTTATCCTGATCTCCGCGTCGGTCTCTGTTTCTTTTATCTCGAGAGCAACATCCAAAAGTGCGATTCTTCCGTCGGACAGTTTTTTCGGCATGGCCGGATGCACGACTTCCTTGTCGACAACTATTCCGTTTATCAGTTCAGTCTCTTCGCTCGATCCGCCGTGCTTCTTGACGCGCTTTATGTCGTCGTTGTCAATTACAATCTTCCCTTCCTTTTCTCTCGCGATATCTTTCACCGCCTGGACTACAAGCTCGGCAAGTTTCGGAGAAGCGCGCTCGACGGATTTTCCCGACATCGAAGTCTCAGCGATCTTTTTCAGATTGTCAACATCATTCAGAGAAATCGGAATCGAAATCTGGTCCAGAATTTTCAAAGCCTCTTCCTTGGCCATCTTGTAACCCTTTGTTATGACAGTCGGATGGATTTCCTGGTCCAAAAGTTCCTCGGCCTTTTTCAAAAGCTCTCCCGCGATAATTACGGATGTGGTTGTCCCGTCGCCGACTTCTTCGTTCTGCGTCTTCGCGACTTCGACCATCATTTTCGCTGCAGGATGCTCGATCTCCATTTCCTCCAAAATTGTAACTCCGTCGTTTGTGATCACGATGTCTCCGATAGAATCGACGAGCATCTTGTCCATTCCTTTCGG
>CAZIJH010000001.1:0-1646 GCA_964539655.1 uncultured archaeon | reverse complement strand
CGAGAGTAGTGCGGACTGCGTCACCGACAGCTTTCGCTGCAGCAATGTTCGCCTTCTGCGCGTCCTTTCCCTGGGAACGCAAAGTTCCCTCAGGCAAAATCAATATGGGCTGCCCGCCGAAATTTCCAATCATAGGTTGTGATGCCATTTAAATTAACCTCTTCAACATGTTTTTGCTTTCCGAATATAAAATTCCAAATCTTGTAATAACTTTCTCATTATCTAAAGCAAAAATAGGAATCTTACATCCTTCAGGAAATTTTATTGTGTCAAGTTCCTTGAAATCCATTTTTAATTCACCCAAAATTCTATTTTCTATATACTTACATACACATTTAAATAGTTAACTGTTCATTGTTAAAATTATGACTAAGGGAATTACTATTCCAGCAGACAAAAAAGTTGTTAACGGTTATGATTTGACTTTGCTAAGACGCATGACCGATTTAAAAACTAATCCTAGAGGATTAGGATTCAAAGGAGTAACACCTGAAGAGTTGGTTAATGATGATGTTATAAGAAAATCTTTTTCGCAAATTGGACCTTTGGATAAGTTGACGGTCGAGAGCATGAAGAATTACTTAGATGATTTAACTCAATATGGATTTATTTTGAAACGAATTGGAATGGACCAATACGCTGTTGCCGCTTATGGCGATCAAATACTTACAATATTCAAAGATGTAGAAGTAGTGTAAATTATTCTTCCTTTTCTTCGATTATCTTGGAAAATTCTTTCCCGGTTTCTATATCTGGCAACTCTGATTCGAGAACAACAGGAATTCCCTCAACATTTTTATCCTCGGATTTTTTGGCGATGAAAACAGCTTTCGATGAAAACACTCCTGAAAGTTTTTTGACAATCGAAGCAGCCAGCCCAACTTTCTTCGTGTTGTGCGACAGCGTGGTTATCAGCGAGAAATTTTCCTTGCCGACAATCTCGAACGGAGCAGAGTAGACGGAAGAATTGTCGATGCCTATCCTCGAAAACTCCTTGCTGACCTTGCTCTGGAAATCGTCTTTCGGTTTTAGATAAGTAACTGGAGCGTTTTCCATCTCATACGGCTTTTTCAAATTCACAGACAGGACGGATTCCAATTTTTCAACGGTCCCCTCGCTCGGATTAACCCTCGACTTTTCGATTTCGTACATCGCCTTTTTTGAAATACCAATTTTGTCGGCGAGCTGCTCCATCGTCATCTCCAGCTCGTTCCTTTTCTCGCGCAGAAGCTGCGGATCGACTTTGATAGTGTGCCTGCCTTTCGCGGATCTCATCGGAGAAAGATTGTCGTTAGTCAGGATGTCCATGAAAAGTTCCGAAGTGACGACCGGAATGTCGAAACGGGAATAAATGATATTGTTTTCAAGCGTCTCCCTGTTGCTCTTTCCCGAAACCACGAACGGGTGCGCGGACAAAAAGTAGGAAATCGTACGCAGGCTCATCGCCTGGCTTTCGTTGAGGCCGTCTATGTTCGCGAGAACCTTCACCAGAAGAAGCCTATCGTCCCTCTTTGCAGCAATATCAAAAGGCCCTTCTGTGGTAAGAACTTCAAAGTTCTCCCTGAGAAAAGAGTTGACCACTTTCTCGAGCAAAAAAGACTTATTAAACATTTTGCATCACAATATTATTTGACTGGATAGTAAGC